>NZ_JAIUGS010000003.1:0-493922 GCF_020164735.1 Mesorhizobium sp. ESP-6-4
GTAGGCAGTAGGCAGTAGGCAGTAGGCAGTAGGCAGTAGGCAGTAGGCAGTAGGCAGTAGGCAGTAGGCAGTAGGTGTCCTGTTTCCCTACTGCTTACTGCCTAAGCCCTACTCCCTTGCAGCTGTTAAGCAGCGAGATCCCGCAGCACGTACTGCAAGATGCCGCCATTCTTGAAGTAGTCGAGCTCGTCCAGCGTATCGATGCGGCAGACGATCGGCACGTTCTTCACCGTGCCGTCGCCGAAGGTCACCTTGGCGACCATCTTCTGGCGCGGCTTGATCGTGTCCAGGCCGTCGATCTCGACCAGCTCGTCGCCCTTCAAATTGAGCGAGGCCCATGAGGTGCCGTCCTCGAAGACAAAGGGGATGACGCCCATGCCGACCAGATTGGAGCGGTGGATGCGCTCGAAGGACTGGGCGATAACCGCGCGGACACCAAGGAGATTCGTTCCCTTGGCCGCCCAGTCGCGGGAGGAGCCGTTGCCGTATTCGACGCCGGCGAAGATCACCAGCGGCACGCCTTCCTGCTTGTATTCCATGGCGGCGTCGTAGATCGACATCTCCTCCTTCGAAGGATAGTGGATCGTGTAGCCGCCTTCGCGGCCGTTCTCGCCCAGCATGTGGTTGCGGATGCGGATGTTGGCGAAGGTGCCGCGCATCATCACCTCATGATTGCCGCGCCGCGTGCCGTACTGGTTGAAGTCGGCGACGCCGACGCCATGCTCGGTGAGGTACTTGCCGGCCGGCGAAGCGGCCTTGATCGAGCCAGCCGGCGAGATGTGGTCGGTGGTGATCTTGTCGCCGAAAAGACCGAGCACCCGCGCGCCCTTGATGTCGCCGATCTTGCCGAAGGCGCGGCCCATGCCGGCGAAATAGGGCGGGTTCTGCACATAGGTCGAGTGGTCGTCCCAGGCGTAAGTCTGGCCTTCCGGCACCTTGACCTTCTGCCAATAGGCGTCGCCCTTGAAGACGTCGGCATATTTGCGAGCGAACAGCTCGCGGGTGACGTTCTTCTCGATGAACTCCTGGATCTCGGCCGAGGTCGGCCAGATGTCCTTGAGATAGACAGGCTTGCCGTCGCTGCCTTCGCCGAGCGGCTCGGTCGTCAGATCCCTGGTCACCGTGCCGGCCAGCGCATGTGCCACGACCAGCGGCGGCGAGGCGAGGTAGTTCGCCTGCACGTCCGGGGAGACGCGGCCTTCGAAGTTGCGGTTGCCGGACAAGACCGCGGCGGCGATCAGGCCCTTATCGTTGATGGTCCTCGAGATCGGCGCCGGCAGCGGGCCGGAATTGCCGATGCAGGTGGTGCAGCCGAAGCCGACCAGATTGAAGCCGATCTGGTCGAGCTCCTTCTGCAGGCCCGACTTCTCGAGATATTCGGCCACCACCTGGCTGCCCGGGGCGAGCGAGGTTTTCACCCACGGCTTCTGCTTGAGGCCGCGCCGGTTGGCGTTGCGGGCCAAGAGGCCGGCGCCGATCAGCACGCTCGGGTTCGAGGTATTGGTGCAGGAGGTGATGGCGGCGATGACGACGTCGCCATGGCCGAGATCGTGATCGGTGCCCTCGACGGCGTAGCGCTTCGAGATCTCGGCGGCCTTCTTGTACTCGGTCTCCATCGCCTTGGCGAAGCCAGCGGGGATGTCCTGCAGGGCGACGCGGCCCTCGGGACGCTTCGGGCCGGCCATCGACGGCACCACATCGCCGAGGTCGAGCTCGAGCAGATCGGTGAACACCGGGTCGGCCGAGCCGGCGTCACGCCACATGCCTTGCGCTTTCGAATAGGCCTCGACCAGCGCGATGCGGTTTTCCTCGCGGCCGGACATGGTGAGGTAACGGATGGTTTCGGAGTCCACCGGGAAGAAGCCGCAGGTGGCGCCATATTCCGGCGCCATGTTGCCGATGGTGGCCCGGTCTGCCAGCGTCATGTTGGAGAGGCCGGGGCCGAAGAACTCGACGAACTTGCCGACGACACCCTTCTTGCGCAGCATCTGGGTGACGGTGAGCACCAGGTCGGTGGCGGTGACGCCTTCCTTGAGCCTGCCGGTGAGGCGGAAGCCGATGACCTCGGGCAAAAGCATGGAGACAGGCTGGCCGAGCATCGCGGCCTCGGCCTCGATGCCGCCGACGCCCCAGCCCAGCACGCCGAGACCGTTGATCATGGTGGTGTGCGAATCGGTGCCGACGCAGGTGTCGGGATAGGCGACGGTTTCGCCGTCCTCCGAATTGGTCCACACCACCTGTCCGAGATATTCAAGGTTGACCTGGTGACAGATGCCGGTGCCGGGCGGCACGACGCGGAAGTTGCGGAAGGCCTGCTGGCCCCATTTGAGGAATTTGTAGCGCTCTTCGTTGCGCTCATATTCCAGCTCGACATTGCGGGCGAAGGCCATCGGCGTGCCGAACTCGTCGACGATGACGGAGTGGTCGATGACGAGATCGACCGGCACCAGCGGATTGATCTTTTCCGGGTCGCCGCCGAGCGCCTTGATGCCGTCGCGCATGGCGGCGAGGTCGACGACGGCCGGAACGCCGGTGAAATCCTGCATCAGCACGCGGGCCGGGCGATAGGCGATCTCGACGCCAGCGGTGCCCTTGTCGGTCAGCCAGGCGGCGACCGCCTGGATCGATTCCCTGGTGACCGAGCGGCCATCCTCGTTGCGCAGCAGGTTCTCCAGCAGCACCTTCATCGAATAGGGCAGCCGGGCGATGCCGGTGAGGCCGTTCTTCTCGGCCTCAACGAGGTCGAAATAAACATAGTCCGCGCCACCTGCGGTCAGGGTGCGGCGGCAATTGAAACTGTCGAGGGATTTCGTCACGGCGATCCGTCCTTGTCTGTTCAGCCTGAAAGGGAACGGACGCCGTTGGCATGCAATCACGCGCAAAGGTGCGGGTACGGCCATTTCCGCTGTCCGCTCCCAAGCAACCCGAGCCGTTCAAGGCGGCGCGTGCGCTGGTTCGGCGCTAATTCTGATCCCGCGCCGACCGCTGGCACGGATGAACCGCATATAGAGAATTTCCCGGAATAGTTCTAGACAGTCGAAAGACGAATTTGCGTGAGGCGGCAAGCGCCGCGAAACGGTGCTTTCGGGACGGGCAAGAATGCGGCTGATCGCCGAAAATCTGGGCGGCGAGCGCGGCGGCGAGACGGTTTTCTCCAATATCGGCTTCGCGCTGGAAAAAGGCGAGGCGCTCATCGTCACCGGGCCGAACGGCGCGGGCAAATCGACGCTGCTGAGAATCGTCGCCGGGCTGCTGCCGGCCGCCGGAGGCAAGGTGCTTGTCGAGGGCGGCGGCGAGGCTTTCCCGACGGTCGCCTCGGCTTCGCATTATCTCGGCCATCTCAACGCAATGAAGACGGCGCTCAGCGTCGAGGAGAATCTCGGCTTCTGGTGCGCCTTCCAGGGCGAGCCGGGGCTGGACGTCGAAGAGGCGCTGGAGACGGTGGCGCTCGGCGGTCTCGGGCATCTGCCCTTCGGCTATCTGTCGACGGGGCAGAGGCGACGGGTGTCGATCGCAAAGCTCCTGGTCAGCCGGCGGCCGGTCTGGCTGCTCGACGAGCCGACGGCGGGGTTGGACAAAGCTTCGGAGGAACGGTTCGCGGGGCTGATGCGGGGGCATCTGGCGGATGGAGGGATCGTGGTGGCGGCAACGCATCTGCCATTGGGGCTGGAAGGGGCGAAGGTGTTGAGGATGGGCGATTGATGTCGGCGCGAGGCACCCCCCTCTGCCCTGCCGGGCATCTCCCCCTCAAGGGGGGAGATCAGCAGCTCAGGCGCCCCATTTGCCTTGCTACGCTGGAGATTGGCGAAAGCCGAGGCGACATCCAATCTCCCCCCTTGAGGGGGAGATGGCCGGCAGGCCAGAGAGGGGGGCCTGGGCGCGGGCATCTCAAATCATGCTAGCCCTCTTCCTCCGCGACATGCGCCTTTCCATCCGCGTCGGCGGCGGGGCGCTGATCGGCGTGATTTTTTTCCTCGCCGTCATCGTCACCATCCCGTTCGGCGTCGGTCCCGATCTCAATCTGCTCGCCCGCATCGGCCCGGCCATCCTGTGGATCGCTGCGCTGCTTGCCTGCCTGCTCGGGCTCGACCGGCTGTTCCAGGCCGACCGCGAAGACGGCTCGCTGGATCTCCTGGTGCTGAACAACGACCGCCACATGCTGGCGCTGACGGTGCTGACGAAATGCCTGGCGCACTGGACGGGCAGCGTGCTGCCGCTGGTGGTCGCGGCACCTCTGCTCGGCCTGTTCATGAATATGGCGCCGCGGGGCATCGGCGCCACGGCGCTCACGCTTCTCGTCGGTACGCCGGCCATCACCTTCATCGGCGCGGCGGGCGCCGCGGTGGCGGTGGCGCTGCCGCGCGGCGGATTGCTTATTTCGGTGCTGGTGCTGCCTTTGACCATTCCGGTGCTGATCTTCGGCGTTTCGGCAAGCTATGGCGCGGTGGCCGATCCGGCGCCGTTCCTGCAGCCTTTCCTCATTCTTGCCGCGCTGACGCTGTTTCTTGCGGTGCTCGGTCCACTGGCGGCAGCGCTGGCGTTGCGGCACGGGACGGATTGAGGCGACGAAGACGTTGCCTCACTGCGGCACCGCGGCAAATTGCGGACCCGCCGACGCGGGGTTATGGAAAGACATGATCGGAACGGTTGACATGGCTACGAGCAGTGAGCGGTCGCTATGAGCGCGCACGCCCTGTTCGTCACTGCCGCCTACGCCATTACCGCCCTCGTGCTCGCCGGGCTGATCGGCTGGATCCTGCTCGACCAGCGGGCGCGCAAACGCGAGCTTGCGGCACTTGAAGCGGCCGGGGTGCGGCGGCGTTCCGACAAGGCCGTCAAGCCATGAGCCTCGAAACCGAAGCGCCGCGGCGTCGCCTGTTCGTGCTTCTGCCGCTCTTGGTGTTCCTGGGGTTGGCGGGGCTGTTCCTGTCGCAGCTTCTCTCGGACCGCGACACCTCGGAAATCCCCTCGGCGCTGATCGGCCTGCCGGCGCCACAGACCGACTTGCCGCCGCTCGAAGGGACGAGCCTGCCGGGGCTCGCGTCAAAAGACTTTACCGGCAAGGTGACGCTGGTCAATGTGTTCGCGTCCTGGTGCGCGCCGTGCCGGGAAGAGCATCCGGTGCTTCTCGGCCTGTCGCAGGACAAGCGCTTCACGCTCGCCGCGCTGAACTACAAGGACCAGCCGGAAAACGCCCGCCGCTTCCTTGGCGAGCTCGGCGATCCGTACCAAGCGATCGGCGTCGATCCGGCCGGACGCGCGGCGATCGACTGGGGCGTCTACGGCGTGCCGGAGACCTTCGTCATCGGCAAGGACGGCAAGATCGCCTACAAGCATGTCGGGCCACTGACGCCGGAGTCGGCGCGGGACCTGCTGCTGCCGCAGATCGAGAAAGCGCTGTCGGCACGTTGATATTCAGGTGAGGCCGGCCTGCAAGTGGCGGCTTCCTGCGCTTCCGGTGCTCACGTACTTTAAGTACGCTCCGCTCCGGTTCTCGGCAGCCACCACTTTCGACTCGGCCTGACCTGAATCTCAACGCGCCGCAAAGTCGTGCCGGGGGTCGAAAAGGATCAGCCGTAGATCTGCTTGTGGATCTGGTAGAGCATCTCGGAACGGTCGGCGCGCAGATCGGCGAGATCGCGGCTGGACAGGTTCTCGATTTCGGCGACGAGGCGGTTGTAGTGACGGCGCTTGGCGATGCTGGCGCGGGCGCGGGAGACAAGATTGTCGAACATGACAGGGTTCCTTTCATGCCGCATTGGCGCGGCCGGTTGTTCCTCCCTGACGATTGCCAGCATGACATAGGAATGGTGCGTTGCAAAAGAAAGATGTTGCAATGCACCATTGCAGCCAGCGCATAGCCGGTTAATTGTGCACTAACAGGCCCTGCGTTTGGCGCGCGGCCATGGAGGGTCGTGCGGCTTTACGCAGTTCTCATCCGTTTTTGTCATACAAATTGCTGGCGTGCCGTCTTGCCAGAACGGCTGCGGGCTGGCTTGATCCGCGCGTCACCTGATGCCGGGAGGAAATTGATGGCGGCCGCAGACTATTACGAAGTTCTCGATCCGCGCTTCGCGCGCCTGTTCAACGGCAACGCACAGGTGGAGAAGCTGTTCACCGGCTGCCGCTGGGCGGAAGGACCGGCCTGGTTCGCCGCCGGCCGCTATGTCGTCTGGTCCGACATCCCGAACAACCGCATGTTGCGCTATGACGAAACCGACGGCAGCGTCAGCGTGTTCCGCCAGCCGTCCGGCAATTCCAACGGCAACACGGTCGACCGGCAGGGCCGGCTGGTGACCTGCGAGCATTCCGGCCGCCGCGTCAGCCGGACGGAGTTCGACGGCTCGGTCACCACCATCGCCGACAAATGGAAAGGCAAGCGGCTGAACTCGCCCAACGACGTGGTGGTGCGCTCCGACGGCTCGATCTGGTTCACCGATCCGAGCTACGGCATCGACACCGACTATGAGGGCGACAAGGCCGAAAGCGAGATCGGCGCCTGCAATGTCTATCGCGTCGATCCCGAGACCGGCGATGTCGAGGCGGTCATCACCGACATGGTGCGGCCCAACGGGCTCGCCTTCTCGCTCGACGAAAGCCTGCTTTATGTCGTCGACACCGGCCGCACGCATGGCGAGAAGAATCCGGCGCATATGCGCGTCTTCAATGTCGGCAAGCACGGCAAGAAGGTTTCCGGCGGCAAGGTGTTCGCCGACTGCACCGCCGGCCTGTTCGACGGGTTCCGGCTCGATGCGGACGGCCGCATCTGGACAAGTGCCGCCGACGGCATCCATTGCTATGACCCCGACGGCACGCTGATCGGCAAGGTGAAGGTGCCGGAAGTGACCGCCAACTGCGTGTTCGGCGGCAACAAACTCAACTGCCTCTACATCGCCGGCACCACCTCGCTCTACATGGTGCGGCTCATGGTGAACGGGGCTAAGACGTACTGACAGCGAGGCATATCAGCGGGAGAGAAAAATGCCGTTCGTCAACATCCGCATCGTCAAGGAAGTGATCGCCGCCGATCCGGCCGGCAAGAAGGCTGACATCGCCAAGAAGGTGACTGCGGCCATCATGGATGCCACCGGGCTCGGCAACGACGACGTCTGGGTGGTGTTCGAGGAGGTCAACGCCCGCGACTGGTATGTCGGCAAGACCGATGTCGAGACGCGGAGGAAGGGGTAGGGCCCTCCCTTCTCCCCTTGTGGGAGAAGGTGGCCTCGCGAAGCGAGGTCGGATGAGGGGTGTTCCAGCTTGGCGACGCCGTTTGTCCAGCGATGAGGTCGCCGTCGTCTCACTCCGCTGGAACACCCCTCATCCGTCTCGGCGCTGCGCGCCGATCCACCTTCTCCCACAAGGGGGAGAAGGTGAAGACGCGCCACTCATCATCCGCCAATAAACCCTACGAAAGCCTCGATCGCTCCACGCATCGCCCTTCGGTTCGCCGGGTCTGCCAAAATAGCCTCCACCTCGGCCGGCTTCTTGCCCAGCAGCGCGATCTCCAGCGCCGTCTCTTCATACATCGCGAAGGACATCGTCCGCATGATCTCGGCAAGTGCTGCCCGCGCATAGAGCGAGCGGGGCGAGGCGTGAACCAGCATCGCCGGCTTGTTCACCGCCGCGTCGCGCGAGACCAGCCAGTCGAGCGCGTTCTTCATGCCGCCGGGCACGCCATGCGCATATTCCGGGCAGGAGACGATGACGCCGTCCGCGCAGGTCGCTGCCTCGATCAGTCGCGCCGCTTCGGGCGGCGTGCGCTCGCCCTCGTCGTCGGGGTTGAAGATCGGCAAGCGGCCGAGGCCATCATAGACCTGGACACGGCAGGCCGCGGGCGCGTTGGCAGCCAATGCGGCAACCAGGGCCGAGTTGGTCGAGGCGGCGCGCAGGCTGCCCGATATGGCGATGATCTCGATCAAGGGAGAGCCGGACGAAGGGTTGAGTCGTCCGGCAAGCCTACCACATGGTCTGGCGGTAATCGTGGTCCAGCTCGCGGTCGATCTCGCCGGCGCTTTCGCTGAGTGCCAGCTGGTCGCGGATGATCTGGCCGAGCGTCGGCAGGGTCGCGCGGTCGTACCAGGTCTCTGGCTTCCACAAATCGGAGCGCATGAAGGCCTTGGCGCAGTGCATATAGGCGGCCTTGACCGTCACCACGATCACGCTCTGCGGCTCCTTGCCGTCGACGGCCAGCCGTTCGCGCAAGGTCGGGTCGACAGTCATGCGGGCATCGCCATTGACGCGTAGCGTCTCGTTCATGCCGGGAATGAGGAAGAGCAGTCCGACCGATGGGTTGCGGATGATGTTTTCCAGCGTGTCCAGCCGGTTGTTGCCTGGACGGTCGGGAATGGCGATGGTGGCGTTGTCGAGGATGGCGGTGAAGCCGGGCTTGTCGCCTTTCGGCGTCACGTCGGCATTGCCGGCGCCGTCGGAGGAGCCGATCAGCACGAAGGGGCTCTTGCCGATGAAGGATCGGCAATGGCCGTCGAGGACTTTGAGCTCCTTGCGGATAGAGCCGTCGGTCGGCCGGGGCGTCTTGTAGATCGTCCTCAGCTCGTCATGCGTGGTGAGGAATTCCATGCTGCCCCTCATTCTGGCGCAATTCCGGACGGAGACTACGGCGAAGTCGCCGAACCCGACCGGCAGCCGCTTTTCCTGGAATTGCTTTAATTCCCGGCCTTCTCTTCCTTGGCTTTTTCCTCCAGCGAGTGGCGCATGATCAGCGGCATCTGGCTGAAGGTGAACAGCAAAGTGATCGGGATCGTGCCCCAGACCTTGAAATAAAGCCAGGTCGCCTCGGAAAAGTTGCGCCACACGACCTCATTGAGCACGGCGAGGAACAGGAAGAACAGCCCCCAGCGGAAGGTCAGCTTGCGCCAGCCTTCGGCATCGAGCTGGAAGGCGGAATCGAAGACGTAGCCGAGCAGCGAGCGGCCGAACAGCAGCCCGCCGAGCAACGTGACGCCGAACAGTGAATTGATGATCGTCGGCTTCATGAAGGCGAAGGTCTTGTCCTGCAGGTAAAGCGCCAGCGCGCCGAAGACGAACACGACGATCGCCGAGACCAGCGGCATCAGCGGCAGGCTGCGCGTCAGCAGCCAGGAGACGCCGAGCGAAAGCGCCGTCGCGACCATGAAGAAGGCGGTGGCGATCAGGATCGGCTCGCCGAGATGGGCGAGCACCGGGAATTTCTCGGCCAGCCACTCGCCGCGAATGGTGGTGAAGAAGAACACCAGGCCCGGACCCAATTCGAGCAGGAACTTCAATCCGGGATTCATCGGCCTACGGCGTGGATCGGACGGGTCGCGTTCGAGGATGTTCATAAAAGTCCTTCTTGCGCATGATCTGGCCGAAAAGCGGGCGGCCTTTCAAGATCATGCCTTTGTTCAGGCGACGCCGGCGATCGCTCTTGCAAACTCGCTGGCGGAAAACGGTTCGAGGTCGTCGACCTGCTCGCCGACGCCGATGAAATAGACCGGCAGCCGGTGCTTGGCGGCGATCGCCACCAGAATACCGCCGCGCGCCGTGCCGTCCAGCTTGGTCATCACCAGGCCGTTGACGCCGGCGACGTTGCGGAAGATCTCAACCTGGTTCAGCGCGTTCTGGCCGGTGGTGGCATCGACCGTCTGCAGCACCGTGTGCGGCGCTTCGGGATCGAGCTTGCCCAGCACGCGCACGATCTTCTCCAGCTCGGCCATCAGCTCGGTCTTGTTCTGCAGGCGCCCGGCCGTGTCGATGATCAGCACGTCGGAGCCGGCCTCCTTCGCCTTCTCGAAGGCGTCATAGGCGAGGCCCGCCGCATCGGCGCCGAGCTTGGAGGCGACGACCGGCGATTTCGTGCGCTCGCCCCAGATCTTGAGCTGCTCGATCGCGGCGGCGCGGAACGTGTCGCCGGCGGCCAGCATCACCTTGAGGCCGCCATCGGTGAGCTTGGCGGCCAGCTTGCCGATGGTGGTGGTCTTGCCGGTGCCGTTGACACCGACGACCAGGACGACATGCGGCTTGTGGCTGAGGTCGAGCTCGAGCGGCCTGGCGACCGGCGCCAGCACCTTCTCCACCTCCGCCGCCATCACGGCGCGGACTTCGACGTCGGAGACGTCGCGGCCGTAGCGGCTGGAGGCAAGCGAATCGGTGACGCGCAGCGCGGTTTCCAAGCCAAGATCGGCGCGGATCAGCACGTCCTCCAGGTCCTGCAGCGTGTCCTCGTCCAATTTGCGCTTGGTGAAGACGCCGGCGATGTTGCCGGTAAGCTCGCGCGATGAGCGGGCAAGCCCTTCGCGCATGCGCTGGAACCAGGAGCGCCGCGGCGCCGGCTCCGGCGCCTTCACCGGCTCGGCCTTCTGCTCGACCTTTTTTGAGACGGTTACCTTGCCGGCAGAGGGCGCGGGTGTCGGCGGCGACGGCAAAGCCTCCGGCTCCGGTGCGACCTCGGCATGGATCGGCTGCAGCTCGACGGGCGCGGGCTGTCGAATAGGAGGCGCGATTTCCGCTACGGCTTCGGCGCATGGTTCCACGGAGGGCGGCGCCGCTGGTGGCACCTCGATGGGCACTGGCGTTTCGACCGGGGCTTCGGCAGGCGGCGTCGGCACTTCGACCGGTGGCTGCTCAGGCAGCGGTTCTGGACGCGAAGGCTCGATGTCAGGTTGCGTCGGCGCAGGTGCGGGCACTTCCTGCGGAGCAGGTTCGGGCGTCGGCGCAGGTTGAGGCTCGGGTTTTGCCGGCGGCACTTCCTCGGGGGCCGGCGGCTCCGGCTTCTCGGGCGCCGGCTGCGGCTCTTCTTCCGGCTCAGGCTGCGGCAGCGGTTCCGGCTCGGCGGGAATGGTGGGCTCTGGCACCGGCGGGATGGATGGAGCAGGCTCGGGCTTCGGCTCTTCGGGAACCGGTTGAGGCTCAGTCTCCGGCTTCAGCGCGTCCAGCGCGTCCCACTTGATCGGCGGCAGCGCTTCGTCGACGCGCTCCTCGACGACCTCTTTCCTGCCGAACGAAAATATCTTCTTGAAGAAACCAGCCATACGTCTCGCAGTTCTCAGGCGGCTTGCGCGGCAAGCGGGGCCGCAATCAGCCGGGCGCCGTCATGGCCGGCGACCATGGCATCGACGATCTCGCCAGGCGCGCCGGCGTCGATCGCGGCCAGCGTAAAACCTTCGGTGCGGCCGAGCCCGTCGCGCTCGACCAGGATCGATTGCCGTGTGCCGGAGAGCGACGACAAATGATGGCGATAGGCGGTCTCGCCGGCGGCGCGCAGCCTGGCGGCGCGCGCCTTCACCACCTCACGGCGGACCTGCGGCATGCGCGCGGCCGGTGTGCCTTCGCGTGGCGAGAACGGAAAGACGTGGAGATGCGTCAGGCCGCATTCCTCAACGATTTTCTCCGAATTCTCGAACATCGCCTCGGTCTCGGTCGGGAAGCCGGCGATGATGTCGGCGCCGAAGACGATGCCGGGACGCAGCTTGCGCACGTCCTCGCAGAAGCGGATCGACTGGTCGCGCAAATGCCGGCGCTTCATGCGCTTCAGGATCATGTCGTCGCCCGATTGCAGCGACAGATGCAGATGCGGCATCAGCCTTTGCTCAGTGGCGATGGCATCCAGCAGGTCGTCGTCGGCCTCGATGGAATCGATGGAGGACAATCTTAGCCGCTTCACGTCAGGCACCTGGCGCAGGATGGTCTTCACCAGCTTTCCCAGCTTCGGGCTGCCCGGCAGGTCGGCGCCGAAACTGGTCATGTCGACGCCGGTCAAAACGATCTCGGCATAGCCGTTGCCGGCCAGCCGCTTGACCTGCTCGACCACCGCGCCCATCGGCACGGAGCGCGAGTTGCCGCGGCCGTAAGGGATGATGCAGAAGGTGCAGCGATGGTCGCAGCCATTCTGCACCTGCACGAAGGCGCGCGCGCGGCCCTCGATGGCGTCGACCATGTGGCTTGCCGTCTCGCGCACCGAAAAAATGTCGTTGACGCGCGCCTTCTCGGTGTCGTTGACGCCGAAATCGGGCAGCGCGCGGTAGGAGTTGGCCTTGAGCTTCTCCTCATTGCCGAGCACCAGGTCGACCTCGTCCATTGCCGCGAAATTCTGCGGCTCGGTCTGGGCCGCGCAGCCGGTGACGATGATGCGGGCTGAGGGGTTCTCGCGGCGGGCCTTGCGGATCGCCTGCTTGGCCTGGCGCACCGCTTCCGCCGTGACGGCGCAGGTGTTGAAGATGAAGGCGCCGCCATTGAGCTCGCCCAGGCCGGCGCTTTCGGCCTCGCGGCGCATCACTTCCGATTCATAGGTGTTGAGGCGGCAGCCGAAGGTGACGACGTCGATACCTGTCGTGGTGGAGGCTTGGGATACCACGCCTTTTTGAAGGGCGGACATCAGGCGGCGCTTTCGGTGTCGCGGGCCCAGGCGCCGGTCGAGGGATCGAAGCTGCCAGAAAATTCCCATTCGGCGGCACCTGTCAGGATGACGTGATCGTCGTCGCGCCATTCGACATTGAGCTCGCCGCCGCCGGGCGCGAGCAGCGAGACGCTGCGGCCGGTGCGCCTGGTACGGGCCGCCGCGACCGCGGCGGCGCAAGCCGCCGAGCCGCAGGCCTTGGTGAGGCCGGCGCCGCGCTCCCAGGTACGGATGATCATGGTTTCGGGCGAAGTCACCTGGGCAATGGTGATGTTGGCGCGCTCGGGGAAGATCGGATGGTTTTCGAGCAGCGGGCCGAAGCGGTCCAGCTCATAAGACCAGACGTCGTTGTCGACCCAGAAGATCGCGTGCGGGTTGCCCATCGACACCGCCGAGGGCGAATGCAGCACCGGGGCATCGATCGGGCCGATCTGCAGCTCGATCATGCGGGTGTCGCGGAATTCTTCCGCCAGCGGGATCTCCTGCCAGCCGAAACGCGGCTTGCCCATGTCGACCGAAATAAGACCGTCCGCATGCTCCTGCGCGTTCAAGACGCCGGCGCGGGTCTCGAAGGTGAAGCTCTTGTTGCCCGTCTCGGCGGCCAAAGCCTGCACGACGCAGCGCATGCCGTTGCCGCAGGCCTGCGCGCTGGTGCCGTCGGAGTTCAGGATGTCGATATAATAGGCCGTGCCCGGCGTCTTCGCGTCGTGGATCGCCATGATCTGGTCGAACTTCGTCGCCGCGTCGCCATTGAGGACGATCGCGGCCGCCGCCGTCACCTTGTCGGCGCGGCCGCGCATATCGGCAACGATGATCTCGTTGCCGATGCCGTTCATCTTGGCGAAGGGGGCGCTGCCTGCCATCTAACCGGTCGTTCCAATCCGTTGGCCAATCCGTTTGGGCGCTATATGGCGGAAACGGGCGGGAATTACCAGTCCGGCGTGGCTCTGGCGACGACGAAGAAGAGGCCGCGCAGCGACCGGTCGCGCCGCGACGACCAAGTGGTCGCGCCAGCGACGACCAGGTGGTCGCGCTTATGTTACCGCGAAGACGCCGAGCACGATCAGCAGGAAGATGATCAGCACGATGCCGATGAGGATGCGCGCGCCGGTAGCGGCCGCGCCTGCCAAAGCCGGCATGCCGAGCAGGCTCGCGGCGGCGGCAATGATGAGAAGGATGATGATCCACCTGATCATGGGGAAGCTCCAGCGGTTTGCGTCGTCCGATCAACGCGTTTGGCCGGTTTGGGTTCCTTTGTAGATGGCCGGCACGTCCCACAGCTCTCCCGGTCGCATGGCACGGAAACGCTCTGGCGGCAGGTCTTCGGCGGCCAAAGCCTCGGCCAGTTTCCGGGCCGGCTCATCGACCGGCTCGTCCGTGAGCTGGAAGGTGCCCCAGTGGCAGCCGGCGGCGAAGGCGGCGTTGCACAGCTTCATGCCCTGAACGGCCTCCTGCGGATTCTGGTGCTGCGGCGCCATGAACCAGTGCGGCTCATAGGCTCCGATCGGCAGGATGGCGAGGCGGAAGCCGCCATGCTTTTGCGCCATCAGCCGGTAGTTGATGCCGTCATGGAAGCCGGTGTCGCCGGCGAAATAGATATTGCCGGCCATCGTCTTGATGACGAAGCCCGCCCACAGCGCCATGCGGCGGTCGCTCCCGCCGCGCGCCGACCAGTGATGCGCCGGTTCGACATGGATGGCGGCCGTGCCGGCATCGAGCCTGTCGCCCCAATCATGCACGCTGAGCCGCATGCCGGGCGCCGCGCGGCCGATGATGGCGTCATTGCCGAGCGGCGCGATCACCAGCGGATCGTGTCTCTCCCTCAGCCGCTTCAGCGTGGCGAGGTCGAGATGGTCGTAGTGATTGTGGCTGATCAGGACCAGGTCGATCGGCGGCAGGTCAGCAAAGGCAATCCCCGGCGCATTGACCCTCTTCGGCCCGGCGAAGGCGAAAGGCGAGGCGCGCTCCGACCAGACCGGGTCGGTCAGGATATTCAACCCCGCCGTCTGGATGAGAAGCGAAGCATGGCCGACCATAGTGAGTCTCAGCGCGCTGCCTTCCACCCGTCTATCCGGCTTCGCCGGGGGAAACGGGCTCGGAACCGAAGCCGGCCATTTCGCCCGCCTGCCGCCGAATTGCCATTTGAGAAGATCGGTGAAGCTCCCGGGCGGCTTGCCGCCGGGATTGAAGAACAGGGCGCCGTCGAAATGATCGCTGGGCGGCCCGCTGTAGTAGCGGTTGGCGGTTCCTTTCCTTGCGGCCATTCTGTCTCCCGCCCGCTTGTGTCGTCTCCTGAGATAAGGACGCGCCGGCCTGGCGCAAGCATTTTGCCGCCGAATGCCAATGGCCGAAGCCGGGCTCGTCTAGGATCGGCAGACAGGGGTGATCGTCATGGTAATGAAGCGAACCAAGACACCGTGGATGAAGGCGGAGGATTTCGGCCGCTCGCTGCCGCCTGGGGTCGGCATCAACCTGTTGGTTACCGACCTGACGGCGATGGAGGCTTTCTGCCGCGACGTGCTTGGCGCCCGGATCATCTATGGCGACGAGGATTTCGCGGCGATCGAGCTGTTGGGCTCGATCTTCATGCTGCACGCCGATCATTCCTATCTGGACAATCCGATGATCGGCGTCACCGCAGGCGCCGAGACTCGCGGGGCCGGTATCGAACTGCGCCTTTACGGCGCCGATCCGGACTCGGTCGAGAAAAAGGCGGCCGCGCTCGGCCACATCGTGCTGGCCGGCTCGATCGACAAGCCGCATGGCTTGCGCGAATGCTACATCGTCGGCCCGGATGGTTATGTGTTCGTGCCGAGCACCAGGATTTAATATTGATATTTCAATAGATTACAAGGTTTTCAGCGGCAGCTTCCCGACTGTGGCCCTCCGCTGCGATAAATTTGCAACAGCCGCTTCGAAAACCCTATTTTAACCATATCGGGTTGAAATTCTGCCACCTTCGCCGTCTTGGTGAAGCGGAGATTACGCGGATGGCTCCCCCCGGCCAGATCCGACGGAGGTGGTAAATGCATTTTTCAAGGACTGGCCTTGTGGCCGTATCGCTGGCCGCGCTCGTTGCGAGCGGCTGCTCGACTTCGCGCTTCTCGTCGATGGACGACCAGCAGCCGGCACCGCTGACCCCGGCACCCTCCGGCACGGTGACGCAGAATCAGCTGCCGCCGCCGGCTTCCCCCGGCGCCGCCGATCCGTCGCAATTTCCGACCGCTCCGAAGAACACTCAGGTCGCGTCGCTGCCGCCGGACGGCACGGCGCCCGCCGGCGCCGCCGATCTCACCGCGGCCAGCGTCGCCGGCGTCTGGAACGTCAATGTCTCCGGGCAGAGCTGCAAGGTGGCGACGCCGCAGACCAAGTTCGGCGCCGGCTACCGCGCCGGTCCGCTGCACTGCCCGGCGCCGATCGACGGCATCAAGTCGTGGAATGTCGCCGGCAAGCAGCTGACGCTTTACGACGAAAACGGCGGCACGCTGGCCAGGCTCTATTCGTCCGGCGGCGAAAAGTTCGACGGCCAGACTTCCAACGGGCAACCTATCTCGCTTACAAGATAACGCCAGGGTGTGCTGATATTCAGGCGAGGCCGGCCTGCAAATGCCGGCTTCCTGCGCTTCCGGCCTTCGCCGGCCGAAGCACCTAGGAGTGGCGTGGTAGTTGAATTAAGGCTATGGCCGGCGTAGACCGGTGCTCACGTACTTCAAGTACGCTCCGCTCCGGTTCTCGGAACCCGCCATTTTCGACTCGGCCTGACCTGAAGCTCAACACACCCTGGCCTTTCCTCAGGCGTTCCGCGCAAAAGAATGCAAAAGATCGGACCCATGCACCTGCGCGACGGTATCCAGACCCACGCGACCGTCAGGCAGCGCTACGAGCATCTCGTCCAAAGCGGGGCGGCCGAGCGCGACCCGGCACAGGAGCGGATCGTCGCTGCGCTCGATCGGTTGATAGACGAGATCTCGGCCAAAAGGCTGGCGCATAAATCGAGCGCGCTGGGCTGGCTGTTCGCGGCCAAGCGTCAGCCGCGCGAGCCGGTCAAAGGCCTCTACATCCATGGCGGCGTCGGTCGCGGCAAGACCATGCTGATGGACATGTTCTTCGAGCTGTTGCCGGTCCGGCGCAAGCGCCGCGTGCATTTCAACGACTTCATGGCCGATGTGCAGGACCGTATCCAGAAACACCGGCAGGCGCGCAAGAATGGCGACGTCAAAGAAGACGACCCGATCCCGCCGGTGGCGCGGGCGCTCGCCGATGAAGCCTGGGTGCTGTGCTTCGACGAATTCTCGGTCACCGACATCGCCGACGCGATGATCTTGTCGCGCCTGTTCTCGGCGCTGTTCGCCAACGGCGTGGTGCTGGTCGCCACCTCCAATGTGGCGCCGGAGAACCTTTATCGCGACGGGTTGAACCGCCAGCTCTTCCTGCCGTTCATCTCGCTGCTCGAGCGCAATGCACATGTGATGACGCTGGATGCCGAGAAGGACTACCGGCAGGAAAAGCTCAACCGCCAGCCGGTTTATGTCACGCCGGACGACGCTGCGGCCGAGCGCGCGCTCGACAAGGCCTGGAAGGCGATGACGCATGGCCAACCAACCGGCGAGGTGACGCTGACGCTGAAAGGCCGCCAGCTCGTCGTGCCGCGCGCCGCCGGCGACGCGGCGCGCTTTTCCTTTGCCGACCTCTGCGAAAAGCCGCTCGGCGCGCGCGACTATCTGGCGATCGCCGGCCGCTTCTCGACCGTTTTCATCGACCATGTGCCGGTGCTGGGCGAAGGCAAGCGCAACGAGGCCAAGCGCTTCATCCTTTTGATCGACACGCTCTACGACCACCGCATGCGGCTGGTGATGAGCGCGGCGGCGCCGCCCGAACGGCTTTATACGGCCAAGCGCGGCACGGAAGTGTTCGAATTCGAGCGTACAGCCTCGCGCCTGGTCGAGATGCAGAGCCGCGACTGGCTGGACGGCTGGGCGGAACGGCGAAAAGAGCAGGTGGCGGCTGCAGAGGTGAGACAGGCGCAAGCCTGAATTTCGTTCAGCGGTGCCCTGCTTAAGTCACAACCACGACATCGCCCGGATGAAGCCTTCTGATTTCGACGTTCATTGTGTAAATTCTCCTCATTCGGCTCACAAACTTTGACGTTTACGTAATTCCCGATACATCTAACCGATTGAAAACGTTAGGTTCAAAATAATCGTTTGAATTTCTTCCGCGCCGGAGTTATTCGGTGCGGCCAAATCTCGCGGTTTCCCGCATCCTTTCGGCCCCTCCGGCCCGTCACGACTTCGTCACAGACAAAGGAAAACATCCTCACATGGCACGCAACAAGATAGCGCTCATCGGCTCGGGCATGATCGGCGGCACGCTCGCCCATATGATCGGCCTCAAGGATCTCGGCGACGTGGTGCTGTTCGATATTGCCGAGGGCATTCCGCAGGGCAAGGGTCTCGACATCGCGCAGTCTTCGCCGGTCGACGGCTTCGATTCCCGGCTGACCGGCGTCAACGACTATGCCGGCATCGAGGGCGCGGATGTGTGCATCGTCACCGCCGGCGTGCCGCGCAAGCCCGGCATGAGCCGCGACGACCTTCTTGGCATCAACCTGAAGGTGATGGAACAGGTTGGCGCCGGCCTTAAGAAATATGCGCCGAAGGCCTTCGTCATCTGCATCACCAACCCGCTCGACGCCATGGTCTGGGCACTGCAGAAGTTCTCCGGCCTGCCGACCAGCCATGTCGTCGGCATGGCCGGCGTGCTCGACAGCGCCCGTTTCCGCTATTTCCTGGCCGAAGAGTTCAAGGTCTCGGTCGAGGACGTCACCGCCTTTGTGCTCGGCGGTCACGGCGATTCCATGGTGCCGATGATCCGCTATTCGACTGTGGCCGGCATCCCGCTGCCCGACCTCGTCAAGATGGGCTGGACCTCGAAGGAGAAGCTCGACCAGATCGTGCAGCGCACCCGCGATGGCGGCGCCGAGATCGTCGGCCTGTTGAAGACCGGCTCGGCCTATTACGCGCCGGCGGCTTCCGCGATCGCGATGGCCGAGTCCTATCTCAAGGACAAGAAACGCGTGCTGCCCTGCGCTGCGCATCTCTCGGGCCAGTATGGCGTGAAGAACACCTATGTCGGCGTTCCGGTGGTGATCGGCGCCGGCGGCGTCGAGCGCGTCATCGAGATCGATCTGTCCAAGGCCGAGCAGAAGATGTTCGACAATTCGGTCGCGGCCGTGCAGGGCCTGACCGAGGCCTGCACCAAGATCGCCCCGCACCTCGCCGGCAAGTAATCTCGCGGCAAGCAACCCTCCCCGGAGACCAAGCCCATGAACATCCATGAGTATCAGGCCAAGGCGCTGCTGAAGACCTTCGGCGCGCCAGTCGCAAGCGGCGTTCCGGTGTTCAAGGCCGGCGAGGCGAAAGCCGCGGCAGAAGCGCTGCCCGGTCCACTCTATGTCGTGAAGAGCCAGATCCATGCCGGCGGCCGCGGCAAGGGCAAGTTCAAGGAGCTCGGCCCCGACGCCAAGGGCGGCGTTCGGCTGGCGAAGTCGGCGGCCGAAGTCGTCGCCAATGCCAACGAGATGCTCGGCCACACGCTGGTCACCAAGCAGACGGGACCTGCCGGCAAGCAGGTCAACCGCCTCTATATCGAGGACGGCGCCGACATCGAGCGCGAGCTCTATCTGTCGATCCTGGTCGACCGCTCCGTCGGCCGCATCGCCTTCGTCGTCTCGACCGAGGGCGGCATGGACATCGAGACGGTCGCGCACGACACGCCGGAAAAGATCGTCACCGTTGCCATCGATCCGGAAAAGGGCGTGAGCGCCGACGACGTGAAGAAGCTCAATGCCGCGCTGAAGCTCGACGGTGATGCGGCGAAGGACGGCGGCACGCTGTTCCCGATCCTCTACAAGGCCTTCGTCGAGAAGGACATGAGCCTGCTCGAGGTCAACCCGCTGATCGTCATGAAGGACGGCCATCTGCGCGTCCTGGACGCCAAAGTGTCGTTCGACAACAATGCGCTGTTCCGCCACCCGGACGTGATGGAATTGCGCGACACCTCCGAGGAGGACGAGAAGGAGATCGAGGCGTCGAAATACGACCTCGCCTATGTCGCGCTCGACGGCAATATCGGCTGCATGGTCAACGGCGCCGGCCTTGCCATGGCGACGATGGACATCATCAAGCTGTATGGTGCTGAGCCGGCTAACTTCCTCGACGTCGGCGGCGGCGCTTCCAAGGAAAAGGTCACGGCGGCGTTCAAGATCATCACCAAGGATCCGGCCGTCGAGGGTATCCTGATCAACATCTTCGGCGGCATCATGAAGTGCGACGTCATCGCCGAGGGCGTGATCGCCGCGGTCAAGGAGGTGGGCCTCAAGGTGCCGCTGGTCGTGCGGCTGGAAGGCACCAATGCCGAGCTCGGCAAGAAGATCATCAACGACAGCGGCCTCAACGTCGTGTCGGCCGACGATCTCGACGACGCAGCCAAGAAGATCGTGGCGGCGGTGAAGGGCTAAGCGGATGCCTCCGCGCAAGATAAACCTGGTCGAGGCGGCGGACGCGAAGATCGCCAAGGTCTTCGATCCGCATATCGCCGGCGACGTCAACGATGCCCAGGCCAAGGTCGCCAAGTTCGGCGAGGTTTTCGACTGGCACGCGCATGACAATGAGGACGAGGCCTTCCTGGTGCTGCGCGGCAGGATCGCCATCGATTTCCGCGACGGGCCGGTCGAGCTTGGCGAGGGCGATTTCATCGTCGTGCCGCGCGGCGTCGAGCACCGGCCGCGTTCGCTGACGAAGGAGCCGGTGGTGTTGATGTTCGAGCCGGCGACGACCTTGAACACCGGCAACGCCCGGAGTGACCTCACCGTCACCGACCTGAAGCGGCTCTGAGCCATGAACGCGTCACCCTTCTCTTCCCTCTCTGACGGTCACCAACGCCTGCAGGCGTTGGTCGGCGCGTGGCGCGGCGAGGAAGAGGTCGCGGCCACGCAATGGACCGATGCCGGCACGGCAACGTCAGAACTGCAGGCCGAGGCTGAGTTCGGCGGCTTGTTCGTGGTGCAGCGCTATCGCCAGCGCCGCGACGGCACCGTCTCGTTCGGCGCGCATAATGTGTTCGGCTTCGACCAGCAGAGCGGCCTCGTCACCATGCATCAGTTCGACTCGATGGGGTTCGTGCCGATGTCGCCGGCTACCGGCAGGTGGAACGGCAACGAGCTGATGCTGGAACGGTCGTCGCCGCGCGGCGCCGCGCGCATGGCGTACAGCTTTGACGGCGCTGACGCCTACCGCATGAAACTTCAGTTCAAGCCCGCCGGCAGCGATGCATGGCAAGACATGGTGAGCGGCCTCTACCGGCGCGTTCCGCCTTCCGAGATGAAGGAAGGCTGAGCGATGGAGATCAGGACGGTTGAAGGGCCACACATAATCACACATATTGTACCTGTGTATTTTTGTGGAGACGGACAATGAAGAACGTCACCTTGGCCATTGACGAGGCCCTCCTTGAAAAGGCGCGCGGCCTCGCTGGGCGTCGCCAGACGACGCTCAATGCCCTTATTCGCACGCTGCTCGCGCATGAGGTCGAGCAGGAAGACCGGATCGCCTGGGCGCGGGAAGGCATGCGCAGGTTGATAAAAGAATCGCCGCTCGATCTAGGCCCTGCATACAAATGGAACCGGGACGAGATCTATGCCGAACGAGAGGATAGAATGCTTTCTCGACTCGAACGTCCTCCTGTACGCGGCTTCGGAGAGGACGAGTGATCCTCGCCGCCACGATATCGCGCAAGGCCTTGTCCTCGGGACCGTGTTCGGCGTCTCTGGCCAGACCTTGGCAGAGTTCGCCAACGTGGCAAGGCGGAAGTCGGTCTCGGCCGATGCTGTGGTCGACCAATGGCTGGTCTTTCTCGGCACGCTTCCTTTTGTCCCGGTCGATCAGGCCTATGTCATCGCGGGGCTTCATCTCGCGCGTCGCTATCAACTCAAATATTACGACGCGGCGTTGCTTGCAGCCGCGGAACGGCTCGGCGCGCCGATTTTCTACACCGAGGATCTCAACCACAACCAGGTCTATGGCTCGGTCCGGGCCGTCAATCCTTTCTTGTAATCGCTGAATTCAGAGGCGTTCCCACCCATGTCCATTCTCGTCGACAAGAACACCAAGGTGCTGGTCCAAGGCCTGACCGGCAAGACCGGCACGTTCCACACCGAGCAGGCGCTGGCCTATCACGGCACCAAGATGGTGGGCGGCATCCATCCGAAGAAGGGCGGCGAGACCTGGACCGGTTCCAAGGGCGAGACCCTGCCGATCTTCGCCACCGTCGCCGAAGGCAAGGCAAGGACCGGCGCCAACGCTTCCGTCATCTACGTGCCGCCTGCGGGAGCCGGCGAAGCCATCATCGAGGCGATCGAGGCCGAGATCCCGCTCATCGTCTGCATCACCGAAGGCATTCCTGTGATGGACATGGTCAAGGTCAAGGCGCGGCTCGACCGCTCCACCTCGCGGCTGATCGGCCCGAACTGCCCGGGCGTGCTGACGCCCGACGAATGCAAGATCGGCATCATGCCCGGCAACATCTTCCGCAAGGGCTCGGTCGGCGTTGTTTCGCGCTCGGGAACGCTTACCTATGAGGCAGTCTTCCAGACCACCAATGTCGGCCTCGGCCAGACCACAGCGGTGGGCATCGGCGGCGACCCGGTCAAGGGCACCGAATTCATCGACGTGCTGGAGATGTTCCTCGCCGACGACGAGACCAAGTCGATCATCATGATCGGCGAGATCGGCGGCTCGGCCGAGGAAGACGCCGCGCAGTTCCTCAAGGACGAAGCCAAGCGCGGCCGCAAGAAACCAATGGCGGGCTTCATCGCCGGGCGCACCGCGCCGGCCGGCCGCACCATGGGCCACGCGGGCGCGGTGATCTCGGGCGGCAAGGGCGGCGCGGAAGACAAGATCGCGGCGATGGAATCGGCCGGAATAAAAGTTTCGCCCTCGCCGGCGCGGCTCGGGACGACGCTGGTCGAGGCGATCAAGGGTTAAGTGAGTAGCGAATAGTGAGTAGCGAATAGCGAATAGGAAAAACAGAGTAGCAGCGCGATCCGGGCAGTCCCTACTCGCTATTCGCTACTCACTATTCGCTCCAAAAAGGAGACGGAGCCAGGCTCCGCAGACGAAAATGGCAAGACAAGATCAGGCCAACGACCAATTCTCGCTCACCTCATTTCTTTATGGCGGCAATGCCGACTATATCGACGCGCTCTACGCGGCCTATGAGGACAATCCCGCCTCCGTCGATCCGGAGTGGCAGGATTTCTTCGCGGCGCTGAAGGACGACGCGGGCGATGTCCGCAAGAACGCCAAGGGTGCGTCCTGGGCGAAGCCTTCCTGGCCGCTGCAGGCCAATGGCGAGCTGGTCTCGGCGCTAGACGGCAATTGGGGTCTCGTCGAAAAGGCGATCGAAAAGAAGGTCAAGGAAAAGGCCGTCATCAACGGCGCGATGCTTTCCGACGCCGATGTGCACCAGGCGACGCGCGATTCCGTGCGCGCCATCATGATGATCCGCGCCTACCGCATGCGCGGCCACCTGCACGCCAATCTCGACCCGCTCGGCATCGCCAAGCCGCTGGAGGATTACAACGAGCTGTCGCCGGAGAATTATGGCTTCACCGAAGCCGATTACGATCGGCCGATCTTCCTCGACAATGTGCTGGGCCTCGAATTCGGCACCATCCGGCAGATGCTGGATATCCTGACCCGCACCTATTGCTCGACGCTCGGCGTCGAGTTCATGCACATCTCCGACCCGGAAGAGAAGGCCTGGATCCAGGCGCGCATCGAAGGCGCCGACAAGGAGATCACCTTCACCGCCACCGGCAAGAAGGCGATCCTGTCGAAGCTGGTCGAGGCCGAGGGCTTCGAGCAATATATCGACGTCAAGTACAAGGGCACCAAGCGTTTCGGCCTCGATGGCAGCGAGTCGCTGATCCCGGCGCTGGAACAGATCGTCAAGCGCGGCGGCCAGCTCGGCCTGAAGGAAATCGTGCTCGGCATGGCGCATCGCGGCCGCCTCAACGTGCTCTCCCAGGTAATGGCCAAGCCGCACCGCGCCATCTTCCACGAATTCAAGGGCGGCTCGGCGGCTCCCGACGAAGTCGAAGGCTCGGGCGACGTCAAGTATCATCTCGGCGCCTCGTCGGACCGCGAGTTCGACGGCAACAAGGTGCACCTGTCGCTGACGGCCAACCCCTCGCATCTGGAAATCGTCGACCCTGTCGTGATGGGCAAGGCGCGCGCCAAGCAGGATCAGTTGTCCGGCCGTGAGCGCGGCGAGATCGTGCCGCTGTCTGAGCGCGCCAAGGTCATGCCGCTGCTGCTGCACGGCGACGCAGCCTTCGCCGGCCAGGGCGTGATCGCCGAGATCCTCGGCCTGTCGGGCCTGCGCGGGCATCGCGTCGCCGGCACGCTGCATTTCATCATCAACAACCAGATCGGCTTCACCACCAATCCACGCTTCTCGCGCTCTTCGCCCTATCCATCGGATGTGGCCAAGATGATCGAGGCGCCGATCTTCCACGTCAATGGCGACGATCCGGAAGCGGTGGTGCATGCCGCCAAGGTCGCGACCGAGTTCCGCATGAAGTTCCACAAGCCGGTGGTGGTGGACATGTTCTGCTACCGCCGCTTCGGCCACAATGAGGGCGACGAGCCGTCCTTCACCCAGCCGATCATGTACCGCAACATCCGCAGCCATAAGACGGTGGTGCAGATCTATGCCGACCGGCTGATCGCCGAAGGCCACGTCACCCAGGCCGAAGTCGACAAGATGCGGGCCGACTGGCGCGCGCATCTGGAAGCCGAATGGGAAGTCGGCCAGCACTACAAGCCCAACAAGGCCGACTGGCTGGACGGCGCGTGGTCGGGCCTGCGCACCGCCGACAACCAGGACGAACAGCGGCGCGGCAAGACCGCCGTGCCGGTGCGCACGCTGAAGGAGATCGGCAAGAAGCTGACCGAGGTGCCGAAGGATTTTGAGGCGCACAAGACCATCCTGCGCTTCCTCGAAAACCGCCGCCAGGCGATCGAGTCGGGCGAAGGCATCGATTGGTCGACGGCCGAGGCGCTGGCTTTCGGCGCTATCCTGCTCGACGGCAATCCGATCCGGCTTTCCGGCCAGGATTCGGAACGCGGCACCTTTTCGCAGCGCCATTCGGTGCTTTACGACCAGCGCGACGAGACCCGCTACATTCCGCTGAACAATCTCTCGGCGGCACAGGCCGGCTACGAGGTCATCAACTCGATGCTGTCGGAAGAGGCGGTGCTCGGCTTCGAATACGGCTACAGCCTGGCCGAGCCCAAGGCGCTGACGCTCTGGGAAGCGCAGTTCGGTGACTTCGCCAATGGCGCCCAGGTGGTGTTCGACCAGTTCATCTCGTCGGGCGAGCGTAAGTGGCTCCGCATGTCGGGTCTCGTCTGCCTGCTGCCGCATGGCTATGAGGGCCAGGGGCCGGAGCACTCGTCGGCGCGGCTGGAGCGCTTCCTGCAGCTCTGCGCGGAAGACAATATGCAGGTCGCCAACGTCACCACGCCGGCTAACTATTTCCATATCTTGCGCCGACAGCTGAAGCGCGACTTCCGCAAGCCGCTGATCCTGATGACGCCTAAATCGCTGCTGCGCCACAAGCGCGCGGTGTCGACGCTGTCGGAGATGGCGGGCGAAAGCTCGTTCCACCGACTGCTTTGGGACGATGCGCAGCTCTTGGCCGACCAGCCTATCAAGCTGGTGAAGGACTCCAAGATACGCCGCGTCGTGCTGTGCTCGGGCAAGGTCTATTACGACCTCTATGAGGAGCGCGAGAAGCGCGGCATCAACGACATCTACCTGCTGCGCGTCGAACAGCTCTATCCGTTCCCGGCCAAGGCGCTGATCACCGAGCTGTCGCGTTTCCGCAATGCCGAAATGGTGTGGTGCCAGGAGGAGCCCAAGAACATGGGCGCCTGGTCGTTCATCGATCCCTATCTCGAATGGGTGCTGGCGCATATCGACGCCAAGCATCAGCGGGTGCGCTACACTGGCCGGCCGGCCTCGGCCTCGCCGGCGACAGGGTTGATGTCGAAGCATCTCAGCCAGCTGGCCGCGCTGCTCGACGACGCTCTCGGCGAATAGGGCCGGGCGCGCAAACAGGCCGGACGAAACAGACCTCAAGAAGACAACGGACAGGCACAATGGCTACCGAAATCCGCGTCCCCACTCTCGGCGAATCCGTCACCGAGGCGACTGTCGGCAAGTGGTTCAAGAAGGTCGGCGACGCGATCGCCGCCGACGAGCCCCTGGTCGAGCTCGAAACCGACAAGGTGACGGTGGAAGTGCCCGCCGCGGGCGCCGGAACGCTGGCCGAGATCGCCGTCAAGGAAGGCGAGACGGTCAATGTCGGGGCGCTGCTCGGCTCGATTTCGGCCGGCGGCGCGGCTGCAGCGCCCGCCACCAAGCCGCAGGCGGTGGCGCAGGCGTCCAGCCCGGACGCCGCGTCCACCACCAAGCAGGCGGCGGCCGAAACCGCCAAGATGGCCGGCGACGCCGGTCCGGTCGAGCCGCGCACCATGCCGCCGGCGCCGGCCGCAGCCAAACTGATCGCGGAACACAATCTCTCGGTCGACCAGCTGTCCGGTTCCGGCAAGCGCGGCCAGGTGTTGAAGGGCGATGTGCTCGACGCCGTCGCCAAGGGCGCCCCTTCCCAGCCGGCCGAGACGCCGAAGGCCGCTCCGGCGCCCGTCGCGGCCCGCGCGCCGTCCACCGCCGAGGATGCGCCGCGCGAGGAGCGCGTGCGCATGACCAAGCTGCGCCAGACCATCGCGCGCCGCCTGAAGGAGGCGCAGTCGACCGCCGCCATGCTCACCACCTTCAACGAGGTGGATATGAGCGCGGTGATGGCGCTGAGGGCCAAATACAAGGACGTGTTCGAGAAGAAGCATGGCGTGAAGCTAGGCTTCATGGGCTTCTTCACCAAGGCTGTGACGCATGCGCTGAAGGAGATCCCGGCGGTCAATGCCGAGATCGACGGCACCGACATCATCTACAAGAACTTCGCCCATGTCGGCGTCGCCGTCGGCACCGACAAGGGCCTTGTGGTGCCGGTGCTGCGCGACGCCGACCAGATGTCGATCGCCGAAATCGAGAAGGAGATCGGCCGCCTGGGCCTTGCCGCGCGCGACGGCAAGCTTTCGGTCGCGGACATGCAGGGCGGCACGTTCACAATCTCCAATGGCGGCGTCTATGGCTCGCTGATGTCGACGCCGATCCTGAACGCGCCGCAGTCGGGTATTCTCGGCATGCACAAGATCCAGGAGCGGCCGATGGTCGTCGGCGGCCAGATCGTCATCCGGCCGATGATGTATCTGGCGCTCAGCTACGATCACCGCATTGTCGACGGCAAGGAAGCGGTGACCTTCCTGGTGCGGGTCAAGGAAAGCCTGGAGGATCCCGAGCGGCTGGTGCTCGATCTGTGATCGGAGCCGATCCGCAATGAGTGGTTGGTCAGATGCCTTACGCCGATTCCTTCGGCGTGGACGCGTCTGGCTTTTCTCCGACTTGCCCGTGGTCGCTTCGCCCGCCGATTGGGAGGCCTCCGAGATCAGCAGCAACCTCGGCGTCTTCGCTCTCAGTTCTGCCGAGATGGCGGAACGGAAGATCACCGTCACCACGATCGGTGAGCTTGAATTGCCCACCGGCGAAATCGTTGCCTGCGACCCGCTCATCACCGGACTGGGACGGCCGCCATTTAGCCGCAAGGTAAAGCCGGGGCGCTACCCGGTCATATTGCTTCAGGTTCGGACCAAGATTGCCGTGGCGGCATTGCGTTTCGGCTCTGGCTTGCCGGTGCGTTGGGAATTGGCCACCTTTGCTCGAGACCGCCCATCGGGCTATGAGTTTGAATTTATCGTTGATGACGCGGTTGCGTCGTTTATGGACAAGTCGTTCCTGACGATAATGTCTGACCAAGAGGAACTTGACGACTATCTCGCCGACGTCGCGTGCACTATCGACAGGTTTTGTATCGACAGTCCGATTGAAGGCAACCCGATCAATGTAGCCATGTTCGACACTGGCTATGGCGACGGCGCGTATCGGTCTTTCTGGGGGTTGGACGCATCCGGCGAACCACTGCTCCTGATGACCGACTTCGAAGTGCTCGAAAACGCCGATGGCCGTGACGAGGCCGATCGATGAGGATACTTGCCTCACCCATAAGCCGGTGGATGGCTAGATCGGCGGTTTTGTTGTCGGCTTCCAGCGCCCAGGCTGCCTGCCCGATC
This sequence comes from Mesorhizobium sp. ESP-6-4, assembly GCF_020164735.1. NCBI lineage: Bacteria > Pseudomonadati > Pseudomonadota > Alphaproteobacteria > Hyphomicrobiales > Phyllobacteriaceae > Mesorhizobium > Mesorhizobium sp. ESP-6-4. The sequence continues at coordinate 27,688 of NZ_JAIUGS010000003.1, forward strand.
CAGCTTGCCGTCTATGGCGAGGCGCAGAGCGGCGCCGAGATCGACTTCACGCCGGCCGGCAGCTCGGCGACGATCACCAACGCCTTCCGCATGATCCTCGACAACAATGTCGTGCTCGACGGCATCGCGATGTGGACCGAAGGCAGCGCCGCGCGGCCGCACGGCTCGCTGATGTACAAATGCCCGACGGGCGATGTCACCGGCGAGGAGCTTGCCGCCTGCACGGTCTGGGAAGGCGTCGTCTACAGCGCCGACGACAAGGGCACGATCGGCCTGCTGCCGGCCGAAGGCGCCGACGCACCGAAAAGCCTGATCTTTCCCGATCTCGGAGCGTCGCTGGAGATGTCGGCCGCTTACGGTCCCGCCGGCTTCTCCAAGGTGCCGTGGGACGTCTTTATCCTGAAAGGCTGCCAGGAATGAGCACCGACACGAAGACGCTGCTGGTCACCGGCGGCAGCCGCGGCATCGGCGCCGCCATCTGCCGGCAGGCGAACCAGGCCGGCTACCGTGTGGCGGTCAACTATGTTTCCGACCAGAACGCGGCGGACAAGCTGGTCGCCGAGCTGAAAGCCGTTGGCGGCGATGCTTTCGCGGTTAAGGGCGATGTCGGCAACGAGGCCGATGTAATTGCGATGTTCGAGGCGGTGGACAGCGCCTTCGGCCGGCTCGACGCCTTCGTCAACAATGCCGGCATCGTCGACGTCAAAGCGCGCGTTGACGAGATGAGCGTAGCGCGGCTGGAGCGCATGATGCGCATCAATGTCGTCGGCTCCTTTCTTTGCGCCCGCGAGGCGGTGAAGCGCATGTCGACGCGGCATGGCGGCAGGGGCGGCGCCATCGTCAACCTATCCTCGGCGGCGGCCAGGCTGGGATCGCCGGGCGAATATGTCGATTACGCCGCCTCCAAGGGCGCGATCGACACCATGACCATCGGGCTGGCGCGTGAGGTGGTTCTCGAAGGCATCCGCGTCAACGCGGTCAGCCCCGGCATCACCGAAACCGAAATCCACGCCTCGGGCGGCCAGCCCGACCGGGTGGCGCGGATGCAGGACGCGCTGCCGATGAAACGCGCGGGAACGGCTGACGAAGTCGCCAGCGCGGTTCTCTATCTAATGTCGGACGCAGCCTCCTATATAACGGGCGCGATCCTGAATGTGAGCGGCGGCCGTTAAGGGCCAGACCAGAAGGAACCATCATGGCTTATGACGTCGTAATCATCGGATCGGGACCGGGCGGCTATGTCTGCGCCATCAAGGCGGCGCAGCTCGGGCTGAAGACGGCGGTGGTCGAGAAGAACGCCACCTTCGGCGGCACCTGCCTCAACATCGGCTGCATCCCGTCGAAGGCGCTGCTCTACGCCTCCGAAATGTTCGCGGAAGCCGGCCATGCCTTCGATACGCTCGGCATCGAGCTACCCGCGCCGAAGCTCAATCTGAAGAAGATGATGGTGCATAAGGACGCGACGGTGACGTCTAACGTCAACGGCGTTGCCTTCCTGTTCAAGAAGAACAAGATCGATTCCTTTCGCGGCACCGGCAAGGTGATTTCCGCAGGCAAGGTTTCGGTGACCGGCGAGGACGGCAAGGTCGAGGAGATCGAGACCAAGAACATCGTCATCGCCACCGGTTCCGATGTCGCCGGCATTCCCGGCGTCAAGGTCGATTTCGACGAGAAGGTGATCGTCTCCTCCACCGGCGCGTTGTCGCTGGCCAAGGTGCCCGCCAGCCTCGTCGTCGTCGGCGGCGGCGTCATCGGGCTGGAGCTCGGCTCGGTGTGGGCCAGGCTCGGCGCCAAGGTCACGGTCGTCGAGTTCCTGGACACTATCCTGGGCGGCATGGACGGCGAGGTGTCGAAGCAGTTCCAGCGGCTGCTTTCCAAGCAGGGTTTCGAGTTCAAGCTCGGCGCCAAGGTCACCGGCGTCGCCAAGGTCAAGAAGGGCGCCAGCGTCACCTTCGAGCCGGTCAAGGGCGGCGCGGCCGAAACCATCGAGGCGGATGTCGTGCTGGTCGCCACCGGGCGGCGCCCCTATGCCGACAGCCTGGGGCTGAAGGAAGCCGGCGTCGAGGTCGACGAGCGCGGCCGTGTCAAGACGGATGGGCATTTGAGGACCAATGTGTCCGGCATTTATGCCATCGGCGACGTCATTGCCGGGCCGATGCTCGCGCACAAGGCCGAGGATGAGGGCGTCGCGGTGGCGGAAACGATCGCCGGCCAGGCGGGCCATGTGAATTACGACGTCATCCCGAGCGTCGTCTACACCAGCCCGGAGATCGCTTCGGTCGGCAAGACCGAGGAGGAGTTGAAGAAGGCCGGCATCGACTACAAGGCCGGGAAATTCCCGTTCAGCGCCAATGGCCGCGCGCGCGCCATGCTGCACACCGACGGCTTCGTGAAGATCCTGGCCGACAAGGCGAGCGACCGCGTGCTCGGCGTCCATATCGTCGGCTTCGGCGCCGGCGAGATGATCCACGAGGCGGCGGTGCTGATGGAATTCGGCGGTTCGTCCGAAGACCTGGCGCGGACCTGCCACGCGCATCCGACTATGTCGGAGGCGGTCAAGGAAGCGGCGCTGGCGACGTTCTTCAAGCCGATTCATATCTGAAAGGTTCCGGTGCTCACGGACCTGAATGTCCACTGCGCTCCGGTTCTCGAAAGCCGCGCCAGCTGACTCACCGGAGCGAGTTTCTTAAGGGCCTTTCTCGCGCCTATCCTAACCAAAACGGCCCGCCTTTGGCGGGCCGTTTGTCGTCACGCTGTAGCCGGATTACTGGGCCGGCGCAGGTGCCGGAGCCGGAGCCGGGGTCGGCGTAGGCGTAGGCGTAGGCGTAGGCGTAGGCGCCGGAGCTGGCGTGGGAGCCGGGGTGGGCGCTGGAGTTGGCTCAGGCGCCGGAGCGGGCGTTGCAGGCGCCGGGGCAGGCGTGCTGGCCGCCGGCGGCTCAGACGGGGCGGGGGCATGCTCGCCGCCGCTTCTGCCAAAGACATAATACGCAACAATGGCCAGGATAATGACAACAAGGGCGATCAGCCACCCGCTGCCGCCACCACCGCCACGCGTTGGGGGAGGCGTGCTCGAAGGGGTGTAGGGATCGTTAGGGTTCGCCATGAAACGTGTCCTCCTTGGATGAAAGTCATCAAAATAACAGCCATCAACGCGCTGAGCCCGCATCGGGTTTCACGCGAACGGACGGAAAGCGCTGAAAAACCGGCGTTTTCAGGTCCGCCAGCCGCCAGACGACTCAGTTGACGGCGGTAACACTATACCCTGCCTTGCGAAAATCCTCGACCAGTCCTTCCGGACCGGGCAGATGCATGGCGCCGACGGCCATGAAGACGTTGCCCTTGGCCAGAATCGGCCCGGCATGCGCCGCCATCACCTTGTTGCGGCTGGTGATAATGGTCTGCTCGAAGGCGGCATAGCCGGCCTCGTCGTCCGCCGTCTCCGGCAGCACGGCGCGGAACAGCGGCCAGAACATGCCGACCTCGCCGCGCTGGTAGAGCACGATCATCGTCTCGTTGACGTCGTTCACCTTGTCGCCGAGCTTCATCGTCTCGACCAGGCTCTTCATGTGGAATTCGAGCGGCAGCGAAGCCATGGCGCGCAATTGATCGACGGCGGTTTCGAGCCCTTCGACATCCTTTCCCGAGGCCTTGGCGTCCGAGGCAAGCTTGACGTCCAGCACGGGTTCGCCGGCGCTCTGGCGCGCCACCTCGCAGGCCGGCAACGCCATCATCGCCGACAGGATCCACGGCTTCATCTTGGCGACCGTCGCCGGCGGGATGCCGCGCGCGTCGAGCCCCTTGTCCAGCGCCGCGGCATCGTCCGGCGACAAGAGCGACGACAGAGTGGTGTTGTCGGTGAACATCATCAGGCCGGGTTCGCTGGCCATCGCGGCCATCATCTTCGCCTTGTCCATTGCGTCGGTGGTTTCAATGACGATTGTGCCGGCGCCGTCATAGGCTTTCTGCGCGGCGGCCGGCAGCGTCGTGACGCGCGTATCGGTCATGTGCATGGTGCCGAACAGATAGGACGGTTTTTCGCCGGGCTTCTCCAGCTTCCACAGCAGGCCCTTGCCGTTGGGTACGGCCGCGGCCTCGGTCTCGACCTTCTTGAAGGCGGCGGGATCGTTCTTCTCCAGCGCCGTCAACAGATCGGCGCCGGCGCAATTGGGCGCTGCGGCAAGCGCCCGGCCGGCAAGCAGCAGGACGGCCAGGAAAGACAGGAAGAACAGCAGGTTGAGCGCTGCAAGCAGCTTCAACGAGACCAGGGCCGCGCGGTCGGCGATGGCGATGACGCGTTTCATGAAGAAGCATCTTAGCGCCGAAAAGCGGCAAAACGGTTAATCGGATCGGGGAAATTGTCTTCGGTCGGTTCTGGTTTGCGGCGTAGACGTTCTGCGGGTTGGCGACGCGTATGGACATGGCGCGCCTTGGTGGTTAGCGGAAACGCCCATCACGTCGTCATCCACGGGCGGAGCAAGGAGCGAAGCGACGCGCGCAGACCCGAGGATCCATGCCGTGCCTTCAAAGCGCCGCTGCGACCCAGAATTCTGCACCGTTGCACCCCACGGCCGAGTGCACGGCATGGATTCCAGGGTCTGCGCGCGTCGCTCCGCTCCTTGCTTCGCCCTAGAATGACGAGTTCGGAGGGCTCCGAATGGCCTCAGAAGCGATCACGCCCTTGGGTGCGCCTTCTCGTAGATGTCGAGCAGCCTCGCGGTGTCGACGCCGGTATAGATCTGGGTGGTCGACAGGCTGGCGTGGCCGAGCAGTTCCTGGATGGTGCGCAGGTCGCCGCCGCGGCCGAGCAGGTGGGTGGCGAAGGAATGCCGCAAGGCATGCGGCGTCGCGGTGTCGGGCAGGTTGAGCGCCGAGCGCAGTTTCGCCATCTCGCGCTGGACGATGGCCGGGTTGAGGGGGCCCCCACGGGCGCCACGGAACAGCGGGCCGTCGGGACCAATATGGAAAGGGCAGAGCCGGCGGTATTCGGCAACCGCCTTGCGGGCCACCGGCAGCACCGGCACCAGCCGCGTCTTGCCGCCCTTGCCGGTGACGCGCAGCACACTGTCGGCTTCCGCTGCGAGATCGGCGCCGGTCAGGCCCAGCGCCTCGGAGATGCGCAGGCCGGAGCCGTAGAGCAGCGTCAGCACAGCGGCGTTGCGTGCGGCGATCCACGGCTCTTCCGCCAGTTGGCCCTCCATCGCCACGACCTGTTTCGCGTCGCTTGCCGTCAGCGGCTTGGGCAACGATTTCGGCTGGCGCGGCGCGCGCAGGGCTGCGGCGCCTGCCGCGTTGACCATCCCGCGTTTTTCGAGAAAGCGCAGCAGCGAGCGGATGCCGGCAAGGCCGCGCCCCAGCGTGCGGGCGCCGGCGCCTTCATTGCGCCGCGCAGCGAGGAAGCCGCGCAGATCGGCCGGCCGCAGCTCGGCAATGTCGGAGATGCCCGGCGCGCCGCCGCAATGGCCGGTCAAGAAATGCAGGAACTGGCGGGTGTCGCGCTCATAGGCCTCGACCGTCTCCGGCGACAGGCGGCGCTCATGCGCCAGCGTTTTCAGCCAGGTCTCGCGGGCCGCCTGAAGGTCGGGTTTTGCCGGGATGAGGAATTCCTGCATGGGCTTTTTCCGTTTTTGGCAGTTTCGGACGTGCGGGTTAGGAAGCGGTGAAGAGGCCGTCATTGAAATGACGGCTTGAGGGGATTAGAGCAGGGCAAAGGAAGCGCCACCGATGCCGAAGCTCGAAAACCCCGTACAGATGGCCGTCATCGGTGCCGCGCACGGCATCAAGGGCGAATTGCGGGTGAAAACCTTCACCGGAGACCCGCTGGCGCTGGCCGATTACGGCCCACTTTATGCCAGGGACGGCCGCGCCTTCCAGATCACCGATATCAGACCTGCCGGGACTGTGGTGGTCGTGCGCTTCAAAGGCGTCGGTGACCGCAACGCCGCCGAGGCGCTGGCCGGCACCGAGCTTCTCGTCGACCGCTCGGTGTTGCCCGACGACGGCGAGGAGGACGAGTTCTATCACGCCGATCTCATCGGCCTCGAGGTCAGGGACGATACGGGCGTCATCGGCAGGGTCGTCGCCGTGCATAATTTTGGTGGCGGCGACATACTCGACGTCACGCTTGCCGGTCGCAAGGGCGTGCTGATCCCGTTCACGCAGGCCGCGGTGCCGCATGTCTCGATCGCCGACGGATTCGTTGAGGTCAACCCTCAGGCGGCGGGGCTGGTCGAAGACGAAGAAGGCGACGAAGCGCCCAGGGATGCCGGCTTCGACCCGAAGGGTCGGCCGCGCGGACCGAAGGATGCCGGGGGCAATCGGTGAGCTTTGCCGCCTCGGTGCTGACGCTCTATCCGGAGATGTTTCCGGGCGCGCTCGGCCTGTCGCTGGCCGGCCGCGCGCTGGAGGCCGGAACTTGGTCGCTCGAAGCGATCCAGATCCGTGATTTCGCCACCGACAGGCATCGCACCGTCGACGACACGCCGGCCGGAGGCGGCGCCGGCATGGTGATGCGCGCCGACGTGCTGGCCAAGGCCATAGACCACGCCTCGCCGCCCGGCGATAAGCGTCCAAGGCTGCTGATGAGCCCGCGCGGCAAACCGCTGACGCAGGCCCGCGTGCGCGCGCTCGCCGCCGGGCCGGGTGCGATCATCCTGTGCGGCCGCTTCGAAGGCGTCGACCAGCGGCTGATCGAGGCGCGAGAACTGGAAGAGGTCTCGATCGGCGATTTCATCCTGTCGGGCGGCGAGCCGGCAGCACTTGTGCTGCTCGATGCCGTGGTGCGGCTCTTGCCCGGGGTTATGGGTAATGCGGTCTCTGGCGAGGAAGAAAGTTTCGAGAACGGCCTGCTCGAGCATCCGCACTACACGCGTCCGCAGGAGTTCGAAGGCAGGCCGATTCCCGACGTGCTGATTTCCGGCAACCACAAGAAGATTGCCGAATGGCGTCGCGCCGAGGCCGAGAAGCTGACGCGGGAGCGGCGGCCGGATCTGCTGCGCGCTCAGCCCTTGGTGAAATAATAAAAGGCCAGAAACAGGCCAACGGCGACGACGAAGCCGCGCACGAGATTTTGCGGCACGCGCTTGGCCATCCAGACGCCGGCATAGCCGCCGAGCGCGCCGCCCGGGATCATGACGATCGCCTGCGGCCAGGCGACAACGCCGCCCGAAACGAAGACCAGGATGGCGATGGCTGCGATCACCACGGCCAGCATGTTCTTCAGCGCGTTGAGCCGGTGGTAGTCGCCGGCCTGCGTCAGGCCGAGCGTCGCCAACATCATCACGCCCATGCCGGCGCCGAAAAAGCCGCCATAGACGGAGGTCGCGAACTGGGCGAGCGATCCGGCGAATGAGCCGACCTTGGCTTCGGCCCCAGGCTTGGGCGCCGGTTTCAGCCACGGCCCGGCGGCGAACAGCGCGGTGGCGGCGATCAGCAGCCAGGGCACCAGCGCGCGGAAGGACGGGTTGGAGAGCGCAAGCAGGATCAGCGAGCCGGCCAGCGCGCCGAGGGCGGAGATGACGCAGAGCAGCAGCGCCTGGCGCCAGAAATGCCTGATGTCGTCGAGATAGGCGAGCGTCGAGGTGATATAGCCGGGAAATTGCGTCACCGAGGAGGTAGCATTGGCGACAATCGGCGGCAGGCCGACCAAGCTCATGGCGCCGAAGGTGACGAAGGTGCCGCCGCCGGCGACGGCATTGACCGCGCCGGAGACAAAACCCGAGAGAAAGAGCAAGGCGGCATCGAAAAAAGTCATTTCCCCGCTTAGGAAGCTTGCGAGCCGCGCGCAACCCGGCACGGCCGCAGTAAGTGTGGGCCATGGGCGCAAATATGCCGCAACGCCCTTGTCTTGATGCATGTCGGGGTCCCCGAACCGCGCGCACTTCCGGGCGACATGCATTAGGGCGTGACAAAGCGGCAAAATGGCTGTATGTGCCCGCCCGAACCGGAAGAACAATCTTTCGGACCCGTCAACAAGTGCGGTGTAGCCGTCCCTGCCCGGTGTTTCGACAAAGGGCATAGCCGAGCGGTCATTGGAACTGCAAGGCGAGCTGAGGACGCTCTGACTGTCGGAAGAACAAGAAGTGGATATTTGAGATGGATCTCATTCGTCAGCTCGAGGCCGAACAGGCCGCCAAGATCGAAGCCAAGCGCAAGCTGCCCGAATTCCAGCCTGGCGACACCGTGCGCGTCCAGGTGCGCGTCACCGAAGGCACCCGCACCCGCGTCCAGGCCTATGAGGGCGTCGTCATCGCCCGCGCCGGCTCGGGCTTCCAGGAGAATTTCACCGTACGCAAGATTTCCTACGGCGAAGGCGTGGAGCGCGTTTTCCCGGTCTACTCGCCGATGGTCGAGGGCGTCGAGATCGTGCGCCGCGGCAAGGTTCGCCGCGCCAAGCTCTATTACCTGCGCGACCGTCGCGGCAAGTCGGCCCGCATTTCGGAAAACACCGGCGTACGCGCCCGCAAGCTGAACGATGAGGAGCGCGATGCGCTGAACGCCGAACGCGCCCGCATCGAGGCCGAAAAGGTCGCCGCCGCCCAGGCGCTGGCCGCCGAGACGGCCGCCAAGGAAGCCGCCGAGAAAAAGGCTGCCGCCGAGGCCGCTTCGGCCGAATAAGGTTTCTGCGAGACAGGTTCTGGAAAGGCGGCTTCGGCCGCCTTTTTTCGTTGTGCAGCTGTCGCAAGCGTGCGGAATTTGATCGAAGCCTTCGCGTTTCGAAACCATCCTTGAAGAGCACTGGATTGCGCATTCACGCGCCGCGGCAGTGCGGAGCGGCTTGCAAGGCGCATGCGGCAAGCTAAAGTCGGCGCCGGATTTTCTCTTGGCGCGTGAACATCGCGCGGCCAATCATCTTCGGGGAGTTTGTCATGACCAAGTCGAAACTGCTGCTGGCCGCCATGGTGGCCTGGCTTCTCGCGCCTGTCGCGGCGCTCGCCGGCAACCTGCCCGATCTCGTTGGCAAAAAGGTCGTGGTGGTGACGGAAAACGCCTATCCGCCGCTGCAGTTCATCGACAAGAAGACCGGCAAGCAGATCGGCTGGGAATATGACGCCATGGACGAGATCGCCAAGCGGCTGAACTTCAAGGTCGAGTATCAGAACACCTCCTGGGACGCGATGATCCAGGCGGTTTCCGACAACCAGTACAACATCGGCATGACCGGCATCACCATCAAGGACGACCGCAAGGAGAAGGTCGATTTCTCCGATCCCTACATGCGCTCGGAGCAGTTCATGCTGGTGCGCGGCGACGAAAGCCGCTTCACCGACGCCAAGAGCTTCGCCGCCTTCAAGGACGGGCTGATCGGCGCCCAGCCCGGCACCACGCCCTTCTACACCGCCGTCTACAGCGTGCTCGACGGCAATGAGCAGAACCCGCGGATAAAGCTGTTCGAGACCTTTGGGGCAACCGTGCAGGCGCTGAAATCGGGCGACGTCGACATGGTGCTCACCGACGGCACCGCCGGCAAGGGCTATGTCGATGCCTCCGAAGGCAAGCTGAAGCTGATCGGCGGACCGCTCGGCACCGAGGATTTCGGGTTCATCTTCCCGAAGGGCTCGGACCTGGTGAAGCCAGTCAATGCCGCCATCGCCGCGCTCAAGGCCGACGGCACGTTCGACAAGCTCAACAAGAAGTGGTTCCTCGATTACAAGATGGGGCAGTGAACTCGTCTTGTTGCGCGCAGTGAGTTTGCAGGAAATTGCGCTGACCTTGCGCCCAGGCCCCCCTCTCTGCCCTGCCGGGCATCTCCCCCTCAAGGGGGGAGATTGGATGTCGCGCCGGCTTTCGCTAATCTCCAACGCTGTAGGCTGGGCGGTGAGGCCGAAGCTGCCAATCTCCCCCCTTGAGGGGGAGATGTCCGGCAGGACAGAGAGGGGTCTCGTAGAGCGCTGCCATCGCAAAAATAGCTGCGATGGCATCGCCTGATGCCACCCGCGTCCACCTCCAAACCCGAATTCCCCTGGTGGCTGGCGGCCGCCCTCGTTCTGGCACTGGCCGCCGCTGTCGCCATCGCCTCCAGCGACCTCTATGCGCAAGTCTTCGCCACCGTCGCCAAGGGCATCGGCATCACCATCTTCGTCACTGCGGTCGCTTTCGCTTTAGCCTCCGCCTTCGGGCTCGGCATCGCGCTGATGGCGCTGTCGGGATCGCAGTGGCTGCGCCAGACCGCGCGCTTCTATGTCGAGATCATCCGCGGCGTGCCGATCCTGGTGCTTTTGTTCTGGATCGCCTTTGCCGGCGCGCCGGCCTTCGTCGCCGCCTGGAATGCGCTGACCGCGCCGCTGCAGGGCGCCGGCCTGATCGGCGAGCTGCTGGTGCGCGACGTCTCGCTGCTCTGGCGCGCCATCATGGCTTTGACCATCGGCTACTCGGCCTTCATCTCGGAAGTGTTCCGCGCCGGCATCCAGTCGGTCGAGAAGGGCCAGATCGAGGCGGCCAAGGCGCTCGGGCTCAGCCGAGTCCAGCGCTTCCGGCTGATCGTCTTCCCGCAGGCGATCCGCACCATCCTGCCGCCGCTCGGCAACGACTTCGTCGCCATGGTCAAGGATTCCTCGCTGGTCTCGGTGCTCGGCGTCGCCGACATCACCCAGATGGGCAAGGTCTATGCCGCGGGCTCCTTCCGCTTCTTCGAGACCTATTCGATCGTCGCCTATATCTACCTGATCCTCACCGTCGGCCTGTCGCTGGCACTGCGGGCGCTGGAACAGCGGCTGCGCCGCCAGCATCAGGAATAGCCGGAAGCAAAGTCCGCGCTCCCTCATTGTTTTTGACGCAATTCCGGACGGAAAACCGGTTCCCACTTTTCCTGGAATTGCTCTAGCTTGGGTCATGTGCATCCGGCGGAGGAGACGCCCATGAATTTCGACAAAGCCAATGCGGCGCTGGATTCCGTCTATTCGGCCGATTCGCCGGAAGGGCTCGCAAAGGCCTATGCCGACTGGGCGGCGACCTACGACAGCGAGACCGCCTCACTGGGCTACCTTCTGCCTTTCCTCATCGCCGCGTGGGTGGCGCGGCACGTGCCGGCGGGCGAAGGTCCGCTGCTCGACGCGGGCTGCGGCACGGGCCTGTCGGGGCCGTCGCTGAAGGCTTTGGGCTATGGCGACATCGCCGGGCTCGACCTCTCCGACGACATGCTGAAGATCGCCGGCAGCCGTCAGGCCAATGGCAGGCCGGCCTATAGCGAGCTGAAGAAGGCGATGCTCGGCGGCCCGCTGCCCTGGCCCGACCGGCATTTCCGCGCCTTCTTCTCGACCGGCGTCTTCACCATCGGCCACGCGCCGGCTTCGGGATTGCATGAACTGGTGCGCATCACCAAAAGCGGCGGCCACGCCATCTTCACCGTGCGCGACCAGGTCTTCGAGAGCGGCGGTTTTCAGGCAGTGTTCGACCAGCTGGCGCAGGCGGGGAAATGGCGGCTGGTCGAGGAAAGTCCGTGGTTCCGCTGCTATGCCATCGGCGACCCGGAGGCGCTGGTGAAGACGTTTGTGTTCGAGGTGGTGTGAGCGCAGCCTTCCCCTTCTCCCCTTGTGGGAGAAGGTGGCCGCGAAGCGGCCGGATGAGGGGTGCTCCAGGGAAAACCAGCGTCTCACTCCGCTGGAACACCCCTCATCCGTCTCGGCGCTGCGCGCCGATCCACCTTCTCCCACAAGGGGAGAAGGGGAAGTCGCGCTGATTGCCGAAAAGGCAAAACATTGCTATCTACCGCGCCATGGAAAAGCTTTTCAGCGATCCGGCTTATAAGGGTTTCGTGCTGCAGGACAGAAAGCGCCTGCCGTCGCGTTTCTCCGCGCGCGTCTGCGGCGCGCTCACCAGCCGACTTCGCTGAACCGACCGATCGCAGTCGTCGCGCCGGATTGCCGGCGTCCTTTTCCCATTCTCATATCGACGGATTTACGCACATGAGCGCACCGCGCACCCTCTACGACAAGATCTTCGACGACCACACGGTCGACCGCCAGGACGACGGCACCTGCCTGCTCTATATCGACCGCCACCTCGTGCACGAGGTCACCAGCCCGCAGGCCTTCGAAGGCCTGCGCATGAGCGGCAGAAAAGTCCGGCATCCGGAAAAGACGCTGGCCGTCGTCGACCACAACGTGCCGACCTCGCCCGAGCGCAAGTTCGGCATCAAGAACGAGGAAAGCCGCATCCAGGTCGAGGCGCTCGCCAGGAATGCCAAGGATTTCGGCATCGATTATTATTCCGAGAACGATATCCGCCAGGGCATCGTCCACATCATCGGGCCCGAGCAAGGCTTCACGCTGCCCGGCATGACCATCGTCTGCGGCGACAGCCATACCTCCACGCATGGGGCGTTCGGCGCGCTTGCGCATGGCATCGGCACGTCCGAGGTCGAGCATGTGCTGGCGACGCAAACGCTGATCCAGCGCAAGGCCAAGAACATGCTGGTGCGCGTCGACGGCCAACTGCCGGAAGGCGTCACCGCCAAGGACATCATCCTCGCCATCATCGGCGAGATCGGCACCGCCGGCGGCACCGGCTACGTCATCGAATATGCCGGCGAAGCGATCCGCTCGCTGTCGATGGAAGGCCGCATGACGATCTGCAACATGTCGATCGAGGGCGGCGCCCGCGCCGGCCTGATCGCGCCGGACGAGACGACCTTTGCCTATGTCAAGGACAAGCCGCGCGCCCCGAAGGGCGCCGCCTGGGATGCGGCGCTCGCCTATTGGAAGACCCTGCAGTCCGACGAAGGCGCGCATTTCGACAAGGTCGTGGTGCTCGACGCGCAGAAGCTGCCGCCGATCGTCTCCTGGGGTTCTTCGCCCGAGGACGTCGTCTCGGTGCAGGGCACTGTGCCCGATCCGCAAGAGATTGCGGACGAGAACAAGCGCACGTCGAAGATCCGCGCGCTCGACTATATGGGGCTGACGCCCGGAACCAAGATCACCGACATCGAGCTCGACCGCGTCTTCATCGGCTCCTGCACCAATGGCCGCATCGAGGACTTGCGCGCCGCAGCCAAAGTGGTCGAGGGCAAGAAGGTCAACCCGCGCGTCAATGCCATGATCGTGCCGGGTTCGGGCCTGGTCAAGGAACAGGCGGAGGCCGAGGGCCTCGACAAGATCTTCGTCGCCGCCGGCTTCGACTGGCGCGAACCGGGCTGCTCGATGTGCCTGGCCATGAACGACGACCGGCTGAAGCCACATGAACGCTGCGCCTCGACCTCGAATCGCAATTTCGAGGGCCGGCAGGGCTTCAAGGGCCGTACCCACCTGGTATCGCCGGCAATGGCGGCGGCGGCGGCGATCGCCGGCCACTTCGTCGACATCCGCGACTGGAAGTAACAGCCGGCCGCGTCTCTCAACAAAGGCCCGGACAGGACGTCCGGGCCTTTTGCTTTCAGCGATCTATCTGCGAATGATCTCGTGAAACTCCTCGCGCCGGCCGGGCTCGTCGGCGGCGACGACCAAGGCCAGCTGCCGCTCGTCGAAAATCCTGAACCACTCGTCCCACTCCACGAGTTCGTAGCCGCCGCTGTTGATCGGACGCTCCGGGCGGTCGGTGTCTTCATAGGCCTGCTGCCCAAAAACCAGCCGCAGCATGGGCTGCGTTCCGGCTTCGGGCGAGACGTCGACGATGGCCGGGAAGCCGGCGCGCGCCGCCGCCCAGGAGCGGATTTCATCGTGGTTCGTCAAAGTGATCGTGCCCGCCATCTCGATCGTCTCCCGTCTGGCGTCTCCTGTCTGGCCGGACAACGCCGCTCCGGCAGGCCGGTTCCGCGTGGCATGCGATGTATCTATCGAGACTTAACCGCTTGTTTGGGCTTGCGTCCTAGTATCTCCCGTTGGGTAAGTTGGGAAAAGTCGCAGTCTTTTGGACACCGGTCTGCTCATAGCGCTGCTCAATCCGACGATAGCGCTGGCGCTCGGCGCTGCGTTCCTCGTGCTGTGGTCCTATCAGCGCCATCGACCGTATCTGGCTGTGCTCGGCGCGAGCTACTGCCTGTCGGCGCCGGGTTTCCTGCTGCAATATTTCACGCTTCCGATCGGCGTGGCGCTGACCAAGCTCGTTTCCAACATCTGCTTCACGATCGCGGCCTGCTGCCTCTCCAGCGCGATCATCGCGCGCTACGGGCGGCGCGTGCCCTATGTCGGGATCGGCATCGTGACCGGAGGCGGGCTCGCCGCCTTCATCTGGTTCATGTTCGTCCAGCCGGACCTCACCTGGCGCGTGCTTGTCATGAATTTCGGTTTCGGCGCGCTCAGCCTGCTGGTCGGCGCCGAGCTGAGAACGGTGCGCCACAACGGTCCGACCGAAAAGATCCTGCTCGTGCTGTCGCTGCTTTCGGGGCTGAACTTCATCGCCCGCACGCTGGTCGTCGTCATCGCGCACGGGCCGTTCCCCAGCTATGACGGCTTCTACGGATCGTCCTACTGGACGACCGCGCTGCTTTCGCACGCGCTGTTGTCGCTGCTGATCGCGCTTTGCCTGTTCACGGCGGCGGCGCTCGATGTGATGAGGGCGCTGAAGGCCGAGACCCATACCGACCCGCTCTCCGGCATCCTCAACCGCCGTGGCTTCGAGGAGAGGGCGACCCTCTTGCTCGACCAGTGCGGCAAGGCCGGCTTTCCCGTCGCGCTGGTGCTTGCCGATCTCGATCACTTCAAGGCGCTGAACGACCAGCATGGGCATGAGGCCGGCGACCGGGTGATCGCCGACTTCGCTTCCAAGCTGCGCTCCGCCACCGGCGCGCGCGGGGCCGCCGGCCGCATCGGCGGCGAAGAGTTCGCCGTGCTTCTGCCGCTGAGCGATCTGGGGGCGGCAAGGCTCTTTGCCGAAGCGATCCGCGCCTTCTATTCGGCCGGCGCGATCGAGGGCCTGCCGCCCGGCGTCAGGGTGACCGCCAGCTTCGGCGTCGCCGCCCGCTCCGGCAGGGAAGGGCTGATGCCGTTAATGCGGCGCGCCGACGAGGCGCTCTACAAAGCCAAGAAGAATGGCCGCGACGGCGTGCGGCTTTCCTATGAGAGACCTGAAACCGCCTGCTCTGCCGAGCCGCTCGCCGTCGGCTGATACATACAGGCCCGGCGCAAACCCCTGCTTAGCCCAGAAGGCGATCGCAACATTCGCGATTGCCCGACGCTCCTGCAACTTCGTCATCCTCGGGCTTGATCCGAGAATCCATGCCGTTACCTCTGTCGTAGAATGCTGCGGTGCAAATTCTGCAATCGCCGCAACGCCTTAATGGAACGGCAGGGATTCTAGGGTCTGCGCGCGTCGCTCCGCTCCTTGCTTCGCCCTAGAATGACGACAGGCCGGGCCTTGCCGGCCGCGATTGCGTGCGCGTGTCAGGCTGTGGCGGAGCCGAACGCCGGCGGCCTTCAGCGGCAAGGATTGAGATTGGGCATCTCGCCGTCGGAAAGCCCGTACATATAGGAACGGCCCTTGACCAGCACCGGCGGCTGGTAGCAGCCGGGCGCACCGGCCTCGTCCGCATCGTCGTAGATCACACCTGGCTGGCCGCCGGTGTATTCGGAAAATTCCTTCGCGAGCTTGCCCTCGCCGACGATGATGCGCTTGTAGCCGGCGGCGCTGTCGATGACGAGATTGCCGAAGGAATCGGCATAGACGCGGTCATGGTGGCGCAAGCCGGCTTCCGCCGGCGCGGCGATTGCCGTCACCAGCCCCGCGAACGCCGCGGCGGCAACGCCTGCCCGCACTGAATTCGAACGCATGTCGCTCTCCCTGGTCGGCGCGCAGATCGCGCGCCTGGAATCCGGTTCGAATCGGAAATTAACTCTTTCTTAACCTTTGTTAAGAGGCGGGAGGCTTTCGGCTCCGGTTCTTAAGGAACATGGTTAATTTTCGGAGATCGAGCTCCATCAGGCGACGGGCGCGGTTCTGGATAGCCGGCTGACCCAGGGTCAACTTGATCTTGCGGCGCCGCATGGCTACAGCGGTCCACCGTCTCACGGAAAGGGCAACCGCCTATCTCGTTGTTTCGATGCAATTCCGGACGGAAGGCCATGGCGAAGGCGCCGAACCCAAGCGTTCACACTTTTCCTGGAATTGCTGTAGCGTGCCGCACACGAAAGGGCAGCGCATGAGCTTTGGCCGCACGGTTCGAGTGTCGATCGCCATCCCGCTGCTTCTGGCGGCCGCTGCCTGCGTGCCGCAGGACGGCGCGCCGAAGGTGGCGAATGCCGCGGCGCCCGCCTCGCCTGCTCCTCCCCCGCAATCCGCCGCACCCGCGACGGCGCCGGCAGCTGCAACGCCCGCCATACCTGCAACGGCCCCGGCAGCCACAACGGCGCCAGTACCTGCGACGGCGAAGGCGCCTGCAACGCCTGCGCCCGCAACCAGGATCGTCACCGACCTTACCGTGCCGCGTTCCGGCGTCGGCACTGCCGCCTACAGATGCGGCAATGGCGGCATGATCACCATCCAGAATCTGGGCAACGCATTGCGCGTCATGCGGCCCGATGGCACGGCCGAAGAGTTCGCGGCCTCGCCCGCCAACCAGAGCAGCCGCTACCAGGAAGCAGCGACCCATGACGCAATCGTGATCGACGGACGCGAGGCGCTGGTGATGAAGAGGGGATCCACCCCGCAGACTTGCAGGCGCTGAGGTGCGACGATATTCGGGAGAGGCCGGCCCGCCCGGATCCCGACGCGCCCAGCCGCCGCGTCGGTCATCTGATTGCTGCGCTGCAGCGAACGCTGCGCCGGCTTCGAAACAGCCGCTAATCGATTGAAGCGCGCGGCCCTCAATTTGTCAGACTAAATGATGTTTCCAAAACGATTTTCCGGCTTTGACGCGGTGCAAAAAGAGCATTAGAAACCGGCTGTCCGATGCCATAAATGGGGGCGGCAAACGCCGCATTCCCATCTCGGCATTCAGGATGCCGAACTGGGGGAGCCATGAGCAAATCACCAGCCACCCGCGCAGTTGCCAGACGTGAACGGCCGCTCTCGCCGCATCTGACGATCTACCGGCCGCCGATCACGATGACGATGTCGATCATCCATCGCATCACCGGCGGCGCGCTCTATTTCGGGACGCTGCTGGTGGCGGCCTGGCTGATTGCCGCTTCGAGCTCGCAGGCCGCATTCGACTGGGTCAACTGGGCCTTCGGCTCCTGGCTCGGCCGACTTGTTCTCTTCGGCTACACCTGGGCGCTGATGCACCACATGCTGGGCGGGCTGCGCCACCTCATCTGGGACACCGGCGCGGGACTGGAAAAACACACCGCGTCCAGGATCGCCTGGGCGACGCTCGCCGGTTCGATCGTGCTGACGCTGCTGATCTGGATCGCCGGCTATATGGCGCGGGGAGCATTCTGATGGCCACCAGCAATTCGGACATGCGCACGCCGCTGGCGAGGGTCCGCGGCCTCGGTTCGGCCCGCGAGGGCACCGGTCATTTCTGGCGGCAGCGGCTGACCGCCATCGCCAACATTCCTTTGATCCTTTTCTTCGTCGGCTTCCTGATCGCGGTCAACGGCCATGACTATGCGGATGTGCGGGCGGCGCTTGCGAACCCGTTCGTGGTGGTCATGCTCGGGCTGGTGCTGATCTCGCCGCTTTACCACATGCGCATCGGCATGCAGGTGATCATCGAGGATTACGTGCATGGCGAAGGCATGAGGCTGGCGCTGATCGCCCTCAACACCTTCTTCTGCGTGGCAGTCGGCGTCGCTTCGCTGTTTGCCCTGCTCAAACTCGCATTCGGAGGCTGACGTCTTGGCCAACGCAAATACAGCCAGCACGGCTTCCGCCTACACTTTCGTCGACCACAAGTTCGACGTCGTGATCGTCGGTGCCGGCGGCGCCGGCCTGCGCGCCACGCTCGGCATGGCCGAGCAGGGATTGCGCACCGCCTGCATCACCAAGGTGTTCCCGACGCGCTCGCACACCGTCGCCGCGCAGGGCGGCATCGCCGCCTCGCTGTCGAACATGGGGCCGGACTCCTGGCAGTGGCACATGTACGACACCGTCAAGGGCTCGGACTGGCTGGGCGATGTCGACGCCATGGAATACATGGTGCGCGAGGCGCCGGCCGCCGTCTACGAGCTCGAGCATTACGGCGTGCCGTTCTCACGCACCGAGGAAGGCAAGATCTACCAGCGGCCGTTCGGCGGCCATATGATGAACTATGGCGACGGTCCGCCGGTGCAGCGCACCTGCGCGGCCGCCGACCGCACCGGCCACGCCATCCTGCACACGCTCTACGGCCAGTCGCTGAAGAACAACGCTCAGTTCTTCATCGAATATTTCGCGCTTGACCTGATCATGGAACCGGACGGCACCTGCACCGGCGTCGTGGCCTGGAACCTTGACGACGGCACAATCCATCGCTTCTCGGCCAAGATGGTGGTGCTGGCGACCGGCGGCTATGGGCGAACCTATTTCTCCGCCACCTCGGCGCATACCTGCACCGGCGACGGCGGCGGCATGGCGGCCAGAGCCGGGCTGCCGCTGCAGGACATGGAGTTCGTGCAGTTCCATCCGACCGGCATCTACGGCGCCGGCTGCCTGATCACCGAGGGCGCGCGCGGCGAAGGCGGCTATCTCGTCAATTCCGAGGGCGAGCGCTTCATGGAGCGCTACGCGCCGTCGGCCAAGGACCTCGCCTCGCGCGACGTCGTCTCGCGCTGCATGACGCTGGAGATCCGCGAGGGCCGCGGCGTCGGCAAGAACAAGGATCACATCTTCCTGCATCTCGACCATCTTGACCCAGCCGTGCTGCACGAGCGGCTGCCGGGTATTTCCGAGTCGGCCAAGATCTTCGCCGGCGTCGACCTCACCAAGGAGCCGATCCCGGTGCTGCCGACGGTGCACTACAATATGGGCGGCGTGCCGACCAATTACTGGGGCGAGGCGCTCAATCCGACCTTCGACAATCCAGACCGCGTGTCGCCCGGCCTGATGGCGGTCGGCGAGGCCGGCTGCGCCTCGGTGCACGGCGCCAACCGGCTCGGCTCCAACTCGCTGATCGACCTCGTCGTGTTCGGCCGCGCGGCGGCGATCCGCGCCGGCCATGTGATCGACCGCAAGTCGGCGATCCCGTCGCCCAACGCGGCCTCGGTCGAGAAGATCATGGAGCGCTTCGACAGGCTGCGCCATGCCAACGGCTCGACGCCGACGGCCGTGCTGCGCGAGAAGATGCAGCGCGCCATGCAGGAAGACGCAGCCGTGTTCCGCACGCAGGAATCGCTGGAGAACGGCTGCAGGCGCATTTCGGAACTCTGGGGCGAGCTCAAGGACATCAAGGTCACCGACCGCTCGATGATCTGGAATTCCGACCTCGTCGAGACGCTGGAGCTGGAAAACCTGATGGCCAACGCCATCACCACGGTTTACGGCGCCGAGGCGCGCAAGGAGAGCCGCGGCGCGCATGCGCGCGAGGATTTCTCGGCGCGCGACGACGCCAACTGGCGCAAGCATACGCTGGCCCATCTGAGCGAGGACGGCAAGGTGACGCTGACCTACAGGCCGGTGCATACCGAGCCGCTGCTGGCCGAAAAGGACGGCGGCATCAGCCTGGCCAAGATCGCGCCGAAGGCGCGGGTGTATTGACCATGGCGCAAGCGACCACCGGATATTCCGGCACGCCGCTCGCGGCCAAGCTTGGCCTCAGGGACGGCATGGTCGCCGCCTTCATCGCGCTGCCGCCGGAGCTCGATGCGCTGACCGAGGCGGTGTCCTTTGCCGGCGTCGACAGGCTCGCCGAGTGGTCGGCGATCTCGGGCAGCCGGAAATACGATGCCGTGCTCGCCTTCACCCGGCAGCGCGCCGAGGTCGAGGACGGCCTGGCCGGCATCGAGACGGCGATCAAGCGCGACGGCATGGTCTGGGTCTCTTGGCCGAAGAAGGCATCGAAAGTGCCGACCGACGTCACCGAGGACGTCATCCGGTCGGAGGCGCTGAAGCGCGACCTGGTCGACGTCAAGGTCGCCGCCGTGAACGAAATCTGGTCCGGGCTGAAGCTCGTCATCCGAAAGGACCGCAGGTAATGGTCGAACTCACGCTTCCCAGGAACTCGAAGGTCGAGCAAGGCAAGACCTGGCCGAAGCCGGAAGGCGCGACCAACCTGCGCGAATACCGCATCTACCGCTGGTCGCCGGACGATGACGCGAACCCGCGCATGGACACCTATTTCGTCGACATGGACGATTGCGGGCCGATGGTTCTCGACGCGCTGTTGTGGATCAAGAACAAGATCGATCCGACGCTGACGCTGCGCCGTTCCTGCCGCGAAGGCATTTGCGGCTCCTGCGCCATGAACATCGACGGCTCCAACACGCTGGCCTGCACCAAGGGCGTCGAGGATATTTCCGGCGCGGTGAAGATCTATCCGCTGCCGCATATGCCGGTGATCAAGGACCTGGTGCCGGACCTCACCAATTTCTATGCCCAGCACGCCTCGATCGAGCCGTGGCTGAAGACGGTCTCGCCGACCCCCGCCAAGGAATGGCTGCAGAGCCATGAGGACCGCGAGAAGCTCGACGGGCTTTACGAATGCATTCTGTGCGCCTGCTGCTCGACCTCCTGCCCGAGCTATTGGTGGAACGGCGACCGCTATCTCGGCCCGGCCACGCTGCTGCAGGCCTATCGCTGGCTGATCGACAGCCGCGACGAGGCGACGGGCGAGCGGCTCGACAATCTCGAAGACCCGTTCCGGCTCTATCGCTGCCACACCATCATGAACTGCGCGCAGGCCTGCCCGAAGGGGCTTAACCCCGCCAAGGCGATCGCCGAGATCAAGAAGATGATGGTGGAGAGGCGCGTTTAGGCTGGGAATGTCGCTGCCTGCCGATTTCGCACCGGATGCGGTCGCGGCGATCCGCGCGCGGCTGGACACGGCCCGTGCGCAGGGTGCGCGAATTCTTTTCGCCATCGAAAGCGGCAGCCGGGCCTGGGGTTTTCCGTCGCCGGACAGCGATTATGATTGCCGTTTTGTCTATATACGTTCCGTGGCCGAACACCTCGCGCTGGAGCAGCCGCGCGACGTGATCGAGTTTCCGCTTGAAGGAGAAATCGACGCTGGCGGTTGGGATCTTCGCAAGGCCTTACTTCTGGCTCTTGGCGGCAATGCGGTGATCGTGGAATGGGCCAAGTCGCCGATTGTATATGAGGAAGCGAAGGGTTTTCGGGACCGCCTTCTCGACCTACTTGCCGAGATCGTCGATCCAGCTAGGGTCTCGCGCCACTATCTGGGCCTCGCGCGATCACATGTGGCAAAGATCGGCAGCTTTGCCGGAGAGGTGAAGCTCAAGAAGCTCTTCTACCTGATCCGCCCGATCGTAGCCCTGGACTGGATGGAGCAGCGCGACTCTGTCAGGCTGCCGCCGATGAATATGGTCGACTGCCTAGCCGAGACCGAGATTCCAGCAAAGGCAACCAGCGAAATCCGGCGGCTTATCGAGAAAAAACGCGTGACGCGCGAGCTGGGTACTGGCTCTATTCCGACCGAGATCGCGCGTTATCTCGAAGCGCGTTATGGTCACCACGAGATGAACTTGGCCGGTTCAGTCCGCGACGAGGCGCGGCAGGCGCGCAACCGCGCCCTGGCGACGGATTTCTATCGCAGGGAGGCAGAAAGCCCATGACCGATCTCCCCATCCTGTCCGCCGTCGAAGCGCGTGTGCTGGGCTCGCTGATCGAGAAGAAGGAGCTAACGCCGGACGTATATCCACTGACGCTCAACGGCGCGCACGCCGCCGCCAACCAGAAGACGGCGCGCGAGCCTGTCATGGCGCTGGAGCTGACCGAGATCCGGCGGGCGCTGAGCACGCTCGAGCAGAAGGGGCTGGTGCGCCAGGTCTTCGCTTCGCGCGTCGAGCGCTACGAGCATCTGATGGCGCAGCGCTTTTCGCTGACCACGCCGCAGATCGCGGTGATCGGCCTCTTGCTGCTGCGCGGGGCGCAGACGGCGCATGAACTGCTGGCCCGTTCGGAGCGGATGGCGCGCTTTGCTTCGATTGAGGAGTTGCGCGGCAATCTCGACCTGATGATCGGCCGCCGGCCGCCGCTGATCCAGCTGCTCGAACGCGCGCCCGGCCAGCGCGAGGAGCGCTATGTGCATCTGCTGAGTGGTCCAGTGGAAGCGGCAGCGGTAGCGGCGGCGTCCTGGCAGCCGGCGGCGACATCTTCGGACACCGACCTCGAGGCGCGGGTCAAGGCGCTGGAGGAAGAGGTCGCTGGGTTGCGCGCCAAGATCGAGGCGCTGGGCGGTTAGCTCACTGGAAAGGCTGGCGCGAGCCGCCCCCCTCTGTCCTGCCGGACATCTCCCCCTCAAGGGGGGAGATTAGCAGTTCCGGCGCCGGCGCCCTTCTTTCACCGTCGGCGATTGGCGAAAGCCGACGCGACATCTGATCTCCCCCCTTGAGGGGGAGATGCCCGGCAGGGCGGAGAGGGGGGCGAAGGATCGCCAGCCTTTGCGGAGAAGTTTCTCACCCCAGCCTGGCATCCAACGACACCTTGATCGCCCCCAGCGCCTTCGACACCGGGCATTCGGCCTTGGCCTTCTCGGCCAGCTCCTTGAACTTCGCCGCGTCGATGCCCGGCACCTTGCCGACCAGGGTGATGGCGCTGCCGGTGATGCCGGTGCCGGGCACCAGCGTCACCACCGCCTTGGCGTCGAGCTCGGCGGCCGGCGTGCCGTTTTCGGCCAGGAAATGCGACAGCTGCATGGCGTAGCAGCCGGCATGCGCGGCGGCGATCAGCTCTTCCGGATTGGTGCCGGATTTGCCGCTCTCGTCCTCGAAACGCGCCTTGAACGAATAGGGCGTGCCCTTCAAGGTGCCGCTCTGGGTGTCCAGCGTGCCGTTGCCTTCCTTCAGATTGCCTTTCCAGACGGCGTTTGCGGTGCGGTCCATGGAATCCTCCTGCCTTGTCGGGGTTTGCGCCGGCGGGCGCCGACGTTCCCAGGAACTATAGCGCGGGCGCGGCGGAAGACCATCCATGGCCCGGCATGATTGTGCTTGCGCGAGGCGCTTCGAAAATTCTCAAAAAAAGAGCATGCAAAAATGTCGACTTCCCGTCTGCCCGACCGTCCTGCGGGCGGCCACTCCCGGCCGATGGAGGTTAAGATGGACAATCTGTTTCTTGCGGTCTGGGGAAAGCCCGAGCGAAAAGGGAGGCGACTTGAAGAGTTCTGGCTCGATCCGCCGGCGCTTGGCTTCGGCCGGCTGGCGGCCGCCATCGCCATCATCGGCGTCGCGACATGCCTGCTCGACCATGCGGCGACGGCAGCCAAGACCGACACCGTCGCCTCCTATAATTTATCGACGAAAGGAAGCTCGAAATGAAATATGTGCTGCTGGTCTATGGCGAGGAAAAGGCTCTCTACGCGCTGACCCCCGAGCGCATGGCCAAGCTCGATGCCGACTCGCTCGGCTATGACCGGGAGCTCGACCGGCAAGGCAAGCTGGTCATCGCGCAGGCGCTGCAGTCGGTGAAGACGTCGAAATCGCTCCGGCGGCGCAAGGGCAAGGTGCTGGTGACCGACGGCCCCTTCGCCGAAACCAAGGAGCAATTGCTGGGCTTCGTCATGGTCGAGGCGGCGGATCTTGCCGAGGCGCTCGACATCGCGGCCAAGATCCCGCTGGCGGAGCTCGGTACGGTCGAAATCAGGGCGATCTACAACGTGCCGGGCTCATAGCCGCCGGTCAGCATGGGCGCGGCGCCGGTTGAAGTTGTCTCTTAGGATACATCTTCAGGGTTTCTTCACGGACGCAACCGTTGCGTGTTGAAGCGATGCCGCGCTTCTTTTATCGTCGCCGCGATTTCGGGGGAATTCGGCATGCCTTTCCTGATCGCCATCCTCGGCCTGCTCGGAGCGGCCGCCATCTGGTGGTACCGGCTGAAATATATGAGCGACGCCGCGCGCGAGGTCGCCGATGTCGTCGGGCGCGTCCAAGGCAACATCCGTCGCAAGAAATTGCGCAATCAGGCCGCGCTCTCACCGCTGACGGCGATCGACGATCCGGTGGTGGCGGCGGCGACGCTGATCACCGCGATCGTCGCGGAGCACGGTCCGGTCCTGCCGCAGCGCGAGGCGGTCATTCGCGAGGTGATCGCGCAGATCGCGGACAGCCAGAAGAAGACCGACGAGGCGGTCGTCTACGGCAAATGGGCCGCCGCGCAGATCGACGACACGACGATCGTCATCGACAAGCTGGCGCCGTTCCTGCGCGAGCGCCTCGATCCGCATGAGCGGGACGACCTGCTCAGGATGCTGAACCGCGTCGCGCAAGGCGGCGGGCAGAGCCTCAGGATCGCCGACCAGCGGATGCTGAGATTGCGGCAGAAGCTGGGCTTCGAGGTGAACTAGAATTCAGGTGAGGCCGGCCTGCAAATGGTGGCTTCCTGCGCTTCCGGTGCTCACGTACTTCAAGTACGCTCCGCTCCGGTTCTCGGAAGCCACCATTTTCGACTCGGCCTGACCTGAATTTGCCACGGCGCCACAAGGCGATCAGATCGCCTGCCTTCGTGATTGGCCGAAACGCCTCTCGTCTCGTCATTCTATGGCGGAGCAAGGAGCGAAGCGACGCGGCGCAGACCATAGAATCCATTCCGTGAGCTGTAAGCGTTGCAGCGGTGCAGAATTCTGCTCCGCAGCACCTGCGATTAAAGTCACGGAATGGATCCTCGGGTCTTCGCGTCCGCTTCGCTCCCGCTCCGCCCGTGGATGACGACCGTCGTCTAGGCTTCGGCCAGTAAGGCGTTCAGATCGCCTCGCCCTTCAGCAGCCTCGGCGTGTCGCCGGAGAGGCCCGAGGCCTGACGGATGAAGAACTCCTTCAGCCTCGGCATGCGTTCCACCAGCCCCAGCCCGATGTCGCGGACCTGGCGCAGCGGGCCGATGTCGTTGGAGAAGAGACGGTTCAAGACGTCGGTGGTGATGCCCATCTGCAGCGTGTCGAAGCGGCGCCATTGCTGGTAGCGCTCGAGCACGTCGAGGGCGCCGATGTCCTGGCCGAGCCGGTCGGCCTCGACCACCACTTCGGCGAGCGCCGCCACGTCCTTGAAGCCGAGATTGAGGCCTTGGCCGGCGATCGGGTGGATGCCGTGCGCGGCATCGCCGGCGAGCGCGAAGCGCGGTGCGACGAAGGCGCGGGCGAGGGTCAGGCCGAGCGGCCAGGCGCGCGGCTTGTCGGCAACTCTTATTTCGCCGAGCTTCAGGCCGAAGCGCTGCTCCAGATCGTGCTCGAAGACGAACTCGTCGCCCTCGACCAGCGCCTTGGCATCTTGCGTGCGCTCCACCCAGACGATCGACGAGCGGTTGGTGCCGTCCTTGTCCGGCTTCAGCGGCAGCGTTGCGAAGGGGCCGGCGGGGAGGAAATGCTCCTCGGCGCGGCCGTTGTGCGGGCGCTCATGCGCAACCGTGCAGACGATGCCGGACTGGCCGTATTCCCATTTGACCGTCTTGATGCCGGCCATGTCGCGCAGCTTCGAATTGACGCCGTCGGCGGCGACCAGCAGCCGCGCCTTGAGCGTCGCGCCGTCGGCCAGATGCACGGTGATGCCGGCGCCATTGGTGTCGAAGGCGCTGACCGCCATGCCTTCGATGATGTCGATGCCGAGCTTTTCGGCGCGGCGGCGCAGCGCGCCGTTCAGGTCGCGGTTGGCCACCATGTGGGCGAATGGCTCGCCAGGCGCCACCTCGCCGTCGAAGGTCAAAAACACCGGACGCACCGGGTCGGCGGCGCGCGAATCGGTGATGATCATCTCGGTGATCGCTTGCGTTTCCGGCGCGATCTCTTCCCAGACGCCGAGCTGTTCCAGCATGCGGCTGGCGGCCGCGGCAATGGCCGAGGCGCGGCCATCTTTCTGCCAGACGCCGGCGGGGGCGGCATCGACGATGGCAATGGCGAGGCTAGGGCGCGCCTGCTTCAGCGACACGGCGGCGGTGAGGCCGACATAGCCGGCGCCGGCGATGAGCACGTCGAGCGGCGCCTCGCGGCTCCCGTTCGCCTCTGCTCCATTCGGCTTGCGGTCGACCATGGCATCATCCTTTCGCGGCTCCAGCCGGCTGCCGTTTGCGGCCTTGACTGCCTGCACGTCCTGTCCGAAACCGGCCATGGCACATCCTTGAAGGATTTCAAACATGACCGCGGCCATGGACGAGCTTCTCGACATTCTCGACCTCGAGCAGCTCGAACACAATCTGTATCGTGGTCGCAGCCCCAAGGTCGACTGGCAGCGCGTCTTCGGCGGCCAGACCATCGCCCAGGCGCTGGTGGCCGCCCAGCGCACGGTGGAGCCCGAACGCCACGTGCATTCGCTGCACGGCTATTTCATGCGGCCGGGCGATACCAAGCTGCCGATCGTCTACGAGGTCGACCGCATCCGCGACGGCGGCTCCTTCACCACGCGCCGGGTGGTGGCGATCCAGCATGGCCAGGCGATCTTCTCGCTGGAGGCGTCCTTCCAGCAGGACGAGGTCGGGCTCGAGCATCAGCTGCCGATGCCGCGCGACGTGCCGGCGCCCGACACGCTGCTCACACAACGCGAGCTGCTCGGCAAGTTCGGCGAGGCGGTGCCGGAAGGCATCAGGCGCTACTGGGAGCGCGACCGGCCGATCGAGATGAAGCCGGTGATGCTGAAGCACTACACGAGCCGCGAGAAACTGGAGCCGCAGCAGAACATCTGGATCCGCACCACCGGCCCGGTGCCGGAAGACCGCGCCATTCAGGCGGCCGTGCTTGCCTATCTTTCGGACATGACGCTGCTCGACACCTCGACCTTCGCGCATGGCCGCGCCATCTTCGACCGCGACATCCAGGCCGCCAGCCTCGACCACGCAATGTGGTTCCACCGCAGCCATTCGCTGGACGACTGGATCCTCTACAATCAGGACAGCCCGTCGACGCAAGGGTCGCGCGGCTTCACTCGCGGCTCGCTGTTCGCGCGGGATGGGACGCTAATCGCCTCGGTCGCCCAGGAAGGCCTGATCCGGCTGAAACGCTGAGCCGGCTTCAGGCTACTGCCTGGAATACGTGCATTTTCGATTTTTTGCCTATTTTATAAGCAGGCATGCTGCCATGCCCGTGCGCGAATGATGTGCACCGATCGCCCATTCTCTTTGTTTACAACAGGTTAACACCCTGCTTCGGCAATTGGCACGGAGCTTGAATCCTGTCGGGCACTCTCCGGCTCCTCGGGATCGGTGAAGGTGTGCAAACGCGGGGGACCGCAACAGCAAAGGGTGAAACCTTATGAAAATCGTGATGGCAATCATCAAGCCGTTCAAGCTCGACGAGGTGCGCGAAGCGCTAACCGCCGTCGGCATCCAGGGCCTGACCGTCACCGAGGTCAAAGGCTACGGGCGTCAGAAGGGCCATACCGAAATCTATCGCGGCGCGGAATACGCGGTCAGCTTCCTGCCCAAGATCAAGATCGAGGTCGCGGTCGGCGCCGACATGGTCGACAAGGCCGTCGAAGCCATCACTGCGGCCGCCAAGACCGGTCAGATCGGCGACGGCAAGATCTTCGTCTTCGGCATCGATCAGGCGGTACGCATCCGCACCGGCGAAACAGACACCGACGCGCTCTAAGCGGCGACCATCCATTCCAACGGAGAGTTCAATGAATATTCCTTCCACCTTGAAGACGACGGGACGCGCGGCCGCTTCGCTCGCGCTCGTGGCCATGAGCACCGTCGCCGCCATCGCGCAGGAGGCCGCCCCGGCAGCTACTGCCGCGGCGCCCGCCGCGCCGGCGCCGGCGCTCGACACCGGCAACACCGCCTGGATGCTGACTTCGACGGCGCTGGTGCTGATGATGACGATTCCCGGCCTGGCGCTGTTCTACGGCGGCATGGTGCGCAAGAAGAACGTGCTCGCCACCATTATGCAGAGCTTCGCCATCACCTGCCTGGTGACGGTGCTGTGGTTCATGTTCGGCTATTCGCTCGCCTTCTCCGACGGCGGCGCCACGAACGCCTATCTCGGCGGCTTCTCGAAATTCTTCCATCACGGCATCACCGTCTCGACGCTTTGGGCGCCGGGCGTGGCGAACATTCCTGAATTCGTCTTCTCGATGTTCCAGATGACCTTCGCCATCATCACGCCGGCTCTGATCGCCGGCGCCTTTGCCGAGCGCATGAAGTTCTCGGCGCTGTTGATCTTCATGGGCCTGTGGCTGGTCTTCGTCTACGCGCCGATCGCGCATTGGGTGTGGGGCGGCGGCTTCCTCGGTTCGGCCGGCGTGCTCGACTTCGCCGGCGGCACGGTCGTCCATATCAACGCTGGTGTCGCGGGCCTGGTCTGCGCGCTGGTGCTCGGCAAGCGCGAGGGCTACGGCACCACCAACATGGCGCCCCACAACCTCGTTTATTCGGTGATCGGCGCGTCGCTGCTGTGGGTCGGTTGGTTCGGCTTCAACGCCGGTTCGGAACTGGCTGCCGACGGCCTTGCGGGCGCGGCGATGATGAACACGCAGGTCGCCACCGCCGCCGCGGCGCTGGCCTGGATGTTTGCCGAATGGGTCGTCGCCAAGAAGCCTTCGGTGCTCGGCATCATCTCGGGCGCCGTCGCCGGCCTCGTCGCGGTGACGCCGGCTTCCGGCTTCGTCAACCCGACCGGCGCCTTCATCATCGGCATCATCGCCGGCGTGGTTTGCTACCTCTCGGCGGTCAAGCTCAAGCATGCGTTCGGCTATGACGACTCGCTCGATGCCTTCGGCGTCCACGGCGTCGGCGGCATCGTCGGCGCGCTGCTCACCGGCGCGCTGGCAGATCCGGCGATCAATGCCCTCGGCAAGGACGCCTCGGTCGGCAAGCAGCTCTACGGCATCGCCTTCACCATCCTGTGGACGGCGATCGCCACCTTCGTGATCCTCTACATCGTCAAGGCTCTGGTCGGCCTGCGTCCGTCGACCCAGGAAGAGGTCGAAGGCCTCGACGTCACCCAGCACGGCGAAGTTGTGCCGTAAGGCAGACTTCGCCAAGGGCCGGCGGATCCTCCTCCCGCCGGCCCGGAATTCCTCCCAAGATCCCGTCGTGACGCTCTCGAAAGGGGCTCACGCCTTGAGGCCCGGAACACCCTTCCGGGCCTCCTTTTTGTCGGGCGATGATCCAAGCCGTTTCGATCACATTCACTTGATCCGCCGGCATGAAACATCAGCCCGTCAGATTCCGTACTGGGATAGCGGGCGTCATCAAGGCGTCCCCCAGAACAAGAGGGAAGGAAACCACCTGATGAACATCAAGAACATCGTCCTGGGAGCAATGGCTCTTTCGATGATCAGCGGCGTTGCACTCGCCGGTGCTCTCGATGAGCCGTCCAACATGGCCCCGTTCTTCACCGACTCCAGCATGAAGACCATGAAGCCGGAAGCCGACTTCAAGGCGGCCTGGGCTTCGATGCCGAAGGACAAGCAGGACATGATGATGAAGGAATGCCAGGACGCGGCGATGAGCAAGCCTCACGCCGAATTCTGCGCCAATCTCATGGCCTATGGCGGCGCCAACAAGTGATCGTGGAAGGTCAGGTCCCGGAAGGGCCTGATCCTATCGGCGTTTGAAGACAGGGAGGTGGCGGGCCGCGAGGCCTGCCATCTTTGTTTCCGCGCCATGGTCTCCGCGCCATGCGGGTAAAGGCCCATGGTTAATGCGGCCTTAACCTTCCCCCCGATAGTCTGGCGTTCGAATCTGCCGGAATGCGCCATGCGCCCGGCCAGGCAACGATCACGGGGAAGAGCATGCGTTCAGGCGCTTCAGCACCGCTCGCGCTGACCGATACGGGGCACGGCATCCAGGCATTCGCGCGGCGTCAGGTCGGGCGGCTGGTCGGCGCGGGGCTGTTCTTGTTCACCGCCTTCGGCATTGCCGCTCTAGCCACATGGAATGTCGCCGATCCGAGCTTCTCGCACGCCACCAGCAACGTCGTCACCAACGCCATGGGCTATGCAGGCGCGGTGTTCT
This sequence comes from Mesorhizobium sp. ESP-6-4, assembly GCF_020164735.1. Classification (NCBI taxonomy): domain Bacteria; kingdom Pseudomonadati; phylum Pseudomonadota; class Alphaproteobacteria; order Hyphomicrobiales; family Phyllobacteriaceae; genus Mesorhizobium; species Mesorhizobium sp. ESP-6-4. The sequence goes on from NZ_JAIUGS010000003.1 coordinate 57,583, forward strand.
CCGACCTCGCCATGCAGTTCTTCGGCCTTGCCGCCGTCGCGGGGCTGGTGCCGGCGGTGATCTGGGGCTTCCTTCTGTTTTCCGCGCGCGGCGTCGACAAATTGCCGAAGCGCGGCTTCGCATGGTTCGGCTTTGCGCTCACCGCCGCAGCCATCGCCGGCTGCGTGACGCCGCCAAACACCTGGCCGCTGCCCACCGGCCTCGGCGGCGTGTTCGGCGACATGGTTCTGAAAATCCCGGGCATCGCGGTCGGCGGTTATCCGAAAGGCCTGTTCGCCAGCATCATAGCGGTCATCCTCGCCGCGCCGATGTTGTGGCTGTTCGCCTATGGCTCGGCGCTGATCGCGCGCAAGAACGGCTTTGCCGTCACGGAGCGCGCTGCCCGGCCCGATCCGCGCGAGCAGGACGAGATGCTGTTCGACGAGGATGAGGACGAGGGCGACGAGGGGATACTTGCGCTCGGCGCCATCACCCATTGGTGGCTGTCGTTCCGCGCCTTCCTGCACCGCCGCGCCGAGCGGCGCAGGCGCGAGCGCGACGAGTTCGAACCGCCGATGGAACCCAAGGCAAGCGCCTGGCGGCGCGCGGCCGAGCGGGTCGAATCGGCCGAGTTCGCCGAGGCCCGCATGAGCCCCGGCGGCCGCGCCCGCGTCGAGCCGGAATTCTTCGCCGCCATGGTCAATGACCGCAGCGTTTCGGTCGATCCGGTCGATGAAGACATTTTCGGCGACGAGGAGGACGAAGACGCCGACCTCGACGATTTCGACGACGAGGCGCCCACCCCGCGCCGCGCCGCGCCGGGCGCCAGAGTACAAAATTTCCGCTCCGATGCCGCGACCCGCGTCGCGGCGCCGGCGGCGCGACCCGTGCCGGGCGCCCGCGTCCAGCGCGAGGCGCAGACCTCGCTGATTGGTTCCGACACGTTCGAGATGCCGTCGCTGCATTTCCTGTCCGAGCCGAAGAACATCGCCAAGGATCCAAGCCTGTCGAAGGACGCGCTGGAGCAGAACGCGCGCCTGCTCGAAGGCGTGCTGGAAGATTTCGGCGTCAAGGGCGAGATCATCCATGTGCGACCCGGCCCGGTCGTCACGCTTTACGAGCTCGAGCCGGCGCCCGGCATCAAGTCCTCGCGCGTCATCGGCCTTTCCGACGACATCGCCCGCTCGATGAGCGCGATCGCCTGCCGCGTCGCCGTCGTTCCGGGACGCAACGCCATCGGTATCGAGCTGCCCAATGCCAAGCGCGAGACGGTCTATCTCAGAGAGATCATGGCCAGCCGCGATTTCGAGACGACCAAGGCCAAGCTGGCGCTGGCGCTCGGCAAGACGATCAACGGCGAGGCCGTCATCGTCGACATCGCCAAGATGCCGCACGTGCTGGTCGCCGGCACCACCGGCTCGGGCAAATCGGTCGCCATCAACACCATGATCCTGTCGCTGCTGTACCGGCTGACGCCGCAGGAATGCCGGCTGATCATGATCGATCCGAAGATGCTGGAACTCTCGGTCTATGACGGCATCCCGCATCTTCTGACGCCGGTCGTCACCGATCCGAAGAAGGCGGTCGTCGCGCTGAAATGGACAGTGCGCGAGATGGAGGACCGCTATCGCAAGATGTCCAAGGTCGGCGTGCGCAACATCGACGGGTTCAACGCGCGCGTCCAGCAGGCGGAGAAGAAGGGCGAAAAGATCTCTCGCACCGTACAGACCGGCTTCGACCGCCAGACCGGCGAGGCGATCTACGAGACCGAGGACCTCGATCTCGAGCCGATGCCCTATATCGTGGTCATCATCGACGAGATGGCCGACCTGATGATGGTGGCCGGCAAGGACATCGAAGGCGCGGTGCAGCGCCTGGCGCAGATGGCGCGCGCCGCCGGCATCCATGTCATCATGGCGACGCAGCGCCCGTCGGTCGACGTCATCACCGGCACCATCAAGGCCAATTTCCCGACCCGCATCTCCTTCCAGGTGACGTCGAAGATCGACAGCCGCACCATTCTTGGCGAGCAGGGCGCCGAGCAGCTGCTCGGCATGGGCGACATGCTCTACATGGCAGGCGGCGGGCGCATCCAGCGCGTCCACGGCCCGTTCGTCTCGGACGACGAGGTCGAGAAGGTCGTCGGGCATCTGAAGCTGCAGGGCGTGCCGGAATATCTCGACGCCATCACCGAGGACGACGAGGAGGACGACGAGGACGGTCCGTCGGGCAAGGGCGGCTCCGGCGGCGGTGGCGGCGGCAATTTCGAGGATTCCGACGACCCGTACGACCAGGCGGTGGCGGTGGTGCTGCGCGACGGCAAGGCCTCGACCAGCTACATCCAGCGCCGGCTCGGCATCGGCTATAACCGCGCCGCCTCGATCATCGAGAAGATGGAGAAGGAAGGCATTGTCGGCCCGGCCAATCACGCCGGCAAACGTGAGATCCTGGTGCCGACAGAAGAGGACAAATTCTAGGGCTTATCGATATTCAGGTGAGGCCGGCCTGCAAATGGCGGCTTCCTGCGCTTCCGGTGCTCACGTACGAAAAGTACGCTCCGCTCCGGTTGTCGGAAACCACCATTTTCGACTCGGCCTGACCTGAATCTCGACAAACCCTGGCGCGGCGAGACACCGATCCGGGTCAGCAGGCAACCGGAAATCGTCTGGCGCGTTCAATGCGGGCTCTCGCCTACCCGCCAAACTTAGGCCCCAGTGGGAGTCCAGAAACTGCGGCGACACGAATCACAGAAAGTGACCGGCATGAAGACCCAGACCGAATTCGCCCTCACCCGCCGCCAGGTCCTTGGCCTCGGCCTGATGCTTGGCGGTGCCGCCGCTCTCAATCTCGTGCCGGGCTATCAGCTCATGGCCGCCGCGCAGGCCGCCGTGCCGCCGGCGGCGCAGAAGATCGCCGACCATTTCTCCTCGGTGAAGTCGATGAGCGGCGAGTTCGTCCAGTTCGGGCCGAAAGGCGAGCAGACTGGCGGCAAGTTCTTCCTCGAGCGTCCGGGCAAGATCCGCTTCAACTATGACGGCTCCTCGAACTTCCGCGTCATCTCTGACGGCAAGTCGGTGGTGATCCTCAATAAGAAGCTCAACACCTCCGACCTCTACCCACTGTCGAAGACGCCGCTGAAATTGCTGCTCGACGACCGGATCGACCTCTCCGGCGGGCGCGTCAAGGCCGTCAAGGAAGAAGACGACCTCACCACCATCAAGCTTTCCGACAAGTCGGTGTTCGGCAATGCGACGATCACCATGATGTTCGATCCGAAGACCTACGAGCTGCGCCAGTGGACGATCACCGACGCTCAAGGGAAAGACACGACGGTGATGATCTTCAACGTCAAGGAAGGCGGCAACTTCCCGGCCGACACTTTCGCGATCGACTATACGGCGAACAGAGAGCTCAATACCAAGACCAGGTAGGTCCGCAGATATTCAGGTGAGGCCGGCCTGCGAATGGCGGCTTCCTGCGCTTCCGGTGCTCACGTACTTCAAGTACGCTCCGCTCCGGTTCTCGGAAGCCACCATTCTCGGCTCGTCCTGACCTGAATCTCAGCGAACCTACAACCTGGCGAAGGGCATAGTCCGGCTTGTCTTTACCGCGCGCGGCTGGCACTAGATCGGCGATCTCTTGCCGGACCCGCCTGAATGCCCTTCACCATCGCCACCTGGAACATCAACTCCGTGCGCTTGCGCATGCCGATCGTCGAGCGGCTCCTGAAGGAGCACGCGCCCGATGTGCTCTGCCTGCAGGAAACCAAGGTTCCCGACGAGCTGTTCCCGGAAAAAGCCTTCCGCAAGGCGGGCTACGAGCACATCCTGTTCCACGGCCAGAAGGGCTATCATGGCGTCGCCACGGTCGCTCGCCGCCCGATCGAGCTGGTCGAGAAGCGACGGTTCTGCGAGATCGACGACAGCCGGCATCTTTCGGTCAGGGTGCAGGCGGGCGGCAAGTCGGTGCTGGTGCATAATTTCTACGTGCCGGCCGGCGGCGACGAGCCGGATCCGGAGATCAACCGCAAATTCAGGCACAAGCTCGATTTCGTCTACGAGATGAACTCCGTACCGGCGAGCGGGGACGAAACGTCCGCCTCGATCCTGGTCGGAGACCTGAACATCGCACCGCAGGAGCACGACGTCTGGTCGCACAAGCAATTGCTCAACGTCGTCAGCCACACGCCGGTCGAGACGACAAATTTCGAGGCGATGCGCAAGACCGGCGGCTGGATCGACCTGATGCGGCTCAATGTGCCGGCCGAGCAGAAACTCTACACCTGGTGGAGCTACCGCGCGAAAGACTGGCAGGCCTCGAACCGCGGCCGCCGCCTCGATCATGTCTGGTCATCCGCCAACCTGGTGCCGGCTTTCGCCGGCTACGAGATCCTGCAGGCGGCGCGCGGCTGGGAGAAGCCGTCCGACCATGTGCCGGTGATTGCGAAGTTTGAATTGGATTGAGGTTCGACGTCGGCGGCTAAGAGACGCAAACCTTCGCGTTCGTCATCCTAGGGCGGAGCGCCGCGTAGCGGCGCGCAGACCCTAGGATCCATTCCGTTACCGGTGCCGAAGGATGCAACGATGCAAAGAAGCCTTGGGCAGGCCGCTTCGCCCAGAAACCTCATTCTGCAACGCGGCGAAGCGTCAACGTCACGGAATGGATTCCAGGGTCTGCGCGCGTCGCTTCGCTTCTTGCTCCGCCCTAGAATGACGAAGGCGCTTTCTGGCCGGCGCTTCTATTCCGTAAACCTGGGCGCCAGCTCCTCGATACGGGCGATCATCTGCTGGAATTCCTCCAGGATGCGGTCATGCAACAGCACCGCGATCTCCGGATATTCTTCCAGGATTCGGTGGAACATCTTGCGGCTCAATCGGATCACTTCCGAGTCGACCGCGGCCGAGGCGCTGGTCAGCCGGTTGGTATCGGCGATCAGCGCCAGTTCGCTCAGCATGGTGCCTGGGCCTGCCGTACCGATCGGGACGCGTTCGCCGCCCAGCTCCCGATAGAGCGCGATCAAACCGCTGACCACGATATAAGCAGAATCGGCGACATCGTCCTCGCGGTACAGCTTATGGTCGGCCTGCAGCACGGTGGTCTCGGCGCCGAAGGCGAGCAGGCGCAGCTGTTCCTGCGTGAAGCCCTGGAAAAGCTTCACGCTTGACAGAATGCGGATGTCGTCATCCAGCGCCATCCTAGCTGTGTCCCCGAGCGGTCAGTCCAGTCCCTCCTTTGGAGCGGCGCGCCCTCCTGGGCTCGCGAAACGCTCCACCGTGCATCATGCGATGCGTGCAACGAGCCGACCCCATCACCCTCCAGCACCAGGATCGTACCCGAAGCGGTCCCGCCCGACCGCCCTAAATGTTTGTTTCGACGCAATTCCGGACGGTCGTCCTCGGCGAAGCCGCCGAGCCCAACCGTTTCACACTTTTCCTGGAATTGCTCTTGATCATGAAATGTTTAAGGAACCAGCTTGTAGCCGCCGCTTTCTGTCACAAGAATTTCGGCATTGGAAGGATCGCGCTCGATCTTCTGGCGCAACCGGTAGACATGGGTCTCCAGCGTGTGCGTGGTGACGCCGGAATTGTAGCCCCAGACCTCTTCCAAAAGAACGTCGCGCGTCACCACCTTCTGGTCGGCGCGGTAGAGGTATTTGATGATCGAGGCTTCCTTCTCGGTCAGCCGCACCTTGGCGCCGCGCGGATCGATCAGCAGCTTCTGGCTGGGCTTGAACGTATAAGGGCCGACGGAGAAGGTGGCATCCTCGCTCTGCTCATGCTGGCGAAGCTGGGCGCGGATGCGCGCGAGCAGCACGGCAAAGCGGAAAGGTTTGGTCACATAGTCGTTGGCGCCGGCCTCGAGACCCAGGATCGTGTCGGAATCGGTGTCGTGGCCGGTCAGCATGATGATCGGCGCCTTGTAGCCGCCCTTGCGCAGGATCTTCACCGCCTCGCGGCCATCCATGTCGGGCAGGCCGACATCCATGATGAGCAGGTCGACGACGCCGCTGCGCGCCGCGGCAACGCCTTTTGCGGCGGTCGCTTCTTGCTGGACGTCGAATTCTTCGTAGAGCGCCAGCTGCTCAACCAGGGTGGCTCGCAAGTCGTCGTCGTCATCAACGATCAGAATGGTACGTGATGTCATGGATCAATCCGTTGTTTTAAAAAGAATATTCAGTTGACCTCCCCCCATTTATGCGGAAGCTCACCGGCGCAACAGCCGATCACAGTGATTTGTTCCGTGACCCAATCATACAAGAAAAAACGTGCGCGCAATGCGTCGGGCGCATTTTTGCCGAAGGGCTTGAGCGTTTTGGTGGTGCGCGCGCGCCCCGGCAACCCCGCGCAAGGCTTCCTGCAAGCCGGCAAAACGGTGTTTCCCTGCGCTTTGGGGCGCGGCGGCATCTCCGCCAACAAGCATGAAGGGGACGGCGCGACGCCGTTGGCGTCGATGCGCATCCTGTCAGGCTATTTCCGGGGCGATCATTTCGCGGGCGGGCGCAGGACGAGGCTGCCGATGACGCCGATTGGTCCGGATCTCGGCTGGTGCGAGGTGCCGGACGACCGCAACTACAATCGCCCGGTCAAGATCCCCTATGGCGCCAGCCATGAGCGGATGAAGCGCGACGATCGGCTTTACGATGTCTGCCTGGTGCTCGACTGGAACATCGCACCGCGCCGGCGCGGGCGCGGCAGCGCGATCTTCTTCCATCTGGCCCGGCCGGGCTTCACGCCGACGCAAGGCTGCGTGGCGGTGACGGCGCGGACCATGGCGAGGCTGCTTCCGTTGCTGTCGGACAGGACGATGGTGAAGGTGGTGAGGTAGGCAGTAGGCAGTAGGCAGTAGGCAGTAGGCAGTAGGCAGTAGGCAGTAGGCAGTAGGCAGTAGGCAGTAGGCAGTAGGTGTCTCGTCGCTATTGCCTACTGCCTAATCCCTAATGCCTCTTTCCCGGTTTCTGCCAGCCCGTGCCGAGCAGCCCGATCTCACGAAGCTCTCTGTCCATCGTCTTCGCGACGTCCCGACGTCCGGCGCCGATGTCGCGCAACTGGCTGTCGGAGAGGTCTTCGATCGGATCGTGGGACAGCCGGGCGGCGACGCGGGCCTGGCGCAGCCAATCGCGTGCCGAACGCAGCCAAAGGGCGAAGCCGGAAGGGGATTCCAGGGTGGTGCAGGGCTTCAGGGCGATCTCAGACATGGCTCTATCCGTGTTCTCCGGATATCAAATCCGGTTTTATGGTGTTTCGATGAAGCCATGATGCCGGATTGAAAAACAAACTGGAAACGAGTAGTTCTTTTCCGATCATCAAGTTTTATTTGGAGATCGCATGTCCAAGCTGCTGCCGGGAACGCGTGCGCTGCGGACGTTCGAAGCGGCGGCCAGGCACCTCAACTTCACCCGCGCGGCCGACGAGCTCGGCCTGACGCCGGCAGCGGTCAGCCACCAGATCAAGGAAATAGAGGATCAGCTCGACCTGGTGCTGTTCACGCGCACCAGCCGCACCATCCGGCTGACGGAGGCAGGCAATGTGCTGCTGGAGGCCTCGGTCGACGCGCTCGACCTGCTGAACCGCGCCGTCAGCCGCGCCCGCAAGATGACCCGCGGCACGGCGCTGCTGAAGGTGACGCTCGACGCGCAGTTCGCGACGAAATGGCTGATGCGCCGCGTCGACGACTTCCGCAAGCAAAAGCCGGGCATCGAGCTGCGCTTCGACATCACCTACGATGTCCGGGATTTCGACCTCGACGACGTCGATGTCGGCATCCGCTTCGGCGCCGGCAAATATCCGGGGCTCTGCGCGCATCGGCTGTTCGAGAACATCATCATCCCGGTGTGCAGCCCGGCGCTGCTGGCGTCAGGTCCGCCGCTGAAGGAGCCGCGTGACCTGTTCAACCACACGCTCGCGCATATCGAATGGTCGCGGCAGGGCGTGACCTGGCCGAATTGGAGCATGTGGATGCACGCGGCCGGCGTCGACGATTTCGACGACAGCCGCACGCTGGTCTTCGGGTCGTCGACCGATGCCACCCAGGCGGCGCTCGACGGCAACGCGGTGGCGCTCGCCGACTTCGCCATGGTCGCCAACGATCTTTCGCAAGGACGTCTGGTGCGGCCCTTCGAGCTCGGCATCAGGGTCGCGCCGGAATTCGCCTATTTCCTGGTCTATCCGGAGGCGGCGAAGGACGACGCGCGCGTCGTCGCCTTTCGCGAATGGCTTACCGAGGAGGCGGCGAAGACGCCGACGTGACGGCCTAAATACTTGTTTCCGCGCAATTCCGGACGGAAGGCTACGGCGAAGTCGCCGAGCTTAAACGCTCACACTTTTCCCGGTATTGCTTTAGCCGGCCGGGGCGGCCGGCGCGCCGAACCAGCCGATGATGGCGCCGATGATCAGCATCACGCCCAGCCAGTGGCCGGCATCGATCAGCGTCAGGGCCCAGCCGAAGCCTTCATAGCGGTGGTTGACGGTGAGCGTGGTGGCGATGAATCCGAGCCAAAGCACGAAGCCGAACAGCAACCCGGCGATCGGGCTCGGCTCGCCGCCGGTTATCGCGCCCACCACCAGCGTCAGCACGAGCGCCATGATCAGCTCGGCGATGAAGCTGACGACGAAGGGAAGGGCCGAGCGCTGCATGGTGGCCGGATCGAGCTTGGCGGCCTTCAGCCAAGGCTTGCTCAAGCCCATGTACCAGGCGGCGCCGAACAGCCACGCGACGATTGCGGCGGCGATCGCCGCCAGCCAGTTCACAACCGAAAAATCCATGCTTTTCCCCTCCAAGTTGAAGGGCGATGGAACGCTTGTTCGGTCGTTCCGTCAAGCAAGGCGCCAGACGGTCGTGCGCTTGACCTCGGCATCCTCCAGCACGCGCGTCACCGGAACCTGGTAGACGGCAAGCGATCCCAGCCCTGTCTTGGGGAGGTAGGCGCGGCCGGGATCGCCGACGAGGATTTCGGCGCCGCGCTCCCTCAGAGATCCGAACCAGGGCAGCAGCCGGTCGGAGAAAGCCTTGTCGTAGAAGACGTCACCGGCGAGCACGACGTCCCAGCCGTCGTCGGTGCCGACGCAATCCGTGCCGCGGAATTGCGCTTCAACGCCGTTGGCGTCGAGGTTGATGGCGATTGCCGTCTCGCAGAACGGGTCGATGTCGGCGGCGATCACTTGGCTAGCGCCGGCCTTCATCGCTGCGATCGCGACGAGGCCGGAACCGGAGGCGAAATCGAGCACCCGTTTGCCGCGCACGGTGCCCGGATTGTCGAGTACATAGCGGGCGAGGCCCTGGCCGCCGGCCCAGGCGAAGGCCCAGAAGGGCGGCGGCAGGCCGATCTCGGCCAGCTCTTCCTCGGTGCGCAGCCATAGATCATGCGCCTCGTCGGCGAGGTGCAGCAGCACTTCCGGCACATGCGGCGGCGCCATCAGCGCCGTGCTGTCGAGGATGAACTTTCTCGCGGTTCTCGGCGTGAGCTTGGTCACGGGGCCGGATTGAGCTCGGCCATGCGGCAGACCTCTTTCCATTCGGCCGGCGTTACCGGCTGCACGGAAAGCCGGCCGAGCCGGACCAGCGCCATCTCGGCGAGCTTCGGGTTGGCCTTGACCTCTTCAAGCGTCACCGGCTTCGGCACGTCCTTATAGGCGCGGATGTCGACGCATTCCCAGCGCGGATCGTCGGTCGTGGTGTCGGGATGGGCCAGCGCGCAGACCTCGGCGATGCCGACGATGTCGAGGCCCTCATTGGAATGGTAGAAGAAACCGAGATCGCCGATCTGCATCGCCTTCATGTTGTTGCGGGCGGCGTAGTTGCGCACGCCGTCCCATTGCGTGCCGGCCTTGCCTTTGGCCTTCAACGCCTCGAAGGAAAAGACCGAGGGTTCGGACTTGAACAGCCAGTAGTTCATATCGTTTGTCCCATCGCTTTGTCGCACCGCCACGCATGGCGTTCCCGTCTATGCTTACTCTCTCGCCGTCGCTGCGGCGAGAGCAGCCAATCATGCGCCGGCGGGCTTCTGGAAGACCCAGTTCCACGGACGGATCTGGACGCTTTCGAACAGGCCGGCCTTAGCGTAGGGATCGGCCGCGGCCAAAGCTTGGGCAGCAGCCATGTCCGGCGCTTCGATCATCACCAGGCTGCCGTCCGGCTTGCCGTCGGCGTCGAGGAAGGGACCTGCAAAGGCAAGCTTGCCCTCGGCGATCAGGCCTTCCAGGAACGCAGCATGCGCCGGCCGCGTGTCGACGCGCAGCTGCAGGCTGCCGGGCTTGTCCTTGCAAATCAACGCAAACAGCATTTTCAGCTCCGATGGTCAGATGTCGGTTTCGGTTTTGAGCGGCCTCGTCATCAGCGCGGTCACGGCCTGGCCGATGGTCACCTTGCCGTCGAGGATGGCGGCGACGGCCGAAATGATCGGCGCCTCGATGCCGCGCCCGGCGGCGATGCGGGCGGCAATCCCCGCCGTGGGCACGCCTTCGGCCAGCGGCAGGCCGGCAAGCGGCTTGCCCTGGCCGAGCGCCAGGCCATAGGCGAAATTGCGCGACTGGGCGGAAGAGCAGGTGAGCAAGAGGTCGCCGAGGCCGGAAAGCCCCATCAGCGTTTCCGGCCGGGCGTCGAAAGCGGCGCCGATGCGGCGCAATTCGACGAAGCCGCGCGTCACCATGGCGGCCTGGGCGCTGGCGCCGAGGCCTGCGCCGGTGACAGCACCGGCAGCGATGGCAAAGACGTTCTTCAGCGCGCCGCCGATCTCGACGCCAATCAGGTCGTCGCTCGAATAGCAGCGAAGGTTCTCCGCCGAAAAGCGCGCGGCAAGCTCGGCCGCCAATTCCGCATCGCGGGCGGCAACCACCACAGCGGTCGGCAGGCCGCGCGCGACGTCGCTGGCGAAGCTCGGGCCGGAAAGCGCCGCGACCGGATTGCCCGGCAGGCTTTCCTCGACGATCGCCGAGAGCAGCGCGCCGGTATCGCGCTCGATGCCCTTGGCGCAGAGCACCAGCGGCGCTCCCTGGGGCACATCGTTGCGGGCATTGGCCAGGACGGCGCGCAGCGACTGCGCCGGCGTCACGGCGAGCACGCAGTCGGCGCCGTCAAGCGCCGCGGCAATGTCGCTGGTGGCCGTGATGCCGGGCTCGATCCTGATGCCGGGCAGGTAGCGCGGGTTCTCGCCGCGGGCGATGGCGGCGACGGTCTCAGTGTCGCGCGCATAGAGCCGGACATCATGGCCGGCGCGCAACATGGCCAGCGCCAGCGCCGTGCCCCAGGCGCCGCCGCCCAGCACCGCAATACGCCAGCCGCTGGTGCTTTTCTTGGTCATGCCTTGGCACCACGCCGGCCCGAGCCGACCAGAGGCGCGGAAACACTGTCGAGTGGCCAGCGCGAGCGCGGCACGAAATCGGCGGCGTTTTCGTCGGCGATGCCGGCGCGCAGCCGCTCTATGCCGGCCCAGGCGATCATCGCCGCATTGTCGGTGCAAAGCTTCTGCGGCGGCGCGACGAATGCGAAGCCGGCCTCGAAACACAGCGCTTCGAGCGTCGCCTTGATCGTGCGGTTGGCGGCGACGCCGCCGGCAACGACCAGCGCCGGCTTTGCATGGTCCGGCAATTCCTGGCGGAAGCCGGCAAGGGCGCGGCCGACACGATCGCCCAGCGCGTCGGCCACCGCGGCCTGGAAAGAGGCGCAGATGTCGGCGACGTCCTGGTCGCTCAGCGGCGCGATCGCCGTCGCCGCCTGGCGCACCGCCGTCTTCAGGCCGGAGAAGGAGAAATCGGGCTGCGCCGAGCCCTTCATCGGGCGTGGGAAGGCAAAGCGGCCTGCATCGCCGCTGACGGCCGCCTTCTCGACATTCGGGCCGCCGGGATAGGGCAGGCCAAGCATCTTGGCGGTCTTGTCGAAGGCCTCGCCCAGCGCATCGTCTATGGTGGTCGCCCAGCGCTGGTAATCGCCGACGCCGCGCACCGCGACGATCTGGGTGTGGCCGCCGGAAACGAGCAGGAGAAGGTAAGGAAAATCGAGGCCGTCGGTCAGCCGTGCCGTCAGTGCGTGGCCCTCGAGGTGGTTGATGGCGATCAGCGGCTTGTTGGCGGCGGCGGCCATTGCCTTGGCCGTCATCAGGCCGACGATCAATCCGCCGACCAGGCCCGGCCCTGCTGTCGCGGCGATCGCGTCGATCTCATCGAGCGACACCGCCGAATCGGCGAGCGCCGCCTCGACGATGCCGTCCAGCGCCTCGACATGGGCGCGCGCGGCGATCTCCGGCACGACGCCGCCGAAGGCCGCGTGCTCCTCGATCTGGCTGAGCACGATGTTGGACAGGATTTCGGGCGCGGCGACGCCGTCCAGCGCCACAACGCTGGCCGCCGTCTCGTCGCAGCTCGTCTCAATGCCCAGAACGCGGATCAATTGGTCGCTGGCCTCTATGATTGTATCACCGGCCAATCCCAATTAGGAAAAGGCCCGGCAGACCTCAAGCTGCCCCGGGGGTTATCACGGACCGCGCGCCATGCAAACTTTGAAAATCGGAACACGCGGCAGCCCGCTGGCATTGGCCCAGGCGCATGAGACGCGGGCGCGGCTGATGCAGGCGCATGGCCTGCCCGAAGAGGCGTTCGAAGTGGTGCCGATCTCGACCAGTGGTGACCGCATCCAGGACCGGCCGCTGTCGGAGGCCGGCGGCAAGGGGCTGTTCACCAAGGAAATCGAGGATGCGCTGCTCGACGGCCGCATCGACATCGCCGTGCATTCGTCGAAGGACATGCCGACGGTACTCCCCAATGGTTTGGAGCTTGTCACTTTCCTGCCGCGCGAGGACGCGCGCGACGCCTTCATCGGCAAGAACGTGAAGCGGATCGCGGACCTGCCGCATGGCGCCGCGGTCGGATCGTCATCGCTGCGCCGTCAAGCGCTGATCCGCCGCATGCGGCCGGATCTCGACGTGGTGATCTTCCGCGGCAATGTGCAGACCAGGCTGCGCAAGCTGGACGAAGGCGTCGCCGAGGGCACCATCCTCGCCTATGCCGGATTGAAGCGCCTCGGACTTGAGCATGTCGTCACCGACCTGATGCCGCTGGAAGCTTTTCCGCCGGCGCCGGGGCAAGGCGCGATCGGCATCGAAACCCGCATCGGCGACCGCGACGTCGAAAAGATGCTGGCGGCGATCCATCACGTGCCGACCGGCCAGGCGCTCATCTGCGAGCGCGCCTTCCTCGCCGCGCTCGACGGCTCCTGCCGCACGCCGATCGCCGGCCATGCGACGGTGTCGGGCGAGAAACTCTCCTTCGCCGGGCTGATCATCTCGCCCGACGGCACGGAATCGCATGAGGTCCGGCTGGAAGGCGAGGCTGCCGACGCGGCGGAGATCGGCCTGGACGCGGCGCGCACGGTTCGCGCCAAGGCTGGTGCGACGTTCTTCGACGGCTGGGCCTGACATGGTCCGCGTCCTGGTGACGAGGCCGGAGCCTGGCGCGTTGCGCACGGCACGGCGCCTCGAAGCCCTGGGATTCCAACCTGTCTTGCTGCCGCTGACCGAGACGAGCGCATTGCCGGTCGAGGCGAGCATCGGCACCGATGGCGCCGCGGTCGTCGTCACCAGCGCCAATGCGGTGCGGCATGCGCCGAAGGCGCTGATCGCGGCACTTGCGCGCCTACCTTGCCACGCAGTTGGCAAACGGACGGCGGAAGCCTGCCGCGCGGCGGGATTCCTCGCCGTCACGGAAGGTCCGGGCAACGCCGAGGCGCTGGCCGATGCCATCGCCGGCGGCCTTGCCGGCAGGGCAATCGTCTATCTGTGCGGCCGCGTCCGCTTGCCTGCGTTCGAGCAGCGGTTGGCGGCGGCGGGCGTGCATGTCCAGGCGATCGAGACCTACGACACGACAAGTTTCGACTATGGCAATGCCGATGTAGTCGCCCGCCTGTCGGGCCGGCCGATCGACGCGGCGCTGCTTTATTCGGCCAAGGCCAGCGCCGCGCTGGCCAGCCTGATTGCGCGGCCGGCCTTGCGGCATCTCTTTGAAAGAACGGAATTCCTGGCGCTCTCGGCCCGTGTCGCCGAGCCGCTGGACGGGGTTGCCGGTGACAGGGTCCGCATCGCATCCAAGCCCGAGGAAGAGCAGCTGCTGGCGCTTTTGTCGCTGCCCGGCTGAGCCGCGTCATCACACCGCCCCTTTTCACCGCTTGGTGATGTGCTAGAGCATCCCCTGGACCCTTTGAACCATCCTCAAGCCAGTTCGCGGAGCCCAAAGCATGGTCAAGACGCCGAAGATGCGACATTCGAAGACCCGGCGCGAGCCGGTGACCATCGAACTCGAGCCCGGCGCCGTCTCGCGAATCACTGACGAGGATGCCAAGGCCGAGGCCAGTGCCGCGCAGACCGACGAGGCGAAGGCAGAAGAGGCCGCCGCTGCTTCGCAGCCGGAGCCGCCGGAAGAGCCGATCCATGCCGAGCAGGCCGATATCGAGCCGTGGGAGCATAGCGACGCCGCGCAGGCTGCAGCCGATAAATCAGAGGCCGGCAAGGGCGAGCCGGAGGCGCCGTATCCCGGCGCGTCCGATGCGCCGAAGAGCCAGCCCAAGGGCTTCGATTACAATTTCGAGGACGCATCCGCGCCTGGCGCCGGCGCCTCGGCATCGAAGGCCAGCGAGACACGAAGTGAGACATGGGGCGAGGATGGCGTGCCGCAGTCCCCGCGCAGAACCGGCGTCAACGCCATCGCTGCGGGCGTCGTCGGCGGCGTGATCGCGCTTGCCGGCGCCGGCCTGCTGCAAGCGGTCGGCCTGGTCGGCTCGTCAGGACCGGGCGGGGAGTCGCTCGATAGCGTCAACGGCGAGATCGCTTCGCTGAAAAGCGAAATCGCGGTGCTGAAGGAAAGCGGCGGCACCGGGGCGTCGGCCAAGGTCGACGGCCTGTCCTCGGCGCTCGATCAGGTCAAGGCCGATGTGGCGGCGCTGAAATCGTCGGCCGGCCAGGGCGGCGACGGTGCCGCGCTCAAGGCGCTCGGCGACAAGGTCGGCCAGATCGAGACAACCGTCGCCGAGCTGCAGAAGAACGGCAATGCGGCACCCGCCGATCTCGGTCCGCTCAACGAGAAGATCGCAGGGCTCGACGCGCTGGTGAAATCGGCGGGCGATGCGGCCAAGGCCGAGGACGGCAGGGTGGCTGCGCTGGAGCAGTCCGTATCGCAGCTTTCCGGCAAGGTCGAGGCGCAAGCCTCGCAACCCAAGATCGCGCTGGCGATCGCCGCCTCGGCGCTGAAGTCGGCGCTGGATCGCGGCGCGCCCTTCGCGACCGAGCTCGACACCTTCGCGGCGATCGCGCCGGACGCGCCCGAGCTCGCGGCGCTGCGCTCCTATGCCGAAAAGGGCGTGCCGACCCGCGCCACCATCGCTGCGGAGGCCGATGCCGCCGCCAACGCCATGGTCGATGCGGCAAAGCCGGTCGACCAGAATGCCGGCTTCTTCCAGAGCCTGGTGTCGAGCGCTGAATCGCTGGTCAAGGTGCGGCCGGTCGGCGCGGTCGAAGGCAAGGGCGTGCCGGAAACCGTCGCGCGCATGGAAGTGGCGGTCAACCAGGGCGATTACGCCAAGGCGCTCAGCGAATATGACACGCTGCCGGACGCGGCAAAGGCGGCCGGCGCCGATTTTGCCGGCAAACTGAAGGCACGGCTGGAGGTCGAAAAGCAGCTCGAAACGCTGATTGCCGGCGCGACGAAGGCTTAAGGAGACAAGATGATCCGCATCCTCGTCTTCCTCGCCGTCGTCTTCGCGCTCGGGCTGGGTTTTGCCTGGCTGGCCGACCGCCCGGGCGAGATGCTCGTCACCTTCAACGGCTACCAGTACCAGGTCACGCTGATGGTGGCGGCGGTGGCGATCGTCGCTGTTGTGGCGGCGGTGATGATCGTCTGGTGGCTGATCAAGTCGCTGTGGAACAGCCCCTACACGATCTCGCGTTATTTCCGCGTGCGCCGCCGCGACCGCGGCTACCAGGCATTGTCGACGGGCATGATCGCCGCCGGCGCCGGCGACGGCGCGCTGGCGCGCAAGAAGACCAAGGAGGCGGCCAAGCTGATCAGCTCCGATCAGGAGCCGCTGATCAACCTGCTCGACGCCCAGGCCTCGCTGCTCGAAGGCGACCATAAAGGCGCGCGGGAGAAATTCGAGCGCATGCTCGACGATCCCGAGATGCGGCTGCTCGGCCTGCGCGGGCTTTATCTGGAGGCCGAGCGCCTCGGCGACCGCAATGCCGCGCGCCACTATGCCGGCCGCGCGGCGGCGGTGGCGCCGCAGCTTGCCTGGGCGGCGGAATCGACGCTGGAAGAACTTACCGAACGCGGCGATTGGGACGGCGCGCTGAAGCTGGTCGAGGCGCAGAAATCGACCAGGCAGATCGAGCGCGACTCCGCCAACCGCCGCCGCGCCGTGCTGCTCACCGCCAAGGCGCAGGCGCTGGTCGACAGCGACCCGAACGCGGCCCGCACCGCGGCGCTCGAAGCCAACAAGCTGGCGCCGGATTTCGCGCCGGCCGCGGTGATCGCCGCCGATCTGGTTATCCGGCAAAACGACGTGCGCAAGGGCTCCAAGATCCTGGAGGCCGCCTGGAAGGCCGAGCCGCATCCCGACATCGCCGAGCTCTACACCCATGCCAGGCCGGGCGACGCCGTGCTCGATCGTCTGAACCGCGCGAAGAAGCTGCAGGAATTGAAGAGGAATCATCCCGAGTCGTCGATGGCCGTGGCGCGCGCAGCGCTCAATGCTCAGGATTTCGCCACGGCGCGGCGCGAGGCGGAGGCCGCGATCCGCATGGATCGCCGCGAGGGCGCCTATCTTCTGCTCGCCGATATCGAGGAGGCCGAGACCGGCGACCAGGGCAAGGTGCGGCAGCTGCTGTCGAAGGCGGTGCGCGCGCCGCGCGATCCGGCGTGGGTGGCGGACGGCGTCATCTCCGAGCGCTGGGCGCCGGTGTCGCCGGTCACCGGCAAGCTCGACGCCTTCACCTGGCGCGCGCCGATGGAGCGGCTTGGGCAGCTGATCGACAGCGACGCGGATGTCGCCGTACCGGCGATCACCGCTGCGCCGCCTGTCCAGCCTGTCGCCGAGAAGGCGATCGACATCGTCGCCGATGCGCCGGCCGAGAAGCCGGCGCCGGTGCCTTCAAACGGCGGCGAGAAGCAAGCGTCCGTTGCGGAAGCCGTCAGCGAGGCTGAAATCGGCGAGCCCGGTCCGGAGCTGCCGCCTCTGCCGGATGACCCTGGCGTCACGCCGGAAGAAGAAGCGGAAAAATCGCCGCGCCGCTTTCGTTTGTTCTGAGGCTGTGTTCTGGGACCGGGTTTGTTGGGCAGGGAAAAAACATCGATGTTCGAGCGCGTATTGTCCTTCCTGAGGGATCTGCCGGCTGGGCGCGAGACCAAGCCGAGCGCCGACGATCCGCGCGTCGCGGCTTCGGCGCTGCTCTATCATGTGATGAACGCCGACGGCGTGCGCCAGGACGTCGAGTGGGAACGGTTCAAGCAGATCCTGGCCGAGACCTATTCGGTGAGCGGCCAGGAACTCGATGCGCTGGCGGCGGCCGGCGAGCGCGCCGACAACGAGGCGATCGACCTCTACGCCTTCACCAGCGTCTTGAAGCGCCACCTCGACCCCGAGGCGCGCAAGGCCTTCATCGGCCTGATGTGGGAAATCGTCTATGCCGATGGCGAGCTTGATGAGCTCGAGGACAACACCGTCTGGCGGGTCGCCGAGCTGATCGGCGTCGAGCGTCGCGACCGCATCGAGGCGCGCCGCAAGGCGGCAGCAGAGGTGCCCGGCGCGCGGGGCGAATCGAGCGACGAATAGCAGGATCCTTCGCCTTCCATGCCACCCAGATCGAGGCCGAGACCAAAAATCCTGATCGTGCTGCATCAGGAGACTTCGAGCCCCGGCCGCGTCGGCCACATGCTCCTGGAAGAAGGCTTCGACCTCGACATCCGCCGCCCGCCCTTGGGTGACGAATTGCCCTGCACGCTGGACGGTCACGCCGGCGCGGTTATCTTCGGCGGGCCGATGAGCGCCAATGACGAGGACGAGTTCGTCCGCCGCGAGACCGACTGGCTGGAAGTCCCGCTCAAGGAGAACCGGCCGTTCCTCGGTATCTGCCTCGGGGCGCAGATGCTCGCCAACCATCTCGGCGGCAAGGTCGAGGGCCATGGCGAAGGCCTGGTCGAGATTGGCTGGTATCCGCTGAAGGCGACCGAAGCCGGCAAGAAACTGCTGCACTGGCCGGAGATGGTCTACCAGTTCCACCGCGAAGGCTTTTCGCTGCCGAAGGAAGCGACGCTGCTGGCAACCGCGGAAACCTACCCCAACCAAGCCTTCCGCTATGGCGACAATGCTTGGGGCATCCAGTTCCATGGCGAGCTGACAAGGGCGATGATGCAGCGCTGGGTGGTGCGCGGCGCGCATCGCTTCGAGCTGCCCGGCGCCCAGCCCGGCCGCGACCATCTCGGCGGCCGGCTGATCTGGGACATGCACCTCAAGCGCTGGCTGGGCGAGTTTTTGCAGCTGATTTTTGGCAGGCCGGCTGTGGGGTAGGGCAAAGGCCATTGCTCTGAATGCTCGGTTTTGACCGAGAATGGCTTACGCCTGCCGGAGCATGGAAAGGCCGCTTTGCGCCCAATGTCAGCAGTAGGGGTGCCCTTGCCGCTGCCCAAATAGCAGACTGTGTCGAATGCAAAGCTATTGGTCGCGAGACGGGCTAAGCCGATTTCGCTGGCGCCTTCCTACGGTCGTTCACGCTCTAGCCGGAGTCGACCCATTCGCGAACTTCAAGTCGCGAGCGGGTCGCCTTCCAGATGCAAAACCTTGAGCGTTGGATCCTGAAAGCTCCCAGCTAGCGTCGTTGCCAGCAAATCACCAGTGCACGGCAAGCAATCAGCGCTTGTCCGCCGGCCGGTCGCTGGTCGTCGAAGGGATGCGGGCCACGACCTTGATTTCGAAATCAAAGCCGGCAAGCCAGCTGACGCCTACTGCCGTCCAGTTCGGATAGGGAGGTTCGCCGATCTCTTCCGCTCGGACGGCCAGCACTGTTGCGATCTGGTCATCCGGGTTGGTGTGGAAGGTGGTGACGTCGACAACATCATCGAATCTACACCCGGCGGCGGCCAAGACCTCGCGTAGATTGGCAAAGGCGCGCCGAACCTGATCCTCAAATACGGGCTCGGGCGAGCCGTCCTCACGGCTCCCGACCTGACCCGACACGAAAAGAAGATCGTCGGAGCGAATGGCCGCAGAATATCGATGAATATCGTATAACGCGTGGCGTTTGGCCGGATAGATGGCGTCACGTGCAGGCATTTCGTGTTCCTTTGTGCCTTGTTAATGGGAGCGGACCGGCAACGGCAGGGAGCCGGGTCTTCGAGTTGGAGATAGGGCAATCGCATTATGCGCATTAGTCATTGAAATCGGCATAGGGTGATGCAAAAACACCACCAATGTCCCGCCCGTCCCTCAATGATCTCACCGCCTTCGTGGCCGTTGCCACGCATCGCAGCTTCCGCCGCGCAGCGGACGAGATCGGCACTGCGCCTTCCACGTTGAGCCATGCTATGCGAGCGCTCGAGGAGCGCATGGACGTGCGCCTTCTGAACCGCACCACACGCAGCGTCTCGCCGACGGAAGCCGGCTTCCAACTGCTCGGCCGCCTTCAGCCGGCGCTCGCCTCACTGGACGAGGCGCTCGACAGCATCGCAGGGTTCCGGGGCAACGTTGCGGGGACGGTCCGCATCAACGCACCGCGACTGATGGCTGGGCTTCTCGTTCGCGGGGTTCTTCCGCAGATGGCGGAGCTCCATCCTGATGTAACGGTGGACATCGTCGTCGAGGGGCGACTCATCGACATCGTGTCCGGCGGGTTCGATGCCGGCGTGCGCCTCCTCGGATCGGTTCCCAAGGACATGATCGCCGTGCCGCTTGCACGCCGGCTGACGTTCATCTGCGTCGCCTCGCCCGCCTATCTCGACCGCTCAGGGGAGCCGGGAACCCCGGAGGAATTGCAGCGCCACCATTGCATCGGTCACCGCATGCCCAGCGGGAAGCTCTATCGATGGGAATTCGAACGCGCCGGCCAGGAACTCGTGATTGACGCTAACGGCCCCATTGTTCTTGATGACGAGGAGCTAATGGTCGAAGCCGCAGTAAAGGGTCTGGGCATCGCCTATGTGGCGGATTCGGCTGCAGAAGCGGCCATGTCCGATGGCCGGCTGCGCAAGGTCCTGACCAGGTGGATGCCCGCTCCGGAAGAGGTTGCAATCTACTATCCTGGACATCGAGCCGCGCCGCCGGCGCTGCGTGCCTTTCTCGATGTCGTCAATGACCTGCGGAAGAAGGGAGCTTAACGAGAGCGACGAGCAGCCGCGCCATGACCGGCCGTTGGCCCAGAGGATTTGGAGTGCTCAGTTCATCCCTGTTGCGCTGGCGAACCAGTGTTCTGCCGCTGATCGCTTATGACCGCCCGATCACTGGCGCTATTCAAGACCACCTGCCCGCAGCGCCGGGACCATAGCCCTGCGATGCCGCCGATCACCGCCGCGTGGCACCGATCAGCGGGCAGTCTCGGCGGTATCGACGAGCCGCGAATCTGTGCTAAGGCGCCGCCCAATCAATCAAAGGAAGACACTGTGAACGAACTGACCTTGGCCGAGGCGACCGAAAATATCTATGCCTCACTCCGAGCCGACAATGCCGAACTCGATACGCATATCGCGGCACTCAAGGCGGCGCTGGCGCGGGAGGGGAAGAAACAGGCGGTTTTCGATCCGGCCAGGCTGGTGCAGAACAACCGCGCCGGCCGCAAGTTGATGCAGGCCTATTTTCGGCAGCGGGGCGTCAGCGTGAGCTTTTCGGAGTAGAAACAGCTTCCGACCCTACCTCGCTGGTCGACAGCGCAGCGTGATTGGCCCGAACGTCGGATCCAGCGGCTTGGATTCAGAACTCAGTCAGTTCCGGCTGTTCAGGTGCCGCACCTGCCGCAGCGCCGGGAACAGATACGCCCATAGGGCGGCGACGGCGATGGCGCCGATGCCGCCGATCACCACTGCGGGAACCGTGCCGATCAGCGCCGCCATGGTGCCGGCGCGGAATTCGCCGAGCTCGTTCGAGGCGCCGACGAAGACCTGGTTGACGGCGTTGACGCGGCCGCGCACCTCGTCCGGCGTCCAGAGCTGGATCAGCGTCTCGCGGATGTAGACGCTGAACATGTCGGTCGCTCCAAGCAAGGCGAGTGCGACGATGGACAGCCAGGTGATGGTCGACAGGCCGAACAGCACTATCGAGGCGCCGTACAAGGCGACGAAGCCGAGCATGATCTTGCCGGCATGGTCGCGGATCGGATGGCCGGCCAGCCAGACGGCGACGCAGATGGCGCCGATGCCCGGCGCCGAGCGCAGCAGTCCGAGCCCCCAGGGACCAAGCTGCAAAATGTCGCGCGCATAGACCGGCAGCAACGCAAAGGCGCCCGACAGGAGCACGGCGAACAGGTCGAGCGAGATCGCACCGAGCACGATCTTCTCGCCCCAGATGTAGCTGAAGCCGGCAAACAGCGTCTGCATCGTCGGCTTGTCGGTGGCCGTCTGCTGGGCAGGCTTGGGAATGGTGAACACAAGCATGCCCGCAACCAGCATCAGCACAGCGGCGGTGGCGTAGGCGACCTCCGCCGAGATGCCGTAGAGCAGGCCGCCGGCGACCGGGCCGACGATGGTCGCCGTCTGCCAGGCCGACGAGTTCCAGGCGATCGCGTTGGCGAAATCCTCCTGCGGCACGAGATTGGCGAACAACGAGGACGAGGCCGGGCCGTAGAAGGCACGGGCTATGCCGAACATGACCAGCACGAGAAAGATCGGCAGCGGGCTGGTCAGGCCGCGCAACGTCAGAAGCAGCAGGGCCAAGGCGCAGCCGGCCTCGACCAGGGTCGCCAGCGTCATGATCAGCCGGCGGCCGAAGCGGTCGGCGACGACGCCGGTGACCAGCACCAGGAGCAGCGAAGGCAGGAACTGGACGATGCCGACAATGCCGAGGTCGAACGGATTGCGGGTCAGGTCATAGACCTGCCAGCCGACGGCGATCGAGACGATCATGGTGGCGAAGGTGGTGAGGAAGCGCGCCGTCCAGTAGCTGAGGAACGGGCGGTGCCGGAACGCGGCGTAGCGCTGGTCTGGTGACGTTGCTTCGAGGGTCATGATTCGAGGGCCCCTTTGCGACAATGGCCGGCGGGGCACTTCCACGGTGGGCGCTGGTCCAGCCGCAACCCTTTAGCCCAGTTCGTCTTGCCATGCGCGTAAAAAATCCGCGCTGGCGCGAAGAAAATCGAAATTTCCCGCTCTGGTGAGGTGCGTTCAGCCTCTCAAAGCAGCCGAGATGGCTTCCAGCCCGCCGCGCAACTCCGGCTCTTTCGGCCAGCCGAAGCCGAGGCGGAAGAAACGCTTCGGCATCTCGAACCAGTGGCCGGGGCCGACATAAGTGCCGTATTCCGCCAGCAGCCTGGTGTAGAAGCGGTCGAGGTCGAAGCCGGCATCGACGTTGAGCCGCGGAAAGCCGACGACGCCGCCTTGCGGCCGCACCCAGTCGACAAGCGGCTCGCCGTCGATCCAGGATTGAACGACGTCGCGGCGCCTGGCCATTTCCGGCAGCAGCGAGGCGAGGAAGGCGTCACGGCGTTCGAGCGTGGCGCGCGCGATCGCCTCGTCGATGACGCTGCCGCAGATGCCGATCTGCTCCTTGGCGGCGAGGAACGTTTCCTGCAACTGCGGATCGCGGGTCATCAGCCAGCCGATGCGGATGCCCGGAATGCCGAAGGCCTTGGACAGCGAGCAGACGCTGATGGCGGCGGGGCTGAGCGAGGCCGCCGACGGCAATCGCGTGCCGAAGGAAAGGTCGCGGTAGGTCTCGTCGACCAGCAGGCGGCATTTGCGGCTCTCTGCAAGCGCGACCAGCGCATCGAGCTTGGCGCGTGTCATCATCGTGCCGGTCGGGTTGTGCGGGCAGGTGACGCTAATCAGCCTGGTGTTCGGCCGCAGATCTGCCTTCACACGGTCGATGTCGATGGCAAAGCCCTCGTCGAAATCGAGATCGATGTAGGAGATGGCGCAGCCGATCGCCTTCGGTGTCTCGATGTTGGTGGCGTAGTTCGGCCGCACGACCACGAGATGGTCGCCGGACGACAGAAGCGACGTGGCGATGATGAACAGCGCGCCGGCCGCGCCAGCGGTCACCAGCACATCATTGGGGGAAAGACCCGTGTCCTGCCCGGCGATAAGCGCCCGCAAGTCCTTGTCGCCGCGATGCTCGCCATAAAACAGCGTGAGGTCGGGCAGCGCGAGACCGATATCGGAGAGTTTCTGGTCGGCGATCGAGCTTTCGGAAAGATTGTAGCGGATGCGCTCGTAGCCGTATTCCTCCGGCGCTTCTTTCTCGATCACCATCCTGGTGTAGTTCATGGCCATGTCCCCCAGCGGTTCATCCTTTTAAACAGACCGCGCGTCCTGTTTTGACGCAATTCCGTACGGCTTTCCTGGAATTGCCTGGTGGAACGGTATCCAAGCCATAAAAGCAGGAAGCCTGCCAAGGCTGATTCCTCGGCAGGCTTCCCTAAACCATTGGTGCAGGCGCGTTATTTCAGGCCGGGGCTTTGGCCTTCCTGGCCCTTGCAGGCTTCGCCGGCTCCGGTTCCGCCTTGCGGCCGAGGCCGATCGACTTGGCGAGCTGCGAGCGCGAGGCCGCGTAGTTGGGCGCGACCATCGGGTAATCCACCGGCAGGCCCCATTTGGTGCGGTAGGCTTCCGGCGTCAGGCCGAAATGCACGCCGATATGGCGCTTCAGCGATTTGAACTTCTTCCCGTCCTCGAGGCAGATGATGTAGTCCGGCGTCACCGAGCGCCTGGGATTGACGGCGGGAACCGGCGGGGGCGCCGCGGGCTCCGCCGGCTGGCTGATTCCGCCGATCGAAGAGGCGACGCTGGCGATCAGTCCGCCCAGGTCGGAAGCAGGCAGGCGGTTTTTGGCGACATAGGCCGATACGATATGAGCGGTGAGCTCGAGCAGGTCGATTTCCCTGGCTGTGCTGGTGTCCTCGTCCACGTAGTCCCTCCATTTCTGCCGCAAGGTCGCGAAAACGATCCGGTTTTCGCGGTGTAATGTCGAAGCGCTGCGAGCGTTGTTTGCGAATTCGGGAAGCCGCAGGGGCCGCAGGCCGGCGAATTCCTAGTCGGCAAATCTGCGCGGCGCAACATTTTGTCGCGTCAATACACGCTGTTTTGAACAATTATACTGAAATGTAACTATATCAGACGACCAGCGCCTTGTCGCGCCACAGACGAAATCCACCCTCGAAAGCGCGAGTGTTGTCGCCGCGCCGGGACTTTTCCGGCAATTGATCGAGCTTGTCGACATTGCCGCCGCCAATCACGACATAGTCAGGCTGCAAGGCGGCGCGGAGCCTATCGACAACGTCGAAAACGTATTTGCGCCACTTCTTCTTCCCGTGCTTCACCAAGCCGCGTTCGCCGACATAATCCTCGAAAGTCGCTCCCTTCTTGTAGGGCAGGTGGGCGAGCTCCATGGGCTGGCCGACATTCTTGATGATCATGGCGGCGCCCAGGCCCGTGCCGAGGCCGAGGAACAGCATGCGGCCGCCGTCATAGCTGCCGATGGCCTGCATCAGCGCATCGTTGACGAGCTTCACCGGCTTGCCGAAAGCGGCGGTGAAATCATAGCCGTTCCAGCCCTTGCCGAGATTGAAGGGATCTAGCGAGGGCTTGTTGTCACGCACGGGGCCGGGATAGCCCATCGAGATGACGTCATAATCCAGGCCCTCGGCCAGTTTCTTGACCGACGAGACGACCTGGTCCGGGGTCAGGTTCGGTCCGGACGCGACGCGGCGCATCTCGCCGCCTGCGCTGGTGAGGATCTTCACATGCGAGCCGCCGACATCGACGGTGAGCACGATCGGATCGCCGGTCGCCGCGGCTTTCTTTGCTGCCTTCGCCATCCGTCCTCCCCGAAATTATTTGCTCGGATTGATCCAGCCGTCGGGTGGGCCGAAGCCGTTCATGGCATCGACCGGCCCCCAGGTCTTGGGCGCATAGATTGCCGGCGCCGCGGTGTCGCCGAGCACCGGGCCGACGATGCGCCAGGCAAGCTCGGCCGCGTCCTGGCGCGTGAAGAGCTGGCCATTGCCGTTCATGGCGTCGCCGATCAGCCGCTCATAGGGCGGCATGTCGCCCTTGGTGTCGTCGAGCGCGGTCAGCTCCACCTGCTCGCCGATCATGTCGTCGCCGGCGACCTTGCGCTGGGCGCCGATCGAGATCGCCACCTGCGGGTCGATGCGGAAGCGCACATAATTGGCGTCGCCCGGCTTGATCGGATCGAAGACGTCGAGCGGCGGCCGCTTCATACGCACGATCACCTCGGTGGCGTGCACCGGCATGTTCTTGCCGGCGCGAATGAAGAAAGGCACGTCCCGCCAGCGCCAGGTGTCGACGAAGAAGCGCACTGCGGCGAAGGTCTCGACCGGCGAGTTGGGCCTGACGCCCGGCTCGGCCAGATAGCCGTCGAATTGGCCGCGCACGACATCGTCCTTGGTCAGCGTGCGGATGGCGCGCAGCACCTGCACCTTCTCGTCGATCAGGTCGTCGGCCGAGCGGCCGACCGGCGGCTCCATGGCCAAAAGCAACAGGATGTTGAGCAGGTGGTTTTCGATCACGTCGCGGATGCAGCCGACATCGTCATAGAATTTGCCGCGGCCCTCGACGCCGAAATCCTCGGCCATGGTGATCTGCACGCTCTCGACGAAGTTGCGGTTCCAGATCGGCTCGAGGAAGGAGTTGGCGAAGCGGAAATAGAGCAGGTTCTGGATCGCTTCCTTGCCGAGATAATGGTCAATGCGGAAGATCGACTGCTCGTCGAACACCAGATGCAGCACCCGGTTCAGCCAGCGCGCCGACTGCAGGTCGTGGCCGAACGGCTTTTCCACCATCAGCCGCGCGCCGCGCGCGGTGCCGGACTGCTCCAGCCCTTGCACGACCGTCTCGAACATTGTCGGGGGGACGGCCATGTAGTGCAGCGGCCGCTGCGCGGAACCCAGCGCCGTCTTCAGCTTCTCGAAGGTCGCGCCGTCGCGGTAGTCGCCGCTGACATAGCGCAGCAGCGAGGCGAGCTTGGAAAAGACCTTGTCGTCGACACGGCCAAGCGCGGTGACGATGCCGTCGCGCGCACGGTCCACCAATTTGGGGAGCTCCCAAGGCTCGAAGGCGACGCCGATCACCGGCTCGCTCAGCGTGCCTTTGGCGACCATCTGGTAGAGCGCCGGGAAAATCTTTTTGTGCGCAAGATCGCCGGTCGCTCCGAAAAGCACCAGCGTGTCGGACCTCTCCTGGCTCATGCAGTCTCTCCCTTCACGCGCCGGTCTTCGGCTTCTCGACATGGCCGCCGAAGGCATAGCGCATGGCGGACAGAAGCTTGTCGGCGAATTGCGATTCGCCCTGGGAAGAGAAGCGGTCGAACAGCGCCGAGGACAGCACCGGCGCCGGGACGCCAGTGTCGATCGCCGCCTTCAGCGTCCAGCGGCCTTCGCCGGAATCGGAGACACGGCCGCCGAACTGGGCGAGCGCCGGGTCGTTCTTCAGCGCGCCGGCAGTGAGATCGAGCAGCCAGGAGCCGATGACGCTGCCGTGCCGCCAGACCTCGGCGACCTGCGGCAGGTCGATGTCGAACTGGTAGTATTGCGGATTTTCGAGCGGGCTGGTCTCGGCGTCTGCACTGCGCTGCCTTTTGCCGGCATTGGCCGACTTCAGGATGTTCATGCCCTCGGCATAGGCGGCCATCACGCCATATTCGATGCCGTTATGCACCATCTTGACGAAGTGACCGGCGCCGCTCGGTCCGCAATGAAGATAGCCGAAGGGCGCCGTGCCGGCATCCTTGGACGGGTTGGCGCCCGCATCGGCGCCAGGCGCCAGCGTGGCAAAGACCGAATCGAGATGCTTCACAGCGTCATCGGGGCCGCCGATCATGAGGCAGTAGCCGCGCTCCAGCCCCCACACGCCGCCGCTGGTGCCGACATCGACGAAGTTGATGCCCTTAACCGCCAGCTTGGCCGCCTGGTCGACGGCATCATGGTAGTAGGAATTGCCGCCGTCGATGATGATGTCCCCCGGCTCCATCAGCGCCGCCACCTGGTCGACGATCCTGCCGGTGATCGCGGCCGGCAGCATCAGCCAGGCGCAGCGCGGCTTGGCGAGCTTGGCGACGAACTCCTCCAGCGAGGCGGCGCCGACCGCGCCGTCCTTGACCATGCCGGCGACGCTTGCCGAATTGATGTCATAGACGACGCATTCATGGCCGTCGCGCATCAGGCGCCGCACCATGTTGGCGCCCATCCTGCCCAGTCCCATCATTCCGATCTGCATGGTTTCATCCCGATTGCTTGAGGAAGGAGAAGTACAATGGCCCTGCTGGATCACGATTGGGCGCTAATGCCGACGCTGAAGTCGACATTCTCCCAACGCATCGCCCCGGGCCAGAAAAAAGTGAAGACGATGGTGGTTCCCGGCTGCAGGCGGTCAACGGGCAAATCCACCAGATGAATGCCGAACGCATTCTCGGCCGTCTTGCTGTCCTGCACGGTCAGCCATTTGTCGCTGCTCCAATGGACGACGCCGGGCGCCGATAATTCGACGCGCAGCGCCTTGCCGGCCGGAATGGAGCGGATCTTGTTGTTGAAGCGCCAGATCCTAAGCGGCGAGACCGTCTTGCCCTTGATATAGCGTGCGACGCCTTGCGGCGGCAGGTCGAAAACGGCGCCGTCGTGCAGCGAGCGCAACAGCTTGATGTGCTCGGCATGCGCCCAGACCAGCGGCATGGCGCTGCCGGACGGTTTGCCCAGCCACAGCTCGCGGTCAGGCATGTCCGGGCGATCCCAGACCTGCTCCGGCAGGAGGCCGCCCACGCCGGCCGAACGTTCGAAAGTCTCAAGCAGCTGCGCCGCCTTGTCCCTGCGGCCGGCGGCCAGCTCGTAATGGGCGCGCTCGCCAGCGAGCAGCGGCCACGGCCGGCCCCGGCCGGTGCCGTCGAAAGGCGAGCCGTCCTCGTGCTCGCCATAGCCGTCGCCGGAATAGCGGTACCAGAGCGGGCCTTGCGGCAGGTCGCAGCGCAGCTCGGTGTCGATCGCCTTGACGGTATTGAGGATGCGCGGGTCGTCCGCGGCCCTCAGGCCGAAGCGGACTAGCGCCAGCGCATCCGGGCTGATGATCGCCTCGGCCGGCTTGTCGGTGTCGCCCGGCGGCCGGTTCTTGATCGGCACGAAGCCGTCCTTCGGAGACGCGGCGCTGCCATTGTCGGGCGGCGCGATGCGGACATAATATCCGTCGGTTCCCGCCCTGGCGCTTGCCTGCGTACCGGTCACATAGGTCCAGCGCTCGACCTGGTCGTTCCAGCAATCGGCGGTCTCGCGCAGATAGTTTGCCGGCTCATTTTTGCCGCAGGCTTCCAGCATGTCGGCGGCGGCGAGCAGGCCCGCTATTTCCACGGCCAGCGTGAACGGGCTGTAGCCGGCATCCTCTTCCCAGCGGTCCTGGCCGGTGACCGGGCCGTTACGGACGACATAGGCGGCGGCGTTCTCGATCATCGCCAGGAAGTCGGCGAGCTTCGACTTCGGCAGATGGCCGGCACGGCGCAAGGCATCGGCAAGCAGCAGCGGAAAGGCGCATTCATCCATCTGAATGCCGGGCCAATAGGCGGTGCCGTCGGACCAGCAATTTTGCGGCCAATGGCCGTCCGGCTGCTGGATCGAACGCAGATAGGCGAGGATCTGCAGCGCCTGCCTGCCGTCGCCGGCCGCCAGGAAGCCGCCAGCGGTCTCGACCAGGTCGCGCGGCCAGACGAGATGATAGCCGCCGAGATCGTCGTCGCCCTTGTTGAAACCCCAGGGGATCGACAGGCTGGCGACGGCAGCGCCCGGTCTCGCGATCGACAGATGCGTTGCCAGCACCGCGGTGCTGGCGCGGTAGGTGTTCAGGCCGGAGGCGCCGCGGCGATCGAGTTTTTCCAACCCTGCCTGAAATGTCCGCCAGTTCTCGACATAAGTCTTCGCGGCCGGCTCGAAACCCTGTTGCAGACTTGCAAGCGCAAGGTCGGCGGCTTCCTCCGGCGAAGCGCCGAAGCCGAGCGCCAGCAAGGCAACCGTCCTGCCGGCCGAAAAGCCGATCTCGCCGGTCAGCGCGACATTGCCGTTTTCCGCCGCCAAGCAGGATGGATCGAGCGCGCCGCTGTCGCGCAGCTGCTGCCAGCCGTCGGAGAAGCCGACATAGCCGGCCGAGCAGGCGCCCCAGGGCAAAGAGGAGGCGAGCGCGAGCGACACGCCGCGGCCGGTGGCGAAGAGAAGACGCTGCCCCTTATGCTCGCCGATCCAGGCCGTATTGCCCATGCCGGCGTTGACCAGGTGCGGCGCAAGCAGCGCGTAGACGCGATAATCAGCCAGCGAGCCCTTGATCGCGCTGAAACGCACTTCCTGCAGCAATACAGGTCGTTTCGAATCCGTAACGATGCGCTTGTCGATCCGGTAAGCGCCGTCGGAGGCGATGTTGGTCAGCCGGTAGCCAGGCACCCCGTCCTCGAAAGGGTCGACGGTGTGGGCCGCATCGCGCTTCTCTTCGGAAAAATAACCGCCGGGGCCGGTGACGACCAGCCCCAGGTCGCGCGTGCAGGCGCTGTCGAGGTGCGGGTAATAGATTTCATTCAGGATGCCGTGGCTGGTGGTGAACCAGAGCGGGCTTTTTGCCGAAAGCGCGGTTCCGACGCCGGTCTTTGCGCTTGACGTCCAGCGCGCCGGAATTCCGGGCGCGCCTTTAGCAACGGTCCGCGTCACTGCCATGCACTGGCCTCCTGCCGCGTTCCTAGACCAGGAGTCGCCGTCTTTTCAATCGTCGCACCGCAAGTTGATCGAGCAGTGCCAATGCTTTGCAGTTGACAGCTTGCGGTTCCTCTGCATTTGTCTGACAATAGATAAAAAACAGAGAATTCGCGTTTAGTAGCAGCAACCTCGGGAGGAACCGACATGAAGAAACTGCTCGTATTGAGTGCATTTGCGGCGATGCTCGCCTCGGGCACCGCGCTTGCCGACACCAGCGGCAAGAAGATCGCCTTCTCCAACAATTATGCCGGCAATTCGTGGCGCCAGGCGATGCTCGACAGCTATGCGATCGTCACCAAGAAGGCGGTCGAGGACAAGGTGGTCGCGGCAGCGGATGTCTTCACCACCGCCGACAAGGAAGTGCCGACCCAGGCGGCCCAGGTGCAGAACCTGATCCTGCAGGGCTATGACGCCATCGTCATCAACGCTGCCTCGCCCGATGCGCTGAACGGCGCCATCAAGCAGGCCTGCGATGCCGGTATCGTCGTCGTCTCCTTCGACGGCATCGTGACCGAGCCTTGCGCCTACCGCGTCGTCGTCGACTTCAAGGACATGGGCAAGCAGGAAGTCGAGCAGATGGCGAAGTTCCAGCCCAAGGGCGGCAATCTGCTGGAAATCCGCGGTCTCGCCGGCACCTCAATCGACGATGCCATCCATGCCGGCATCCTCGAAGGCGTCGCCGCCCATCCCGAGTTCAAGATCGTCGGTTCGGTAACGGGCGACTGGGACCAGACGACGGCGCAGAAGGCGGTGGCGACCATCCTGCCGTCGTTGCCGGATGTCGTCGGCATCGTCGACCAGGGCGGCGACGGCTATGGCGCCGCGCAGGCCTTCGCCGCGGCCGGCAAGCCACGCCCGACCATCATCATGGGCAACCGGCAGGACGAGCTGAAGTGGTGGAAGGAGCAGAAGGAGAAGGACGGCTACAAGACCTGGTCGGCCTCGATCGCGCCCGGCGTGTCGACGCTGGCCTTCTGGGTGGCGCAGCAGGTGCTCGACGGCCGCAAGGACATCCCGCATGACCTCCTGGTGCCCTATCTCGCCTTCACCCAGGACGATTTCGAGGCCGCGCTGCCGAAGATCAAGGAAGGCGGCGTCGCCACGCACGAATACACGCAGGAAGAAGCTATCGCGGCGATCAAGGCCAACATCAAGCAATAGCGGTGGGCACATTGCGGTCCGCATCGCCAACCGGATAAAGTTGAGGATGCTTCAGGCTATTGCGGATATCGTCAGGCTCAACGGCGCCGAAAAGCATTTCGGCGCCGTTCGGGCGCTTAACGGCGTCGACTTCCATGTCGGCGCCGGCGAATGCGTCGGGCTGGTCGGGCATAACGGCGCCGGCAAGTCGACGCTCATGCACATGGTGGCCGGCACGCTGCGGCCGGATGGCGGGCAGATCGCCGTGCGCGGCAATCAGGAAGCGAGCTATTCGGTGGCGCGCGCGCTGGAGCTTGGCATACGCTGCGTCTTCCAGGAGCTGTCGCTCTGCCCCAATCTCAGCGTCGCCGAGAATACTCGCATCAATCACCCCGCGCTTACCGGTTTCGGCTGGCGGCGCCGGGCCGCCGACCTCATCCGCGCCAAGCTGGACGAGATCTTCCCGGACCACGGCATTTCGGCGGACGACATCGCCGGCGACCTTTCGATCGGGCGGCGCCAGATGGTCGAGGTGGCGCGCGCCTTCACGCTGACCCGCGAGCCGCTGCATCTGGTCATCCTCGACGAGCCGACCTCCTCGCTCGACGCGCATACGGCGGGCCAATTGCTTTCATTCGTGCGCCGCTTCGTGGCGGCCGGAGGCAGCTGCATCCTGATCTCGCATGTGCTGGGCGAGGTGCTGCAGAACGCCGACCGCATCGTGGTGATGCGCGACGGCAAGGTGGTCGCGGCCGATGCCGCGAGCGCGTTCGACCGCGACAGGCTGGTCGCGGCCATGGGCGGCGCCGAGGGACATCACAAAGCCGCCGCCGAGGCCCGCAAGACCGAGCCAGGAGCGCTCAGGGTGCGGGCACGCCCGGCCAGGCAGCAGGACGGCAAGGAGCTTGTCGCGCGCGCGGGCGAGATCATCGGTCTTGCGGGACTTGCCGGCCATGGCCAGACAGATCTTTTGCTGGCGATCTTCTCGGCCGCCGCCCGCGCCAGGACCGGCATCGAGGTCACCGCGCCGGTGGCGCTGGTCGCCGGCGACCGCCAGTCGGACGGCATCTTTTCGCAATGGTCGATCGCGCAGAATATCGGCATCCGTTCGCTGGCGCGGCTGCGCAGCGGCCTGCTGATCTCGCCGCAGCGCGAGGCCGAGCTTGCCGAATTCTGGAAGAAGAAGATCGGCATCCGCACGCCGGACATGAACAACAACATCTATTCGCTGTCGGGCGGCAACCAGCAGAAGGCGCTGTTTGCCCGCGCGCTCGGCTCCGACGCAGAGATCGTGCTGATGGACGACCCGATGCGCGGCGTCGATATCGGCACCAAGCTCGAAGTCTACGACCTCGTGCGCGAGGAGGCCGCAAAGGGCCGGACCTTCCTCTGGTACACGACCGAGACCGAGGAGCTCGACAATTGCGACCATGTCTACGTCTTCAAGAACGGCCGGATCGTCGCCAATCTTGGGCGCGACGAGCTGACGGAGGAAAAGATCATCCAGTCCTCGTTCGGCGATGCGGCCTGAGATGACGGCGATCGCTCCCGGCACCGTTCCGAAAGCCTCGCCGCGCGGCAGCGCCGCCCGGGCGCGTTTGCTGCGCGGCCTTTTGCCGGCTTTGTCGCTGGCGCTGGTGCTGATTGCGATTGCCTGGCTCAACCCGCGCGCCATCAGCTATTTCGGCTTCAACCTGATGCTCAACCTGGCGATCCCGATCGCGCTGGCGACGATCGCTCAGATGTTCGTCATCGCCGGCAACGAGCTCGACCTGTCGATAGGGACGTTCGTCGGCTTCGTCGGCTGCATCACCGCGACATGGCTGCGGGACGCGCCGCTCCTCGGCATTCTCGTGCTCATGGGCTCGATCGGCGTCTATGCATTGCTCGGCGCGCTGATCCACCTGCGCAATTTGCCTTCGATCGTGGTGACGCTCGGCATGAGCTTCGTCTGGCAGGGGCTTGCGATCCTGATCCTGCCCAAGCCCGGCGGCAGGGCGCCGGACTGGCTGCTGTCGATCCTGTCGTTCAAGCCGCCCTACATTCCGTTCCCGATCCTTGCCGCGCTGCTGATCGCCGCGGTCGTGCATTTCGGCCTGATGCGCACGTCCTACGGCGTCATCCTGCGCGGCTCAGGCGGCAATGCCGCGGCGCTGAGGCGCGCCGGCTGGTCGCTGCTCAAGACCAAGGTCGTGCTGTTCGCGTTGACCGGCCTGTTCGGCGTTCTGTCCGGCATGGCGCTGATCGGCATCACCACGTCGGCCGACGCCAATATCGGCAATGGCTATACGCTGCTCTCGATCGCCGGCGTCATCCTCGGCGGCGGCGAGTTCGTCGGCGGCCGGGTGTCGCCGATCGGCGCCGTCCTCGGCGCGCTGACATTGGCGCTGGCCGCCTCGCCGCTCTTGACCTTCATGCACATCCCGCCCGACTGGCAGGTGGCCGCCAACGGAGCGATCCTGATCATCGTGCTGGCGGCGCGGGTGCTGATCAGCCGCAGGGAGCGGTGAGCGATGACCTTGGTGCGGACGCTGCTTGAAAAGCCCTGGATCTGGTCTTTCGTCGGCGCTGTCGTCGTCTGGCTGGCGACGATTGCCTTCACCGGCGGCTACGGCGCCGGCGGCATGGTCACGGCGGCGCTGTCGCTTGCCGTCTTCACCGTCATCGTCGGCGTCGGCCAGATGTTCGTCATCACGCTGGGACCCGGCAATGTCGACCTGTCGCTGCCGGCCAATATCGGGCTGGCCAGCGCGGTCGCCATGAAGGTGATGGGCGGCAGCGATGCCATGATCCTGGTCGGGCTGCTTGCGGCACTCGCCTGCGGCGCCGCGATCGGCGCGATCAACTATCTCTTGATCTGGGCGCTGCGCATCCCGCCGATCATCGCCACGCTATCGGCGAGCTTCATCATCCAGTCGGTCGACATCAGCTATGGCCGCGGCCTGCAGATCAAGCCGCCGCCGGGCTTTGCCGACTTCACCAACTGGCAGGTGCTGGGCATTCCGGCGCTGGCGATGCTGACGGTGGTCTTCACCATCGGCGCCGCGCTTGCGCTGCAGCGCATGATCTACGGCCGCTCGGTGCTGGCGATCGGCCAGAACATCCGCGCCGCATGGCTCGCCGGCGTCCATGTCGGCCGCATCCGCTTCCTCACCTACACGCTGTGCGGCGCGCTGGGCGGCATCGACGGGGCGCTGCTTGCCGGCTATTTCCGCGGCGCCAATGTCGATATCGGCAACGAATACCTGCTCGCCTCGATTGCGGTCGTGGTCATCGGCGGCACCTCGGTCGCCGGTGGCAAGGCCAATGTGCCGGGCGTCTGGGGCGCCGGCCTGTTCCTGGTGCTCCTGCTCACCATGCTCAACACCTTCGGCGTCAGCGCCGGCGTGCGGCTGGTGCTGACCGGGCTGATCATCGTTGGGGTGATCACCGCGGCCGGCGGCGAGAAGGCCGTTCGGTAGCCTTTATTTGGCTGCCTTGGCGCGCGCGATCGCGTCGACGATCATCTTCTTGGCGTATTTGGAATCGTGCCAGCCCTCGATCTTGACCCATTTGCCGGGCTCGAGATCCTTGTAGTGCTCGAAGAAGTGCTGCACCTGCTGGCGCGTGATCTCGGGCAGATGCGTGTATTCGGTGACGTTCTCGTAGCGCAGCGTCAGCTTGGGCGAGGGAACGGCGATCACCTTCTCGTCCTGGCCGGCATTGTCTTCCATGATCAAGACGCCGATCGGCCGTACATTGATGACGCAGCCCGGCACCAGCGCCCGGGTGTTGCAGACCAGAACGTCGATCGGGTCGCCGTCGCCCGACAGCGTGTGCGGCACGAAGCCGTAATTGCCGGGATAGCGCATCGAGGTGTGCAGGAAGCGGTCGACGAACAGGGTGCCGGCCTCCTTGTCCATCTCGTATTTGATCGGCTCGCCGCCGATCGGCACCTCGATGATGACGTTGACGTCCTCAGGCGGGTTCTTTCCGGTGGGCACGGCTTCGATACGCATGGCTAAATCCCTCTCTCGATTGCAAGACCGATAGCGGGCGAAACGTCATGGTGCAATGCGGCGAATGGCACTGAACGCCAATGGAAGCGCACAGTTTGTGATGGCGTGTAACCTAGGCGACGTCAGTCATTCCAGACGAAAGCCACTTTCTTGAGCGCCTTCTGCTCGAAGACCTCGACCCCTTCGGCGATATCGCGGCCGCCATTGCCGGCGTAGAAGGCCAAGGCATTGTGATTGTCCTCCAGCGCCCAGACCACGAGGCCGCGCAGGCCGTGGTCGGCGAGCCGGGCCTTGGCCGCCTTGAACAGCCGGCTGCCGAGCCCGATGCCCTGATATTCAGGACGCAGATAGAGTTCGTAGATCTCGCCCTGCTGGCGGAGCTCGCGAGCACGGTTCTTGCCGATCGTGGCATAGCCGGCGACCGTTCCGCCGATCTCGACGACCAGCACGGTGGCGGCGCGGCGAATCGCGTTGGCCCACCAGTCGACGCCGCGACGGTTGATCATCGAAGTCAGCGTGCGGTGCGGGATGATACCGGAATAGGCGCCGCGCCAGGCTTGCTGGTGCACCTCGGCGATGGCGCTCGCGTCGCGCGGCTCTGCCTTCCGGATGTCGATCGTCAGCGTGTTCATGATTGGTTAACCATAAACCCGCATCGGGCGATTGCAAAGAGTCCGCCAACACGCCTCCTCGCTTTCGCACAGGCGAAAGGTGCGTTCGCCGAAGAGGCGTTCATTTCCGTAAAATCAGCGCAAACGCCGCAGATTGGCTGAAGCCGCCCAACCTCGTCATTCTATGGCGGAGCAAGGAGCGAAGCGACGCGGCGCAGACCCTAGAATCCATGCCGTGACCTTAACGCGTTGCCACGGCGCAGAATTCTGCTCCGTTGCACGCTGTGGCGAAGGTAACGGCATGCATTCTAGGGTCTTCGCGACGGAGCTCCGCTCCTGCTTCGCCCTGGAATGACGATCGCGATGGGCGTTTCGGCCAATCTCCAAGGCGTGTCGCCTGCCGACGCAACAGAGCCGACCGGTCAAGATCCCAATACGGGAACTAGTCAGATTTCGACGAGATGATCATCGAGCTCGTTGGTGTCGCCTTCGGTGACCGGGAAATGCTCGGCGAGCACCGCGCCGACCGTACCGATAGCCTTGACGAAGCCGTCGGCCAGCCGGTCGTCACCGGCATGTCTGGTCAGGTCGCCCACCACGCCGTCCCAGACATGCTGGCCGACCTTGGCGTCGATGCCGGAATCGGCGACGACCTCGGCATAGCGCTCAGCAACGGAGACGAAGATGAGCACGCCGGTGCGCGCGCTCGTGCGGTGGACGTTGCGGGCCAGGAACTGCTTCATCGCATTGGCGTGCGCCGCCTGATAGCGCAGCCTTCTCGGCACGAAATGAATGCGCAAAGTGGGGAAGAACCAGAGCAAAACGAGCACCGAGGCCAGCGCCAGCGCTTGCGCTAGCACGAAATGCGGCAGCCGTATGGACAGCCACCATGCCTCCAGCCCATAGGCGACGGCAAGGCTGGCGACGAATACGCCGATCGTCGTCGTGAACGCGGCCGGAAAGAAGTAGCCGTCGCTGGCCCGAGCGACGACGCAGTAGATCTCGCCGTCGGTCTTCAACTCGGCGGTGCGGATCGCCTCGGCGATGCGGTCATGGTCCTCGGCGCTGATCGGTCGCGTTGCCATGATGCCTCACCAGCTTCCCGAGGAGCCGCCGCCGCCCGACGAGCCGCCGCCGCCTGAAAATCCGCCACCGCCGCCTCCCGAGGACCAGCCGCCGCCGGACGACCAACCGCCACCACCCGACGACCAGCCGCCCGAGGAAGAGCGCCGGTTCTGATCGAAAGTCATGCCCAGCCAGCGATAGCGGCCCGGTCCGATCTTCTGGCCGAAGATCGGCGGCAGCACCGTCATCGCGATGCCGCCAAAGAAGATCAGCGCCCAGATGGTGATGAAGATGGCGAAGAACAAGTCGTCTGAATTGAACGGCGCCTGCTCGTTGCGCTTGCCGCGCGCTTCCAGCTCCTCCGGATTGCCCTCCAGCACCATGATCATGTCGTCGACGGCCTTGGTGATGCCGCCGGAGAAATCGCCGGCGCGGAAGGCCGGCACCATGTCGTTCTCGATGATCAGCTTGGTGTGCAGGTCGGTCAGCGTGCCTTCCAGCCCGTAGCCGACCTCGATGCGCATCTTGCGGTCGTTGGGCGCGACCAAGAGCAGCACGCCGTTATTTTCCTTGGCCTGGCCGAGCTTCCAGAAGCGGAACAGCCGGTTGGCGTAAGGCTCGATCTCCTCGCCGCCGAGGCTGGGTATGGTGGCGACGACGATCTGGTCGGAGCCTTTTGTCTCGAAGTCGGCGAGTTTTTGCGTGAGGGACGCGCGCGTGCCGGCATCGATGATGCCGGCATTGTCGACGACGCGGCCGGTGAGGGCGGGAAGGTCGGCGGCGAGGGCGGCGAGGGGGAGGAGGAAAAACGAGAGAAGCAGGCCAAGAAAGGCGATGCCGGCGTTCTGTCGCGCCCCCCTCTGTCCTGCCGGACATCTCCCCCTCTTGGGGGGAGATTGGACGTCACGCCGACCTTCGCCAATCTTCAGCGTTGAAGAGGGGGCGAGGTTGTCGAAACTGCCAATCTCCCCCCTTGAGGGGGAGATGTCCGGCAGGACAGAGGGGGGTATCAACACGCCAGCGGTCCGTCTTTTCGCAGAATTACATTCCGACGACCGTCGAGCCGCTCACCCGCCCTGCTTGGTGGTGCTCGTGCCGAAATCGACCTTCGGCACCTGCATCTTGTCTTCCTCGACGGTGAAGTTCGCGAACGGCTCGTTGCCGCGGAACCAGAAGGTCGCCCACAGCACGGATGGGAAGGTCTTCAGCGTCAGATTATAGTCCCTGACCGCCTGGATGTAATCGCGCCGCGCCACGGCGATGCGGTTCTCGGTGCCTTCGAGCTGCGCTTGCAGCGCGAGAAAATTCTGGTTCGCCTTGAGGTCGGGATAGGCTTCCGACACTGCGATCAGCCGCGACAGCGCGCTGGTCAGCCCGGCCTGGGCATCCTGGAACTTCTTCAGCGCCTCGGGATCCTTCAGCGTGTCGGGCGTCACCGTGATCTGCGTTGCCTTGGCGCGCGCCTGGACGACCGCGTCGAGCGTATCCTTTTCATGCGACGCATAACCCTTCACCGTCTCGACCAGATTCGGGATCAGGTCGGAACGACGCTGATACTGGTTGAGCACCTCGCTCCAGGCCGCATGGGCGTTCTCTTCCGCCGTCGGGATGGTGTTGTAGCCGCAGCCGGCAAGCAGCGGCAGCACGAAAGCCATCATCAGGAAGGCGGCAAGGCTGCGGAAGGGGGAGGCTAGTGAGAGGCGCTCGGCAATCATGATTGGTCCCTCGACAGAAGTTGCGCGCGAAGCATTACCACAATCCACGCGTAAGAAAATGTCCGGCCGATGACGCCTGCTCCGGCTCGGGCGAGAGCCCCTGTGAATAGTCGAGCGAACAGGATTTCATCTTCTTGTCTGACGCAATTCCGGTCGGAAGGCTGCGGCGAAGTAAGCCGAGCCTAAACGCTTCGCACTTTTCCGGGAATTGCTCTAAGGTCCGGGCAGGAAAGGGCAATTGCCATGGCCGAGCGCCGGGACGACGAGACCGAATCGCGCCGCATCCTCGAACGCGTGGCGCGCGAGACGGCGCCGGGCGGCGCGTCTTTCATCGTCCGCACGGCGAAGGATGCGCGCGACCGCGTGACCGCCGCCGACACCGACCGCACCGATCCCATCGAATATTGGGGAACCCGCATTGGCCGAACGCTCGGCTTCCTCATTGCCATTGGGCTATTGGCCTGGCTGGTGTATGCCGCAACGCGTGGCGGCTAGGAACAGATTTCCATGAGTGCAGAAAAAATCGACGCGCCGCGCGCGGTCATCGTCATCTCCAGCCATGTCGCCCGCGGCTCGGTCGGCAACCGCGCCGCCGTCTTCGCGCTGGAGACGCTGGGCTTCCCGGTCTGGGCGGTGCCGACCGTCATCCTGCCCTGGCATCCGGGCCACAGCCGGGCCACGCGCATCGTTCCGCCGCTCGATCAGTTCAAGGCGCTGATGGCCGATCTCGAGCGCGCGCCCTGGTTGGGCGAGGTGCGGGCCGTGCTGTCGGGCTATCTCGGCGAGGCCGGCCAGGCCGACGCAGTCGCCTCGCTGGTCGCCGCCGTCAAGGAAAAGACGCCGAACGCGCTTTACATCTGCGATCCGGTGATGGGCGATTCGGGCGGGCTCTATGTGCCCGAGCCGACGGCGGCCGCCATGCGCGACAAATTGATGCCGATCGCGGATATCGCCACGCCCAACCGCTATGAGCTGGAATGGATGGCGGGCGCGCCGCTGCCCGACATCAAGGCGGTGACGGCGGCGGCGCTTCACGCCGGCCCTTCGACCATGCTGGTGACCTCGGCGCCCGCGATGATGGCGGGCGGCACCGGCAATTTCCTGCTCGACGGCAGCCAGGCGCTGCTTGCCGAGCACCGCGTGATCGAGAAGCCGCCAAACGGGCTGGGCGACCTGACGGCCGCCGTCTATCTGGCGCGCGTTCTCTCCGGCCAGCCGCCGGTCAAGGCGCTGCAATCGACCACCGCCGCCGTCTACGAGATCCTCGCTCGCACAGCGAAACGCGGCGGCGACGAGCTGCAGCTCGAAACCGACGCGCAGAGCCTGTCGCACCCCATGGCCATGGTGCAGTTGCGCCATCTCCTGCATCCGGGGCGGGACAAGCGGGCGTGAAGCTCGCAGGCATCGACGGCTGCAAGGCCGGCTGGATCGCCGTCCACCGCGAAGCGGACGCCGCGCCGTCGGTCTCGGTCTTCCCGAGCTTCCAGGCGCTGCTCGACGCGCTGCCGGATGCAACGATCGCCGTCGACATGCCGATCGGCCTGCCGGATTTTTCGCGCAAGGGAGGTCGCGGGCCGGAAGCGCTGGTGCGGCCGCTGCTCGGGGCGCGGCAATCCAGCGTGTTCGCCATCCCCTCGCGGGCGGCGCTCTATGCCGATACCAGCGGCTTCACCACGATCGAGGCCTGGTATGCGGCGTATCGGCTGGCAAGCGCGACGGCATTGGCAACGTCGGATCCGCCGCGCGGCGTTTCCATCCAGGCCTTCGGCATCTTTGCCAAGATCCGCGAGATCGATCAGCTGTTGATCTCGCGGCCCGATTTGCGTGGCCGCATCTTCGAATCGCATCCGGAAGTGGCGTTCTGCCGGCTGAACGGCGGCACGGCGATGGCCTTGCCGAAGAAGATCAAGGGAGCGGTCAACCCGGCCGGCATGGAGGAGCGCAAGGCGCTGCTTTGCCGGCATGGCTACAGGAAAGCCTTTCTCGACCAGGCGCCGCCACGCGGCGCGGCGAGCGACGACTTTCTCGACGCGGCGGCGATGATGCTGATTGCCGGGCGTATCGCCGGCGGCGAGGCAAAACCTTCTCCAGATCCGCCATTGATCGATCGTTTCGGCATTCCCGTTGCCATCTGGGCCTGACGAAGCCATGAATGCCGCATCGCGATTGCGACGGGCTCATCCGCAATTCGGCATTGCTCACGACCGACTTTTGCCGCTAGAGGCTTCCCAGACTTCAGGCAGACATCGCTCGAACACCGACATTCGTGCCGCATCCAACCCGGAAAGGGCCCAGACGCCGCCCATGCCTCACCTCCCTGAGCACCTCCTCGCCGGCTATCGCAACTTCATGGCCGGCCGCTATCCCTCGGAAAGCGACCGCTATCGCTCTCTGGCGCGCGAAGGCCAGGCGCCGGAAACGATGATCGTCGCCTGCTGCGATTCCCGCTCAGCCCCGGAGGCGATCTTCGACGCCGGGCCGGGCGAGCTCTTCGTGCTGCGCAATGTCGCCAATCTGGTGCCGCCCTATGAGCCGGACGGCGAATATCACTCGACATCGGCCGCGCTCGAATTCGCCGTGCAGAGCCTGAAGGTGAGGAACATCGTGGTGATGGGCCACGGCCGCTGCGGCGGCATCCGTGCCGCGCTCGACACCAATTCCTCGCCCCTGTCGCCCGGCGACTTCATCGGCAAATGGATGAGCCTGATCGCGCCGGCCGCCGAGACCGTGGCCTCCAGTACCATGATGACGGCGACCGAGCGTCAGACGGCGCTGGAGCGTATTTCAGTCCGCTATTCGATCGCCAATCTCAGGACCTTTCCCTGCGTCTCGATCCTCGAAGGCAAGGGCAAGCTCTCGCTCTACGGCGCATGGTTCGACATCTCGACCGGGGAGCTGTGGGTGATGAACAAGGAAACCGGCGATTTCGAGCGGCCTGAGTTGTGACGGAGGGATAATGCACCGGAGCCGGTGGAGGTTCTTTCTCGCGGTGGCGCTGTTCATGTCCACGGTCGCCCGCGCCAGCGCCGATGACGGCGCCATCATCGATCGCTGGTATTCGGCGCTGCTGGCCGCCGACAGGACCGAATTGTCCGAATTGCTTGCCGACGACGTGCGCATGAAGCTGGACGACATCGGCGTCGTGCAGACCAAGCAGGATTTCATCGCCTCGATCGACGAATGGCAGGGCGCGGTGACGGGCGCCGCGATCCGTCATCGCATTGAAAAGAGCGAGAATGGCGAGACCACGGTGCTCGCCTGCTACGACTTCCCCAGCAACGACATGCTGATGCGCGAGACTTTTACCATCGCTGGCGGGCGCATCGTCGTCAGCACGCAGACGGCGGTGGCGCAGGATTGCAGCGGCTTTAGTGTTTGTGTTGGTAGGCGGCATGCTTGAAGATTGGCTGACGCGCTTGTCAGGTCGTCATTCTAGGGCGGAGCAAGGAGCGAAGCGACGCGCGCAGACCCTAGAATCCATTCCGTGACTTCCGAGCGTTGCCACGTGCAGAATTCTGCTCCGCTGCGTTCCTCGGCCAAGGTCACGGAATGGATCCTCGGGTCTGCGCTCCGCTTCGCGTCGCTCCGCCCGTGGATGACGAGGTTGAGAGCCTTCAGCCAATCTCCAGCGTTTGCGATGGACCAGCGCATTTCACTGTTCCACGGAAAATGGCGAGCCGCCTTATCCCTTGAATGGTCTAAGGCGAAGCCTGGAGCGACCCTTGTTGCGCGCTGCGTAGCATCGTCCTACATCCGGGGCAGCCTGCCGCTCCCAATTCACCGAACTCCCCGATTGGATCTGTCCATGTCAAAAACCGTCGATCTCGCCGCCCATCCGCTGACCGTCTGGCAAGGGCCGCTAGGCCTGCCGGATTTCTCGCGAATCGGCGACAATGATTTCGGGCCGGTCTTCGACGCGGCGCTGGCGGCGCATCAGGCCGAGATCGACGCGATCGCCGGCAACAGCGAGATGCCGACCGTCGAGAACACGCTTGCCGCGCTCGAGCTTGCCGGCGAGGCGCTCGACCGTGTCTCGTCGATCTTCTGGTGCCGCGCCGGCGCTCATACCAACGACACGATCCAGGCGATGGAGCGCGAGGTTTCGCCAAAGATGTCGCGGCATTTCTCGGCGATCTCGATGAACGAAAAACTGTTTGCCCGCATCGACGATCTCTACCAGCGGCGCGACAGCCTCAAGCTTGATGCCGAGACGCTGCGTGTCCTGGAAAAGACCTGGA
This sequence comes from Mesorhizobium sp. ESP-6-4, assembly GCF_020164735.1. Lineage (NCBI taxonomy): Bacteria > Pseudomonadati > Pseudomonadota > Alphaproteobacteria > Hyphomicrobiales > Phyllobacteriaceae > Mesorhizobium > Mesorhizobium sp. ESP-6-4. Next base: position 100,237 of record NZ_JAIUGS010000003.1, read on the forward strand.
AGGGCTTTGTCCGCTCGGGCGCCAAGCTCGATGCCGACGGCAAGAAGCGGCTCGCGGCAATCAACGAGGAACTCTCCTCGCTCGGCACCAAATTCGGCCAGAACGTGCTCGCCGACGAGCGTGACTGGTCGCTGTTCCTCGATGAGGCCGACCTTGCCGGCCTGCCGGACTTTTTGAAGAGCGCCATGGCGGAAGCGGCCGAGATGCGCGGCCAGAAGGGCCGCTATGCGGTGACGCTGTCGCGATCGATCTACGAGCCGTTCTCGACCTTCTCGGAGCGCCGCGACCTGCGCGAGATCGCGTTCAAAGCCTTCATCATGCGCGGCCAGAATGGCGGCGCCTCCGACAACGCCGATGTGGTGCGCGACATGCTGAAGCTGCGCGCCGAGAAGGCGAAGCTGCTGGGCTACGATTCTTTCGCGGCGCTGAAGCTCGACGACACGATGGCGAAGACGCCGAGGGCCGTGCACGAGCTGCTCGATCCGGTGTGGGAGAAAGCCCTGGAAAAAGCGGCCGCCGACCAGAAGGAGCTGGAGCGGCTGGCGGCGGAAGCCGGCAGCAACGAGAAATTCGCGGCCTGGGATTGGCGCTTCTACCAGGAGAAGCTGCGTGCCGAGAAATTCGCCTTTGATGAGGCGGAGCTGAAGCCTTACCTGCAGCTCGAACGTGTCATCGAAGCCTGCTTCGATGTCGCGACACGCCTGTTCGGCATTACCTTCGAAGAGAAGAAGGGCATAACAGCCTGGCATCCCGATGCGCGTGTTTTCGTGGTGAAGAATGCCGACGGCAGCGAACGCGGCCTGTTCCTCGCCGATTATTTCGCGCGGCCGTCAAAACGCTCCGGCGCCTGGATGAGCGCGCTGCGGTCGGGCTATAAGCTTGGCCCGGGCGCCAAGCCGGTGATCTACAACATCATGAATTTCGCCAAGCCGCCGGCCGGCGAGGCGGCGCTGCTGTCGGTCGACGAGGCCAAGACGCTGTTCCACGAGTTCGGCCATGCGCTGCACGGGATGCTGACCGACGTCACCTGGCCGTCGGTCTCCGGCACTTCGGTCAGCCGCGACTTCGTCGAACTGCCCTCGCAGCTCTATGAGCACTGGCTGACCGTGCCGGCGGTGCTGGAAAAGCATGCGCTGCACGTCAAGACCGGCAAGCCGATGCCGAAGGCGTTGCTCGACAAGATGCTCGCCGCTCGCACCTTCGGCGCCGGTTTCGCCACGGTCGAGTTCACCGCTTCGGCGCTGATCGACATGGCCTATCATGCGCGACCCGACGCGCCGGCGGAGCCGCTTCGATACGAGGCTGAAACGCTGGAAAAGCTGCATATGCCCGACACGATCGCGATGCGCCACCGCACCCCGCATTTCGGCCATGTCTTCGCCGGCGACGGATATTCAGCCGGCTATTATTCCTACATGTGGTCGGAAGTGCTCGACGCCGATGCCTTCTCGGCTTTCGAGGAGACGGGCGATGCCTTCAATCCGGAACTCGCCGAGCGGCTTCGGAAGAACATCTATGCCGCCGGCGGCTCGAAGGATCCGGAGGAGCTTTACACGGCGTTTCGAGGGAAAATGCCTTCGCCTGAAGCGATGATGGTGAAGCGGGGGCTGGTGTGACGCATCTTTCCCTTCTCCCCTTGTTGTGGGAGAAGGTGGATCGGCGCGCAGCGCCGAGACGGATGAGGGGTGCTCCAGGGAACGCCAGCGCCTCATCCGCTGGAACACCCCTCATCCGGCCGCTTCGCGGCCACCTTCTCCCACAAGGGGAGAAGGGAAAGCGCGCCACGGATCCGCCACCCTCGGCCAGATAGGCCTCGTCAGCTTCCTGTAATCCGTCACCGCCGGATTGCTCGGATAGGAACTCGGCGCGGCGACATAGATGATCTCGGCGGCGATCGGCGCGAAGCCGGCGTAGAAATGATTCGTCGACTTGATCAAGAGGACGTCCTTCGACAACGGATCGATGCCGATGTTGGAAAAGATATCGGGCTCGAAGGTCTGGGTGCGGTTGGTGTTCAAGATGACGTCGACCTCGGTGCCTTCGATGCGCACCACCGCCGATGGCCCCAGCGTCACGCGGCTCGGCCCGAAGCTCTGCCAGCCTTCGCCGACCGCTTTCAGCACCCTGACGCGCGCATCGATCGGCTCGCCGGCCTGGGGGCCGGCCTTGCCGCCGAAGCGCAGGTCGATGACCGCGCCCTCGCCGGCCGCGTGGCAGAAGGTGACCGCGACCGGATCCCAGATCGTTGCCACGCCGACCTTGCCCACGCCGCGCGAAAGCAGCTCGCGCAGCACGATTGTGCCGTCGCCCGGCACGCCGCCGCCCGGATTGTCCCAGATGTCGGCGATGACGACGGGTTTGTCCTGGCGCTCGGCGCGCACGGCTAGTGCCTGCTCGATGCCGGCGGATGCAGACAGCATCGTCATGGCGGTCTTCTCGCGCAGGTCATAGAGCTCGCGCCCGAGCGTCTCGGCGAGCTTGTCGCCCTTTTCCTTGTCATTGTCGGTGACGACCAGGATGCGCGTGCCTATTTCCGGCACGTCGGCGGCCATGAAGCCGTGGATGACCGAGACCGACAGCACGCCGTCCTTACCATGCAGGGCTTTGATCCTGTCGACGAAGGAGCGCATCGGCTCGCGGCTGGTCGGCAGCACCTGGATCATGCGGCAGTCGAAGGTCGAGATCACCGGCTTGATCTCGCCGCGCGCCGCGGCGAGGCCGAGCTCGACCACATGCTCGCCGCGCTCGTAGAAATCGGTGTGCGGGAATTCGAGGAAGTAGGCCATGATGTCGCAAGCTGCGACGCGTTTCGGCGTCAAATGGCTGTGCGGATCGAACTCCGAGGCAATCACCACTTTCGGCCCGACGATGGCGCGCACGCGCTCCAGGAGATCGCCTTCGCAATCGTCATAGCCTTGCGCCACCATGGCGCCATGCAATCCCAGGATCACCGCATCGACCGGCAAGGCGGCCTTGAGCTGATCGAGGATCTCGTCGCGCAGCGCTTCATAGGTCTGCCGTTGCACCAGGCCGCCGGGCTCGGCCCAGGTGGCGGTGCCTTCGATGACGGTCAGCCCTTCCTTCGCGGCGCGCTTGCGCAGCGCCACGATCGGCGAGGAGCAGAGCGTCGGCGTCTCCGGATGTTTTCCGGGGCCGGCATAGAAGGCCATCTCGAAGGAAGCCCGGTCGGTCGGCACCGGCGAGAAGGTGTTGGTTTCCGTCGCCAGCGAGGCGGTGAAGATGCGCATGAAGGCTCCGTGATGACCTTTTGTTTTTCGCAATTCCGGACGGAAAACCGCTGCGCACTTTTCCTGGAATTGCGGGGATAGCTATTTGACCGCCCCGAGCGCCAATCCGCGGACGAGATAGCGCTGCAGCCAGATGAAGAGGATCGCCACCGGCAGTGTCGCCAGCAACGTGGCCGCCATGACATGGTGCCATTCGATCGTATAGCGGCCGGCGACCAGCGAGAAAACCTGGATCGGCAGCGTGTAGCTTTCCTGGCTGCGCAGCATGGTGAGCGCCACGACGAACTCGTTCCAGGCGTTGATGAAGGTGAAGATCGCCGTCACCGCGATCGCCGGCAGGCAGAGCGGCAGGAACACTTTACGCAGGGTGAGCCAGCGCCCGGCGCCTTCCATCCAGGCGGCCTCCTCGAGGTCGCGCGGGATTGTGTCGAAATAGCTCTGCAGCATCCAGACCGTGAAGGCGACGTTGAAGGCCATGTAGATGAAGCCGAGCGCGGTGGTGCTCTCCACCAGGCCCCAGGCCGCCATCAGCCGGAACAGGCCAAGCACCAGCACGATCGGCGATATCATCTGCGAGATCAAAAGGAACTGGCGAAAGGCGCCATAGCCGCCGAAGCGGAAGCGCGACATGGCGTAGGCGGCCGGCACCGAGATCAGGATCGCGCCGATTGTCGCCAGCGCCGAGACATAGAGCGAGTTGAGCAGCGCCTGGCCGAAGCCGGTTGCTACCCACATGTCGGCGAAATTCGACCAGCGGAACTCGCTCGGCCACCAGGTGGGCGTCAGCACCTCCGTGCGCGGCTTGACGGCGGTGAGAAACATCACGGCGAAGGGGAAGATCGTCACCGCGACCAACGGTGCAAGCAGCAGCCAGGCGATGATGGTGCGTTTCATCTTGCTGTTCATGCCCGCTGCTCCCGCATGGCGAGGCGCACATAGATCATGGTGAAGACGAGCAGGATCGCGAACATCACCAGCGACACGGCTGATGCCTCGCCCAGCTTGCCGATGCGGAAGGCGAGCTTGTAGAGATGGGTCACCAATATGTCGGTCGAGTTCGCCGGCCCCCCTTGTGTCATCACCCAGATGATCGGGAAGGAGTTGAAGACATAGATGGTGTTGAGCACGATCGCGATGTTGATGAAGGGTTTTAGCAGCGGAAAGGTGATCTCGCGGAACTGCTGCAAGGGCGTGGCGCCCTCGAGTGCCGCCGCCTCATAGAGATCGTCGGGTATCGAGGACAGGCCGCCGAGGAAGATCGTTGTGGTGAACGGCACCGTCACCAATATGCCGATCAGCACCTGCATCGGGAAGGCGGTTTCGGCGCTGGCCAGCCACTGGATGTTCTGGCTGATCAGGCCGAGCTTCATCAGCGCCGAATTCAGCATGCCGCTCTCGCCGTTGAGGGCCCAGCGCCAGACCACCGCGGTCATGGTCAGCGACACCGCCCAAGGCAACATGATGACGACGCGGGCGAGGCCGCGGCCGTAGAAGTCGGTGTTGAGGATGATCGCCACCGGGATCGACAAAAGCAGCGCGCCGCCGACGACCAGCACGGTCCAGAGCCCGGTGCGCCAAAGCGCTGCGATGAAGTCGGGATCGGCGGCGAGCGCCGAGAAATTGGCCAGGCCGCTGAACTCGCGAAGCTGGCCAAAGCGGTTCACGTCATGCGTCGCTATCTGGATCAGGTCCCAGACCGGCCAGAAAATCACCACCGCCGCCAGGAACAGGCTGGGCAGCGTCAGGAGATAGGGCAGGAAACGATTTTGCATCGGCTGGTTTGTATCGCGTTGCGCGGCTTCGAGGGGGTGCCAATTCTCATCTGTCTTGCCAGGCGCTCAGTTTCGAATTCCTTCCAGGCGCCGCCCCTCACCTGTCTGCCTGTCCTCCGCGGCAGTTGCGGAAGAGCCCCTTCCTCTCCCCCGTCGATCGGGGGAGAGGTGTCGAGCGCAGCTCGACGGAGTGGGGGTCGACCCTTGGCGCAAGGCAGGCGATGCTTGCGCCGAGTGCCCTTCGTATGTCCGTTCGCGGCGGTTGCCAGGTGGTTCCCCCACTCCGTCTCGGCTTCGCCGAGCCACCTCTCCCCCCTCCGGAGGGAGAGGAAGGAGGCTGGCTGGGGCGGCGCCGACGTAGAACACCTTCCAAAAAGGTGTGGCGCGCTCCGACGGGTGGAGCGCGCCACGGGCGCAGGGAGATACGCCCTATTTCTTCGTCAGGACGGCGTTGGCCTTGTCGGCGGCCTCCTTCAAGGCCGCTTCCGGCGTGGCGCTGCCGAGATAGATCTTCTGCATGGCGTCCGACGTGATCTGGGCGATCTCTTCCCAGCCCGGGATGACCGGCGCGAAGCGGGCGTCGGGCAGAAGCGCGGTGAAGGCGGCGAGGTCGGCGTTGTTGACGTAATATTCCATCTTCGCCTCTTCCTTGTTCACCGGCAGGAAGCCCTCGCCTTGCGTGAACTTGGCGCGCTGCTCCTTGGTGAACAGGAAGTCGAGCAGCTTCCAGGCCTCATCCTTGTTCTTGGAGTTCTTGAACATGATGATGGAGTCTGTGACGCCATAGGTGCCGCGCGCACCGGTCGGTCCGGCGGGGATGGCGGCGACGCCGTATTTCAGCTTCGGCGCCTCTTCCTTGATCTGGTTGGACAGGAACGGCGCGGTGATCATCATGCCGACCTTGCCCTGCTTGAACAGGTTCTGCACGTCCTCGCGGTTGTTGGAGGTCACACCCGGTTCGGTCAGGCCCTCGTCGATCATCGACTTGTAAAGCTTGGCGGCCTCGAGCGCGCCGGGCGTGCTCAGACCGGATGTGCCGTCCTTGTTGAGAATTTCGGTGCCGAAGGACCACATCGCGTAGTAGTAATAGACGTCGGTCTCGATCTCCTTGCCTTGCAGGCCGTAGCCGAAGGCGCCTTGAGCCTTGATCTTGCGCGCGTCCTCCTGCAACTCGCTCCAGGTGGCCGGCGGCTTGGCGATGCCTGCCTTCTCGAACAGCTCCTTGTTGTAATACATGGCACGCGCGGAAGCCGCGATCGGCAGGCCGTAGGTGTGGCCGTCCATGATCGAGGGCTGCAGGAAGGTGTCGATGAAGCGGTCCTTGAACTCCGGCTTGATGTAGCTGTCGAGCGGCTCGGCGACATCCTGCTGGACGAAGTCGATCAGCCAGCGCGTGCCGATGATCGAAAGGTCGGCATTGGTGCCGGCGGTGATGTCGGTGGTGAGTTTCTGCAAAAGGACGTCCCACGGCACCACTTCGTACTTGATGGTGATGCCGGGATTGGCTGCCTCGAACTCCTTCTTCACCGCTTCGAAATAGGGGCCGGTCTTGGCGCTGTATTCGGCGACGGTGACGCGCACCTCGCCGGCATCGGCGGGTGCCGCCAAAGCCAGCATGCTCATTCCGGCCAACAGGCCGACAGTCCATTTCGCAAGGCTCATCTGATTTCCTCCCATGATGCGCATTCGCGCCTGGCCTTAAGAGGCACAGGATTTATGTTACTTTCCTACATTATCGAGGGTTATGCCCGATGCAAGCAGTTTGTCATGTTGCTAAATTACATTTTGTTGGATAGCGTTCCGTCGCTGTCTGGCAGGGCGGAGGAGCGCGCATCGTGGTATCGAAGGCCGATTTCGAGGGCAAAACCGTTGTCGTCACGGGGGCCGGCGGCGGCCTCGGTTCGGCGATCGTTGAGCTCATGGCCAAGCGCGGCGCGCGCATCGTCGGCTGCGACCGGTCGGTAGAAGCGCTGGCCGGTCCGCATATCGCCTCTCGTCACGTCTTCAACCTGCTCGACCGGGCCTCTATCGAAGCGGCGATCCCGGCGCTGCTCGACAAGGACGGCGTTCCCGACATCCTGATCAACAATGCCGGCTGGACGCGCGCCGAAACGTTGAAGGCGCTGACGGCGGACAAGATCGAAGAGGAGCTCGACCTCAATTTGACCGGCGTGATGACCTTCGCCGATCCGCTGATCAAGGCGATGTCCAAGCGCGGCTCGGGCAGCGTCGTCTTCATCTCCTCCGTCAACGCGATTTCGCATTTCGGCAATCCGGCCTATGCGGCGGCCAAGGCCGGCATCAACGCCTACGCCAAATCGATCGCCGTCGAGCTGGGCCGCAGCGGGTTGCGTGCCAATGTCGTCTGTCCGGGCTCGATCCGCACCGCCGCCTGGGACCATCGCCTGGCCAAGGACCCCGAGATCTTAGGCCGGCTCAAGCGGCTCTATCCGCTCGGCCGCATCGTCAACGCGTCGGAAGTGGCGGAGGCAGTCGCCTTCCTTGCCTCCGAGCGCGCTTCCGGCATAACAGGTGCCGTGGTGCCCGTGGACGCGGGACTGACAGCCGGCTACCTGCCTTTCATCGACGACATATTGGGAACGTGACCATGACCGACGTCCAGTTCCGCAACCTGTCGAAATCCTTCGGCCAGCACAAAATCCTCGAAGATATCAATCTCGACATCCGGACCGGTGAGTTCGTCGTGCTGGTTGGCCCCTCCGGCTGCGGCAAGTCGACCTTGCTGCGCATGTTGGCCGGGCTGGAGACGATCACCTCTGGCGATCTCGTCATCGGCGGCATGCGCGCCAACGAGCTGCCGCCGCAGAAACGCAACATCGCCATGGTGTTCCAGTCCTACGCGCTGTTCCCGCATCTGAAGGCCTCGGAGAATATCGGCTTCGGCCCGAAAATCCGCGGCGAGACGCGCGCCGCGATCGAGGACAAGGTCAAGAAGGCGTCGGACGTGCTCAACCTCTTTTCCTATCTCGACCGTTATCCACGGCAATTGTCGGGCGGCCAGCGCCAGCGCGTCGCCATGGGCCGCGCCATCGTGCGCGAGCCTTCGGTGTTCCTGTTCGACGAGCCGCTTTCAAATCTCGACGCGCAGCTGCGCGTGCAGATGCGCACCGAGATCAAGGCGCTGCACCAGCGGCTGAAATCGACCATCGTCTACGTTACCCACGACCAGATCGAGGCCATGACCATGGCCGACCGCATCGTGGTCATGGATCGCGGCCGCATCCAGCAGGTCGGGCAGCCGCTGGAGCTCTATGACCGGCCTGCCAACAAATTCGTCGCCGCCTTCATCGGCTCGCCTTCGATGAGCTTCGTCTCCGGCGCGCTGAAGACCGCCGGAGCCAAGTCCTGGTTCGAGACGACAGGCGGCGGCCGCCTGGCGCTCCCGGGCAAGGCTATGTCCGGCAGTGAGATGGTCGAGGCCGGCATCCGGCCGGAGCATTTCGTGGTCGTCGCCGGCGACGATGCCCTCGCCATCAAGGTCGACGTCGTCGAGCCGACCGGTTCGGAAACGCATGTCTATGGCTCGGTCGGCGACGACACGGTGCGCGCGGTGTTCCGCGACCGGCTGCAGGTGAAGCCCGGCGACCGGCTGCCGGTGAGCGTCGACCCGCGCAACATCCACCTCTTCGACAAGGCGACGGGCCTGCCGCTGTGAGATGATGACATGAAGACCCCGGCCGACATCATCACCCGCCTGCAATTGATATCGCAGGACGGCACCAAGTCGGACCGCCGGCTGGCCGGACTGGTGCTTTCCGATCTCGATTTCGCCTCGAAGGCCGCGATCTCGGAGATCGCCGCGCGCGTCGGCGTCAGCGAGCCGACCGTCACCCGCTTCTGCCGCAATCTCGGCTGCGAGGGCCTGCGCGATTTCAAATTCTACCTGGCGCAGGCGATCGCCATCGGCGGCCAGTATCTGTCGCCGGAGCCGCTCAGCCGCGACGCGCGCGAGCAGCGCATCGCCTCGGCGATCACCGAGGCGGCGATCGCCGCCATCCAGCGCGCCAGCGAAAACCTCGACATGACGACGGTGATGGACGTCGCCGCCCGCATCGCGGCTTCCGGCAATGTGCTGTGCATCGGCTCAGGCGGCATTTCCTCGATGATGGCGACCGAGATGCAGAACCGGCTGTTCCGGCTGGGCCTCTCGGCGCTCGCCCAGACCGACGGCCAGCTGCAGCGCATGTATGCGGCCGTCGCGACGCCCGAGACGACGCTGCTTGCCTTCTCCGTCTCGGGCTATGCGCGCTCGGTGATCGAGGCGGTCGAGGTTGCGCAGCAATATGGCGCGGCGACCGTTGCCATCACCGCGCCGGATTCGGCCCTGGCCAAGGTCGCCGATACGGTGATCCTTTTGCAGTCCGTCGAGGACGGCAACATCTACAAGCCGACCTCGTCGCGATACGCGCTGCTTGCCATCCTCGACATGATCGCCACCACGGTGGCGGAAGCGCGCGGGCCGAAAGTGCTGGAGAATCTGCGCCGCATCAAGCAGAGCGTGAACACGCTGAAGGTCGACGATCCGAGACTGCCGCTGGGCGATTGAGCGGTTGCAGCGGCTTGCGCCGTCAGCGCTGGCGATCCCTCGCGCCCTCCTCTGGCCCTGCCGGGCATCTTCCCGATTGGCAGCTTCCGCGCCCCTCATGTAGCGCTGGTCGACCCCCACTCCGTCTCGGCTTCGCCGAGCCACCTCTCCTCCGATCGAAGGGGTAGAGGAAAGGCGCCAAGCTTTTTGCCGTCAATGCTCGTCCAGCAACGCTCCCTTCCTTTCCCTCCGGAGGGGGGAAAGGTGGCGCTGCGAAGCAGCGACGGATTGGGGGAACCACGTGGCAATCAAGCCTCGGCCTGATCAGTCACGACAGTCACAGAAGATGTGTGCATAGCGTAGCCAAGCGAGGGAGATGTCCGGCAGGACAGAGGGGGGCGCCGTCCCGCCTGCGTCTCAGATCTTCGATTGCTTAGAAAGAGCCTCGACGCTTTTCGCCAGCTCGGCCCCATCCCCCACAACCCGCAGCGTCTTCAGTCGCGATGTCCCGCCGGCAACCACCGAAACGGCCGATACTGGAACACCCAGCGCCTTCGCCATCATCCGTTCCAGTGCTTGATTGGCGGCGCCGTTCTCCGGCACGGCGCGGACGCGGGCCTTAAGATGACTGCGCCCGTCGGCAGCGGTCTCGACGCCGTCCATCCGGTCGAGCGCCGCTTTCGGCGTCAGCCGCACGAAGAGGTCGATGCCGTTCTCGCGCAGCCGGAACGGCGTGCTCATCAGCCGCCGGCCACGACCCAGGACCAGACGGTGGTGACCAGGAACTGCCGGATGAAGAAGATGATCAGAAGCAGGATGATCGGCGAAATGTCGATGCCGCCGAGATCGGGCATGAAGCGGCGGATCGGGCGCAATGCCGGATCGGTCAGCCGGTAGAGCATGTTGCCCACGCTGCCGACGAACTGGTTGCGCGAATTGACGACATTGAAGGCGTAGAGCCAGGAAAAGATCGCCGAGGCGATGATGATCCACCAGTAGATATCAAGCGCCATGACGATGGTCTGAATAAGGGCGATCATGCCGGTCTCCAAATTGTCGCCGACATGTAGCCATTGCTTGGCGTGCGGGCAAGGCCCGCGGGCTTGACTGGCGGGCAAGGCCTACCAGTCAGCGTGCTCGTCGCCTGCCGGTCTTTCGCCTTGACATGAAACGGCCGCGACCGATACAAGCCCATCCGCTGGAACGGGGCTGTAGCTCAGCTGGGAGAGCGCATCGTTCGCAATGATGAGGTCAGGGGTTCGATCCCCCTCAGCTCCACCAGCCAGCACACGCATGTGCTTCTCATCGGCTTCGGCCTCCTCCCTCAGCATTTTGTGACAGCCGGATTTCGGGCCGCCGCTTGGAACCAATGGCGGGGCAAGACGGTTCAGCTATACTTTTGAAGCTGATATCCCCGGCCGGCTGGGTAAGCGGCGATGTGCGAGGAGGTCACCATCATGCAGATTTCGTCCAGGTTCCGTTCAGTCGCGGTTGCGGCCATCGCTGCCGCCGGCGTCAGCATTGCCAGCGCCGCGCATGCCGACAGCGGCACGATCCGCTTCTCCGTCTACAAGGCGGCCTTCTTCATCGGCGGTTCCGGCGGGGAAGGCACGCTGACCTTCCATGGCAAACGCTATCCGATCTCGATCGGCGGCATCTCGGGCGGCCTGGCCTTCGGCGCATCCAAAACCTATTTTCAGGGCAGGGTGCGCCACATCCGACGCGCCAGCGATGTGACGGGCGTCTACGGCGCGGCCGGCGGTGGCGGCGCGCTCGGCAGAGGCGCCCAGGTGATCGTCATGACCAATGACAAGGGCGCCCAGCTCGAGCTCACCGGCCGGCAGGTGGGCCTGCAGGTCAACGCCGACCTCAGCGGCATGAGCATCGCGCTGAAGAGGTAGGAGCCCCAACTCCATCCGTTATTCCCGGATGGGCCGGTTCAGGCGTGCCCGGGCGCGCAATGTCAACGACAAGGTCGCGCCGGGCAGGCCAGACGGCGAGTTTCATCGACCTCTCCGCCGACCTGCCAGACCAATGGCGGGGGTGTCCGCTCTGATGAATAGCGGGCCTGCAGGCATCCCGCTTGCCAATGAAGGGCGGCTCGCCTCAATTGTCCCAGTCATCCCAATTGTCTTCGTCCTGCGGATAGTCGGGAACGACCCGGATGATCGGCCGCGGACGCTGATAGCGCCAATAATCCTCGTCCGGTAGCTGACGCTCATAGGTGCGATAGGCAGGCCGGTCGTAGTGGTGGCGCTTCCAGTATTTGTGCTTCTTGTGCGGCCGCACGCAGTAGCCGTCCTCGGTCAGGTAGGCGCATGTGACGTGCGCCTGCTGGACCAGGCCATTCCTGGCCGGCATGCCAATCATCGGCGCCGCATGGACCGCTGGCATCACCGCCAGCATGGTGCCGGCAAGGGCAAGAACAGACAATTTCATCGGCCTCTCCAATCTGTGCAGATTAAGGCCGGAAGAACGTCCTGATTGGGGACGATTTGCGGCGGCCGAGATCACTTTGATTTGCGGCCGCACATATGAGCGTTAGATCATGTATTGCGCCGGCGTCAGGCTGACGCAACCATAGCGGCCGCTTTCTTTCACATCATCCCGCGAGCGGAGGCCACCCTGCACTGCTAATTGGCCAACTGATCGAGAAGCGTGTCGATTTCCCCTTTCTTTGGCGCTTCGGGCGAAGCAGGGGCGGCCTGCGGGCCGGCGGAAGCGGGTTCGGCCGCCGGCGCGGTTGTCTCTGCTTCGGCCTCGCCACCGGCGTTCGAACCTGGCGGCGGCGCCGCACTATCCGTATTGCCGGTGTCTGGCGCCACGGCGGGTTCCGCAGCCGCGGGCAGGGCTTTGGGCCGGGGCGCGGCGTTGCGCAGAAGATCGCCGATCAGATCCGCCGCTCCCTTGCCGGAGCCGTCGCCGTTCGAGCCCGTTTGGCCCGGGATCAGCTTGTCGAGATTGAGTTTCCCGGTTGGCAGCCCAAGGCGGCTCAACATGTCCAGCGCGCCCTGCGGGTCTTTGGCCAATGCGCTCAAGTCCGGATAGGCACGCGGCGCGAACAGCGGGCCTTGGACCACGATCGGCACCCCGATGCCCTTCACGGCAACGTCGCCTCCCTGCCCGGCAAGCGAGGCGACGACGCGGGGGTTGAGACTGATGTCGAGCGTCTGGTCGGCGAAGTCTATCTTGCCCGAGCCGTCCATTCGTACCAGCGGACCCAGCAGGCTGATGTCCGTCGTCTGCGCGACGCCGTTCTCGATGGCAAAAGAGGCGCCGAGTTCGGTGAACGTCGTCTTCTTGGTCTGATCCTGCTTGAAGCCGCTGGAAAGCAGCCCGACCAGGTTGTTGTAGACCTCTGCTACGTCGATGCCGCGGAAGGCGCCGTCGCCGAATTTTGCCGCCGCCTTGCCGCCAAGGGAGCGGGCAAGCGATTTCGTGGTCTTTCCCGAGCCTGAAACCGCGACCGTCGCATTGAGCGTTCCTTCGATGCGGTCGAAATTCGCAGCATCATGGAGCAAGGGAGCGGCGGCCGCACCGGCGATCGCAGTGTTCAGCGTCAGGGAAGCGGCGTCGTTGGAGCCGTCGGCTGTCATTTCCGCGGCAATCGTGCCGCCGTAGAAGGGACTTTGCGGCACGTTCAGGTGCGCCTTGCCATCAGCAACCACCAGAGTGGTGGCCACCGGCCCGGCGAAGACCTTTCCATAGCCGAGCTTGTCGGCCTGGATGTCCACCTTGGCGTCAATTCCCTTGAGGAAGGAGAGATCGATCGGCGCGTCGGTGGCGCCGTTCGGCTTCTGCTTTCCGCCCGTGGCAGGCTCGCCGCCGCCGGCGAACGCCGCGAAGTCAAGCTTCGCGAAATTGAGCGACGTCCGGATGTTGAGGGGCGCCCCAAGTTTCATCGAGCCTTGGCCCGACGCCTTGACCCCGTTCAAGGCAACAGAGGTTTTCTGAAAGGAAAGCTGTCCTCGCCCGGCGTCCACGTCACCTTTGAAGGCAAAGTCTCGCAGACCGTGGGAAGCACTCTGCCCCAGCCATTGCATGAGCTTGTCGACCGAGGCCGATGTGACCGAAACCTGACCCTTGAACGTGCCGCCACCCCCGGCAGCGCCGCTTATGCTGCCTTCGAGGTATTTGGAGGAAACCGAAAGGCTGATCGGCCCGGACGCATCGGCAACGGAGCCGCTGGCCAGAAAGGATGCAGGTGCGAGCTGGGACTTGAACGTCACGGCCTGTCCCCGCCAGACGAGCTTGCCCGTCAAATCGACCGGCTTGCCGACATCGTGAGCCTTCGCATCAAGATTGAGTCCGGTGATGTCGTCGGCCGTCCGGGCCTCGGCAAGTGCTGCGAGCGGAAGCTTGCCTTCTCGAATTCCGACCGTTCCCTGCAGATTGACGCTGCTGCGTATGCGCTCTGTGGTGAGTCCGCGAAAAGCGAACCCCATATCGGCGGTCAGCTTGCCGGACAACGGCACGGATTGTCCGGCCAGCTTCGCTATAGAGCCGATATCCAGCCCTGAACTCGCAATATTGCCGCGTACGGTCGGCGGCGTTTCACCGACATTCGTCGAGGCTGTCGCTGTGAGGTTTCCCGCATCAAGGCCGAAGTGCTCCAGCTTTGCCTCGATATGTCCATCGCGCAGCGCGGCGGCGAGCTGGACATCGGAAGCCCGTATCTTGCCGCCGACCAATTCATCGATGGCAACGCTGATATCGGCATCGAACGCAGAGAGCATCGCGAGGTCGGGCTCGCCGGAGCCGGCCGAAACCTTGCCCGCGCTGGAACCACCCTTTCCAATATCGCTCAAGGCGTCGATATCGACGCGCTTTGCCGCCAGGTCGGCGAAGAAGCGATGCCGCGCCCCGGGCTGAAAGAGCGCGTCCATCTGGAAGCTCTGGTCGCCGACATCGAACTTTCCGCCCTTGATCTGATAGCTGCCGTTCCCGTTGAGCTGGATCTCTCCACTCGCATGCAATGAAGAGAATTTGGCAACCGGCGCCGGATCAAGACGCGCCTCGATGGCGATCTGGGCCGGCAGCCGCTTCAGGATCGGCCTCAAGGCGGAAAGGCTCCCGCTCATTTCAACGCGACGGCCGCTGCTGGTGCCGGCCAACGAAAACGAGACCTCTCGGTCGAGGTCCGGAGCCCTCAGATCGGCGTCGATTGCCGTCACCTTAGCGGAATTGCCGGCCGACGCGCCTGAGGCAAGGGTGCCGTTCGTTATCGTCAGTTGATTGATCGCCAGCCGCTCGAGCGTCTCGACAATCGCCGCAAACGGATCGGCCTGAACATCATTCGGTTCCGGAGCTGACGTCGCGTTTGCCGAAGCCTTGAGCGCGATTGTCGGATCCGCCAGCGCGACGGACTGTATCTCAAGCTTTTTCGACCATAGGGACGACAGCGTTATCGAAGTCGAGAACCGCGGAGCGGATATCGCGATGTCGCCCGTACCGGTCGAGAGCGAGATATCGTCCGCGACCACCGCCAGCTTGGGCAGCAGCGATAGTCTGACAGGTCCGTCCAGCCGAATTGTCATTCCGGTTGCGGATGACAGTTGCCGGCTCAATTCGGCACGCACCCAGTCGATTGAAACAAGAGCGGGCACAAGGAAGAGCAGCCCGACGGAAAGAACTACAGCTACGGTGAGTGCAGCGACGATTTTTCTCACATCGACCCGCCAAAATGATCGGAAGAATCAGTATCGTTAAACATACATGCTTCTGGCGCCCGACTGAATCCTGCCGAAGCACGGGCTTCGCGCCGGACGAATTTCGCACGGCTCCGCGGGCCCGTCGGCTCTTTCGCCGAATGCCATCGCGATCGAAGCCATTTGCAGGCAAGTGTTTCCAGACCAGAGGGTTTGGAAACGATCAGCCGGTTTCCGAGCCATTCCCGTGAAACAGACCAGGCGCATTTTCCGGCATCCGCCGCCGACATATCAGCCATTTCAATGGAGGAAGTGCCAATGTCAGTGCTCGGAACCCTGCTCCATTTCAGCCGCGCCATCATCCACGCGCACAACAATGCCAAGGTCAGAAACCTGATGGATGTCCCGCCGCCCGAAACCCGCAGGGACATGGGCCGGCATGTTTCGCCGGACGCCGCCGAAAAGGAGCCCGGCGCCATTCACCCCGGAGGACGCTGACACAAGCGGAGTCCCGGACCGGCCTCGTCCCACTCACCTGGAGACTGGTGTTGCTTTGTGATTGCGTTGGCGCGCATAGGCCACACAGGCGTCTACCGTGCTGACGCAGAGCGCATCGACGCTGTTCGGCAGATTGTTGTCGCCGGCATAGGCAACCTCGGCGACACGACCGCCGATCATGCGGATCTGCGTGTTGCAGTAGCCGCCGGGAGCGACGTTGACCGACCCTCCGACCGCGGGGATCGCGCCCACGGCCATCGTCGGCACCGCGATACTGAGATTGCCGCGTTGCACGGTGCGCTGGTAGGTCCAGATCTGACCGGAAGGCCCCGTGTCGGCCGTCGCGGTCGGAAAGCCGGCGCACATGCGAACATCGGCCTCGCTGAGACCGACCATCTCCTTGCGGGCAGCGGCCGTGGTGGCGTCGACCTTGGCGATGCTCGACGTATCGTCGGGGATGACGCAGGACGACAGGGTGGAGATGCCTGCCGCAACAAAGGCAAGTTTTCGAATATGCAAGGATGTCATGCCGTCGGTCGGAGTTGGTGCCGCCCCAGCGCCCTCCTGCCTACCTAGGCAATCGGCCAAACGCGTCAACCGCGGAATGCCGACGCATCTCCACGCCGATGCGCTTACACCACCCGGAAGTAGCTCGTCATGCCGGTCTTCTGGTGCTCGATGATGTGGCAATGCAGCAGCCAATCGCCGGGATTGTCGGCGACGAAGCCGAGCTGCACCTTCTCGTCGGGCTGAATGAGATAGGTGTCGGAGATTAGCGGCTGCACTGCCCTGGTCGATGACGACAGCACCTTGAAGCTCATGCCGTGCAAATGGATCGGGTGCGCGTGCGGGGTGAGGTTCTCCATGTCGATGATGTAGCTCTGGCCGCGCTTCAGTTCGGCGAGCGGCGCGGTCGGGTCCGGCGTGTCGCCCGGCCACGGCACTTTGTTGATCGCCCAGAAACTGTAGCCGAGCGAGCCGCAAATGCCGTCGGCCGCAACGTTCTCGGCCGTCGCGCTCAGCGCCAGGGGAATCCGCTTGGCGCTTGTCAGGTCCACCTCCGACACGGGATTGGCGTCAAGCGGGCCGAGATCGCGCAGATCGTGCTTGAGCGATTTGCCGACCGAGCGCAGCGTCGCCAGGATTTTCGGCTTGGTGCCCCTGACATCGCGCAGGCTGACGATCGCGCCCTCCTCGTCGGGCATGCGGATGGCAAGCTCCAGCCGCTGGCCAGGCCCCAGCTGCAAGGCATCCGGCGTAAAACGCTGCGGCACCGGATTGCCGTCGAGCGCGATGACCGTCGCCTCGGCGCCGTCGACGCGGAAGGCATAGATGCGGGTGACGTCGGTGATGGCCGCGCGCAGCCGCACCAGCCCGCCGGTCGGCGCATCGAATTGCGGCTGGCCCTGCCAATTGGCGGTGCGCACCGTGCCGAAGGTGCCGGCCTTGGCCGCGTCTCGCGGCCGGAACGGCTCGATGAACTGGCCGTCGTCGCCAAGCCGCCAGTCGCGCAGGTTGACGACCATCTCGACGTCGAAGACCGGGTCCTTCGGATTCTCGACCACGATCACCCCGGTCAGGCCGTGGCCCATCTGGACCAGCGTGTTGCAATGCGGGTGATACCAGAAGGTGCCGGCGTCGGGCGGCGTGAATTCATAGTCGAAACGGTCGCCCTGATAGACATAGGGCTGCACCAGGAACGGCACGCCGTCCATCTTGTTGGGAACGCGGATGCCATGCCAGTGGATGGTCGTCGGATCATCGATGCCGTTGATCAGGCGCGCGGCAAACGGCTCGCCCTTCCTCATCCTGACGACCGGCGGCGGACCTGCTTCACCATAGGTCAGCACCTTCTTCGTCGGCGCACCCTCCATCAGCCGCGCCTCGATGCTCGCGGTCTTCAGGATCAGCGGTTCCGGTTTCGGGGCCGCCCAGCCGGCAAACTTGCCGGCGGCGGAGAGGCCGATACCGGCCGTGCCCGCCGCCGCGGCGCCCTGCAGGAGTTTGCGGCGTGTGAGGGCCGACATTGGAATCCCGAAATAGATGAGTAACTGCGTCAGGCTTTATCACCATTCGCGGAGTTTCCGAAACGGACAGATCGCCGCTCCGGGTGCCTGTCAATCCGCGACCGCGGCGAGATGTCCGCCGCCGAAATCCTTGAGCAGCAGTTTCGGCACGCTCTCGCCGATCCGGCGCGTCGCGCTTGGAATTTCGCGGTCCAGACGTGCAAAGCGTGTCCGGCGCCGTGACGGATCGGGAACCGGCACCGCCTCGATGAGCCGCCGCGTATAGGGATGGCGCGGATTGGAAAAGACCTGATCGCGGCTGCCGATCTCGACGATCTGGCCGAGATACATGACGGCGACGCGGTCGGAGATGTTCTCGACCACCGCCATGTCATGCGAGATGAAGAGATAAGCGACGCCGAATTCGCGTTGCAGCTCCTTCAAAAGATCGAGCACGCGCGCCTGCACCGAGACATCGAGCGCCGACACGCTCTCGTCGGCGATGATCAGCTTCGGCCGGAGCGCCAGCGCCCGGGCGATACAGATGCGCTGGCGCTGGCCGCCCGAGAATTCATGCGGATAGAGCTCCATCTGCCCTGCCGACAGGCCGACCCGCTCGAACAGGGCGGCCACGCGTTCGCGGCGCTCCTGCCTTGAGCCAATGCCATGGATGAGCAGCGGCTCGGCCACCAGATCGCCGACGCGCATGCGCGGGTCGAGCGAGGCGTAGGGATCCTGGAAAACCATCTGCACGTCGCGCCGCACCGCCTTGCGTTCGTCGCCGCCAAGTCTGGAGAGCTCCCGGCCACCGATCGTCACCCCGCCGGCATAGGGCACGAGGCCGGCAAGCGCCTTGGCGGTGGTGGACTTGCCGCAGCCGGATTCGCCGACCAGCGCCAGCGTCTCGCCGGGCGCGATCGAGAAGCTGACACCCTCGACGGCGTGCACGCGCCGGTTGACGCGGCCGAAGAAGCCGCCGCGCAGGTCGAAACGGACATGGAGGTCGCTCACCGCCGCCACCTTGTCCTGTCCGGCCGTGCTGGTGGCCTCGCCCGGATTGCGCCGTCCGACGCCCGAGCCGATGCGCGGAACCGCCGCGAGGAGCTCTTGCGTGTAGGCGGCCTGCGGCCTGGCGAAAATATCGGCGGTGGCCCCTTCCTCGACCATGCGGCCATTGCGCATGACGATAACGCGATCGGCCATCTCGGCGACGACGCCCATGTCGTGGGTGATCAGGATGACGCTGGTGCCGTGCTGGCGCTGCAGGTCGCGCAGCAGCTCCAGAACCTCGCCCTGCACGGTGACGTCCAGCGCCGTCGTCGGCTCGTCGGCGATCAGCACGTCGGGCTCGAGCGCCAGCGCCATGGCGATCATCACCCGCTGGCGCATGCCGCCCGACAATTCATGCGGAAACTGTTTCAGCCGGCTTTCGGCTTCGGAAATGCGAACCGCCTTCAGCGCCTCGACGGCGCGCCGTTGCGCCTCGGCGTGCGAGAGACCGGTATGGACCTCGATCGATTCGGTGAGCTGGCGGCCGATCGACAGCACCGGATTGAGCGAGGTCATCGGCTCCTGGAAGATCATGGCGATGCGGTCGCCGCGAATGTCGCGCATGCGGCGCTCGTCGAGCGCCGTCAACTCTACGGCACCGCCATCCTTATCAAACAGCCGGATCTTTCCCGAAGCGATGCGGCCGGCCGGCTGCGGCAGGAGCTGCATGATCGCCAGCGCCGTCATCGACTTGCCGGAACCGGATTCGCCGGCGATGCACAGCGTCTCGCCGCGTTTGAGCGACAGCGACAGGCCGGACACCACCTCGCGCTCGCCATCCTCGCCGCGCACACCGACGGAGAGACCGGTGATTTCGAGCACCGGCCCCGCGGCCACTTTTGCGGCGGCGTCAGCGTGTTCGTCGACCACGCCTGCGCTCATTCGAACACGTAGCGCGGGAAATAGAACGACACCACCCAGTTCGGCATGTCGACGATCTCGCTGATCCTGAGATCGCCGCAGACCGAGACGAGCATATAGGCCTCGACCGGGTCGAGTTTATAGCGGCCGGCAAGCAGGTCGACCATCTGGCTGACGGCCTCTTTGGCCCCGGTCATCAGGTCGGGCCCGATGCCGGTCGTCACCTCATAGCCCTTGGCATCGAGGTGGCGCGTCACGGGGCCGGGCGTGGTGAAACGCGGCGTCTTCAGCCGCGCGTCCTTCACCAGGTCGAGTTTCAGCACGACGTCCATCGGGCTTTCGATCGCCGTGCCGCATACCTCGCCGTCGCCCTGCGCGGCATGCGTGTCGCCGACCGAGAACAGCGCGCCCGGCACTTCCACCGGCAGATAGAGCGTGGTGCCGGCGGCAAGATCGCGGATGTCGAGATTGCCGCCGACGCGCCGCGGCGGCACCACCGAATGGTGGCCGTTCTCGCCCGGCGCGTTGCCGATCGTGCCGGCGAACGGCTTCAGCGGCACACGGCCTTGTCTGCCGAAGAGCGCAGGCTCGAGCGAGGCGGCGTCGTATTTCCAGACGTTGAGCGCCGGTTCCTTGAACTCATCGGCGAGCAGGCCAAAACCCGGAATGTTCGCCGTCCAGCCGAAGCCGGACGGTTTGAACATCTCGATCGTCACCTTCAGCGCATCGCCGGGCTCGGCGCCATCGACGAAGATCGGCCCGGTCACCGGGTTGATGTGCTCGAAGTCGAGCTTGGCGATGTCGTCGACGGTGCTGTCTGCCTTGAGTTGCCCGCCGGACGAGTCCAGGCACTGGAACTCGATCGTCGAGCCGGGCGCCACCCGTTCGGCTGGGACGAAGGAATTGTCCCAGCCGAAATGGTGATGGCGCCCGTGGATGGTGTAGTCGCAGTTACTGCACATCTTTCACATACACATTGTCGTAGTTGATCGGGATATGGACCGGGTCGACATAGAGATTGTCGGCGCCGCCCATGCGGGCTGATTTCAGCGTGAAGCGTTGCTCATTGAAGACCGGAGCCCAGGGCGCGTCCTCCATGATCTTGTCATAGATCGCGCTCCACATCTTTTCGCGTTCCCCGGACTTGGCCGGATCGACGACGGAGTCGGCCTCGGCCGCCTTGGCGTCGAGGTCCTTGTTGCAGTACCACGACCAGTTCCAGCCGCCGGGCACCGCGCCGGCGCAGCCTAGGATCGGCCCGTAGAAGTTGGACGGATCCGGGAAGTCGGCGATCCAGGCCATGCCGCCCGACCAGATCATCGGCGCGCCGGCCTTGTCGCCGCCGGCGGCAATGACGTTGGCCTGGGCGAGCGACTGGATGCTGGCCTTAATGCCGATGGCCGCCAAATCCTGCTGGATCGCCTGGGCGATGCGCGGATTGGGATCGGTGTTCATGGCGAAGAGCTGGGTCTCGAAGCCATCCGGGTGGCCGGCCTCGGCCAGCAGCGCCTTGGCCTTGGCGACATCATACGGATACCCCTTGAACGCCTTGTCGTAGCCGGGCATCGAGGGCGGCAGCGGCTGGTTAGCCGGCACCGCGCGGTTGTTGATCATCTGGACGATGCGGTCCTTGTTGATCGCCATGTTCACGGCTTGGCGCACCTTCACATTGTCGAAGGGCGCCATGGTGGTGTTCATGGTGATGTAGCCGGTGTGCAGCTGCCCGCCCACCACGACGCGCGCCTTCTGTTCAGGATCGTTCATCACCTCCTGGAACTTGGCCGGCGGAATGCCGTCGCCGGGCACGTCGATCTCGCCCTTCTGCAAGCGCAGCAGGGCCACGATCGGCTCCTGGCCGATCTCGAAGGTGATCTTGTCGAGATGCGGCAGGCCCTTGTGCCAGTAGTCGGGATTGCGCTCGAAAACGATGCGCTGGCCGAGCGTCCATTCGGCGAGCTTGAAGGCGCCGGTGCCGACCGGATGCTTGCCGAAGTCGGCGCCGTATTTCTCGACTTCCTCCTTCGGCACGACATGCGAGAAGTTGATCGCCATGACATGCAGGAAGGTGGCGTCCGGCCGGGTCAGCTCGAACTTGATCGTGTAGGGATCGACCACGGTGACGCCGGAGAGGCTGTCGGCCTTGCCGGCGGCGACATCGTCATGGCCCTTGATGGAGCCGAAGAAGCCGGCGCCCGGGCTCTGGGTCTTCGGGTTGGTGACGCGGTCGAGCGAGTATTTGACGTCGTCGGCGGTCATCTCGCGGCCGTTGTGGAACTTGACGCCGTGGCGCAGTTTGAAGGTGAAGGTCTTGCCGTCCGGCGAGATCTCGTAGCTTTCGGCGAGGTCGGGCTTGAGCTTGGTGGTGCCCGGCTCATAGTCCATCAGCCCGTCGAACAGGCTCTTGATCATCGACCAGTTCTGCCAGTCGTAGCCGATCGCCGGGTCGAGGGTCGCGACATCATCCTTGTAGGTGATGGTGATGGCGCCGCCCTGCTTGACGTTCGGGTCGACGGCGTCATCGGCGCGCGCGCTGGCCATGCCGAGCATCAGCGCAAGCGTCGACGCGGCTACTGTGGATGCCAGAAATCGTCTCATGTCAGTGTTCCCTTTCTTTGGTTGTTGTCGTTGTCATCTCAGTTTGATGCGGGGGTCGATGAAGGGCGCGATGATGTCGGCCAGCAAATTGCCGAGCACGATGGCGAAGGCCGAGACCAGGGTGACCCCCATGATGATCGGAATGTCGACGCGCTGGATGGCCTGCCAGGCGAGCTGGCCGATGCCCGGCCAGCCGAACACGCTTTCGACCACCACGATGCCGCCCATGAAGATGCCGATGTCGATGCCGATCATGGCGACGACCGGAAGGATGGCGTTGGGCAGCGCATGGCGAAACAGGATGGCGCCGCGCGCCAGCCCCTTGGCGCGGGCAGTGCGCATATAGTCCTGGCGCAGCACGTCGATCATCGACGAGCGCATCATGCGCGCGTACCACCCAGCGCCGAGTATGCCCATGGTCAGCGACGGCAGCACAAGGTGGCGCCAGCTGCCGTAACCGCCGATCGGAAACCAACCGAGCCTGACGGCGAAGACGTAGAGCAAGAGCAGGCCAACGACGAATTGCGGCGCCGAGACGCCGACGAAGGAGGCGACCATCAAAGTCTGGTCGGTTACACTTCCACGCTTGACGGCAGCGATCAGCCCCATGGTGAGGCCAATCGCCAGCTCGCACAGGATGGCGCCGACCATCAGAAGCAGGCTCGCCGGCAGCCGCGAAACGATGAGCTCAGTGACCTCCGAGCGCTGGATGTAGGAGCGGCCGAGATCGCCGCCGAGCAGCCTTGTGAGATAGTGCCAGTACTGGACGATGAAGGGCTGGTCGAGGCCGAGCTGACGGCGGATGTTCTCCACCGTTTCCGGCGTGGCGCTGCGGCCGGCGATCTGGCGCACCGGATCGGCGGGCAAAAGATAGAGCAGCGCGAAGGTGATCAGCGAGACGCCGAGCAGGATGAGCAGCGACTGGATGAGCCGGCGGCCGAGATAGGCGATCATGACCGGCCTCCCATTATTCCCGCCCTCTCTGCGTCGGGTCGAGGATGTCGCGCAGCGCGTCGCCGATCAGGTTGAAGGCGAGCGCCAGCGCCAGGATCGCGGCGCCCGGGAAGAACACCAGCCAGGGCGCCGCCTGGAAATACGTCTGGTTCTCGAAGATAATGTTGCCCCACGACGCGGTCGGCGGCTGCACGCCGATGCCGAGATAGCTGAGCGTGGCTTCGAGCAGCACTGTCGTTGAGATGCCCAGCGTGCCCCAGACGATGATCGTCGGCAGGAGATGCGGCAGGATGTGGCGCAACAGTATGCGCGGCGCGCTCGCGCCTATCGTGCGCTCGGCGTCGATGAATTCGCGCTCGGACAGTGACGAGGTTTCGGTGTAGATGACGCGCGCGGTCTGCACCCAGTTGACCAGCGCGATCACCATGGCGACGATCCACAGGCTCGGCTCGAACACCGCGGCCAGGCAGATGGCTAAAAGCAGCGCGGGAAAGGCCATCATCAGATCGGTGAAGCGCATCAGCGCGCTGCCGATCCAGCCGCGGAAATAACCCGCCGTGACACCGACCAGCGTGCCGATCAAAAGCGCGACGCCATTGGCGACGATGCCGATGATCAACGAGGTGCGGGCCCCGAACAGGATGCGAGTCAACAGGTCGCGCCCGAGCAGGTCGGTGCCCAGCCAGAACTTGGCGTCCGGCGGCAAAGGCGAGCCTTCGAGTGTCAGGCCGTCGAACATCTGCTCGTTGGGGTCGTAGCCGGTCAGCCATGGCGCGAGGATGGCGCCGGCGAGCACGATGGCGACGATGAATAGCCCGAGCAGCGCCAGCGGTCGCTTGACCAGCCGGCGCCAGACGCCGGCGCGCGGCTTTGCCGGCATCCGGCCTGCCGCCGGAAGGTCAGGCGCGATGGGATTGGTCATCGCCGCCCTCCGCTTGCGTCATCGCCACGATGCGCCGAGCCGCTTCCTCGACGCTGATCTGCCAGCTCATCGCCAGCGATCTGAGCTGCGCGTAGGCCCGCTCGTCGTCGCCGCCTTTCGACAGAGCCGCGACCGCGCGCACGATGGTCTGGCGTTCGCCGACCCGCTGGCGCAGCGACTCGATCTCATCGGCGAGTCGCTTGCGCGCTTCGAAACTCTGCCTGGCGATGAGCAGCGCGCTATAGACGCCGGAGGTGCCCACCGGTTTCAACAATTGCGCATCGGCCTTGTGCGACAGCGCCCATTCGATGCGGCCCGGCGCTTCCGAGCCGATCAGCGCCACCAGCGGCATCGGCGCCTCGCCGGGCTTCCAGGGAAACTGCTCGTCGAAGCCGAGGTCGGCGTCGAAGAAGACGAAATCCGCCGCCAGCGCCTCCGCCGGCAGATGCGGCCAGCATTCGACCGCTTCGAGGCCGATCGCCGACAATTGCCTGGTGATCGCCTGCACCGTCATGTGCGGACGATGCAGCACGAAGGCCTTGGCGCCGCCGAGATTGGGGATGCGCGCCGCGCGGCTCACGACACCACCCTGAGCCGCGGACGGCCGAAGGTCTTGGCCGGATCGTAGCGCGAAAGATAGGGATCGGGCGCCACCTCTTCCTCGCGGCTCACCACCTCGAAGAAGCCGTCGGCGATACGCCCGATGATCACCGGCAGCGTCGCATGCTGGGTGTGAGAATCGATAGCGATCGGCCCCAGGCGGGTCGCGAAGCGGCGCTCGGCGAAGGCTTTGGAGAATTCCGCCGGGCCGGCGTCCGGGTTGCCGGAAAGCACGTCCGCCATCACCTGCACCGAGGCATAGGCGGAGGCCTCGAAGGACGAGGCGAAGGCGGCCGGACGCGGCGCGAAATAGGGCCCGGCCGACAAATGGCCCTTGCCCGTTTCGCCGATCGCCGACAGTTCGGCCTCCGTGAGATTGCAGGAGATTACCGGGCAGGCGTCAGGCTTGAAGGCCGCATCCTCGCGTCCCAGCTCGCGATAGGCGGCGAGAAAAGCATAGGACGAGGTGCCGATCAGGTTGTTGAGGATAAAATTCGGCCGCGTGACGCGGATTTCGTCGATCAGGCGCGAAACGTCGGTCTCGCCGATGCGCAGATAGCGTTCGCCCAGCACCTTGCCGCCGGCGTCGGCGATCAGGTCGCGCGCGACGCGGTTCATCTCCCAGCCCCATATGTAGTTCGAGCCGAGCAGGAAGCCGTTGGCGCCGAAACGCGGCGCGACATGAGCCATCAACGGCACCAGATGCTGATTCGGGCAGGCATGCATGTAGACGACATGCTCGTTGGCCTCGAAGCCTTCATACGGGCAGGCATACCAGAGCATTCCGCCTGCCTTCTCCAGCACGGGAATTGTCTCCTTGCGGCTCCAGGAGGTGATGCAGCCGACGACATGGCGGGCTCTGCTGGTGCGGAAGATGTCCTCGCAGAGCGTCGCGTAGCGGTCGGCGTTGCTTTGCGGATCGCGTTCGACGGGAACGAGCTCGATGCTTTGGGCGCGGTCGGCGTTGATGTCGGCGATCGCCCGCATTGCGCCCAGCCGGCAGGCGTCGGAGACGAGCTGATAGCTGCCTGACCGCGAATAGAGGATGCCGATCTCGATACGTCGCTTCAAGCAAGGCCCCAGAAATGAAAAAGCCTCGCAGCCAGCGCCGGACGGGCGAGGCATACGAGGCATTCTTGCCGCCCGGCGACCAAAGCCGGTATTTTCGCGGGCTACCCTATTCCGTACCGTCCGCCAGTCAAGCCTGAAAGTTGAATGGCCATCTAGTCGCGCAGGCTGAAGACGAAGGGCGCGGTGCGGGTGACGCGGGCGCCGAGCTCCGCCGGCGGCGCCGGTACCGAGGCGCCCCGCAATGCGCCGAGCGCCGCGCGGTCGAGATCGCCATCGCCCGAGGATCGCGCCAGCCGGGCCGAGACCACCCTGCCGGAGCTGTCGACCGTGAAGGTCACGCTCGGCGTGCCCTCGACCCGCCTGGAGCGCGCCGCGCTCGGATAGCGGGTGTGCCGCCTGATCCACGCCGCCAGGCTGGAATTCCAGCGCGACGGGCCGACGCTGGAGCGCGGCGCCGCATTCGAGGACTGCGGTGCTGCCGCCTTCGCCGCCGCCTTGGCGTCGATGCTGGCGGTGGTCGTCGCCCTTGGCGGTGGCGCCTTTTCCTTTTTCACCCGTTCTTTCGGCTTCTCGACCGGTTTTTTCTCGGCCTTCTTCCTGGCTTCGACCGGTCTCTGCGCCTTCATCTCCGCTTCCGCAGGTTTCGGTACCGGCAGCGGAATGACGACGTCCGGCGCGATCGCCTCGACAAGGTCGGGCACGACCTCGTCCAGCGGCGGCCGCTCGCTCAGGGCAGCAACGGCCTGTTCGGCGGGAGCGGCCTGTTTGGCCTCCTGCGTGTCGTCGATATCGAGGGGCTGTTCAGCGACGGGCTTGGTCTGCTCGGCCACCGGCGCCGGGTCGATCACCGATTTCACGTCGATGGGCTTTTCCGTCTCCTCCGTCGCATCGGGCGGCTCCGGTGTCACCGTGTCCGGCATCGCCGCCTCTTCCGGCACGGCGGGGGCGATGGCCAGCGGCGCCATCTCGACCGCCAGCGCCGGCGGCGGACCGCCATCCTGCCTCTCGGCGAAGCTCAGATTCTGCACCGCATAGGCAACCGCCACATGCGCAGCCAGAATGATTGCGGCGGCGCTCGTCCATAGGCCGGCCTCACGCGCGCCGAAGCGCGGCTGCGAAATGCGGGAAAGCGCGGCGACCGTCATGGCGCTGAACCGTCACCCGGAGCCGGCGCCGAGTTTACACCAGTTACCGGAGCTCCAGACTCGGCCGGTCCGCCAGCACTGCCCGACGTAGTTTCGAGCCCCACCAGCGCGACCTTGAGGTAGCCGGCGCTACGCAGCAGGTTCATCACCTCCATCAGGTCGCCATAGCCGACCGTCCTGTCGGCACGCAGGAAGATGCGCGTCTGCTTGTCGCCCTTGGTGCGGTTGTCGAGCGCCCCGGCGAAGGCCGGGCGGAGCACGCTGTCATTGCCGATCGCCAGCGTCAGATCGCTTTTCAGCGTAAGGAACAGCGGTGTCTCGGGCCGCGGCGCCGGCGCAGCCGTCGATCCGGGCAGGTCGACATTGACGTCGACCGTGGCGAGCGGTGCGGCGACCATGAAGATGATCAGGAGCACCAGGATGACATCGATGAACGGCGTGACGTTGATGTCGTGGCTTTCCTCGAGATCGTCGCCGGACGTCTCGCGAATGCGTGTCGCCATCGCCGTTACTCCGCCGCGATCGCCGTTGCCGGCGGCACGGTGCGGAAATCGAGGTCGCGGCTGACCAGCCGCTCGACGCCCGCGGAAGCGTCGGCGAGGATCTGCCTGTAGCCGGCTATCGAGCGCGCGAAGACGTTGTAGATGACGACCGCCGGAATGGCCGCGACGAGGCCCATGGCGGTGGCAAGCAACGCCTCGGCGATGCCGGGCGCGACGACGGCGAGGTTGGTGGTCTGCGCCTGCGAGATGCCGATAAAAGCGTTCATAATGCCCCAGACGGTGCCGAACAGGCCGACGAAGGGCGCCGTCGAGCCGATGGTGGCGAGCAGGCCGGTGCCGCGCGACATGCGCCGCCCCGCCGCCGCCTCGATGCGCGCAAGCCTGGAGGCGACGCGTTCCTTCAGGCCGTCGCCGGAGGCATGGTCGAGCGCGCCGGCCGACAGCGCCCGTTCCTCTTCCGCCGCCCGCACCAGCAGCGCGCCCGGGCCGCCGCTGCGGCCAAGCTCCCGGCCGGCCTGCATCAATGTCGCGGCGTTGCCGATCGCATCGGCGGCGCGGCGGGCCCTCAGCTTGCCGCCCAGGACCTCCAGCGACTTGGCGAGCCAGATCGTCCAGGTGACGAGGGAAGCGAAGGCCAGCCCGACCATCACCGCCTTCACGACGATGTCGGCATTCATGAACATACCCCAGGGCGACAGGTCATGCGGCAGCGTCAGCGAGATGGAAGGCTCTTCGCTCGTGGCGCCGTTCGCAGCCGGCCGAATGCCTGGCCCCACCGACGTGGCGGCGGGCGCCTGTGCCGCAGGCGTCTGCAGGGTTGGAGCGGCCGGCGCCTGCTCGACCGGCGCAGGCGATCGTCCCTGCGCCGCGGCGACACCCGCCGAAAGAATGAGCGACGCGGCCAGCGCCGCCAAGAGGCTGTTTCGGGACAAGGCTCGTCCTCGCTTCATCATTGCAATGCGGCGCCGCCATACAGACAGGTGCAGGGCGAGCCATGCCGGGTGACTATGAAACATGAGTTTGCGAGTCAACTATAAAGACGACTATGCTGCTCCACAATTCATAATGTGCCTATGCCCGCCTGAGCACGCTGCGGGCCTGGACCGCAAGGCGGTTGCCGGGCACGATGCGCATGGAGCAAGAAGAGCAGGCGGCCGATGATCAAGGCGATACCCTTCGACTTTCCCTATGACGGCAGGCTGGAGCCGCAGCACACGGCGCTGCTGGCGATAGACCTGCAGGAGGATTTCCTCTCGCCGACCGGCTACTTCGCCAGGAAGGGCTACGATCCGTCGCCGCTGCGAGCCATCCTGCCGGCGGCGAGCCGGCTGATTGCCGCGGCCCGCGCCGCCGGCCTCACCATCATCCACACCAGGCAAGGCTACCGCGCCGACATGGCCGATATGACGCCTTATGAAAGATGGCGCCGCAAGCGGGCGGGGCTCGACGGCACCGATGTCCTGCTGCGCTCCGGCCCGGGTTTCCAGATCGTTTCCGACATCGAGGTGGCGCCTGGAGACATCATCATCGACAAGACCTGCAACAGCGCCTTCACCTACACGGATCTCGAGCTCATTCTGCGGGCGCGCGGCATCACGCATCTGCTGTTCACCGGCTGCACGACGGATGTCTGCGTGCACACGACGTTGCGCGAGGCCTGCGACCGCAACTTCCAGTGCCTGACGATTTCGGACGCCTGCGCCAGCGGCGACCAATATGCGCATGAAGCCGCACTGCATATGGTGACGGTCGAGGACGGCGTCTTCGGTGCGCTGGCGGACTCGGCGGCCGTCATCAGCGCGCTAGCACGGCTCGCGGTCGTGGCGAGCTGAGGATTTCGGAATTGCGCGGATCGCCGGGTTCCGGCCAGCCGATATCCTTGCGGATGTCGAGTGGCAGCAGATAAAGCGTCCGCGCTGCCCGATATCGGGCACGGGTCGCGGTGTATTCGGCCGCGATGCGAGCGATGGATGACAGGATCGACATTTGCTTCTCCCTTGGTTGATGCCGGGGTCGCAGCCCGACACTCACCAAGACGAAACGCGGATGGCTTTTGGAACGGCGAGGGATAAATTTTTCTGAACTCACGGGCGCGGCGGCCGCTCGATATAGGTCCATGGCAGCGTCCGGATCGCGAACTTGATTGATTGCCGAAAAACTTTTGCGTGTACCGTTCCGTTTTCGGTTCAGGCTTCGTCTTGAGGGTCGTAACGGGTGCGAGAGCCAGGACGGCCTCCGCCATCAGGACAAACGGAGCCAAGCCATGTCGACCACAGTGACCCTGATCAACGTCTTCACCGCCAAGCCGGGCAAGCAGCAGGAACTCGCCAACACGCTTGCCGAGGGCACGAGGAGTTTCTTCAGCAGGCAGCCTGGCTCGCTGTCGTCATCCGTGGTGATCGGCGTCGACGGCAGCAAGGTGGCCAACATCTCGCAATGGCGTTCGGCGGACGACATTGCGGCCTTCCGCGGCGATCCCCGCTTCGGCGAATACATGAAGAGCATCGTCGAGCTCGCCTCCGGCGAGACCATGATGGGCCACACGACGTATTCCCATACGGGCGGGGTGGAGAACTGAAGCAATTCCAGGAAAAGTGTGAAACGGTTGGGTTCGGCGCCTTCGCCGACCTTCTGTCCGGAATTGCGTCAAACAAAGAGGTAGAGCACGCGTGACCGGTTCGCACGATCAGTCCGTTGCGGCGGCCGAAACCAGGCTTCGCGCCTTCGAGCGCGATGCCGCCTTGCTGAGAGCCAAGCTGCACCGCTACGCGTCGCGCATGGTCGGATCGGTCATCGATGGCGAAGACATCATCCAGGAGGCTTTGGCAAAAGGCTTCGTGGCGATCAGGAATGGCGACATGCCCGACAAGACCGAGCCTTGGTTGTTTCGCATCGCGCATAACGCCGCCCTCGATTTCCTGCGCAAGCGCGCCCGCCTGCGGGGGCGCGAAAGCGAAGTCGAGCTCGACACGATCGCCGACCAGAACTCGGCGCTGGATGCTCGCATTGCCGCCGAGGCGAGCCTGGCCGAACTGATGCAACTGCCGCCGGCGCAACGATGCACGGTCGTGCTGAAGGATGTGCTTGGACACAGTCTGGAGGAGACCGGCGAAATCCTCGAAACTTCCGAGACCGCGATCAAAGGCGCGCTGCAGCGGGGCCGCGAGAGCCTGCGCAAGCTGGCGGCCGCGCCGCGCATCGCGCCGCCCCGCCCGGCGCTCGACCAACACGACATGCGGCGCCTCGGCGATTATGTGGCCGCCTTCAACGCCAGGGACTTCGATGCCTTGCGCGGCCTGCTGGCCGAGGACGTCAAGCTGGAGCTGGTCAACCGCCTGCGCGCCGACGGCAAGGAATATGTCGGCAATTATTTCGGCCGCTATGCCGACGAGACGCATTGGCATTTCACAACCGGCCTCGTCGAAGGCCGGCCCGCCATCCTGGTCACCAGCCCGGAGCGTCCGGACGGACCGCCGCGCTACTTCATCCTCATCGATTGGGAGAACGGCCGGATCGCCGGCATCCGCGACTTCCTGTTCGCGGATTACGTGATGGACGGCTTGGATTATTCCGACGCGGAGCGATCTTAGTCTAGGACGCGCAGCGTTGCGCAAAAGGGTGCGAGGCAAACGCGCCCGGCTGCGGGACCTCCGTCTCGCGTCGCGCCAGCGAATTCGCGACCCGCGTGATCGTCTCGCGCCCGATGCGAGCGATCTCGCCCAGGCGGTCGATGCCGCCGATCATGAATTCCTCGACGCCCAGCGCCGCATAGGGCAACAGCGCCAAGGCGAGCCGCGCCGGCGGCCCGACAATCTCGACCGCCTTGTGATCCGAGGCGCCCGTCCAGCCGTCCGGGCGGATGCGCACCGGAAGCGCGAAGCGCAGCCTGCCGCCGCGGCCGTGCTCGGCGGCGGCGCTGCGCGCGCGCTCCATCAATTGCCTCACCTCGTCGGGCGAACCGGCGGCCAGCTCGAAGACATCGGCATGCTTGCCGGCGACCTTCAGCGCGGTGCCCGACTGACCGCCGAGCCGGATGACGAGATCGCCGCCGTGCGGACCCTTGCGCGGCACGAAGCCGCCGCGCACGCTGTAGAAGGCGCCCTCATGGTCGAAGGGCCTGTCATTCGACCACAGGCGCTTCAGCAGCACCAGATATTCGTCGATGCGCTGCCACACGACGCTGTGGCCGACCGGCCGCGCCTCGGCATCGCTGTCTTCAAGCGGCTCGCTCAGCATGCGAAGCGACAGACGCCCGCCGCCTCTGCGGTCGAGCGCTGCGAGCTGCCTGGCCGCTACCGTCGGCTCGATAACGCCGGCCCAATGCGTCAGCACCACCTCCAGCGAGCCGGTGCGGTCGAGCGTCTGCGCGGCGATATCCATGTTGGCAAGCAGTCCGGCCGGATCGTCCACCACCAGCTTGCGGAAACCGGAATCCTCGATCAGCGACAATTTGGTCGCCGTCTCGGCGAAATCGTAAAAGAAGCTGCCATTGGCAGGCTTGCCTGGAACATGCGTGAACTCGATCGGCATTGCCATCTCCTCCATCACGTTGGGTCGCCCCGCTCCGAACCCCCGAGTCAAATCCATCTTGTCGGCGCGCGACAGCGCGCTGGCCTTCTTCAGCTCCGATTACTCAACTCAGATTTTTGGACGGCGGGGCCTTTGTTTTTACGCAATTCCGGACGGAAAACAGATCGCACTTTCCTGGAATTGCTCTGGCCCCGGCTCAGTCAGGGGACGATCCCGAAAACGACGGCACCGGTGAACACGAAGGCAAGCGCAAAGACGAGGTAGGCGAACGTGCCGCCATAGGCGGGCCTCCAGCTCGGGTCGGCGGCAAGCCTCTGGCCTTTGCGTTGGGCGTTCTGAATGTAGGACATGGTCGATCCTCCGTCGCGACCGTTAATCTATAAAATTAGTAGACTTTGTCGATTGTTATTTTTGGGCAGTTTCTGGAACAAATTTTTGGGGAGGATGCAATCTGTGGTTTTTCATTCTCGCCCGGTAGCGGCATACCCGGTTCCAGGTTTTTCGTTCCAGAACGGCAGGCGCTCGACGGAGTGGGGTCGACCCATGGCGCGGTGCAAGGAGATTCGTGCGCCGAGTGCCCTTTCGCTCGCGGCGGTAGCGAGGTGGTTCCCCCACTCCGCCGCTGCTTCGCAGCGCCACCTTTCCCCCTCCAGAGGGAGATGAAAGGGCGCCACCCGCCTAACGCTCCTCCCGTCGGAACGGCTTCAGCAGCGCCGAAGGCGCCACCGCGTTGCGCGACATGAAGGCCATAGCGACGATGGTGAAGATGAAGGGCAGCATCAGGAAGGCTTCGTAGGGGATGTGGCCGAGGCCGCTCGCCTGCATCCTGAGCTGCAGCGCATCGACGAAGGCAAAAAGCAGCGCCGCGCCCGCCGAGCGCCAGGGATCCCAGCGGCCGAACACGACCAAAGCGATCGCCACCCAGCCACGCCCGGATACGACGCCGAAGGTGAAGGCGTTGAACTGCGCCATGGTAAGGAAGGCGCCCGCAACGCCCATCAGCGCGCCGCCGAGGATCACCGCCTGGAAGCGCGTGGCAATCACGCTGACGCCGGCCGAGTCCGCCGCGCGCGGATTCTCGCCGACCATGCGCACCGACAGCCCCCATGGCGTGCGGTAGAGCACGAAGGCGGCGAGCGGGATGGCGATGATCGCCAGATAGACCAGCGTGAACTGGCTGAACACAGCCGGGCCGAGGATCGGGATGTCCGAAAGCAGCGGGATCGGCACCGGCTTGAAGCCGTCGATGCTCGGCGGCACCGATTGCTGGCCGAAGATCAGCCGGTAGAGGAAATAGGCGAGGCCCGAGCAGAACAAAGTCACGCCGATGCCGCAGACATGTTGGCTCAGCCCCAGCGCCACGGTGAACAGCGCATGCAGAGCGCCCATCAGCGCCCCGACCAGCACGGCCACCAGCACGCCAAGCCACAGGCTGCCGCCAAGGCTCGCCGCGGTGAAGCCGGCCATCGCCGACAGCAGCATGATGCCCTCGATGCCGAGATTGAGCACGCCTGCCCGCTCGGAGAACATTTCGCCGAGCGTGGCGAAGGCGAGCGGCGTGGCGATGCGGATGATGGCGGC
Source organism: Mesorhizobium sp. ESP-6-4 (assembly GCF_020164735.1). Lineage (NCBI taxonomy): Bacteria > Pseudomonadati > Pseudomonadota > Alphaproteobacteria > Hyphomicrobiales > Phyllobacteriaceae > Mesorhizobium > Mesorhizobium sp. ESP-6-4. The sequence goes on from NZ_JAIUGS010000003.1 coordinate 133,767, forward strand.
GAGAAAGCCGACCTGGAAGATCTGCTCGAACACCGCGCTCATGTTTGCGCTCCCACGCGGCGGATGCGGTAGGCGGTGAACAGCAGCGCCACCAGCATGGCCAGCAGCGCCGTGCCCTGGATGACGTCGCTTAAGAAAGCCGGCACGCCGGTCGCCCGCGACATCGCCTCGGCGCCGGTCATGACCGCGGCCAGGAAGATCGCCGCCGGCACCACGCCGAGCGGGTTGAGCCGGGCAAGCATGGCGACGACGATGCCCGAATAACCATAGCCCGGCGAGATGTCACTCATCACCTGGAAGTGGACGCCGCCGACCTCGCCGACGCCGGCCAGCCCGGCCAGCGCGCCGGAGAGCAGCGCGGTGGACAGCAGCACCCGCTGCACGTTGATGCCGCCATAGCGGGCGGCTTCCGGGTTCTCGCCGGTGACGCGGATCCTAAAACCTAGCGTGGTGCGCGCGATCAGGAACCAGCAAAGGGGTGCGGCGATCAGCGCCACGACGACGCCGAGATGCAGCCTTGTGCCCTCGACCAGCACCGGGAAATTGGCCGAGTCCTCGATCGGCGGCGAGATCGGATAGCCGGAGAAGGTGTCCTTCCACGGCCCCTCGATCAGCGCCATCAGCGCGTAATAGATGACCGAGTTGAGGAGCAGCGAGCTGACCACATCATCGACCTTGAATTTGACGCGCAATGTCGCCGGCACCAGCGCGACGAGAGCGCCGGCGGTGGCGCCTACAAGGGCCATCAGCAGCATAGCGAGATAGCCCGGCATGGGGATGGCGCCGACAAAGCAGCTTGCCACCGCGCCGGCGAGCAGCTGGCCCTCGGCGCCGATGTTCCAGAATTTGGCGCGGAAGGCGATCGCCACCGCCAGGCCGGTGAAGACCATCGGGGCGGCGCGCACCAGCGTCTCGGTGATGGCGTAGCTGTCGCCGAGGGATGCAGACAGCATCACGCCATAGGCCTCGACGACGCCGGCGCCTGCAATCGCGATCAGGCCGCTGCACAGGATCAGTGTGGCGGCGATGGCGACCAGCGGCAGCGCGAGGTTGAACCATGCGGGCGTCGACGTGCGGGCTTCGAGGCGGAACATCAGGCGTGCCCCTCCGCGCCGGTCATCATCAGGCCGAGCCTTGCGACGGTGGCATCCGCGCTGGGAAGCGTGCCCGCGATGCGGCCCTCATACAGCACGGCTATGCGGTCCGAGAGCATCAGCAATTCCTCGAGGTCCTCGCCGATGACGATGATGCCGCAGCCCTTGGCGCGCATGGCGAGGAATTTCTCGTGGATGAAGCGGGCAGCGCCGATGTCGAGGCCGCGCGTCGGCTGCGAGACGATCAGCACCTTGGGGTCGAAGGCGAGCTCGCGGGCAAGAAGCGCCTTCTGCAGATTGCCGCCGGACAACGCTCCGGCGCGCACCATCGGTCCGGGGCAGCGTATGTCATAGGCCTTGATCTGTTGCTCGGCGAAGGCGCGGATGGCGGCCGGGTTGAGCAGGCCCTTGCGGCTGAAGACCTCGGTGCCGATACGCGGCAGCACCATGGAATCGGCTAAAGGCAGGTTTGTGACGAGGCCGGTGGTCATCCGGTCTTCCGGGATGCGACCGAGGCCGAGCGTCTGCAATTCACGCGGCGAAAATTGCGCAACCGCTTTGCCGGCTATCGTCATCGCTCCGGCCTTGGGCGGCAGCATGCCGGAAATGACATCGGCCAGCGCACGCTGGCCGTTGCCGGAAACGCCGGCGATGCCCAGGATCTCGCCTGCGCGGACGAAAAGCGAGACGTCGCGCAGCGGCGTGCCGGCATGAGCGGAAGTGGATATGCGGTCGAGCGTCAGCACGGAAGCGCCGGGCGTCGAAGACTGCTTGACCGGCGGGACGATTTCGTGGCCGCACATCAGCTTGGCCATTTCCGCCGACGTGGTGCTTGCCGGATCGTCGACGCGGCCGGCGACCTTGCCGTGGCGCAGCACGACGCAGCGATGGGTGAGCGCCCTGACTTCGTTGAGCTTGTGCGAGATGAAGATGATGCCGAGCCCTTGCGCCGCCATCGAGCGCAGGGCGGCGAACAGGCCGTCCACTTCGCTCGGCGCCAGCACCGCCGTCGGCTCATCGAGAATCAAAAGCCTGGCGCCGCGAAACAGCGCCTTGATGATTTCCAGCCGCTGCTGCTCGCCGACGGACAGCGCCGACACCGGCAGGTTCGGATCGAGGCTCAGCCCATATTGCCGGCTGATTTCGTCCAGGCGGGCAAGCCCGCGAGCACGGTCGATACGACCGGACTTGCCGGCAATGCCTATCAAAAGGTTTTCCAGCACCGTGAGGCGCGGCGCGAGGTGAAAATGCTGATGCACCATGCCGATGCCGGCGGCCAGGGCGTCGGCGGAATTGTGGATGGCGACCGGCCTGCCTTCGACCAGGATCTCGCCGGCGTCCGGCGCATAGGCGCCGAACAGCACGTTCATCAGCGTCGTCTTGCCGGCGCCGTTCTCACCGAGCAGGCCGAGAATCTCGCCGGGCGCGACGCTAAGGTCGACGGCCTCGTTCGCCTTGACGGCGCCGAAGCTCTTGGTGATGCCGCGCATTTCGATGAGTGGGGCGGACAAGGGTGCTCCTGACTTGCGATCCGGCCAATCGCGGAGGGCAGCGCTGCACCCCCCTCTGGCCTGCCGGCCATCTCCCCCTCAAGGGGGGAGATCAGATGTCACGGCGGCCTTGCCAACTTTCAACGTTGAAAGCATCGAACACCGTCGACGGAACTGCCAATCTCCCCCCTTGAGGGGGAGATGTCCGGCAGGACAGAGAGGGGGGCCTCGCGCCGCCCCTGGCGTCAATCCGAAACCGGCGTGTTCTCGTCGACGTCGACGCGGAAATTGCCTTCGAGGATCTCGGCCTTCTTCTTCTCGACCAGCTCCTTGACGTCGGCGGGCAGTGTCTTGTCGAATTTGTGGTAGGGCGCCAGATACGAGCCGCCCTTGGCCATACGCGAGAAATCGCCATAGTCCTGCGCGGTGAAGACGCCGGCCTTGACCAGCTTGATCGCCTGCTCGACGGTCGGGTACATGTCCCACACCGGGCCGGTGATGACCGTGTCCGGCCCGAGGCTGGACTGGTCCGACATGTTGGAGATGGCAAAAATCTTCTTCTCGACCGCGGCCTCGATGACGCCGAAGCGCTCGGCATAGATGACGTCGACGCCGGCATCGATCTGCGCCACGGCTGCTTCCTTGGCCTTGGGCGGATCGAAGAAGGAGCCGATGAAGGCGACCTTCTTCTTGACGTTCGGGTTGACCTCCTTGGCGCCGGCGAAGAAAGCGTTGACCAGCCGGTTCACTTCCGGGATGCCCATCGCCGCGACGGCGCCCACCGTGCCCGATTTCGACATCTTTCCGGCGATCATGCCGGAGAGATAGGCGGGCTCGTGAATCCAGTTGTCGAAGACGCCAAAATTGGGCTCGGCCGGGCCGGCGCCGGAGCCGAACAGCCACGCCGTCTTCGGGAATTGTTTAGCCGTGCGGCGCGACTCGCGCTCGGCGGCGAAGGCGTCGCCCAGCACGAGCTGGTACCCCCCTTGAGCATATTCGCGCATCACGCGGCTGAAGTCGGCGGTCTGCACCTTTTCCGACCATTTGTATTCGATGCCCAGTTCTTTCTCGGCCTTCTGCAGGGCGACATGGATCTGGTTGTCCCACGGCTCCTCGATCGGCGTGGCGAAGATCGCCGCCACCTTCAGCTTCTTGTCCTTGGCGAAGGCCGCGCCGGGCAGCACGGTAGCCGCGAGGCCGAGCGCGCCGAGTTCCAGCACGCTGCGCCGCGACAGGCCGGCGCGTTGCGTTTTGCTACGTTCGTTTTCCATTGAAGTGCCCCTCTGTTCGACAGCCGTGTCGAGCCGGCCGTTCCAAAATGTCAGACACCCGGGACTATGGAACGGCGCCTGAGATTTGTCCACATGGTCAAATTTGGGTGTTGTCGCTGTGGAAGCCGGAACGCTGGCGGGACAGCGCCCCCCTCCCTGGCCTGCCGGCCATCTCCCCCACAAGGGGGGAGATCAACTGTCATGACCGCCTTCGCCATTCTCGGACGTCGCAAGGGCGGCGAGGCGCCAGAACTGCCAATCTCCCCCTTGCGGGGGAGATGTCCGGCAGGACAGAGGGGGGTGTGAAAGAACTCCGGCGCCCGTTCCGGATGCCTTATCCTATCCCTCCCAAGCCCCCGTCTCGGCAAACCGCCTCAACGCCGGCGCCGGCTCGAATATCGGCCGGCCTGTCTGCCGGTGCCAATGCTCCAGCCGCTCGACGATCTTCGCAGCGCCTGCAAGGCCGGCCCAGAACATTGGCCCGCCCTTGCCGATCGGGAAGCCGTAGCCATTGACCCAGACGACATCGATATCGGACGCGCGCGCGGCGATGCATTCCTCGAGTATCTTCGCACCCTCGTTGACCAAGGGATAAAGCGTGCGTTCGAGAATCTCCTCGGCGCCGATCTCGCGCCGCGCAATTCCAAGCTCCGCCGCCTTCGCCCGGATCAGCGCCTCGACGTCCGGATCGGCAATCGTCTCACGCGAGCCGGTCTCGTAACGATACCAGCCGCGCCCGGTCTTCTGGCCGAAATGTCCCTCTTCGCACAGCGCATCGGCGATCACAGCCTTCTGGCCGCGGGCCTTGCGGTTGCGCCAGCCGATATCGAGGCCGGTGAGGTCGCCCATCTGGAACGGCCCCATCGGCCAGCCGAAATCTGTGAAGGCCCCATCGACCTGGCTTGGCGTCGCGCCTTCCAGCAACAGCGCCTCGTTTTCGGCGCCCCGCGCCGACAGCATGCGGTTGCCGACGAAACCGTGGCAGACGCCGACGACGACCGCGATCTTTCCGATGCGCCGGGCGAGATCGGCGACCGTCGCCAGCACTTCTGGCGCGGTCTTCTCGGCGCGCACGATCTCCAGGAGCTTCATGACGTTTGCCGGCGAAAAGAAATGCATGCCGAGCACGTCTTGCGGCCGCGACGTAGAGGCGGCGATTTCGTTCACGTCGAGATAGGAGGTGTTGGTGGCGAGGATGGCGCCGGGCCTGGCGACCGCATCGAGCCTGCCGAACACCTCCTTCTTGACCGCCATGTCCTCGAACACGGCCTCGATGATCAAGTCGCAATCGACGAGATCGGCGTAGTCGGTGCTGCCCTTGAATAGGCCGAGCCGCTGCTGCTTGGCCTCTTCCGTCAACGAGCCGCGGCTGACGGAGACGGCATAGTTCTTCTCGATCGTCGCCAGGCCGCGCCGCAGCGCTTCCTCGCTGGTCTCGAGCAAAGTCACCGGCAGACCGCCATTGGCGAAGGCCATGGCGATGCCGCCGCCCATCGTGCCGGCGCCGATGATGCCGACGCGCTCTATCCTGCGCTTCCGCAAATCCTTGCCCGGCACCTTCGCCGCCTCGCGCTCGGCGAAAAAAAGATGCCGCTGCGCGCGCGACTGGTCGCCGGAAACGAGTTTTTGGAAAAGCTCCCGCTCGGCCGCAAGCGCTGCGTCGAACGGCAAGATGATCGCGTTGCGCACGGCTTCGGCGCAGGCAAGCGGCGCGTCCAGTCCGCGGGCTTTCTTGGCCAGATCGGCGGCAAGGCGGTCGAAGGCGCCGAGGTCGGTTGCGGCAAGGCGGTCGTTGCGGTCACGCACCGGCACGAACGCTCCGCCTTGATCAGCCATTTCGCGGGCGAAACGGACCGCCTCTGCCAAGAGATCGGTGTCGACAACCGCGTCGGCAAGACCGGCGGCCTTCGCCTCGCGGGCCGAGATCGGGCTGCCCGAGACGATCATGCCGAGCGCTTTCGCGGCGCCGACCAGGCGTGGCAAACGCACGGTCCCGCCGCCACCCGGCAACAGGCCGAGCTTTACCTCCGGCAGGCCGAGCTTGGCGCCGGCGTCCGCGACGCGAAAATGGCAACCCAACGCCAATTCCAGCCCGCCGCCGAGCGCCGTGCCATGGATGGCGGCTACCGTCGGCTTGGCGACGGTTTCCAGCAAGGCAACGATGGCGCGCAGTTCCGGTTGCTCGACCGGCTTGCCGAATTCGGTGATGTCGGCGCCGGCAACAAAGGTGCGGCCGGCGCAGGCGATGACGATCGCGCTCGCGGCGGGATCGTCGCGCAAAGCGGTGAGCGCCTCGTAAAGCGGCTTGCGGACATGAAAGCTGAGCGCATTGACCGGCGGGTTTTCGATGGTGACCACCGCCACCCCGTTCTCGTTCGCAACGCTGACAGAGCTGGACAAGCGGACCTCCCAAGACCGGCTGCAACCGCGCAAGGGTTTACTAGGCAGCGACCCGAATGGGAACCCGATCCGGCCCTGGCCCAATTGTTGGCGAGGCCCGGTCAGTTGTCCACGCGGCCGAAGGGCGGCACGTCGCCGATCACCTCGCGCTTGTCCTTGCCGCAGGCGAAGGTCTTAGCCCTGTCGTCGGCGAGCTTGCGCGCCTGGTCGTTGGCCTGCGGGTTGCCAGTGGCTAAAATCAGGCCGATCGTGCAGCCTTGGTGCTCTTCCGGTTGCGCGACCTTGGCGACGACCAGCACCTCGGTCGATTTCTTTTCGTCCTCAGGGTTGCTGACGGAGCGGCGGTGGATGGCGGCGAAGGGGATTGCGACGTCGCCATTGGTCTCGATGCGCCATTCCACCTTCGGTCCGGAGCCGTTGAAGGCGGTGAAGCTCTCCCAGACCGCGGTCATGTCGTCGGACGGAAAGCCGTAATAGACGGATTCGCGCGCGTCGTCGTAGCTGATCAGCACCGGGTAGCCGCGGTAGCCGGAGCAAGCGAGGCTCGCCCAGTCGCCGTCGCCTTCCGCGGCCTGCGCATAGGTCACGCAGTCCTTCTTCGAGTCGAGCTCGGTATAGGTGCTGGAGATGTCGCCGGCCTGGGCCGCCTGGCAGAAACCGGCGAGGGCAAGCGGGACCAGAAGAGCGCGCATCGCTGACAACTCCGTTCGAGCTGCCCGAGCGTAACGTCAATCGCTATTTCTTCAAGCTGGCTTCAATCAAGAGATCGGCGTTGCGGGCGACCGCCGCTGCCGGTCCGCCCAAACCGAAAAGCTGGCCGCTGATATAAGCGCCTTCGATGAGCAGCAGCAGGCCGTCACCCAGCGTATCGGAATCGGCGGCGCCCATTGCGGCGGCCATGGCGCGCAGGCGGCGGCGCAATTCGACTTTGTTGTTCTCGCTCACCACCCGTGCGGGATGGCCGCGCTCGGGATATTCCACCGCAGCGTTGGTCATGCCGCAGCCGCGATAGTCCGGCTTTTGCGTGCGTTTGCCTACGCGGGTCAGGAAGGCGATGATCTGGGCGCGCGGATCGCCCGGATGCGCGTCGACCGCTTCGTCGAAGCGTTCCCAGAATTCGAGGTCGTATTTGCGCAGATAGGAGGCGGCGAGCTCATCCTTGGACGGGAAGCTGCGGTAGAGGCTCGGCTTGGTGACGCCGGCACGCCTGACGATCTCGTCGACGCCGATCGCCCTTATGCCCTCGCGGTAAAAGAGGTCGCGCGCCACGTCCAGGATCTTGTCCGCCGCCCGGGGAGCAGGAGGCTCGCTGATCGACGCTTCAATTTTATTGTCGGATGGCATTCACACAACTCGCTTGACAATGTTACTGACCGGTACGTATGTATGGCTTCACTCCATTGCAACGTACCGGTCAGTAACATGATAATCCAGTCCCGTCCGTTTGGCCAGCGCTACGCATTCGTCGTTGTTGCCGTCATTTTCCTGTGCCTGCTGATCGCGGCCGGGCTCCGTTCGGCGCCCTCGGTGATGATGGTGCCGCTGGAGAAAAGCTTCGGCTGGCATCGCGACGTGACGTCCTGGGCCGCCAGCGTCGGCATCCTGCTCTACGGCCTGACCGGTCCGTTCGCCGCCGCGCTGATGGAGCGAATCGGGTTGCGCCGCACGCTGCTCGGCTCGCTGCTGGTGATGTCGGGATCGACCGCGCTCAGCCTGTTCATGACTGAGCCATGGCATCTTTTCATCACCTGGGGCGTGTTTTCCGGCATCGGTTCGGGCGCGGTGGCGAGCGTGCTGGGCGCGACCATCGTCAACCGCTGGTTCAAGACCAATCGCGGCCTGATGATGGGGCTGATGTCGGCCTCCAGCGCCACCGGCATGCTGGTTTTCCTGCCGCTCATCGCCTCGCTGGCGCAGAGCGGCGGCTGGAAGCCGGTGGCGATTGCCGTGGCGCTGGCCACCGCCGCGCTGATACCCTTCGTCTTGCTGCTGGTGCCGGAGCGCCCCGCTTCGATCGGCCAGGTTCGTTACGGCGCCGATGCCGACGACGTGCCGCCGGTGTCGCCGGCATCGCAGGGCAATTTCCTGGCGCACACGCTGAACACGCTGCGCCGCGCGGCGGGCACGCGGGTGTTCTGGTATCTGTTCGCCACCTTCTTCGTCTGCGGCTTCACCACCAACGGCCTCGTCGGCACGCATCTCATCGCCTTCTGCGGCGATATGGGCATCGGCGAGGTGCAGGCAGCCGGGCTGTTGTCGATGATGGGCATTTTCGATCTGATCGGCACCACGCTCTCCGGCTGGCTCACCGACCGTTTCGATCCACGCAAGCTGCTCGGCGTCTATTACGCGGTGCGCGGTCTGTCGCTGATCTACCTGCCCTATTCCGGCTTCTCGGCGACCAGTCTGGTTATCTTCGCCGTGCTCTACGGGCTCGACTGGATCGCCACCGTGCCGCCGACGTTGCGGCTCGCCAACGAGGCGTTCGGTGATCGCAGCGGACCGATCGTGTTCGGCTGGATCGTCGCTGGCCACCAGGTGGGCGCCGCGGCCGCCGCCGCCTTCGGCGGCACGATGCGCGAGCTGCAGGGCAATTACGAGCTGGCCTTCCTGATTGCTGGCATGACCGGTATCGCGGCGGCGTGTATTTCGCTCTTGATCAACACGAGCAGGCCGGCCTTCGGGCCGGAGCCGCAGGCGGCTTGAGGCGCGACTTTCCCTTCTCACCTTGTGGGAGAAGGTGGCCGCGAAGCGGCCGGATGAGGGGTGCTCCAGGGAACACCGACGCCTCACTCCGCTGGAACACCCCTCATCCGTCTCGGCGCTTGCGCGCCGATCCACCTTCTCCCACAAGGGGAGAAGGAAGATGTCGACTGTTATCAAAACTTCATGGTTCCGATATGCGCCTGAAACATTGAAGCGAGAGCTTGGCGGTCCCGCTCAATGCCATCCCGGAGACAGCCATGAACAAGCTTTCGCTCACCCGCCGCGCTTTCGTCACTTCGGCCAGCGCCTTCGGCCTTGTCGGCGCCTCCGGTCTGGCGCTGCCCTATTATTCCCGCGCCAGCCAGCGTCCGGCCTTCACGCATGGCGTCCAGTCCGGCGACGTCGATGCCACCTCGGGCATGGTCTGGACCCGCACCGACCGACCGGCGCGCGTGATGTATGAAGTGTCGACGACCGAAAGCTTCGCCAATGCAACGCGGCTGGCTGCGCTCGATACCTCGCCGGCCAGCGACTACACGGTGAAACGGCTGCTCACCGATCTCGCCTCGGACCAGGACATCTTCTACCGCATGACTGCTGCCGATCTTTCCGACATCAATGCCGTGTCCGAGCCGATCGTCGGCCGTTTCCGCACCGCGCCGTCGTCCAAGCGCGACGTGCGCTTCGCCTGGTCGGGCGACACCGCCGGCCAGGGCTGGGGCATCGACGAGACCGGCATGAAGACCTACTCGACCATCGCCAAGCACACGCCGGACTTCTTCCTGCATTCCGGCGACACCATCTATGCCGACGGCGCCATGAAGGACGAGGTCGACCTGCCCGGCGGCGGCAAGTGGAAGAACGTCGTCATGATCGACGGCAAGCGCAAGGTGGCCGAGACGCTGGACGAGTACCGCGACCAGTGGAAATACAACATGATGGACAAGCATGTGCTTGGCCTGTCGGCAATCTGCCCGACCTTTTACCAGTGGGACGACCACGAGGTGCTCAACAATTGGTCGGATTCGAAGGACCTGACCGCCGACGACCGCTACAAGGAAAAGTCGATCCATGTGCTGGCGGCCAGGGCAGCTCGTGCCTTCCATGAAATGACGACTATCCGTTACGAGCCGTCGGAGCCGGGCCGCGTCTACCGCAAGGTCTCGCATGGGCCGTTGCTCGACGTGTTCTTCCTCGACATGCGTTCCTATCGCGGCCCGAACGGCCCCGACATGGAAGAGACGCTGACGCCGAAGTCGCGCATGATCGGCGAGGAGCAATCCAAGTGGCTGAAGCGCGAGCTGGCGAATTCCAAGGCAACGTGGAAGGTCATCGCCGCCGACATGCCGCTTGGCCTAGTCGTCTGGAACGACGCGGCGAAGAAGGCCGGTGCCGAGGCGGTCGCCAACGGCGACAATGGCGCGCCGAAAGGCCGCGAGCTGGAATTCGCCGACGTGCTGCGCTTCATCAAGAATGCCGGCATCACCAACACGGTGTGGCTGACCGCCGACGTCCACTACACCGCGGCGCATTACTACAATCCCGACAAGGCGCAGTTCCAAGATTTCAATCCGTTCTGGGAATTCGTCTCCGGCCCGATCCACGCCGGCACCTTCGGCCCCAACGACCTCGACATGACCTTCGGGCCGGAGCTGAAGTTCATCAAGGCGCCAACCGCCGAACAGGGTCAGAACCTGCCGCCGTCGGCCGGGCTGCAGTTCTTCGGTCTGGTCGACATTTCCGGCGCGACCGAACAGCTCACCGTGCGCCTGATGGATCGCGACGACAACGAGCTTTACAAGGTTACGTTGGATCCGGTCCGGTCGGCGTAAGGTCGGCGCGAGGCACCCCCCTCTGTCCTGCCGGACATCTCCCCCGCAAGGGGGGAGATTGGCAGCTTCGACCCTGCTGCTCGTCTTTCAGCGCTGGAGGTTGGCGAAAGCCGACACGACATCCGATCTCCCCCCTTGCGGGGGAGATGCCCGGCAGGGCAGAGAGGGGTGTGCCGGAACGCTACGCTTGTCGTATTGCTGCCGCGACCGTCAATCCGGATAGCAAGCCCGGGGAACGTTGGGCCAGACTGCGGTGTCGCAGTTGGCATCCTTCTGGCGCTGCTTGAAGGCGGCGCTGACCGGGCCGGTGACGATCGGGTCGACGCCGTCGGGGGCGTCGGCGAACATCTGCTGCGCGGTCCTGGCGTCGGGCGGTACGATCGGGTCGGCCTGCCGAAGCGCAGCCGCCGACTGCGCGGCACCGGCCGCGACGAGCACGCCAAGCGCCGCCCACACGAAAACCGGACGCAATCTGGACATCTGATCGGTCATGAACATGGAACTGTCCGGCCCCTCAAAGGTTCCGCCTTGGTTAACGGAATCATTTCACACCAAGACGTTTAAGAATCAGTGACCATGTATTTGGGGTCGGGCCTCCCCTTTCGCAATTGCGAAAAACCTTGTATGAGCCGCGCAACCGAAAAAGGCGGCGCCTCTGGGCCTGCTGCCTGCAACGCTCCCGAGACCAGACAATGAACCTCCGCAATATCGCGATTATCGCGCATGTCGACCATGGCAAGACCACCCTCGTCGACCAACTCCTGAAACAGTCCGGCGCCTTCCGCGACAACCAGCGCGTCGCCGAGCGCGCCATGGATTCCAACGACCTCGAAAAGGAACGCGGTATCACCATCCTGGCCAAGGCGACCTCGGTCGACTGGCATGGCACCCGCATCAACATCGTCGACACGCCTGGACACGCCGATTTTGGCGGCGAGGTCGAGCGCATCCTGTCGATGGTGGATTCGGCGATCGTGCTCGTCGACGCCGCCGAAGGGCCGATGCCGCAGACCAAATTCGTCGTCGGCAAGGCGCTCAAGGTCGGCTTGCGCCCAATCGTGGTCATCAACAAGATCGACCGTCCGGATGCCCGCCATATCGAAGTGGTCAACGAGGTGTTCGACCTGTTCGCCGCGCTCGACGCCACCGACGAGCAGCTCGACTTCCCGATCCTCTACGGTTCGGGCCGCGACGGCTGGGTTTCGGAAAACCCCGAGGGTCCGAAGGACCAGGGTCTCGCCCCGCTGTTCGATCTCGTCGTCAAACACGTGCCGGCGCCGACGGTGCATCCCGGCCCGTTCCGCATGATCGGCACTATCCTCGAGGCCAACCCGTTCCTCGGCCGCATCATCACGGGCCGCATCGAGTCCGGCACGCTGAAGGCCAACCAGGCGGTCAAGGTGCTGCACCATGACGGCACGCAGATCGAGACCGGCCGCGTTTCCAAGATCCTCGCCTTCCGCGGCCTCGAGCGCCAGCCGATCGAGGAAGCGCAGGCGGGCGACATCGTGGCCATCGCCGGCCTGTCGAAAGGCACCGTCGCCGACACCTTCTGCGATCCGGCGGTGAGCGAGCCGCTGCATGCGCAGCCGATCGACCCGCCGACCGTGACCATGTCCTTCCTCGTCAACGACTCGCCGCTTGCCGGCACCGAGGGTGACAAGGTTACCAGCCGCGTCATCCGCGACCGGCTGCTGCGCGAGGCCGAGGGCAATGTCGCGCTGAAGATCGAGGAATCGGCGGAGAAGGATTCCTTCTTCGTGTCCGGCCGCGGCGAATTGCAGCTCGCCGTGCTGATCGAGACGATGCGCCGCGAAGGTTTCGAGCTTGCCGTGTCGCGTCCGCGCGTCGTCATGCAGAAGGGCGAGGACGGCCAACTGCTGGAGCCGGTCGAGGAAGTTGTCATCGACGTCGACGAGGAGCATGCCGGCGTCGTCGTGCAGAAGATGTCGGAGCGCAAGGCCGAGATGGTCGAGCTGCGTCCGTCCGGCGGTAACCGCCAGCGCCTGGTTTTCCATGCCCCGACGCGCGGCCTGATCGGCTATCAGTCCGAATTGTTGACCGACACGCGCGGCACCGCCGTGATGAACCGGCTGTTCTTTGCCTATGAGCCGTATAAGGGCGAGCTGCCCGGCCGCACCAATGGCGTGCTGATCTCCAACGAGCAGGGCGAATCGGTCGCCTATGCGATGTGGAACCTGGAAGACCGCGGCCCGATGATCATCGATCCGGGCGTCAAGGTCTACCAAGGCATGATCATCGGCGTCCATTCGCGCGACAACGACCTCGAAGTGAACGTGCTCAAGGGCAAGAAACTCACCAACATCCGCGCCGCCGGCAAGGACGAAGCGGTGAAGCTGACGCCGCCGATCCGCATGACCCTGGAGCGGGCACTTGCCTGGATCCAGGACGACGAGCTGGTCGAGGTGACGCCGAAGACCATCCGCCTGCGCAAGCTCCATCTCGACCCGAACGAGCGCAAGCGTTTCGAGAAGGCCGCCAAGGTGATGGGCGCGGCGTAAATTTTCAGAGAAGGTACAAGAGGGAGCGGGTGCTCCCTCTTTTGTTTCAGCGGCAGGCGGCTGCTTTCGTTTCAATTTAGGCGTCGGCGCTGCCCCTCATCCGCCTGCCGGCACCTTCTCCCCGTGAACGGGGAGAAGGGAATCTCGCGCGAACTCCGGCGCTCTTTCTGCAATGTTGGTGAGGCGAAATCGGCGACGACAGCCCCTTCGCCCCGTTCAACGGGGAGAAGATGGCGGCAGCCAGATGAGGGGCGGCGCCGGCGCTGGCAGTTGTTGTCGCCTTGATCAACGTTCGCGCCTTGTTGGGCGTGCCAAATCTAGTACGATCGGGTATCGTTCTTTATCTCTTATAGGGAGCGACCCCATGCATCTCGCCTCGTTGCTGATCTTCGCCGCCGCGCTCTTCGTTGCCGCCGGCTCGCCCGGCCCGTCGATCGCAGCCTTGGTGGCGCGGGTGATCTCGAAAGGGTTCCGCGACGTCTTTCCCTTCCTGCTGGCGATGTGGATCGGCGAGGCCATCTGGCTTTCGCTGGCGGTGTTCGGGCTTGCCGTCGTGGCGCAGACCTTCCATTACGCCTTCGTCGTCGTGAAATGGGTTGGCGTCGCCTACCTTGCTTATCTCGCGTTCAAGATGTGGACGGCGCCGGTCGAGGCGAAGGAGGGCGAGATGCCGCGCGAGGACTCGCCCCTGAAACTTTTCCTTGCCGGCATGGCGGTGACGCTCGGCAATCCCAAGATCATGATGTTCTATCTGGCGCTGCTGCCGACCATCATCGATCTTGCCTCGGTCAGCGTTGTCGGCTGGGTCGAGCTGACGCTGACCATGGCGCTCGTGTTGATCGTCATCGATCTCGCCTGGGTGTTGGCCGCCTCCCAGGCGCGCCGGCTGCTGAAGAGCAAGCGCGCCATGAAGATCGCCAACCGCGTCAGCGCGACGACGATGGCGGGCGCCGCCGCCGCTATCGCCGCGCGATAGAGCGCCGGCCTCACATCATTTCAATGATCGGCGCGATCTCGACGGTGAAAGCCGGGTCCATCAGGATCGGGCAGTCCTTGGCTTTGGCGACGGCATCGTCGATATCCTTGGCTTCGACGATGGTGTAGCCGGCGGTCGGATTGCTGCCGCCATTGTTCTCGATCTTGCCGCCGGGCAGCACCGTCTTCGACATGCCAACCGGATTGCCGCCGTCGACCACGGCCGAGCCGAGCTTGTCGTACCAGCCCGTCCAGGCATCCATAGCCGCTTTGCGTTCGGCGTCGTCGGTCGGCATCTTGCCGGAACCGTGATAGACATAGAGAAATTTCGCCATGTTCTCCTCCCTTGTCGGCGGCGTCGAACCGGCATGCGGCCACGCCGCTTGCGATATGCAGTGATGCTGCAATCCGATATGCGGCCTTGCCGCAATCCTGATCATCGGACCAAAACGAAAAACAGGCAATCGATGTTAAGTTGAGTCTACTGTAACGAGCTCACCTTGCCATGGCGTGGTATTCGGGGTTGGGCCGCATGTCGACTGCTGCTGCCACCCGGTTCGACATGTTGAAGAAGGCGGCGGTCGAGGCGATGTCCCAGATGTCGTGGTCGGTGAAGCCGGCCTGGCGCAAGGCGGCGCGATCGGCCTCGACGATTTTAGCCGGCTCCTCGGTCAGCTTCACAGCGAATTCGAGCATGGCGCGCTGCCGGTCCGACAGATCGGCGGCGCGAAAATTCATCACCATCATCTCGCCGAAGGCCGGTTCGCCCGACAGCTGGCGCACCGCCGCGCCATGCGCGGTCAGGCAATAGAAGCAGTGGTTGATCGAGGAGACGACCACGGCGATCATCTCGCGCTCGAGCTTCGACAGACCGGACTCGCCCAGCATCAGGTCGTTATACATGTCGGTGAAGGCGCGCAGCTTCTTCTCGTCGAAGGCGTAGGCGAGAAGCACGTTGGGCACGAGGCCGAGCTTCTCCTCGCATTTGGCGAAATAGGCTTTTGTCGCCTCGCCGAGCTCCGCCTGGACAAGGTCGAGCGCGGTTACTTTGCCGGTCATGGTTGTTCTCCTCGCGCTGTGATGGCGTCGGTTCGAATTTTTTAAAGCGTCGTCAAACCTTTGTCGCCAAACAGCGCTCATCTGGCTACCATAGTCGCAAAAGCATATAACGGGAGGGACTAAGCGTCATGGCCAGCGTGAAATCCAAGCCGAGGAAGAAAGCCGCCGCGAAAGCGGAGGAGAAACCTGCAAGGCTTGCCGACTATCTGCTGGCACGTGCGCCCGCCGAGGATATCGCGGCCTATGACGCGGCCGACCTCGAGCGCGCCGGCGAGCTCGCCGCCCAAGCGGTCGCCAGCCACAGGAAAGGTGAAAGCGTCGTTGCCGTCGAAGCCGATTCAGGCGTTGCGTGCGACGGCCGGC
The DNA here is from genome assembly GCF_020164735.1 of Mesorhizobium sp. ESP-6-4. NCBI lineage: Bacteria > Pseudomonadati > Pseudomonadota > Alphaproteobacteria > Hyphomicrobiales > Phyllobacteriaceae > Mesorhizobium > Mesorhizobium sp. ESP-6-4. Next base: position 149,479 of record NZ_JAIUGS010000003.1, read on the forward strand.
CGGTCACGGTCATCACCGTCGTCAACGACAACATGCCGTTCCTGTTCGATTCCATCCTCGGCGAAATCACCGAGACAAGCGGTGAGCCGACCTTGGTCACCCATCCGATCGTCACCGTCCGCCACGGCAAGACCGGTGTGGTCGAGGTGCTTGGCGACGGCGGCAAGGAGGATGACGACCGGCTGAGCGTCGTCCATGTGCATATCCCGCGGCTGACCGCCGAGCAGGCCAAGAGCCTCACCGGGCGGCTGCACAAGGTGCTTTCGCAGGTCCGGGCGGCCGTCGTCGACTGGAAGCGGATGCTCGCCCGCCTCGACCAGGCGATTTCCGAATTCCGCTATTCGGCGGTGCCGCTCGACAAGAAGAGCGTCGCCGAGGCGATTGCCTTCCTCGAATGGCTGCGCGACGACAATTTCACCTTCCTCGGCATGCGCGAGTTCAAATATACCGGCGGCGAGGAAAGCGGCTCGCTGGAGCGCGCCGACAAACCCGGCCTGGGCATCCTGTCGGATCCGGATGTGCTGGTGTTGAGGCGCGGCACCGAGGCGGTGACGACGACGCCGGAAATCCGCGCCTTCCTGCACGGGCCGGAGCCGCTGATCGTCACCAAGGCCAATGCCAAGTCGTCGGTGCATCGCCGCATCTATCTCGATTACATCGGCATCAAGACCTACACGTCGAAGGGGGCGCTCGCGGGCGAGCTGCGCATCGTCGGCCTGTTCACCTCGACCGCCTACACGCGCTCGGTGATGAAGATCCCCTATCTGCGCTCCAAGGCCGAGACCGTGATCTCGAAATCCGGCTTCGATCCGCACGATCATTCCGGCAAGGCGCTGATCAACATCCTGGAAAGCTATCCGCGCGACGAGCTGTTCCAGGTTCCCATTCCCATCCTGCGCAAGCACGCCAGCGCCATACTCGGGCTGATCGAGCGGCCGCGCGTGCGGGCGCTGGTACGCGTCGACCAGTTCGACCGCTTCGTCTCGATCATCGTCTTCGTACCGCGCGACCGCTACGACAGCGTCGTGCGCGAGAAGGTCGGCACCTATCTCAAGACGGTGTTCGAGGGCCGGCTGTCGGCCTATTACCCGGCCTTCCCGGAAGGCGGGCTGGCGCGCGTGCATTTCATCATCGGCCGTTCCGGCGGCAAGACGCCTAAGGTCGAGCAGTCTACGATCGAGGCGGCGATCCGCGACATCGTGCGCACCTGGGAAGACGCGCTCGCCGAAGCCGCGGAAGCTGCCGGCAGCGATCCGGCGCTGAAGGCGATCGCGGCGCGTTTCCCCGAAAGCTATCGCGACAGCTTCTCGGCCGCCGTGGCGCTGGCCGATGCCGGCCGCATCGCGAAGATCGGGGCCGACAATCCGATCGCCATCGACTATTACCGCCATGCCGACCAGAAGCCGCACCAGGCGGCTTTGAAGATCTACCATTTTGGCAGCCCTGTCGCGCTGTCGCGGCGCGTGCCGGTGCTCGAAAATATCGGCTTCCGTGTCATCAGCGAGCGCACCTTCGAGGTCGCCGACACCGGCTCCGGCAAAGTCTTCATCCACGACATGGAGCTGGAGAACAGCTATGGAGCGCGTATAGACATCTCCGATGGCGGGGCGTTGTTCGAAGACGCCTTCCTGTCCGTCTGGCGCGGCGATGTCGACAATGACAGCTATAACGGCCTGGCCCAGACCGCCGGCCTGTGGTCTGGCGAGATCGCCATCCTGCGCGCCTATGGCCGCTATCTGCAGCAGGCCGGCATTCCCCAGAGCCAGGATTTCATCGCCGCCGCACTCAATCGCTATCCCGAGATCGCGCGCGGCCTGCACGCGCTGTTCGTCGCCCGACTCGGTCCGGCGGCGGAAGGCGAAGGCGCGGTTGCGGCCAAGCACCTCAAGGCCAAGATCAAGGATGCGCTGGAGGAGGTGCCCAACATTGACGACGACACCATCATCCGCCGCTATCTCAACCTCATTGAAGCCTCGCTGCGCACCAATCATTTCGTAACCGATACGAAACAGAAAGGGCAGTCGCTGGCGATCAAGCTCGATTCGCAGGCTGTTGAGGGACTGCCGGCGCCGCGGCCATGGCGCGAGATCTTCGTCTACGGATCCGAGGTGGAAGGCGTGCATCTGCGCTTCGGCCCGGTGGCGCGTGGCGGCCTGCGCTGGTCGGACCGCGCCCAGGACTATCGCACCGAGGTGCTGGGGCTGGTCAAGGCGCAGCAGGTCAAGAACGCCGTCATCGTGCCGGTCGGCGCCAAGGGCGGCTTCTATCCGAAGAAACTGCCGATGAGCGCCGGGCGCGATGCCATCTTCGAAGCAGGCACCTCGGCCTACAAGAACTTCGTCTCCAGCCTGCTTTCGATCACCGACAATATCGGCGTCGACGGCGTCATCCCGCCGGCCGGTGTGGTACGGCGCGACCAGGACGATCCCTATTTCGTCGTCGCCGCCGACAAGGGCACGGCGACCTTCTCAGACACCGCGAATGCCATTTCCGAAAAACACCATTTCTGGCTGGACGACGCCTTCGCCAGCGGCGGCTCGGCCGGCTACGACCACAAGAAGATGGGCATCACCGCCAAGGGCGCCTGGGAAGCGGTGAAGCGGCATTTCCGCGAGATGAACCGCGACATCCAGACCTCGCCCTTCACTGTGGTCGGCGTCGGCGACATGTCGGGCGACGTGTTCGGCAACGGCATGCTGTTGTCGCCGGCCACCAAGCTGATCGCCGCCTTCGACCATCGCGACATCTTCATCGATCCCGATCCGGACATGGCCGCCTCGATGGTCGAGCGGCAGCGCATGTTCGCGCTACCGCGCTCGTCCTGGCAGGACTACGACAAGTCGAAGCTGTCGGAAGGCGGCGTCATCGTCTCGCGCAACCAGAAATCGATCACGCTGCCGCAGGCCGCGGCCGCCGCGATCGGCCTCGCCAAGACCACGGCTACGCCGGTCGAGATCATGAACGCCATCCTCAAAGCGCCGGTCGACCTTTTGTGGTTCGGCGGCATCGGCACCTATGTGCGGGCTTCAGGCGAAAGCAACGCCGATGTTGGCGACCGCGCCAACGACGCCGTCCGCGTCACGGCGCTCGATGTCCGGGCGAAAGTCATCGGCGAGGGCGCCAATCTCGGCGTCACGCAACGGGCGCGCATCGAGTTCGGCATGAACGGCGGCCGCTGCAACTCGGACGCCATCGACAATTCGGGCGGCGTCAACTGTTCCGACGTCGAGGTCAACATCAAGATCGCGCTGGCGTCGGCGATGCGCAAAGGCTCGCTGGCGAGGCCGGCGCGCAACAAGCTGCTTGCCGAGATGACCGACGAGGTGGGCGCGCTGGTGCTCGCCAACAACTATCAGCAGACGCTGGCGCTTTCGCTGGCGCGCAAACGCGGGCTTGCCGACATCGCGCACCAGGCGCGCTTCATGTCGGCGCTGGAAGCGCGCGGCCTGCTCGACCGGGCGGTCGAGACGCTGCCTTCGCCGGCTGCGCTTGCCGAACGCGAGGCGCGCGGCGAGCCGCTGACCCGGGCCGAGCTCGGCGTGCTGCTCGCCTATGCCAAGATCGTGCTGTTCTCCGATATCGTCGCCAGCGACGTGCCGGACGATCAGCATTTCGATCGCGACCTGATGGGTTATTTCCCGGAACGCATGGCGAGGAAATTCGCCGGCGAGATCCGCGAACACCGGCTGCGGCGCGAGATCATCGCGCGCGTGCTCGCCAATGACCTGGTCAATCGCGGCGGACCGTCCTTCGTCAACCGGCTGCAGGAAGCCACGGGCCGCACGGCGGCCGATGTGGTGCGCATCTTCGCCATGGTCCGCGACGGCTTCGCGCTGCCTGCGCTCTATCGCGAGATCGACGCGCTCGACAACCATATCGACGGGCAGGTCCAGCTCGATCTCTATCAAGCGATCAGCCGGCTTATCTTTGTGACCAGCGGCTGGTACCTGAAGCACGAAGCCGGCTCCGCGCCGCTTGGCCAGCGCATCGCCGAATTGCAGGAGGCGCGCAAGGCGCTCGAGCCGAAGCTTCTCTCGCTGCTGCCGGCCTTCTCGCGCGAGCGCGTCGAGGAGCGGCAGCACGGCCTGTCCAGGAGCGGCGCGCCGGAGAAGCTCGCCGGGCAGCTCGCTTTGGCCGAAGTGGCCGAATTGATCCCCGACGTCGCGCTCACCGCGCGCACGGCCAATGCCGACATCGTCAGTGCGGCCAAGGCCTTCTTCGCCGTCAGCGATGCCTTCCGCATCCCGCGCGTCGAGGAAGCCGCGCGCTCGATCATGCCGCCGGACTATTACGACCAGTTGGCGCTGTCGCGCGCGGCCGACACGATCGGCGTGGCGCGGCGCGGCATCGCGGTGGCGGCGCTCACCGCGCACGGCACGGCGGCGGATCCGGTCGCGGCTTGGCTGGAAGCCGGCGGCGACCGCGTCGCGCGCATCCGCGAGCGGCTGCAGGCGCTGACCGAAGGCGGCGACATCACCGTGTCGCGGCTGTCGGTGGCATCGGGCCTGATGAGCGACCTGACGGGGATGTGAAGTTCCTCGCCCCACGAAGTGAGGGGAGGTGCCGAGCGCAGCGAGGCCGAGAGGGGCCTTCGCAGGGCGGAGATCTTCTTTGAATGATCAACCTGCCGGAGGTCGCCGCATTCCCCTCTCCGTCTCGGCTTCGCCGAGCCACCTCTCCCCACTTCATGGGGCGAGGAACCCCGAACGGCGCGGCTTGTTCATTTGCATCGCTGCTTGAAAACATGCAGACATGGCGCCCGACGCGAGCGGTGCCAGGGGAATCAGCATGGTGGCGGTAGAAACAGTGCAGCGGGCATCGGGGCGCGGCATCTGGGGGTGGATGTTCTTCGACTGGGCGGCGCAGCCTTTCTTCACCGTCGTCACGACATTCATCTTCGGACCCTATTTTGTCTCGCGCATGGCGAGCGATCCGACTGCCGGGCAGGCCGCGTGGGGTTACGGCATTGCCGCCGCGGGCCTGGTCATCGCGGTGCTGTCGCCGGTGCTCGGCTCGATCGCCGACCAGACCGGGCCGCGCAAGCCGTGGATCGCCTTCTTCGCGGCCATCAAGATCGCCAGCCTCACGCTTTTGTGGTTCGCGGCGCCGGGCTCCAACCTTTTCCTGGTCGTGCTCTTGTTCTCGCTGGCTTCGGTGGCGGCCGAATTCTCGACCGTGTTCAACGATTCCATGATGCCGCGGCTGGTGCCGAAGGAAGAGATCGGCCGGATCTCCAACATGGCCTGGGGGCTCGGCTATCTCGGCGGCATGATCGCGCTGATCTTCGTGGTGCTGTTCCTGGCCGGCAATCTCGAGACCGGCAAGACGCTCATCGGCCTTGATCCGTTGTTCGGACTCGATCCGAAACTCGGCGAGGACGCGCGCTTCACCGGGCCGATGTCGGCCGGCTGGTATTTCCTGTTCATCCTGCCGATGTTTTTATTCACGCCGGACGCTACCAAGGGGATCCCGATCGGCCCGGCGGTGCGCGAGGGCCTGTCCGAGCTGAAGTCCACCCTGGTGGAAGTGCGCCAGCGCAGCGGCATCCTGCGCTTCCTCTTGGCCCGCATGATCTATCAGGACGGCGTCAATGCGCTGCTGGCGCTCGGCGGTACGTTCGCGGCCGGGATGTTTCAATGGTCGATCACCGAGATCGGCCTGTTCGGCATCATTCTCAACATCGTCGCCATCTTCGGCTGCTGGATCGCGGCGCGGCTCGATACAGCGCTGGGCTCGAAGCATGTGGTGATGATCGCGCTGGTGATGCTGTCGGTCGCCACCCTCGGCGTCGTCTCGACAGGGCCTGGCTTCACGCTGCTCGGCCTGGTCCCGCTGCCGACCGCCGATTCCGGCGGCCTGTTCGGCACAGCTGCGGAGAAAGCCTATATCCTCTATGGCCTGCTGATTGGGCTCGCCTTTGGGCCGGTGCAAGCGTCATCGCGATCCTACATGGCGCGCAGTGTGACCGCCGCCGAGTCCGGCCGCTATTTCGGCATCTATGCGCTGGCCGGCCGGGCGACGAGCTTCCTGGCGCCGTTTATGGTGGCGAGCATCACCACCATAAGCAATTCGCCGCGACTCGGCATGGCGGCGATCATCCTGTTCCTCGGCATCGGCATGGCGATCCTGGCGGGGACACCCTATCCGGCGGACAAGCCGAAGGCGTAGCGCGACTTTTCCTTCTCCCCTTGTGGGAGAAGGTGGATCGGCGCGGAGCGCCGAGACGGATGAGGGGTGCTCCAGCTTGGCGAACATGCCCGTCGAAAGCTGCAATCGCCCACGCCTCATCCCCTGGAGCACCCCTCATCCGTCGCCTTCGGCGACATCTTCTCCCACAAGGGGAGAAGGAAGAAGCGCATCAATGCCTGAAGTGCCTCACCCCGGTGAACACCATGGCGATGCCGTGCTCGTCGGCGGCGGCGATCACGTCCTCGTCGCGCATCGAGCCGCCGGGCTGAATCACCGCGGTGGCACCGGCCTCGATCGCCGACAATAGCCCGTCGGCGAAGGGGAAGAAGGCGTCCGAGGCGACGACCGAACCTTTGGTCAGCGGCTCGGCGAGGCCCGCCGCTTCGGCAGCGTCCAGCGCCTTGCGGGCGGCGATGCGCGAGGAATCGACGCGGCTCATCTGGCCGGCGCCGATGCCGACGGTCGCGCCGTCCCTGGCATAGACGATGGCGTTGGACTTGACATGCTTGGCGATGCGGAAGGCGAATTTGAGGTCGGCCATCTCAGCCGGCGTCGGCGCGCGCTTCGTCACCACCTTGAGCTCGAGATCGTCGACGACCGCATTGTCGCGGCCTTGCACCAGCAGTCCGCCGGCGACGGATTTCACCGTCGTGCCGGCGGCGCGGGGATCGGGCAGGCCGCCGGTGACCAGCAGGCGCAAATTCTTCTTCGCCGCGACGATGGCGGCGGCCTCGTCGGTGGCGTCGGGCGCGATGATGACCTCGGTGAAGGTCTTGACGATCTCTTCCGCCGCCTCGGCGTCGAGGATGCGGTTCATGGCGACGATGCCGCCGAAGGCCGAGACCGGATCGCAGGCCAACGCCTTGGCGTAGGCCGCCTTCAGCGATGAGCCTTCGGCAACGCCGCAGGGGTTGGCATGCTTGATGATAGCGACCGCCGCCGAGCGCGCCGGATCGAACTCGCCGACCAGCTCGAAAGCGGCGTCGGTGTCGTTGATGTTGTTGTAGGAGAGCTGCTTGCCTTGCAACTGCTTTGCCGTTGCCACGCCCGGCCGCTTGTCTCCCGACAGGTAGAAGCCTGCGCCCTGATGCGGGTTCTCGCCATAGCGCATCACCTGGTCGAGCCGGCCGCCGAACGCGCGCCATGTCGGGTGCTCGATCTCCAGCGCCTCGGCGAACCATCCGGAGATCGCAGCGTCATAGGTTGCGGTGCGGGCAAAGGCCTTGGCCGCCAGCATCTTGCGGAAATCGAGCGACAGCGAGCCCAGATTCATCTCCAGCGCGTTGACGACGGAAGCATAGTCGGCCGGGTCGGTGACGATGGCGACGTAGGCGTGGTTCTTGGCCGAGGCGCGGATCATCGCCGGCCCGCCGATATCGATGTTCTCGACGATCGAGGCATAGCCGGCGCCGGAGCGGCGGACGTCCTCGAACGGATAGAGATTGCAGACAACGAGGTCGATCGGCTCGATGCTGTGGTCGTGCATGGCCTTGGCATGCTCGGCGTCGTCGCGGATGCCGAGCAGCGCGCCATGCACCGACGGATGCAAGGTCTTCACCCGCCCATCCATGATCTCGGGAAAGCCGGTGAGGTCGGAAACGTCGCGGACCGCCAGGCCCGCCCCGGCGATGGCCTTTGCCGTGCCGCCAGTCGAAACCAGCTCGACGCCGGCGGCGGCGAGCGCCTTGGCGAAATCGACCAAGCCCGTCTTGTCGAAGACGGAAAGCAGCGCGCGGCGCACCGGAACGAGGTCAGGCGCCGGAATGTTTTTTGTGGGCACGGCCATGGCGGGCGGCCTTTCAGAGCTGTTGGCAGGGACGTTGGCCGGCCCTAGCATATGAGCCCCGGAAATCAAGTGAGTCCGGGATCAGGCGCGCAGCCGTTTGCCAGCCAGCCTCAGTTGTTTTCGGAATAGCCGGAAATAACTGTGCGGGTCAGCTGCCAGTGGACCTCGGCAATTTCCGAGGCCTTGAAGGCGAGCACGATCTGCCGGCTGCGGCGCGGGCCGCCCAATCCGGCGAAGTAGATCGATTCTTCGACCTCCGGCGCCATTTCGGCGCAGGTGAAAACCCAGCTGTCGCCCTGCGCGGCAGCCAGGGTCAGGCGGTCGTGGTCGTCCTGCAGCAGGCTGATGTCCGGGTGGACGTGGAAGCGCACCGTGACGAAGTCGCGGCCGTTGTTGCGGATCGCGGCATTGCCCGGGCGCAGGAAACGATCGCGGCCGGCAAGCACGTTGCCGTTGCTGGTCAGCTTCAACTCGCGCTCATGCAGGAAGCCGAACTGCTGGACATAGCCGTCATGGCGGGCGACGAAGCCTTGCATGCCCTTCTGGTCGAGGCGCTTGCAGGGCACATGCTGCGGGCCGCCGATCAGCGGCGATCCCAAAAGGTCGCTGACGCGCAGCGAGTGGCTGAAGCGCGCCGACGAGGTGTCGTTGAGCGTGGCGGTCGAATGCGCGGCGGTGGCGCGGGCCAGCGGCCGGAATTCCGGGGCGCCATACGTGTCGATGCCGGCATTGACGATGAAGTGCTGGCGCCCGGAGGAGAGCTCGAAGGCGAGGCAGCCGGCATGTGCTGCGTTGGAGACGTCGACCGGCGGCGGCAGGCCGGTGTCGGCGATCACCGTCACGCCGCCCATCGACAGGCGCTCGTAGCCGGAATGCGGCGCGTGCAGCAGCGGCGCGCCCACCGTGTCGTCATGGCGCATGATGGTGGCGATGCGGTCGTGGATGGTGGCGCCCATGCCGTTGAAGCGGGCAAGGCTGCCGTCCTGATGGCGAAAGAAACGCAGCGCCGGCAACATCCGGTCGATGGCGCCGATCAAGGCCGACGGCGGCGCCTCGGCCTGGTTGGCATAGGTCTGGCGCAACGGCAGAAGATCGGCCAGCAGCTCGAGCACCGCCATCGGCTTGCGCGAGATATGGCCGCCATCGGGCAGGATCTGATGCTCGAGCTCCTCGGCCAGGTTGCGTGTCGCGGCACGCAGCGCCGAGGCCGGCGCCGGCAGGGACAGCGCGGCGAAGGCGAGCGCGATGCGGGCGCGCAACCTGGCCTCGCCATCGGGCATCTCGCGCACCATCGAGCGGAGATAGCGGATCTGCACGGCGAGCGATTTCAGGAACGCGCGATAGAAAGGGAATTCGGCGCCCTGCAGCACCACCGAGGAGTGCTGCAGCCAGGCGATCACCCGCTTGGCCGTCGTTCCCGGCTCCCAGGCGATGCCGGAGATCTGGTTGCCATGCATGGCGATCCAGTCGGTCACCAGGGCTCTCGCGTTGGCGGCGGCGAGCTCGGTGCCGGTGGCGCGCATGTGGCGCAGCCAGCGGAAGCCATGCAACGATTTCTGCCAGCCGCGATTGGGCACGTCGAGCTGAAAAGGCGACTTGCCGCCGGTCTCGACCAAATGGCCGGACAGCGGGTAGCGGCCGTAATAGATCTCCAGCGCGATCTGCGGATCGGCGAGCCGCAGATCCGGCGGGGCGATCAGGACGCGTTCGGGCGTGCGGCCGGAATAGCGCCAGCGATAGATCGGCCCGGCGCGGAGGCGCCGACGCGTTTTGCGCCAGAACTCCCTCGCGACAAGCGTCCAAAGACGCGTCGTGCTGCCGGCAACAAGTGCCAATAGCCCTCCTGATGTCCCCATAACCCAAGCACAAGCTTATGCGATTCAAGAACTTATGCGAAGGCGGATTTCGCCGAAGTGAACCGCTTCACGCCGCCTTGCCCGTGCCGTCGCTAAAAAAGTCAGCAAATTTTATGAGATAACGTCTCAATCGGCCCGTCTCATCCGCGCGGCAAAGAAGCCGTCCAGGCCTGAAATCCCGGGCGTTTCCAGCGCGAGGTCGGCCGGCGTGGTGCGCAACATACCCTCCGGGGTCAGAAACGGATCGATGCCCACAAATTCGCCAGGCCGGATCGGATCGGCGACGACGCCGGGGCTCCCGGCGAGGAAATCGCGATAAAGCTCCTCGCCTTCGATCGGGTCGAGCGAGCAGTTGGAGAACACGATCCGTCCGCCGGGCCTGACGAGGGTAACGGCATGGGCAAGCAGCCGACGCTGGAGATCGGCGAGTTTTTCGACGTCGGCCATGGTCTTCGTCCATGGCACGTCGGGGTGGCGGCGCACCGTGCCGGTCGAGGAGCAGGGCGCATCGAGCAGCACGGCGTCGAACAATTGTGCCGGCCGGTAATCTAGGAGGTCGGTCTGTACGAGCTCGGCGGTCAGGCCAAGGCGCTCGAGATTCTGACTGAGCCGCGCCAGCCGGTTCTTCGAGGTGTCGATCGCGGTCACCTCGGCGCCGGCCAGAATAAGCTGCGCCGTCTTGCCGCCGGGCGCGGCGCACAGGTCGGCGACGCGCTGGCCTCTGATGTCGCCGAACAGGCGTGCCGGCAGGCTTGCCGCCGCATCTTGCACCCACCAGGCGCCATCGGCGAAACCGGGGAGGTCGATGACATTGGCGGCAAGCTTCTCGACGCGCACGGTGCCGGTCGGCAGCACGATGCCGCTGAGACGCTCGGCCCAGATCACCGGGTCGGCCTTGACGGTGAAGTCGACCGGCGCCTCGTGGCGATGGGCGGCAAGGATGACTCGCGCCTTGTCGGCTCCGTAAGCAGCGGTCAGCCGCTCGGAGAACCATTGCGGCGCCTCGCTGGTGGCGGCAAGCGCCGGGGCAAGCTCAGTCTCCTTGGCGCGCGCCAGCGAACGCAGCACGCCGTTGACGAGCCCGGAGAAACGCAGCGTTCGCGGATCGGATTTGGCGTGGGTGACGGCAAGGTCGACGGCGGCGCTGTCGGGAACATCGAGAAACAGGATCTGCGTGGCGGCGACATTGAGGATGTGCGAGAGCGCCGTGGCGTTGGCCGGCAGCGGCTTTTCCAGGCGCTTGGACAAAAGCCCGGCAATGGTCATGCGGTGGCGCAGCGCCGTGACCAGGATGGCGCGCACCAGCGCCCGGTCGCGGCCGTCCAGCGCCTTGTATTGCGGATGGCCGTGCTCGTTATCGGTCAACCCGTCGAGCGGCGTGCGGGCATCGATGACGGCGGCAAGCAGCCGCGCCGCCGCCTTGCGTGCGGCAAGGCCGGCGACGTTCTCGTCACCAGCCTTGCGTTGCGGATTGCCCGAATGTCCGCGCCTCGGCGGCGTCACGACCAGGGACCCTTCGACCGGACATTGCGCGGTCCGGTCGGGTTGCGGCCCCAGGGATTGGGCTTTGGCGGCGCCGGCTCAGCCTCCGCTGGCGGCGGGTCCGCCGGCTTGCCCCATGGCCCCGCCGACGGCTCCTCGGGCTGAATGGGTGGCGGAGAAGCCTGGCGCCGGGCGGCCGGCGACGCGCCACCCATCACGCGCGCCATCTCCTGCAGCGCGGCTATGCGGTTCTCGGTGCTCGGGTGGGTCGAGAACAGATTGTCCATGCGCTCGCCATGCAGAGGATTGATGATGAAAAGATGCGCCATCGCCGGATTGCGCTCGGCATCCTCATTGGGGATCCGTTCGGCGCCGCGCGCGATCTTGTTGAGCGCCGAAGCCAGCCACAACGGGTTGCCGCAGATCTCGGCGCCGCGCCGGTCGGCTTCGTATTCGCGGGTGCGGCTCACCGCCATCTGCACGATCATCGCGGCGAGTGGCGCAACGATCATCGCGACAAGCACGCCGACAAAGCCGAATGGATTGTTGTTCTCGCGGCTGCCGCCGAAGAAGAAGGCGAAATTGCCGAGCATCGAGATGGCGCCGGCGAGCGTCGCCACGATCGTCATGGTCAGCGTATCGCGATGCTGCACATGGGCAAGCTCATGCGCCATCACCGCCGCGACCTCTTCATGGGAGAGCCGCTCGAGCAGGCCGGTGGACGCCGCAACGGCAGCATTTTCCGGATTGCGGCCGGTGGCGAAGGCGTTGGGCTGCGGGTTGTCGATCAGATATGTCTTCGGCATCGGCAGGCCGGCCTGCTTGGCCAGCCCCTGCACGATCGCGTAATATTCGGGCGCGTTCTTCGCGTCGACCTCGACGGCGCGGTTCATCGACAGCACCATCTTGTCGGCGTTCCAATAGCTGAACAAATTGGTGCCGGCGGCGATCAGAAGCGCGATGACCATGCCGCCCGAGCCGCCGATCAGATAACCGACGCCCATGAACAGCGCCGTCATCGCGGCAAGAAGCATGGCGGTGCGAAGCGTGTTCATCGTTTCATCCGTCTGGTCTGATGGCGGAGGAGGTGGCGAATAGGGGTCGATCCTCTCGGTTTCATGGCTATATGATGGGAAACGGTCGCTCCCGTTTCAATCGGCAAGGACTTATCGCATGATCGAAGAGCCAGGCAAAACCGAAGCTGCGGACGCCAGCGAAAGGCCGCAAAAGACGCTGACGCCGGAAGCACAGCGGGCGCTGGCTGAAGCCGAGGCCAGGCGCAAGCTCTACCGAGAAGCGGAAGCGGCGATCCCGAAGGAAATCGGCGGCCGCGGCGGCAAGGAGCCTGGCCGCTACGGCGACTGGGAGGTGAAAGGCCTCGCCAGCGACTTCTGACGAGAACCGGTTCCCGAGCGCGGAAATCTTGACCGGGCGGATAGTGGTCACGCAGATTGCATGCGTAGGCGCGGAATCAGCCACACCTTGGCGATTGGCCGAAGCCTCCGTGACGTCGTCATCCACGGGCGGAGCGACGCGAAGCGGAGCGCAGACCCGAGGATCCATTCCGTGACCTTGGCCGAGGAACGCAGCGAAGCAGAATTCCGCGCCGTGGCAACGCCTCGACGTCACGGAATGGATTCTATGGTCTGCGCGCGTCGCTTCGCTCCTTGCTCCGCCATAGAATGACGATCGCGATGGGCGTTCGGCCAATCGAAACGAACGGTGAAAATCTCGCCTGCTGACAGCCTGCAATCCGTCAAAGTCCCTGTACGAGCTACTAGGCCGCAGCCCGTGTCGGCGACAACGCGATAAAACCGGTATCGTCGACCACAATGCCGATTTCGTCATAGGAACGGATTGTCGGGTGCGGCGTGACCAGCGGGTGGACATGCGTGGCGCTGATCACCACCACCGACGCGCCGGAGGCCTCGCCTGCCGCGATGCCCGCCGGCGCATCCTCGAAGACCAGGCAGTCGCGCGCCTCGACGCCGAGACGGCTTGCCGCCAGCAGGAAGCAGTCCGGCGCCGGCTTGCCATGAGTGACATCTTCCGCCGTGACCATCATGGCGGGAACCGGAATACCGGCCGCCTCGATGCGCAGCAGCGCCAGCTCGCGCGGCGCCGAGGTGACGATCGCCCAGCGCTCCGGCGGCAGCGATTGCAGAAACGCGATGGCACCAGGAATCGGGACGATGCCTTCGAGGTCCTCCGCCTCGGCCTTGAGCAGCGCATCGGCTTCGGCGACGGCGTCGACGCCCGGCAGCTTCAGTCCCGCGATCGTCTCGATCGCGCGCTTGCCATGGATCGTGGGCAGGAAGCTCGCCACGTCGAGGCCGTGACGCTCCGCCCATTTTGCCCACACCCGTTCTGCCGCAGCGATCGAGTTGAGCACCGTGCCGTCCATGTCGAACAGGAAGGCGGCGAATTTTGAGCCTGCAAACATCGAATGTCCTGGAGAATCGTTTTCGGGAGGGGCGAAACGCAAAGCCCAGTTTAGACCGGCCGGCACCGCCTGAGAAGGCGAGAGGCCCACCATTTCATCCCGGCACGGGAACAAGCTCCAGCCCGCGGCGTTGAACGGGCAGTCTTTCCAAAATCATCAAGGGGGGAATGCGATGCTGATCCGGCTCGGCTATGAAATCGCCATCGAATGCGCGGCCGTGACGCCGATCATCTCGCTTCTCGACATCCATCCGGATCGCCATGCCGACATCAAGCGGCAGACGCGGCTTCTGACCTCGCCCTCGGTGCCGACCCGGACCTATCGCGACCGCCACGGCAATATCTGCCGTCGTTTCACGGCGCCGGCAGGCAACTTCCGCATCCTCTATGACGCGGCGGTCGAGGACAGCGGCGAGACCGACGAGGTGAACACGCTGGCGTACGAAACGCCGGTCGCGGAACTGCCGGACGATGTGCTGGTCTATCTGCTCGGCAGCCGCTATTGCGAGACCGACCATCTCAGCGACACCGCCTGGCAGCTTTTCGGCCAGCTGCCGCCCGGCTGGGCACGCGTCCAGGCGATCGTCGATTATGTAAACAGCCGGCTTTCCTTCGGCTACGGCTATGCGCGCGCCACACGCACGGCGGCCCAGGCGCATGAGGAGCGTGTCGGGGTGTGCCGCGATTTCGCGCATCTGGCGATCGCGCTTTGCCGATGCATGAACATTCCGGCGCGCTATGTGAACGGCTATCTCGGCGATATCGGCGTGCCGGCCGACCCGGCGCCGATGGATTTCTCGGCCTGGATGGAAGTCTACCTCGACGGCAAATGGTACACGTTCGATCCGCGCCACAACCGGCCCCGCATCGGCCGCGTCGTCATCGCGCGCGGCCGCGACGCCACCGACGTGCCGCTGCTGCACAGTTTCGGCCCGCACCGGCTCAGCCTGTTCAAGGTCTGGACCTACGAGCAGGAAGGCAACCGCTTCAATCCCCCGCATCACGGCGTCGATCGGACGGCCAGCGCGCAGATGCTGGGGTAGGTTCTGTCGATATTCAGGTGAGGCCGGCCTGCGAAGGACGGCCTCCTGCGCTTCCGGTGCTCACGTACTTTAAGCACGCTCCGCTCCGGTTCTCGGAAGCCGCCCTTCTCGACTCGGCTGACCCGAATCTCAACAGACCCTGCGCTGCGCCATGTTTCACCGGAGCCGCTGACCCGCTTCGGCACAGTTCGATTGTGCCGAAGAGAGAACGACCGCGACAGTCTTCAAGACTATGGTAAGCGCTTCATGAAGGTCGCGTTTCCAAGGCATTTTCGTTTACTTCCGGTTCACCTTCAGATTTGCCGAAAGTCAGCAAAAACAACGGATTAACCTCTTGTTAATCGCCTTACGGCGGCTTCTGGCCGAAATCCTGCAACGCCTCTGCCGAGCGGCACGGTGCCGCGGACAGTGGAGGCGGAAGGGATGCGGCAGTTCAGAGGTGTCCGTGGGGTGGACGGCTTTGCCCGCAACCGCGAAGGCAATTTCGCGGTACTGTTCGGAGCTGCCGCATCGGTCCTCGCGCTGGGGGTGGGATTCGCGGTCAACATCTCGCAACTCTACAATGCGAGATCGAGCCTGCAGGGCGTCGTCGACGCCGCCGTGACCTCGACGGCCCGCGATCTCACCCTCGGCGTCATCACGGAAACCGATGCCAACAAAACGGTGCAGGCGTTTCTCGACGCCAACAGCACGGCCGGCATCTTGCAGGCCAACCAGATCGTGCTCGACAGGCTTACGGTCAACAGGACGGCCAACACCGTACAGGCGGATGCGCATGTCGATGTCGGCCTCTATTTTCCGCTGTTCAGCACCAGCACCATGCGCCGCGTGACCGCCTCGACCTCGGCGCTTTATTCCGACAAGACCGTCGAGGTGGCGATGATGCTCGACGTCACCGGTTCGATGAGGCCCGACTGGCGCACCAAGACCAACAAGATCGGCGACCTGCAGGCAGCCGCATCACAGACGGTAAAGGATCTCCTGGATCAAAACCGGGATCCCAACGATCCCCGGATTCGGGTATCGATCATACCCTACGCCGAAGCCGTCAACACCGGCGGCCTGGCCGATACCGTCTTCGTCGAGACCGAGACGGGGCCGAAAGTGCCGCCGCCGATCGATGCCCCGGTAGCGGTTTCCACTACGGTCTCCGATCATTGCGCAACCGAGCGCAAGGACAAGGACGGCTACGCCGATTATTCATCGGACGGGCCCTACACGCAACGCCGGGACAACCAGCGCAAGATCTATCTGGCCAAAGTCAACCGCGACTACCGCATGACGCTATGCCCTACGGCTGCCCTGGTTCCGCTGACTGCTGATGAGGACAAGCTGCTGACGGCGATCGATCATTTCAGGCTGGGGGCGTGACCGCAGGCGGCATTGCCGCGCAATGGGGCTACTACATGCTCTCGCCATCCTGGCGCACGGCAATCTCGAGCGCCCGCCTGGGTGCCGGCCCGGCCAACTTCGATCGGAACAGGGTGGCCAAGATCGCCATTCTGATGACGGACGGCCAGTTCAACACCGCCTTTGCCGGCGGACGCGGCGCGTCGCGGTCGCAGGATCAAGGTCAAAAGTCGCGCGCCAATGCCGAAGCCATCTGCGATAACATGAAACGCGACAGCATCGAGATATTCACCATCGGCTTCGATCTCAACGACCCGGCTATGTCCGCGACCGAACGCGATCAGGCCAAGTCCCTGTTGAAGAACTGCGCGACTGACGACACCTCGTCGCTCAAGCATTACTACGAGGCCGCCAACGGCGCCGAATTGAAACAGGCCTTCGGCGAAATCAGCCGTAATATCGAAAAGCTTACAATCAGCCGCTGAACTGCAGCGCCGACCCCAAAAAGGAAAAGGCCGCCGCTTCTTGACGAAGCCGGCGGCCTTCCGTGTTTCCGTCCATGACGCGGCTTCCGGCGGCAACCCCATCGGGCTACCTGCCGCGCGTCTCGCGCCTTAACGGGAAGACTGCTTCCCGAAAGTGCAATCCGCTGAGCTCACGTTATGGAAAACGAAATCACTCGACATCGGATCACCTCCTTTCAGTTCGTTGAACACACACAGATGATGGGGTGCGTCGCGGCAAATGGCAAGGTGCCGCAACGGAATGGCAGGCGGGAAATCCCTGCCCGCGGTGTTTTTGGGCAACAGATCGGGATTGCGCTACGCAGGCCAGTTGGATGACAGTGGCGCCCGGGAGGGCCCGCATTCGACGCATCGGGAGGTGAGAATGGACGCCGCCGACAAAGCCGCGCGGATCGCACGAACGGTCGTCGAGACGCTGAAACCGGGTTTCGCGGTCAAGCTCTGGACCGGCGAGCGCATCGGTCCCGCCGGCGGTCCGGTGCTCACCATCAACGACCAGGATATCGTCTGGCAATTGCTGCGCCGGCCGCGCTTCTCGACGCTGGTCGAGATGTGGATTTCCAAGACCATCGACATCGAAGACGGCACGCTGTTCGATTTCTACGCGCTGCCTTCGCAAGGCAAGCTCAAGACGAAGCTCAGATCGCTGCCGAAGCTGGCGATTTTGCGCGACCTGCCGGCGGTGCTTTTCTCGCGCAAACAAATGACGGCGCGCAGCGATCTTTCCGGCCGCAACCCTTATGTCAGCGGGTCGAACAAGGAGGCGATCCAGCACCATTACGACATTTCGAACGCCTTCTATCGGCTCTTCCTCGACGAGCGCATGGTCTACAGCTGCGGTTATTTCAGGGATTTCGCCAACGGCATCGACCAGGCGCAGATCGACAAGCTCGACCATATCTGCCGCAAGCTCAGGCTCAAGCCGGGCGAAACGTTGCTCGACATCGGCTGCGGCTGGGGCGCGATGCTGATCCATGCGGCGAAGCATTACGGCGTCGTCGGTCACGGCGTCTCGCTTTCGCAAGCCCAGACGGAGCTTGCCCGCGAGCGCATTCGCGCCGAGGGGCTTCAGGACCGCATCACCATCGAGATAAAGTCCTATGCCGAGCTCTCCGGCAGCTTCGACAAGATCTCGTCGATCGGCATGTTCGAGCATTTAGGGATCGCCAACCACGCTGCCTATTTCTCGACTGTCCATCGCCTGCTGAAACCCGGCGGCATCTATCTGCACCACGCCATCACCCGGCGCAGCAAGGGCGACCTGAAGAAGACCCTGCGCAAGGGGCCGGAATACAAGGCCCTGATCAAATACATCTTTCCCGGCGGCGAGCTCGACACGATCGGCATGACGCTCGGCAATCTCGAGGCGCACGGCTTCCTGGTCTATGACGTGGAAAACTTGCGCGAGCATTATGCGCAAACCTGCCGCCTGTGGGCGGAGCGCCTCAGTGCACGCTTCGACGAGGCGGTCGCCGAGGTCGGCGAGCCCAAGGCGCGGCTGTGGCTGCTCTATCTGACGGGTTGCTCGATCACCTTCGAGCGCGCCTCGGCGCAGATTTTCCAGACCGTCGCCACCAGGCGCGCCCGCGGCCCGAGCGGCCTGCCGCCGACACGGGCGGATTTGTACCGGTAGACCCGACCCGCTTCAGTCCATCAAGCGCATCGGCGCGCCGAGCTCGATCCGCGCGGGCCGGTCGACCGTGCAGTAGACACCGAGATTGTGAGCGTTGTGGCGTACCAAATTGCGCAGGATGCCGGGGTCGGTGTCGAAGCCGTCCTGGGCGATGATGGTGAAGCCGCAGCGGCGGCAGGGTTCGGAGACGGTGAGCAGCAGATCGCCGACCGCGAGCTTCCTGCCGATCCATTGCGTCTCCGGAAAGGCGCCTTCGACCGGGTCCATCTCGACGACGATGTTGGGCCGGAAGCGGCGCGGATCGGGCACGCCTTCGGGATGCAGCGCCTTCAGTCTGGCCAGCGAGGCGGTGGTGAGCAGATGGATCGGCGCCTTGGCATAGCGGGCCTCGGTCAACGGGCCGGTGTAGCCGGGCGTCGCGTTCTGCGCGCCGAACGGCCGGATTGAGGCCTTGAAGCCGAGAAAGGCCGATACCGTGCGGTCGCTTTCAGGATCCGGCGCCGGCAGCCATTCGCCGCCGGGCACCGCCACTTCGAGCCGCCATTCCTTGTTCATCGGGGCCTCGCTCAGCCGGGTGCGAATCAGCGGCACCTTGTGCCACTTGGCCTCGCGGTCGGGCCTGGCGATCTCGCCGTCGGAAGCATCAACCAGTCCGAACAGCCGGTCGCCGTCGACGGTCTTCAGCCCGACGGAGATGGCCTCACGCCGCTCGCCGGCGAGCGAGCTCGCCGGATAGCGCCAGAGCTGGCTGACCGTGCCGAGGATTGCCTTGCCGGTCATCAGCCCTTCTTGTTCTGCCGGTTGGCGACGAGATCGTCGACCACGGCCGGATCGGCCAGCGTCGAGGTGTCGCCGAGCGCGCCGAAATCGTCTTCGGCGATCTTGCGCAGGATGCGCCGCATGATCTTGCCTGAACGGGTCTTCGGCAGGCCCGGCGCGAACTGGATCTTGTCGGGCGTGGCGATGGCGCCGATCTCCTTGCGGACATGCGCGACCAGCTCCTTGCGCAATTCCTCGCTCGATTGGGTGCCGGCCATCAGCGTGACATAGCAGTAGATGCCCTGGCCCTTGATGTCGTGCGGGTAGCCGACGACGGCGGCTTCCGACACCTTTTCATGGCTGACCAGCGCCGATTCCACCTCGGCCGTGCCCATGCGGTGGCCGGAAACGTTGATGACGTCGTCGACCCGGCCGGTGATCCAGTAATAGCCGTCGGCGTCGCGCCGGCAGCCGTCGCCAGTGAAGTATTTGCCCTTGTAGGTCGAGAAATAGGTCTGCACGAAACGGTCGTGGTCGCCATACACGGTGCGCATCTGGCCCGGCCATGAATCGGCGATGCAGAGATTGCCGTCGGTGGCGCCGTCCAGCACCTTGCCTTCGCCGTCGACCAGCTGCGGCTGGACGCCGAAGAAGGGCCGCGTGGCGGAACCCGCCTTGAGGTCGGTGGCGCCGGGCAGCGGCGTGATCATGATGCCGCCGGTCTCGGTCTGCCACCAGGTGTCGACGATCGGCACCTTGGCGTTGCCGACGACGTTGTAATACCACTCCCAGGCTTCCGGATTGATCGGCTCGCCGACCGAACCCAGCACGCGCAGCGACTTGCGCGAGGTCTTCTTCACATGGCTGTCGCCGGCGCCCATCAGCGCGCGCAGCGCCGTCGGCGCGGTGTAAAAGATGTTGACCTGGTGCTTGTCGATCACCTCCCAAAAGCGCGACTGCGAGGGATAGTTCGGCACGCCCTCGAACATCAGCGTCGTGGCGCCATTGGCCAAAGGCCCGTAGACGATGTAGCTGTGGCCGGTGACCCAGCCGACATCGGCCGTGCACCAGTAGATGTCTCCATCATGGTAGTCGAAGACATATTGGTGCGTCATCGAGACATAGACGAGATAGCCGGCGGTGGTGTGCAGCACGCCCTTCGGCTTGCCGGTCGAGCCGGAGGTGTAGAGGATGAAAAGCGGGTCTTCCGCCTTCATCTTCTCCGGCTTGCAGTCGGTCTTAACGGTCTGCGCCTCCTCGTGGTACCAGACGTCGCGTCCCGGTACCCAGCCGGTCTTGCCGCCGGTGCGGCGCACCACCACGACCTTCTCGACCTTGGTGCCGGCCTTGGCGGCGATGTCGATCGCCTTGTCGGTGTTGTCCTTGAGCGGGATCGGCTTGCCGCCGCGCAGGCCCTCGTCAGCGGTGATCACGATGGTCGATTTACAGTCGTCGATACGGCCGGCCAGCGCATCGGGCGAGAAGCCGCCGAACACGACCGAATGGATCGCGCCGATACGCGTGCAGGCGAGCATGGCATAGGCCGCTTCCGGAATCATCGGCATGTAGATGGTGACGCGGTCGCCCTTCTTGACGCCATGCTTCTTCAGCACGTTGGCGAAGCGGCAGACATGCGCGTAGAGCTCGTTATAGGTGACCTTGCGGTCGTCATAGGGGTTGTCGCCTTCCCAGATGATGGCGGTCTGGTCGCCGCGCTTCTTCAAATGCCGGTCGATGCAATTGTAGGAAACGTTGGTCTGGCCGTCCTCGAACCACTTGATCGAGACCTTGCCGTCGAAGGAGGTGTTCTTGACCTTGGTGAAGGGCTTGAACCAATCGATGCGCTTGCCGTGCTTGCCCCAGAACTTATCCGGATTTTTCACGCTGTCGGCATACCATTTGAGATAGGTGTCGTTGTCGATCAACGCGTTCTTCTTCCACGCCGGCTGGACGCGGTGGACATGCACATCGGACATTTCTTTGCTTTCCTCCCAAACCATCCACCGGCTTGCGCCGCCGGCGGCATCGCAGCGAAGCGGCCGCGAATTCGCGGGCATTATTAACAGTTCCGCGGTGACGGCAACATTAGACGTTGGATTCGCGTGGCGGGATGACGCAGGGGCAGTTCGACCAGCCATTAGCACTCTCGCTTCGCGGCTGCTAACCGCCTGTTTTAACGACAAAAATTTTGCAGAGTCTCGAAGAAATCCATAGACAGTTAAGCAACCGTGGGCACAATTCAGCGTTGGGAGGAAGGAGAATCAACCAAGGAAACGCAATGCGCGACAATTCCGAAATGGATCTGATGCTCAGGGGATACGGGCTGACTACGGCTAAGATCCTTTATCATTACCCCGATCACCCGCACCTGCTGCAAAGCTATGTCTGGCAGGACTATGACCTAGCTCCGGAATTCCCGGTGCTGATCCGCTTCATCGAGTTCTGGAAGACCAAGCTCGACGGCCCGCTGCATTCGGTCACCTACACGCATCAGAAGCTGATCGCGCCGAACGAGTGGCGGAAGGTGGATGGGGAGTTTCGGGTGCACTGAGGCGGTGGTACAGCTGATCTCCCCCGCAAGGGGGGAGATTGGCAGTTTCAGCGCTGGCTTCACACCGCCGGCGGGTTCAGCCGGGCGAAGCCTTCCTGGCGGCGATAGGGGAAGTACGGATAAGGCGCCGTCACCGCGCTTGCTTCATCGAGCGCCCTGATCTGCGTCGGCGTCAACGCCCAACCGACGGCGCCGAGATTCTGGCGCAGCTGCTCCTCGTTGCGCGCGCCGATGATCACCGATGACACGGTCGGCCGCTGCAGGAGCCAGTTGATGGCGACCTGCGGCACGGTCTTGCCGGCCTCGGCGGCGACCGCTTCCAGCGCATCGATCACCTTGAAAAGCTGCTCGTCCTCGACCGGCGGGCCGAAATCGGCGGTGCCGTGCAGCCGGCTCTTCTCCGGCAAGGGTTTTCCGCGGCGGATCTTGCCGGTGAGCCGGCCCCAGCCGAGCGGGCTCCATACCAAGGCGCCGACGCCCTGGTCGAGGCCGAGCGGCATCAGCTCCCATTCATAGTCGCGCCCGACCAGCGAATAATAAACCTGATGCGCGACATAGCGCGGATAGCCGTGCTTTTCCGCCAGGCCGAGCGATTTCATCACCTGCCAGCCGGAGAAATTGGAGACGCCGACATAGCGCAGCTTGCCGGAGCGCACGAGGTGATCCAGCGTCGACAGCACCTCCTCGATCGGCGTCGAGGCGTCGAAGGCGTGGAGCTGAAGCAAGTCGATATAATCGGTGCCGAGGCGCTTCAGCGCCGCGTCGACGGAGCGAATCAGGCGCGAGCGGGACGAGCCCCAGTCGGCCGGGCCATCGCCCATCGGCAGGGACGTCTTGGTCGAGATCAGCACCGCGTCGCGGCGGCCCTTGATGGCCTCGCCCAGCACCTCCTCCGAAGCGCCGTTCGAATAGAGATCAGCCGTGTCGAAGAGGTTGACGCCCGCCTCCAGGCAGATGTCGACCAGGCGGCGCGCTTCCTTCGCGTCGCTGTTGCCCCAATGGCCGAACAGCGGGCCGGAGCCACCAAAAGTTCCGGCGCCGAAGGAAAGGGCGGGCACTTTCAGGCCGGAGGCGCCGAGAGGTCGATAATCCATGTTTTTTCTCCTGATTGGATGTCGAAGGGAGTCAGCGCTCAGCACTGCGCGGTGACCGGCCTGCCGATCGCCCGGCCGCGTTCGAGACGCAGCGCCATGAACACGACGCCGAGCGCGGCGAGCGGCACTAAGCCGGCCACAAGGGGGACGGCGCCGAGGCCGGGGCCGTGGTCGATGACGAAGCCGCCAAGCCAGGCGCCGATGGCGTTGCCGAGATTGAAGGCGGCGATGTTGAAGGAGGAGGCCAGGCCCTGGCCGGCGCCCTCGGCCTTCTCCAGCACCCACATCTGCAGCGGCGCGACGGTGGCGAAGGCGGCGGCACCGAGCAGACCGACGGCGACAATCGCTGCCACCGGCTGGTGGATCGCCGCGGCCATGACGAACAGCATCGCCGAAAGTGCGACCAGCGTGCCGATAACCGTCGGCACCAGATGGCGGTCGGCAAGGCGCCCGCCAAGCAGATTGCCCGCCACCAGGCCACCGCCGAAAACCAGCAGGATCGGCGACACGGCTGCCTCGGAAAAGCCGGTGACGCGGGTGAGGATGGGCGCCAGATAGGTGAAGGCCGCAAAGACGCCGACCCAACTCAGCACCGTGGTCAACAAGCCGAGCAGCACCGGCCGGCGGCCGAGCACGGCGAGCGTGCCTTCGGAGGTCTCCTCTTCCTCCGTGGCGGTAGGCTCGTCGCGCGGCACCAGCAGCGCGATCACGGCAAAGGCGATGACGCCGATAAGCGTGACGGCCAGGAAGCTCGAACGCCAGCCATAGGCTTGGCCAAGCCAGGTGCCGAAGGGCACGCCGAGGATGTTGGCGACGGTAAGGCCGGTGAACATCAGCGCGATGGCCGAGGCCTTACGGTTGGGCGCGACAAGGCTGGTGGCCACGACGGAGCCGACACCGAAGAAGGAGGCATGGGCGAAGGCGGTGAGCACACGGGCCGCCATCAGCGTCCAGTAGTCGGGCGCCAGCGCGCAAGCGAGGTTGCCGACGGTGAAGACCACCATCAGGGCAAGCAGCAGGGTCTTGCGCGGCAGGCGTCCGGTCAAGGCGCCAAGCAGCGGCGCGCCGACGACGACGCCCAGCGCATAGCCGGAGATGAGCAGGCCCGCGGCCGAGATCGAGACGCCGAGATCGGCGCTGACATCGAGCAGCAGGCCCATGATGACGAATTCGGTGACGCCGATGCCGAAGGCGCCGGCGGTGAGGGCATAAAGAGCAAGAGGCATTGGCGATGGTCCATTTGGTGCTGAAGGACGCTCAGGCCCGCGCCCCGACACGCAAGATCGTGATCCGCCATTCACGAATGGCGAGACCGGACATCAACCGCTCCGGCGAGGTCGAAGTGTTCGTCCGCGTCGTCGAGGCGGGCAGCTTCTCGGCCGCGGCGCGGGCGCTGCGCATGACGCCGTCGGCCGTGAGCAAGCTGATCGCGCGGCTGGAGGCGCGGCTTGGCGCGCGGCTGATCAGCCGCTCGACGCGCAAGCTGCAGCTGACGCCGGAAGGGGCTGCCTTCCATGGCAGCGGCCTGCGCATCCTCGCCGATCTCGACGCGGCCGAGCGCGAAGCGGCGGCGGGCGCGGCGCCGCGCGGCAGGCTGAGGGTCAACTCCTATGTGCCGTTCGGCCAGCACCGGCTGATGCCGCTCTTGCCGCGCTTCCTGGAAAATTATCCCGAGATTTTCGTCGAAGCCGTGCTGACCGACAGTGTCATCGACCTTCTGGAAGAGCGCGCCGATGTCGCCATCCGCGCCGGGCCGCTGCGCGAGTCACGCCTGGTTGCGCGCAAGCTCGGCCAGAGCCGGATGGTCCTGGTCGCGTCGCCTGCGTATCTTGCAGCGCGCGGCAGGCCACGCGCATTGTCCGACCTCGCTCGCCACAACATGCTGGCCTTCGGCTTCGCCAGGCACATAGAGGGCTGGCCGTTTGTCGATGCGACAGGCAAATCGATCATCATGCCGATTGTCGGAAACATGTCGCTGACCGACGGCGAAGCGATGCGGCGAACGACGCTGGCAGGGGCCGGCATAGCCCGGCTGGCGCGCTGGCATGTTGAACCCGATATCGCCGCTGGGCTGCTCGTGCCGTTGCTGGAAGAGTTCAATCCCGGCGACGAGGAGCCGACGCATGCCGTCTATGTCGGTCAGGGCAAGCATCTGCCGGCCCGCGTCCGAGCGTTCCTCGATTTTCTCGCGGAAACCGTTCGTCTCTGAATGAGGAAAGAGCCGCGCGCCAATGGCACGCGGCTCCGACCTGTCTGCCCGAGCGGAATTACGCCTTCGGCACGAACGGCGCGGGACGCCGGCCGGCGCCTTGCCGCTCCAGCATCCAGCCGGGATACTCGGCAGGCAGTGCGCTTACCTCGTCGAGCCTGGCGAGGTCGTCGGCGTCGAGCTTCAAGCCGGTTGCGGCGAGGTTCTGCTCAAGCTGGTCCATGCGGCTGGCGCCGATGAGGACGCTCATCACAAAAGGCTTGGCCAGCACATAGCCCAACGCCACCGTGGCGACGCTGACATCGTGCTTTCTGGCGACCTCGCGCATGACCGCAACCGCCGCCCAGGCGCGGTCCTCATTGACCGGCGGGAAATTGAAGGAAGCGCGCCGGCCCTCGCCATTGCCGGGTGCTCCGGGGCCGTATTTGCCGGAAAGCAGGCCGCCGGCCATCGGCGACCAGACCATCAGGCCGAGCTTTTCCTCGTTGATCAGCGGCACGATCTCACGCTCGAGATCGCGGCCGGCGATCGAGTAGTAGGATTGGATAGTCTCGAAGCGGGCATAACCTTTGCGCTCCGCGATGCCCAGCGCCTTGGCGATGCGCCAGGCCTGCCAGTTGGAGACGCCGACGTAACGGACCTTGCCGCTGGCGACGAGGTCGTCGAGCGCGCGCAACGTCTCGTCGATCGGCGTGACCGTGTCGGTGCCGTGCAGCTGGTATAGATCAATATGGTCGAGCTGCAGCCGCTTAAGGCTGCCGTCGACCGAATCCATGATGTGACCGCGCGAGGAGCCGCGCTCGTTCGGCCCGTTGCCCATGGCGCCATGCACCTTGGTGGCGATGATAACGTCCGAACGTTTCACGCCGAGATCCTTGAGCGACTGTCCCAGCAGCTGCTCGGACTGGCCGAAGGAATAGACATCCGCGGTGTCGAAGAAATTGACGCCGGCGGCGATCGAGCGGCCGACGATCTCGTTGACGCCCTTCTGGTCGAGACTGGCGATCAGGCCCCATTGGGCATTCTCGCCGGCGGCGCCGAATGTCATGGTGCCGAGGCAGAGTTCGGATACGAACAGGCCGGTGTTGCCGAGCTGATTATAACGCATGGTGAGATTCCCCGAGAAAGGAGCGAATGTGCACCAAGCAAAATAGGAACGGTCCGTTTCGTTTCAAGTTCTGGCGCAAGCGCGGTGGTCAACTTGATGTGAAGTTGCCAATCAGCGGATCTTGAAACGTCAGACTTCCCAGGGATTGACGACCGTCACGCCCATGCCTTCGAAGTCGGCCACGTTTCGAGTGACCAGGATCAGGTCGTACACGAGGGCGGTTGCCGCAATGAGGGTGTCGGCGTTCCCTCGCGTACGTCCGGCCGTGATGCGGCCCCACGCGAGGGCGACCTCTTCCGTGATCGCCAGGATGCGGTCCGCATTGTCTCGGCGCAGTTCCCGCAGCCAGACGTCAAGCCGCGCTGCCCTGTCGGGGTCGGTCTTGCGCTGCTTGACGATCCCACGTTCGATCTCACCAATGGTGATCACACTGAGACTGATCGAGGTCGGATCAACCGAAGCCAGCCAGGCGGTTGGTTTCGGCAGCCGCCTTTGCACGTCTGAAACAACGTTCGTATCGAGCAGATACATCAGAGGTCGACGTCCCGGATCATCGTATCCGAGCGGCGGGTGATTTCCTTATGAAACTCATCGTCCCAGCCGGGGCCGGTCAGAAGATATTCGGCGAGCGATTTCTTCTTCCCGGCCAAGCGGTCGTAGTCCTCGGCGGACAGCACGACCGCAGCCCGTTCGCCGCGAAGCGTCACTGTCTGCGGCCCCTCGGTTCGCGCGCGCTGGACCACTTTTGAAAAATTGTTCTTCGCGTCCTGAAGATGCCAGTTCATCCGCAGCTCCTAGCTAGCTTGGCTAGATATAGCGTGGCGGCAGCGGATCATCAATCAACCCCACGGAAAGATAGCGGGTGACGGCGTCACCGGTTGCCGAAGATTGCCGACCCGACCCTGACGCTGGTCGCGCCGAAGGCGATGGCGGTCTCGTAGTCGCCGGACATGCCCATCGAGAGCTTCGCGACACCGGCCTCGCGGGCGAGCTTTTCCAGCAGCGCGAAATGCGGGCCGGGGTTCTCATCGGCCGGCGGGATGCACATCAGGCCTTCGATGGCGAGACCATGCATCTCGCGGCAGCGTTTGACGAAGGCGACCGCCTCGCGCGGCTCGATGCCGGCCTTTTGCGGCTCGGAGCCGGTGTTGACCTGGACATAGAGTTTCGGCGCCCGGCCCTGCCGGGCCATTTCTTTTGAAAGCTCGGCGGCGATCTTCTCACGGTCGACCGTCTCGATGATATCGAAAAGCGCCACCGCTTCCTTGGCCTTGTTGGATTGCAGCGGGCCAATCAGGTGCAGCTCGATATCGGCAAATGCCGCCTTCAGCGCCGGCCATTTGCCTTGCGCTTCCTGCACGCGGTTCTCGCCGAAGACGCGCTGGCCTGCCTCGATGACGGGGCGGATGTCCTCGGCCGCGAAGGTCTTCGACACCGCCACAAGCGTGACGGCGCCGGGCGCTCGCTTCGCCTCGCGCTCGGCGTTCGCGATCTTCGCCCTGACCGCGTGAAGCTGCTCTACGGCGTTCGTCATGCCACTATCCTGCCTATAGTTTTCATGGTCGGCCGGCTCGCCGCAGTTGACGGGTCCGGCAATCCATGGTGAACACCGCGACGACATTGTCTCGGCTGCCGGCCCAGGCGTGTCGATATTCAGGTGATGCCGGCCTGCAAATGCCGGTTTCCTGCGCTTCCGGTGCTCACGTACTTAAGTACGCTTCGCTCCGGTTCTCGGAACCCGCCATTTTCGGCTCGGCCTGACCTGAATATCGACACGCCTTAATCCAGCACCGTGCACCTGCTTTTAAGTGAAAAACATCCGATGGCAACCGAACGATACAATCCGCGCACGTCAGAGCCCAAATGGCAGAAGGCCTGGGCCGAAAAGAAGCTGTTCGAGGCCCGCAACGACGATCCGAAGCCGAAATACTACGTGCTCGAGATGTTCCCCTATCCATCGGGCAAGATCCATATCGGCCACACCCGCAACTACACGATGGGCGACGTGGTGGCGCGCTATAAGCGCGCCAAGGGTTTCAACGTGCTGCACCCGATGGGCTGGGACGCGTTCGGCATGCCGGCCGAAAACGCCGCCATGCAGAACAAGGTTCATCCCAAGGACTGGACCTACGAAAACATCGCGGTCATGCGTGAGCAGCTCAAGATGATGGGCCTGTCGCTCGACTGGGCACGCGAGTTCGCGACCTGCGACGTCGACTATTACCACCGCCAGCAGATGCTGTTCCTCGACTTCGTCGAGAAGGGCTTGGTGACGCGCAAATCCTCCAAGGTCAACTGGGACCCGGAGGACATGACGGTGCTCGCCAACGAGCAGGTCATCGACGGCCGCGGCTGGCGCTCGGGCGCGCTGGTCGAGCAGCGCGAACTGACGCAGTGGTTCTTCAAGATCACCGACTTCGCGCAGGACCTGCTGGACTCGCTCAACGGACTCGAAGAGTGGCCGGAAAAGGTCAAGCTGATGCAGCACAACTGGATCGGCCGCTCGGAAGGGCTGCTGATCCGCTGGCCGCTGGCAAAGCCCGTCGGCGATATGCATGAGCTGGAAGTCTACACGACAAGGCCGGACACCATCTTCGGCGCCTCCTTCATGGCGGTCGCCGCCGACCATCCGCTGGCGAGAAAAGCCGCCGAGAGCAATGTCGAGCTGGCGAAGTTCATCGACGAGGTCCGCCACATGGGCACCTCGGTGGCGGCGCTCGAGACGGCCGAAAAGAAGGGCTTCGACACCGGCATCCGCGTCGTCCACCCGTTCGACGAGAATTGGACGCTGCCGGTCTATGTCGCCAATTTCGTGCTGATGGAATACGGCACCGGCGCCATTTTCGGCTGCCCGTCGGGCGACCAGCGCGACCTCGACTTCGCCAACAAATACGGCCTGCCCGTGATTCCGGTGGTGATGCCGGAAGGCGAAACCCAGGGGAGCTTCCAGATCATCGAGGAGGCCTATGACGGCGACGGCGTGATGATCAATTCGCGCTTCCTAGACGGCATGAAGCCCGAGAGGGCGTTCGATGAAGTGGCGAAGCTCCTGGAGCAGAAAAGCATCGGCGGCCGGCCGATGGCGGAGCGCAAGGTGAATTTCCGCCTGCGCGACTGGGGCATTTCGCGCCAGCGCTACTGGGGCTGCCCGATCCCGATGATCCATTGCGAGGCCTGCGGCGTCGTGCCGGTGCCGAAGGCCGACCTGCCGGTCAAGCTGCCCGACAACATCGAGTTCGACCGCCCGGGCAACCCGCTCGACCGTCATCCGACCTGGCGGCATGTGAAATGCCCGCAATGCGGCCGCGATGCGCGGCGCGAGACCGACACGATGGACACCTTCGTCGATTCGTCCTGGTATTTCGCGCGCTTCACCGCGCCGTGGGCAAACGAGCCGACCGAGCCGAAGGCGGCCGACGAATGGCTGGCCGTCGACCAGTATATCGGCGGAATCGAGCACGCGATCCTGCATCTGCTCTATTCGCGCTTCTTCACCCGCGCCATGCGCGAGACCGGTCACCTCAATCTGGCCGAGCCGTTCAAGGGGCTGTTC
Organism: Mesorhizobium sp. ESP-6-4; assembly: GCF_020164735.1. Taxonomy (NCBI): domain Bacteria; kingdom Pseudomonadati; phylum Pseudomonadota; class Alphaproteobacteria; order Hyphomicrobiales; family Phyllobacteriaceae; genus Mesorhizobium; species Mesorhizobium sp. ESP-6-4. The sequence goes on from NZ_JAIUGS010000003.1 coordinate 179,058, forward strand.
ACGCAGGGCATGGTGGTGCACGAGACCTACCGTGTCGGCGGCCCGTCCAACAACGGACGCTGGCTGTCGCCGGGCGAGGTCAGGATCGAGGACGTCGGCGGCAAGCGCCGTGCCGTCGAGATCGCCACCGGCGAGGAGGCGACGATCGGCGCGCTGGAGAAGATGTCGAAGTCCAAGAAGAACACGGTGAGCCCGGAAGAGATCACCGACGGCTACGGCGCCGACACGGCGCGCTGGTTCATGCTGTCGGACTCGCCGCCGGAGCGCGACGTCGAATGGACCGACGAGGGCGCGGCCGGCGCGCACCGTTTCGTGCAGCGCATCTGGCGCCTGGTGCAGATCGCGGCCGACTCTCTGCCCGGCGTCAAGCCCGCGGCGGCGAAGGATGGCGAGGCGGGCGTGGTTTCCAAGGCCGCGCACAAGATCCTGAAGGCGGTCGGCGAGGATATCGAGAAGCTCGGCTTCAACCGCGCCATCGCCCGCATCTACGAGCTCGCCAATGTGCTGGCCGCGCCGCTCAACGACGTTGCCGAAGGCAAGGCCGACGACGCGCTGAAGGGCGCCTGCCGCGAGGCGGTGGAAATCCTGGTGCACATCATCGCGCCGGTGATGCCGCATCTGGCGGAGGAATGCTGGCAGGGGCTGGGCGGCGCCGAAATGGTCGCCGAGCGGCCCTGGCCGGTCTACGACCCGGCGCTCGTCGTCGACAATGAGATCGTGCTGCCGGTGCAGGTCAACGGCAAGAAGCGCGGGGATTTGACAATTGCCCGCGACGCGGATCAAGGTGCCGTCGAAAAAGCGGTGCTGGCTCTCGACTTCGTGCAAAAAGCACTGGAAGGTAAGGCTCCGCGCAAGGTGATCATCGTCCCGCAGAGGATCGTCAATGTCGTTGCCTGATCCGGTGAAGTCACAACCGGTCCGCCTGCGCGGCCGCCTGGCGGTCTGCGGCATGGTCGCCGCGCTTGCGCTGGTTTCGGCCTGCACCGTGCGGCCGCTCTATTCCAGCCAGCCGCTGTCGCCCGGATCGCAGCTCAGCGCATCCGCCGAGCTCGCCTCGATCTCGATCAAGCCGGTCAACACCCGCTACGCGCAGCAGGTGCGCAACAATCTGATCTTCGCCTTCGGGCAGGGCTCGGGCGAGCCGGCCTCGCCGGCCTACACGCTCGATCTCGGCGTCACCGAGCTCGTCGAATCGGCGGCCATCGTGCAGGTGCAGACCCAGGAGGACGAGCCGACGGCGGGCACGGTCACGCTGACCGCCAACTACGTGCTCAGGGACACCGCGACCAACACGGTGATTGCCGTCGGCAAGCGCTCGATCCCCTCGTCCTTCGACCGGCCGCGCCAGGAATTCGCGGCCTATCGTGCGCAGATCGATGCGGAGAACCGCGCTGCGCGTGAGCTTGCCGATCTGCTGCGGCTTTCCATCGCCCAGGATTTGGCCAGGCACGGCAAAAAGGCCTAGTTCCTCGCCGGAGATTGGCTGAAGCCTTCCGAACTTCGTCATCCCAGGGCGGAGCAGCCGCGAAGCGGCGTCGCGTAGACCCTAGGATCCATTCCGTTACTTCGGCCTGAAGGTGCGGCGGAGCAGAATTCTGCACCGTTGCGACGCTCGTATGTCACGGAATGGATCCTCGGGTCTGCGCGCGTCTCTTCGCTCCTTGCTCCGCCCGTGGATGACGATCGCGATGGGCGTTCCGGCCAATCGCCGAGGCAGGTGACCTGGCAAGGCATAGGGACTTTGCCACGAAAAAAGGCCGGTTGCCCGGCCTTCTTTGCTACTCAGTTGCTTTTTGCCTTGCGCAATTCCCAGACGGAAAATCGTTACACACTTTTCCTGGAACTGCTCCGGCCTCAGCCGATCTTCTGGCCGGTCTTGGCCCAGTCGGCGAGGAAGGCGGCGAGGCCTTTGTCGGTCAGCGGGTGGTTGACCAGCGCCTTCAGCGTCGCCGGCGGCGCGGTCACGATATCGGCGCCGATCAGCGCGGCCTGCTTGACGTGGTTCACCGTGCGCACCGAGGCGGTCAGGATCTCGGTCTTGAAATCGTAATTGTCGTAGATGGTGCGGATTTCCGAGATCAGCTCCATGCCGTCCGAGCCGGTGTCGTCGATGCGGCCGACGAAGGGCGAGATGAAGGAGGCGCCGGCCTTCGCGGCGAGCAGCGCCTGGTTGGCCGAGAAGCAGAGCGTCACGTTGACCATGCGGTTCATTTCGGTGCGGATGGTCTTGCAGGCCTTCAAGCCGTCCAGCGTCAGCGGCACCTTGATGGCCACGTTCGGCGCGATCTTGGCCAACACCTCGGCCTCGGCCATCATGTCCTTGTATTCGGTGGCCACCACCTCGGCCGAGACCGGCCCTTCGACGATGTCGCAGATCTGCTTGGTGACTTCGGAAATCTTGCCGCCCGATTTCAGGATCAGCGACGGGTTGGTGGTGACGCCGTCCAGCAGCCCCAGATCGTGCAGCTCCTTAATTTCCTTGATGTCAGCGGTGTCGACAAAAAACTTCATGGCTGTCTCCTTGGGGATCGCCTGGCGCGCGCCAGGCACATGCGAGGGTCCCCTTTGATCTAGAGCAAAGTCGGGGCAAGGTCACGCCCGATGATCGAAGATTCGCCCTTTGTCGCAGCCGCGCCCGTGCTGGTGCCAATGCCCGCCGAACGGCCCTATACCTATGCCGTGCCGCCCGGCATGCGCGTGGTGCCGGGCTCGATCGTGCGCGTGCCGCTCGGGCCGCGCCAGGTCGCGGGCATCGTCTGGGACGGCGCCGTCGAAACCGTCGATACGAAGAAATTGCGGCCGATCGAGGAGGTGTTCGACTGCCCGCCGATCGACAGGGCGATGCGCCGCTTCGTCGACTGGATCGCGCAATACACGCTCTCTGCCCCCGGCATGGTGGCGCGCATGCTGCTCAGAGCTCCCGAGGCTTTCGACCCGGAGCCGTGGATCGAAGGGCTGCAGCGCACGCTGGCCGGACCCGACCGGATGACCGACGCGCGGCGGCGCGTGCTCGAGACGGCCGAAGGCGGGCTTGCCTGGACGCGCTCGGGGCTGGCGCATGCCGCGGGCGTCTCCTCGACCGTCATCGACGGGTTGCGGGCACAGGGCGTGTTCGAGACGGTGATGATCCCGCCGCGTCCGGTGGTGGCGGCGCCCGATCCCGGCCATGCCATGCCGGAATTGATGCCTGACCAGAAAGCGGCGGCGGACAAGCTGCGCGCCGCTGTCGCCGCCGATGCCTTCAACGTCACGCTGCTCGACGGCGTCACCGGCTCCGGCAAGACGGAAGTCTATTTCGAAGCGGTGGCAGCGGCGCTCGACAATGGCAGGCAGGTGCTCATCCTGTTGCCGGAAATCGCGCTGACGCATGCCTTCCTGGAACGTTTCCAGGACCGGTTCGGCGCCAAGCCGGCGGAGTGGCATTCCGACCTGCCGCCGCGGATGCGCGAACGCGTCTGGCGCCAGATCACGGAGGGCGGCGTGCGCGTCGTCGCCGGCGCGCGTTCGGCGCTGTTCCTGCCGTTCAAGGAACTCGGCCTGATCGTCGTCGACGAGGAGCACGATCCCGCCTACAAGCAGGAAGACCGCGTCTTTTATAATGCGCGCGACATGGCGGTGGTACGCGGCCATATCGGTGGTTTCCCGGTCGTGCTCGCTTCGGCGACGCCCTCGGTGGAAAGCCGGGTCAATGCCAGCCAGGGCCGCTACGATCGGGCCGTGCTGTCGTCGCGTTTCGCCGAGGCAGCGCTTCCCGACCTCAAGTCGATCGACATGCGGCGCTCCCCGCCGGCGCGCGGCGGCTTCCTGTCGCCGGTCTTGCTGGAGCAGATGCAGCGCACGCTGGAGAGGAAAGAGCAGTCGCTGCTCTTCCTCAACAGGCGCGGTTATGCGCCGCTGACGCTCTGCCGCGTCTGCGGCCACCGCTTCGGCTGCCCGGTCTGCTCAGCCTGGCTGGTCGAGCATCGCTTTCGCGGCCAGCTCGTCTGCCATCATTGCGGCCATAACGAGCGGCGGCCGGAAGCCTGTCCGGAATGCGGCACGCTCGACCATCTGGTGGCATGCGGCCCAGGCGTCGAGCGCATCGCCGAGGAAGTGGTCGGGCATTTCCCCGATGCCCGCACCATCGTGCTGTCGTCCGATCTTCTGGGCGGCGTACGCCGGCTCAGGCTCGAGCTCGAGGCGGTCGCCAATGGCGAGGCCGATATCGTGATCGGCACGCAGCTGGTCGCCAAGGGTCATAATTTTCCCGGCATGACGCTGGTCGGCGTGGTCGATGCGGATCTGGGATTGGCCAATGGCGATCCGCGCGCCGCCGAGCGCACTTTCCAACTGCTCAGCCAGGTGACGGGCCGCGCCGGCCGCACCGGCAAGAAGAGCCTCGGCCTCCTGCAGACCTACCAGCCGGACCATCCGGTGATGCGGGCGATCGTCTCGGGCGATTCGGAAGCGTTTTACGAGCGCGAGATCGCCGAGCGCGAACGGGCGGCGCTGCCGCCCTTCGGCCGGCTCGCCGGCATCATCGTCAGCGCCGCGACACGCGGCGAGGCGGAAAGCCATGCACGGGGGTTAAGGCGCGCGGCGCCGCAGGCTACCGATCTCTTCGTGCTCGGTCCGGCAGAGGCGCCATTGTCGCTGATCGGCGGGCGGCACCGCTTTCGGCTGCTGGTGCAAGGCGAACGGCGCGCGGACATGCAAGGCTTTATTCGGGCCATGTTGGCGAATGGACCGAAGCTGCGCGGCTCGGTCAGGGTGCAGGTCGACATCGACCCGCAGAGCTTTTTGTGAGTTTGCGGAATTACTCGCTCTCGGTGAAGGGGTTCAGGTGAGGTACATCGAGAATCGCGAAATGCCGGACATTGGCCGTTAAGACGGACATGCCGTTCAAACGGGCAGTCGATGCGATCATTATGTCGGCCAAGCCAGGACTGAAGCCTTTGGCGATTGCGGCGTCTTCCAGTTTCCCAGCGTCTCGGGCGATTGCGACATCTACTGGCAGAATGCGCTGGTCGAATTCCGTCAGTAATCGTTCGAACCAGTCGCCGATACGCGCCGCCTTCGAAGTTGCACCCGATCGTTTCAGTTTCGCGATACCTTTTTCCAACTCTAAAACGACAATGGACGACATGTGCCAGGAGCTGCGCTCCCGCTGTTCGTCGACCCAGGTCAGTACGTGTGGCGGAAGCGGAGGACGGTCAGGCGCAAAGGCCGATAAGAACGACGTATCCAGTAAGTAACCGCTCAAAGGTCGACGTCCCGCGACGGCGATTCGTTTCGCTCAAATTCGATACCGCCAGGGTACTGAAGCAGGAAGTCGATAAAGGCTTTTTGGCTGCCCTGCGGATAAAGCTTTCGCCCCTCATCAATCGGAACAACCATGGCAATCGCTTTGCCATGCCTGGTGATGGTCGTAGGCTCACCGTTTCCCGCGGCTTCGACGAGCGCCGACAGCCCTGCCTTAGCCTCCCGAAGCTGGACGGTTTTCAAGGTTGCCTCTCTTGTAGTCTCGTGTAGTCACAATATAGAGATTATATAGGAAGGGAGCAAGTCCAGATGAAAACCCTTGGCCTTCTCGGCGGCATGAGTTGGGAATCGACGGCGATCTATTACCGCCTGCTCAACGAGATCCTGCGCGAGCGGCTGGGCGGGCTGCATTCGGCTAAGCTGCTGTTGTGGTCGTTCGATTTCGCCGAGATCGCCGAACGCCAGCATGCCGGCGACTGGGAAGGCGCCGGCGCTCTTCTGGTGGAAGCCGCGCGCAAGCTGGAGGCGGGCGGCGCCGAGGGCCTGGTGATCTGCACCAACACCATGCACAAGCTCGCCGACGCGGTGCAGTCGGCGATATCTATCCCGCTCATCCACATCGCCGACGCCGCGGCGCAGGCTGTCGTCGATGGCGGCGTGAAGCGGCCGGCGCTGCTGGCAACGCGCTTCACCATGGAGCAGGATTTCTACAAGGGACGGCTCGCGGAGAAATACGGCCTGCAGCCGATCGTGCCCGACCAGGCCGGCCGCGACATGGTGCATCGGGTGATCTATGACGAGCTCTGCCAGGGCATCGTCAGGCCCGAATCGAAGTCCGCCTATCTCGACGAGATCGGCCGGATGCGGCGCGTTGACCGGGTGGACGGCGTCCTCATGGGATGCACCGAGATCACCATGTTGATCGGCCAGGGCGATTTCGACATTCCGGTCTTCGACACGACGCGCATCCATGCCGCGGCCGCGGTCGATTTCGCGCTCGCCTGATGCGCTGTACCTAATGTGCCCGCCGTCCTCTGGCGCGCCTTCATTCCCTGGCTAGAATGCCGCTGTTTCAGAACAAGAAATAAGAGGGGGATTTTATGGACTTCGCGTTTCCGTGGCCCGCCAGCCAGGGTGAGTGGCTGGCCTGGTCGAGCGCCGTCGTGACCTTGGCGCTCGGCCTATTCCTGTTCCTGGCGCCGGGGCTTGCGTTTCGCGCGCTGCGCCTGCAGCCGAGGCCCGAGAAAGCGGCGGCGATCGCCGAGGGACGCGGCCGCATGTCGGGCTTTTATCTCGGCGTCAGCCTGTGCTGCATTCTTCTGGCGCAGCCGCTGCTTTACATGGCGCTGGGCTTCTCTTGGCTGTTCACCGCCTTCGGCCGGCTTCTGTCGATGATGTCGGACGGCGCCAACACCCCTTTCAACTGGGTGTCGATCGTGGTTGAATTGGCGCTGGCGGCGCTGCCGCTGGCCTTTGCCTTCGGCTTTGTACCGTGAATCCGGCGCTTGGGATCGGCGCCAGCCGCCTGATGCGACAAAAGTGCCTGAAAACCATGCCGGACGATGCATTGCGGTCTTAAAAAGCCTGTGCTAGACGGCAATCGACTTTCGACCGGGGATAGCGGAAGCCGCGCCTCCGTGCTTGGAAAAATGCAGTAAGGTCAAAGATTTAGCCAGAGTTTTCGCTCGCGCCAACAATCTGCGGCCTGTCAGACAAGAGAAAAGACGGTCCGTGGCCCAATCGTCATCGCCAATCTCAGCTGTCGCCGAACGCTATGCAGGCTCGCTATTCGAGCTTGCGCTGCAGGACAATTCAGTCGCCAAGGTCGAGGCCGACCTCGCCAGCTTCGAAGCAATGCTCAACAGCAGCGACGATCTCGCGCGGCTGATCAACAGCCCGGTGTTTTCCGGCGAGGACCAGGCAAGGGCCATCGCCGCCATCGCCGACAAGGCCCAGATCACCGGCCTGGTGGGCAATTTCCTGCGCGTCGTCGCCAAGAACCGCCGCCTGTTCGCGGTACCCGGCATGATCAAGGCATTTCGCCAGATCGCAGCCGACCATCGCGGCGAGGCATCGGCCGAGGTCACCTCGGCGCATGCGCTGACGGATGCGCAGCAGGCCGAGCTCAAGGCGACGCTGAAGAGCATCGCCGGCAAGGATGTGGCCATTGCCATGACCGTCGATCCGTCACTGCTCGGCGGCCTGATCGTCAAGATGGGCTCGCGCCAGATCGATACGTCGCTCAAAACCAAACTCAATTCGCTCAAGCTTGCACTGAAAGAGGTCGGCTGATGGACATCCGCGCCGCGGAAATTTCCGCAATTCTGAAAGACCAGATCAAGAATTTCGGCAAGGAGGCCGAGGTCTCCGAAGTCGGCCAGGTTCTGTCCGTCGGTGACGGCATCGCCCGCGTCTACGGCCTCGACAACGTCCAGGCCGGCGAGATGGTCGAATTCCCCGGCGGCATCCGCGGCATGGCGCTGAACCTCGAAGCCGACAATGTCGGCGTCGTCATCTTCGGTGCCGACCGCGACATCAAGGAAGGCGACACCGTCAAGCGCACCGGCGCCATCGTCGACGCGCCTGTCGGCATGGGCCTGCTCGGCCGCGTCGTCGACGCGCTGGGCAATCCGATCGATGGCAAGGGCCCGATCAAGGCGACCGAACGCAAGCGTGTCGACGTCAAGGCGCCCGGCATCATCCCTCGCAAGTCGGTGCATGAGCCGATGTCGACCGGCCTCAAGGCCATCGATGCGCTGATCCCGGTCGGCCGCGGCCAGCGCGAGCTGGTCATCGGCGACCGCCAGACCGGCAAGACCGCCATCATCCTCGACACGATGCTGAACCAGAAGTCGGTGCACGACAACGGCCCCGAGAAGGAAAAGCTCTACTGCGTCTACGTCGCCGTCGGCCAGAAGCGCTCGACCGTCGCGCAGTTCGTCAAGGTGCTGGAAGAGCGCGGCGCGCTCGAATATTCGATCATCGTCGCCGCCACCGCGTCCGATCCGGCGCCGATGCAGTTCCTGGCGCCGTTCACCGCCTGCACCATGGGCGAATATTTCCGCGACAACGGCATGCATGCGCTGATCAGCTATGACGATCTGTCGAAGCAGGCCGTCGCCTACCGCCAGATGTCGCTCTTGCTGCGCCGCCCGCCGGGCCGCGAAGCCTATCCGGGCGACGTCTTCTACCTGCACTCGCGCCTGCTCGAGCGCGCCGCCAAGCTTAATGACGACAACGGCAACGGGTCGCTGACCGCGCTGCCGATCATCGAGACGCAGGCCAACGACGTGTCGGCCTACATCCCGACCAACGTGATCTCGATCACCGACGGCCAGATCTTCCTCGAAACCAACCTGTTCTTCCAGGGCATCCGTCCGGCGGTGAACGTCGGCCTGTCGGTGTCGCGCGTCGGCTCCTCGGCGCAGATCAAGGCGATGAAGCAGGTCGCCGGCTCCATCAAGGGCGAACTCGCGCAGTATCGCGAAATGGCTGCCTTCGCGCAGTTCGGCTCTGACCTCGACGCGGCAACGCAGCGTCTGCTCAATCGCGGTTCGCGCCTGACCGAGCTGCTCAAGCAGCCGCAATTCTCGCCTCTCAAGGTCGAGGAACAGGTCGCGGTGATCTTCGCCGGCGTCAACGGCTATCTCGACAAGCTGCCGCTGAACCAGGTCGGCAAGTTCGAGCATGGGCTGCTCAGCCATATGCGCTCGGCCGGCAAGGACGTGCTCGACGGCATTCGCAAGGAGAAGGCGCTGTCGGACGATTTGCGCGCCAAGCTCAAGGCCGAGATCGACGCCTTCGCCAAGACCTTCGCTTGAACGAAGCTGGACGGGATCAGGTTTGAAGCATGGCTTCGTTAAAAGACCTTCGTAACCGTATCGCCTCGGTCAAGGCGACGCAGAAGATCACCAAGGCGATGCAGATGGTCGCCGCGGCGAAGCTGCGTCGCGCGCAGGAAGCGGCGGAAGCAGCCAGACCCTATTCCGAGCGCATGGGCGCGGTCCTGGCCAACATCACCCAGGCGATCGGCGGCGGCGGCGATGCCCCGGCGCTGATGACGGGCACCGGCAGGGACGATGTGCATCTGCTCATCGTGTGCACGGCTGAGCGCGGCCTGTGCGGCGGCTTCAACTCGCAGATCGCCCGCCTCGCCCGCGACCACATCCGCAGGCTGCTGGCCGACGGCAAGCAGGTGAAGATCATCTGCGTCGGCAAGAAAGGCTATGACATCCTGCGCCGCGAATACGCTTCGATGATCCTCGAGCGTGTCGACCTGCGCGAGGTGAAGACTCTCGGCTTCGCCAACGCCGATGCGATCGCGCGCAAGGTCATCCATCTCTTCAACGATGGCGGCTTCGACATCTGCACGCTGTTCTATTCGCAGTTCAAGTCGGTGATCAGCCAAATTCCGACGGCGCAGCAGATCATTCCGGCGGCCGCCGGGTCGACCGCTCCCGAGGCTACCAATGGCGGCAATGCCGTCTACGAATACGAGCCGGAGCCGGGCGAGATCCTCTCCGACCTCATTCCGCGCAACATCGCCGTGCAGATCTTCCGCGCGCTGCTGGAGAACGCGGCCGGCGAGATGGGCGCCAAGATGAGCGCGATGGACAATGCGACGCGCAACGCCGGCGACATGATCAACAAGCTGTCGATCACCTACAACCGCCAGCGGCAGGCGCAGATCACCAAGGAACTGATCGAGATCATTTCGGGCGCCGAGGCGCTCTAATCACGCCCCGCGCGGGACACCCGGCCAGCGGCGTGAACAACGGATAGACGAAAAGGGCAAAGACGATGGCGAAAGCAGCTACCCCGAAGACCGCCGCCAAGGCGGCACCGGCCCCCAAGGCGGCGAAGGCCCCGGCAGCCGCCGCTCCGGCGAAGAAGGCGGCCGCTCCGGCCAAGGCCGCGGCTTCCGCAGCCAGCGTTGCGGCCAAGCGCGTCGGCGCCGCCGGCAAGGTCCGCCAGGTCATCGGCGCCGTCGTCGACGTGCAGTTCGAGGATCACCTGCCGGCCATTCTGAACGCGCTGGAAACCGACAATGTCGGCAACCGCCTGGTGCTCGAGGTGGCCCAGCATCTCGGCGAGAACACTGTGCGCTGCATCGCCATGGACTCGACCGAAGGCCTGGTCCGCGGCCAGGAGGTCTATGACACCGGCGCGCCGATCTCGGTTCCAGTGGGTCCCGGCATGCTCGGCCGCATCATCAACGTCATCGGCGAGCCGGTCGACGAGGAAGGCCCGGTCGACGGCGTCGAAATGCGCGCCATCCACCAGCCTGCTCCGGCCTATGTCGACCAGTCGACGGAAGCGCAGATCCTGGTCACCGGCATCAAGGTTCTCGACCTGCTCGCGCCTTATGCCCGCGGCGGCAAGATCGGCCTGTTCGGCGGCGCCGGCGTCGGCAAGACCGTGCTGATCCAGGAGCTGATCAACAACGTTGCCAAGGCGCATGGCGGTTTCTCGGTGTTCGCCGGCGTCGGCGAGCGCACCCGCGAAGGCAACGACCTCTATCATGAGTTTATCGAATCGGGCGTCAACAAGAAGGGCGGCGGTGCCGGCTCCAAGGCCGCGCTCGTCTACGGCCAGATGAACGAACCGCCGGGCGCGCGCGCCCGCGTCGGCCTGACCGGCCTCACCGTCGCCGAATATTTCCGCGACCAGGGCCAGGACGTGCTGTTCTTCGTCGACAACATCTTCCGCTTCACCCAGGCGGGTTCGGAAGTGTCGGCGCTGCTCGGCCGCATTCCTTCCGCCGTGGGCTACCAGCCGACTCTGGCCACCGACATGGGCGCGCTGCAGGAACGCATCACGACCACGACCAAGGGCTCGATCACCTCGGTGCAGGCGATCTACGTGCCGGCCGACGACTTGACCGACCCGGCGCCGGCGACCTCCTTCGCCCACCTCGACGCCACGACCGTGCTCAACCGCGCGATCTCGGAAAAGGGCATCTATCCGGCCGTCGATCCGCTGGATTCCACCTCGCGCATGCTCGACCCGATGGTCGTCGGCGAGGAGCACTATCAGGTTGCCCGCCAGGTGCAGTCGATCCTTCAGCGCTACAAGTCGCTGCAGGACATCATCGCCATCCTTGGCATGGACGAGCTTTCGGAAGAGGACAAGCAGACGGTTGCCCGCGCCCGCAAGATCGAGCGCTTCCTGTCGCAGCCGTTCTTCGTCGCCGAAGTGTTCACGGGATCGCCGGGCAAGCTGGTCGACCTCGCCGACACCATCAAGGGCTTCAAGGGCCTTTGCGCCGGCGACTACGACCACCTGCCGGAAGCCGCCTTCTACATGGTCGGCGGCATCGACGAAGCGGTCGAGAAGGCGCAGCGCCTGGCGGCTGAAGCGGCATAAGAAAGCGAATAGGGAGTAGTGAGTAGTGAGTAGAGAATAGCGGTGTGATCCGGGCGGTTGCGTCCCTTCACTACTGACTACTCACTATTCCCTACCTGCTAAGGTTTACATGGCTGAAGCTTTCAAGTTCGAACTGGTCTCGCCGGAGCGGCTGCTCGTCTCCGAGCAGGTCGACTCGGTCGTCATTCCGGGCGCCGAAGGCGAGATGACGGTGATGGCGCAGCACGCGCCGGTCATGACCACCATCAAGCCCGGCGTCGTCACGGTGAAGGCGGCCAGCGGCAAGGAAGACCGCTATGTCGTGTTCGGCGGTTTCGCCGACATCCTGCCGTCCGGCTGCACGCTGCTCGCCGAATCGGCGGTGCATGTGAACGACATCGACCGTGCGGACCTCGCGCGTCGCATCCAGGAGGCCAAGGAAGACGCGGCCGACGCAAAGGACGACGAGAGCCGCAGCAAGGCGGAGCAGTTCCTCAGCCAGCTCACCACGCTGGAAGGCGCGCTGCTGCCGGCCTGAAGTCGGCTGCCGACAAGCGATTGAGAAAGGTGGGGCTTGCCCCGCCTTTTTTGTTGGTGCTTTCCGTTTGCGAAACAGTCCCGAATGCGAATGGGGTCGATCATGCCCGCGCTGCAGGTGGTGAACGGGTCGGCCGGCAAACAGTGAAGCCGTCCCGGCGCACCGTCGAGCCATGCCGGGCACAAACGCTATCCAGCCGTTCCACTCTTGTTGCCGAGCGCGGCAAGAGCCAGCTCCGGACCGCCCTGCTTGAAATGGACGAGGTGGGTGGCGACAAATTCGATCAATTTCTGCCGTTCCGAGTGACCCTTGGCAAAGCCGGCCAGATCGAACACCGCCGCCGTCATTTCTGCCGTCGGCAGATTGCGGCCGAACAGGTCGCCGAGGGCGGCATCAAGTGGATCGGTGAAGTGGCCCTCGGGCAAAGTCCTACCGCGCGCGGCGCAGGCGGCGATCCAGGCGGCGACAACCAGCGACAGATGTTCTGGCAGCAAGCCGGCCTCCAGCCGGGCGAGGGCTGAGGCGACGATGCGTTGCGGCAGCTTCTGGCTGCCGTCATTGGCGATCTGCGCAGTGCGGTGGGCGAGCGCGGTGTTGGAAAAACGTTCGGCGAGCTCGGCCGTATAGGCGCTTGTGTCGAGCCCGGCCTCCTGCGGCAGGGTTGGAATGGCCTCGGCCCAGAGCCAATCGACGAACTGCCGGATCGACGGATCGGCAAAGGCGCGGTCGACGGTGGCGTGGCCGCTGAGCAGGCCAAGATAGGCAATGCCGGAATGCGCGCCGTTGAGCAGCCTCAGCTTCATGTCCTCGAAGGGGCCGACATCCTCGACCATGGTGACGCCGAATTTCTCCCAGGCCGGCCGCCCGGCGGGAAAGCGGTCCTCGATCACCCATTGGCAGAACGGCTCGGTCATCACCGGCCACGCGTCATCGATGCTGAGCTCGCCAGCGATGCGGACGCGATCGGCGTCCGTAGTCGCCGGCACGATGCGATCGACCATGGAAGATGGAAACGCCACTTCGTCGGCGATGTGACGCGCGAGGTGGGCATCGCCTTCGCGGCTGTCTCGCAACTCGGCGAACTCGACCATCAGCCGGTGCAATGTGGCGCCGTTGGCCGGCAGGTTGTCGCAGCAGAGCACCGTGAAGGGCGGCGTGCCGGCGGCGCGGCGGCGCGCGAGCGACTCGGCGAGAAATCCATGCGCCGTCTTCGGCGATCCGGGGTTGGCGAGGTCGTGGACAATTTCGGGGTGCGCGCTGTCGAGCGTGCCGTCGGCTGCCCTGAGATAGGCCTTTTCGGTGATGGTGAGCGTGACGATGCGGATGCGCGGATCGGTGAGCGCGGCGAGCACAGCGCCCGGGCCCTCCGGAGCGACGAGCAAGGATTGGATTGAGCCGATGACCTGCAACTGTTCGCCGGCGCTGTCGCGGATTGCCAGCGTGTAGAGCCCGTCCTGCGGCTTGAGCGCATCGCGCGTGTCGGGGCTGCGCAGCGAGACGCCGATGATGCCCCAATCGCTCTCGCCATGCGCCAGACAGGCATCGACATAGGCGGCCTGATGGGCACGGTGAAAGGCGCCGACGCCAAGATGGACGATGCCGGGCGCGACAGACTTGCGGTCATAGCGAGGCACCAGAACTTCGGCCGGCAGCTCCGCAAGGGTGGCGTTGGACAGACGGCCGTTCATGGAAGCTGGTCTCCGATCGGAAAACGACGGCAGCGACGTAACACCCGCTGTCGCCGTGCACAATGGCCACGTTCCTTTCGAAAGTCATCATACAACCGCATAATATTTGTATGTTGACATTATCTCTGGCCGATCTACCAATAGCGAAGCCTGGGAGGAGCTGCGTGGCCGTATTGACCGATCCGGACCTGCTGTTCGCGCCGGAAACGCGATCATTGGCGCGCGCCCTTTACGCGGGTGTGAAGGACCTGCCGGTCGTCAGTCCGCACGGCCACACCGACCCGCGCTGGTACGCGCTCAACGAACCGTTTTCCGACCCGGCGCAGCTCTTGATCGTGCCGGACCATTACATTTTCCGCATGCTGTTCAGCCAAGGCGTGCGGCTGGAGGAACTCGGCGTCCCGACGCTCGACGGCGCACCCGTCGAAACCGACGGCCCGGCGATCTGGCGGCGCTTCGCCGAGCATTATTATCTCTTCCGCGGCACGCCCACACGGCTGTGGCTCGATCATGTGTTCGAGCATCTGTTCGACATCAGGGAGCCGCTTACCGCAGCCAGCGCCGACCGCATCTACGACACGATCGCCGCGCTGCTGCAACGCGACGACTATCGGCCGCGCGCGCTGTTCGAACGCTTCAACATCGAGGTGATCGCGACGACCGAAGGCGCGCTCGACGACCTCAAATGGCACCGGACGATCCGCGACAGCGGCTGGAAGGGCCGCGTCGTCACCGCGTATCGGCCGGACGCCGTCGTCGATCCCGATTTCGAGGGCTTCGCGGCCAATCTGGATAGGCTCGGCGAGATCACCGGATGCAACACCGGCAGCTGGTCCGGCTATCTCGAGGCGCATCGAAAGCGCCGCGCCTATTTCAAGGAGTTCGGCGCGACCTCGTCCGATCACGGTCATCCGACGGCCGAGACCGCCAATCTCTCCGACGCGGCGGCGCAGGAGCTGTTCAACCGCATCCGGCGCGGCTCCGAGGATGAGCGCGAGCGAAAACTGTTCCGAGCCCAGATGCTGACCGAGATGGCCAAGATGAGCCGTGACGACGGCCTGGCGATGCAGATCCATCCTGGATCATGGCGCAATCATTCGCCTTCCATTTTCCGGAAATTCGGCCGCGACAAGGGCTTCGATATCCCGACGCGGACCGATTATGTGTCGGCGCTGAAGCCGCTGCTCGATTGCGTCGGGCTGGAGCGCGACCTCACGATCATCCTGTTCACGCTCGACGAGACGAGCTATGCGCGCGAGCTGGCGCCGCTCGCCGGCGTCTATCCGGCGCTCAAGCTCGGGCCGGCTTGGTGGTTCCACGACAGCCCGGAAGGCATGCGCCGCTTCCGCGAGATGACCACCGAGACGGCGGGCTTCTACAACACCGTCGGCTTCAATGACGACACGCGCGCCTTCCCGTCGATCCCGGCGCGCCACGACGTGGCGCGGCGTGTCGACTGCGCCTTTCTGGCGCGGCTGGTCGCCGAGCATCGCCTCCGGGAGGAGGAGGCGCATGAGCTGGCGCGGGAGCTTGCCTACTCGCTTGCCAAGAAGGCGTACCGACTCTGAGCCGGAATATTCGTGATTTTTGAAGGGAGGAAAGACATGTTGCGTATTTCGAGATTGCTGGCGGCGACATTCGCCATCGGGTCCTTGATGATCGGAGCCGCGCAGGCCGAAACCGTCCTCCGCTCTTCGGACACCCATCCGGACGGCTATCCGACAGTCGAGGCGGTCAAATATATGGGCGAGCTGGTCAAGCAGCGCAGCAACGGGCGCTATTCGATCGAGGTCTATCATTCGGCGCAACTCGGCGAGGAAAAGGATACGATCGAGCAGACCCAGGCCGGCGTCGTCGACCTCGATCGCGTCTCCATGGGGCCATTCAACGGCATCGTGCCGGAAACCGCCGTGCCGTCGTTGCCCTACATCTTCCGCTCGGTCGAGCATATGCGCCATGTCATGGACGGGCCGATCGGCGACCAGATCCTGAAGGCGTTCGAGGCGCATGACCTTGTCGGACTCGCCTTCTACGATTCCGGCGCGCGCTCCTTCTACAACACCAAGAAGGACATCGCCTCGATGGCAGATATGAAGGGCATGAAGTTCCGCGTCATCCAGTCGGACGTCTTTGTCGACATGGTCAATGCGCTCGGCGCCAACGCCACGCCGATGGCCTATGGCGAGGTCTATTCGGCGCTGCAGACCGGCGTCATCGACGGCGCCGAGAACAACTGGCCGAGCTTCGAATCCGCCAAGCATTACGAGGTCGCCAAGCACTACACGCTGGATCAGCACCAGATCGTGCCGGAGGTGCTGGTGATGTCGAAGGCAAGCTGGGACAAGCTGGCGCCGGAAGACCAGGCGATCGTGCGCCAGGCGGCCAAGGACAGTGTCGTCAAGATGCGCGAGCTGTGGGACGCGCAGGAGAAGAAGTCGCGCGACATCGTCGAGAAAGCCGGCGTCAAGATCAGCGAGATCGACAAGCAGCCGCTGATCGACGCCATGAAGCCGGTCTACGACAAATATCTGTCGACGCCCGAGCTCAAGGACCTCGCCGCCCGTATCCAGGCGACGAAATGACCGGGATGAGCAACGGGCCCGGTGGCACGGAGGCTTCCGTGCTGCCATCCAGCGGGGCGGGTCCGAAGGGGTTCTGGCTGCGGGTGGAACGCGCCCTTTCCGGGCTTGCGCGGTTGGCCTTATGGGTCAGCGGCACCGGGTTGACGCTGATGACCGTCATCATCTTCTGGCAGGTCTTCTCGCGCTACATGCTGAACCGCTCGCCGAGCTGGACCGAATCCTCATCCGTGCTGCTGATGGGCTGGTTCATCTTTCTCGGCGCCGCCGTCGGCGTGCGCGAGCGCACGCATCTCGGCTTCGACGTGCTGCTCTATGTCTTGCCTGCCTCGGCCAAGGCGGTGCTGCGCAGCATTTCCGATCTCGTCGTGCTGGCCTTCGGCGCCGGCATGGTCGTCTATGGCGTGCAGCTCGCCAGGTTGACCTGGAACACGGTGATGCCGTCGCTCGCCTTGCCCGGCGGCGTCAGCTTCCTGCCGGTCATCCTGGGAGGCGCGCTGGTCTGCCTGTTTTCACTCGAGCGGCTAGCGGGGCGCTTTGCCGGGCTGCCGGTCGATGCCGACATCTACGCGACCGGCGAGGAGCTCTGAACCATGGCGCTGATCGTGCTTTTCGGCACTTTCGTCTTCCTGCTGGTTATCGGCACGCCGATCGCGTTCTGCCTCGGCATCGCCAGCTTCGCGACGATCCTCACGATCGGCCTGCCACCGGTCGTGGTGTTCCAGCGGCTCAATTCCGGCGTCAGCGTCTTTTCGCTGATGGCCATCCCGTTCTTCATCTTCGCCGGCGACCTTATGGTTCGCGGCGGCATCGCCGCCCGCCTGGTGGCATTGGCCGGGTCCCTGGTCGGCCATCTGCGCGGCGGCCTGGGTCAAGTGAACATTGCCGCGTCGACCATGTTCGGCGGAATTTCCGGTTCGGCGGTGGCCGATGCCTCAGCGGTCGGCGGGCTGATGATCCCGCAGATGAAGGCGCGCGGCTACGGCATCGACTATGCCGTCAACATCACCTCCGTCGGCGCCATCATTGCGCTGCTGATCCCGCCGTCGCACAACATGATCATCTATTCGATCTCGGCCGGCGGCCGCATCTCGATAGCGGATCTGTTCACCGCCGGGGTTCTGCCGGGGCTGCTGCTGGCCCTGTCGCTGATGGTCACCGCCTATCTGGTGGCAAGCCGGCGCGGCTATCCGACGGAACCTTTTGCCGGTTTCGGCCGGGCCTTGCAACTGCTTGTCGCCGCCATTCCCGGGCTGATCCTGATCGGCATCATCTTTGGCGGCGTCCGCTCCGGCATCTTCACCGCCACCGAAAGCTCCTGCATTGCCATCGTCTATGCTTTCCTGGTGACGTTGATCATCTACCGGTCGATGAGCTGGAACGATTTCGTCACCGCGACGACAGCGGCGGTGCGCACGACAGCGATGGTGCTGATGATCATCGGCTGCGCCGCGGCCTTCGGCTGGCTGCTGGCCTATCTTCGGGTTCCGGCAGCGCTTGTCGCGTTTTTGCAGTCCGTGTCCGACAACAAGCTGGTCATACTGCTTCTGATCAATGTCGTCCTGCTCATCCTCGGCACATTCATGGATATGTCGCCGCTCATCATCATCACCACGCCGATCTTCCTGCCGGTGGTCATGGCCTATGGCGTCGATCCCGTGCATTTCGGCGTCATCCTGATCCTCAATCTCGGCATCGGCCTTTGCACACCGCCGGTCGGCGCGGTGCTGTTCGTCAGTTGCGCCATCGGCCGCATTCCCATCTGGACGGCAATGCGCTCGATCTGGCCGTTCTATGGAGCGGCCTTCGTGGTGCTGATGCTTGTCACCTACATACCGGAAATCTCATTGTGGCTGCCGAGCCTGTTTCACTAGGAGGGCACCACGTGTCCCAAACAGTTGCCGACCTCAGGGTCGAACGCAAACCGAAACTGTCGGAGACCGTGGTCGCGGCGATCCGCAAGCAGCTCTTGGCAGGCGAGGTTCCGCCCGGACAGAAGCTGCCAACCGAAGGTCAGCTGACGGAGACTTTCGGCGTCAGCCGCACGGTCATCCGCGAGGCGCTGGCCAAGCTTGCCGCCGACGGCCTGGTCGAAGCGCGGCAAGGCGCCGGCGTCTTCGTCAGTGAGCACATCTCGACCACCTTCGGCGTTTTGGCCGCCGACATGGGAGCCAAGGATTCGGTCGCGCTCAACGTGCTCGAGGTCCGCCTCGCGATCGAGATCGAATCGGCGGGCCTGGCCGCCATCCGCCGCAACGCCGCCCAGGAGGCCGCGATCCAGGAGGCCTTCTTCGAGTTCGAGCGGCTGCTGCTCGCCAGCCAGCCGACCGGCCCGGCCGACCTCGCCTTCCACCGCGCGATCGCCAGCGCCACCAACAACCCGTTCTATGTCGAGATGCTCGATGTGCTGGGACGCCGCGCCATTCCTTGCGACGTGACGTCGCCCTGGTCGACAGAGCTCGTCCAGTCGGACGAGTACCAGCGCGGCCTGCAGCGCGAGCATCTCGTCATCCTCAATGCGATCTCGGCGGGCGATGCCGAGGCCGCGCGCGAGGCGATGCGCACGCATCTGACCCGCAGCCAGCAGCGCTACCGCGAGCGGCTGCAGGCCAGACAGGCCTATTATGCCAATTCGCTGAAAGCCGCATCGACCGAGTGACCATCAGACAAGGCCTAGAAATGGACCATACACACACCGAATTTTCCTCGCGCTTCGCCATCGATCCCATCACCGCCGCGGCCATGGGAACAGACGAGTTGCGCCACCATTTCCACGTCGAGGGGCTTTTCCAGCCGGGCCTCGTAAGCCTGACCTACACGCATTACGACCGCATGATCGTCGGCGGCGCCATGCCTGTCGACAAGACCCTGCCGCTCGAGGCGATCAAACCGACCGGAACCAAGGCTTTCCTCGACCGCCGCGAACTGATCGCCGTCAACATCGGCGGCGCCGGCACCGTCACGGCCGACGGCATGGCTTACGAATTGGCGGCGCGCGACATGGTCTATCTCGGCATGGGCGCTGAGCAGGTGTCGTTCGCCTCGGCGGAGCCCGACAAGCCGGCAAAATTCTACCTGCTTAGCGCACCGGCGCATTGGACCTATCCCAGCCAGTTAATCCGCATCGGCGACGCCAGGCGGATCGATCTCGGCAGCCAGGCGACCAGCAACGAACGCTCGATCTTCCAGTTCATCCACGCCGACGGCGTCAAGACCTGCCAGCTCGTCGTCGGCATCACACAGCTCGCGCCAGGCTCGGTGTGGAACACCATGCCCTGCCATGTGCATGACAGGCGCATGGAAGCCTATCTCTACTTCAATCTGCCGGAAGGGCAGCGCGTCTTCCACTTCATGGGCGAACCAGACGAGACGCGCCACATCGTCATGTGCAGCGAGGAGGCGGTGCTGTCGCCGGGCTGGTCGATCCATTCGGGTGCCGGCACATCCAACTACGCCTTCATCTGGGCGATGGCCGGAGACAATGTCGACTATACCGACGTCGACCAGGTGGCGATGGATCAATTGCGGTGAGCGATCTTTCCGCCTTCAGCCTCACGGGTAAGCGCATCCTGGTCACCGGCGCCAACACCGGCATCGGGCAAGGCATCGCCGTGTCGATCGCGCGCGCCGGCGGCCTGGTCGTCGGCGTCGGCCGTTCGGCGATGGATGACACCGCCGCGAAAGTCGCGGCCGCGGGCGGCAGCTTCGAAGCGGTGAAGGCCGATCTCGGCGACCCGGCCGAGGCGGCCGCGATGTTAGACCGGGTCTGGGACGAGAGCGGCCGGCTCGACGGCCTCGTCAACAATGCCGGCATCATCCGTCGCGCCGATGCGGTCGAGCTGAGCGAAGCCGACTGGGACGAGGTGATGGACATCAATTTGAAGACGGTCTTTCGCCTGTGCCAGAGCTTTGCCAGGCGCGTGCTGGCGGAACCCGGACGGCGCGGCAAGGTCGTCAACATCGCGTCGGTGCTGAGTTTCCAGGGCGGCATCCGCGTTGCCTCCTATACGGCCTCGAAGCACGGCGTGCTCGGCCTCACAAGGCTGCTCGCCTGCGAATGGGCGGCGAAAGGCATCAACGTCAACGGCATCGCGCCGGGCTATATCGAGACCAACAACACCGAGGCGCTGCGCGCCGACCCGGACCGCAGCGCCGCCATCCTCGGGCGCATCCCCGCGGCGCGCTGGGGCCGGCCCGACGATATAGGCGACGCAGCCGTGTTCCTGCTGGCGCGGGCGTCGGACTATATGCATGGCGCGGTGGTGCCGGTCGATGGCGGCTGGCTGGCGCGGTGACCGTCTCCCGCCGGAAAACCGCGCCGGACCTTGCCTGGATTTGCTTTACAAGCCGAACGGAAGCTGAGCGATGACCGATATCTTTTCGCATGCGGGCGAAAAAGCCTGGGAGCCGACGCCGGACGGCAACAGCCGGCGCGTGCTGGTGCATACCGATGAATTGATGATGGTCGAGTTCGCCTTCGACAAGGGTGGCGTCGGCGCGCTGCATTCGCATCCCCACGTCCAGGCAAGCTATGTCGCCGAGGGTCGCTTCGAGGTCACTGTCGACGGCCGATCGGAGATCCTCGAAACAGGCAGCAGCTTCATCGTGCCGTCCAATCTCGTGCATGGCGTCAAGGCGCTGGAGGCCGGGCGGCTGGTCGACAGCTTTGCGCCTTGCCGGGCCGATTTCCTCGGCTAGGACAGGTCGGCGGTTCTACCGAGCGCCGAACTGCACCGGAGCGGTTTCACACCTTTCCGGAACCGCTGCGACCGCGATGTGATCGCGGCGGCCTGCCGCGAGCAGGCGATGCGCGGCTTCGAGTATGGCCTCGACCGGCGCGTCGGCGACATAGGCCGAACGACCTCGCCTTGGCGCCGTGACGACTTCGACCGCGTTTGAAAGGGGGCGCCAGCGCTCCATATTGGCGCCGTTGTTGACGATCACCGCCGGCGTCATGACGGCGGCCATCAGATGCGCCAGTCCGCCCTCCATGCCGATATAGGCGACCGCCGTCTCGCCCAGCGCAAGCAGGACATCGTCGAAGCTTGCAATGTCCGGCGCCAGTTCTGGACCGGCCACCTGGAGGCGGCCTTCCCTTGCGAGGAGCGCCGGTGGCGCCGGTCCGCTGCCGGGGGTCGCCAGATACAGCACCCGGTAGCCGGCATCGATGAGATTGCCGGCAACGGTCACCACCTGATCTTCGCTCATGCACTTCCTGCCCTGGGCATTGCCGCCAAGCAGGACGAGCGGACGGCCGCAACCGCCGCGCAGCTGGCGCGCCAGAGCCCGCGCGGCGTCCGGCACATCGAGCCTGTGATCGAAAGGCAGATGCCGCCCCGCCAGGCGCTCGACCAGCCGGTGGTAGCGCCAGGCATTGTGTTCCGGCCGCAGCGTCAACCGCGTGCCCCAGCGCAGCGACAGAAGATGGCCGGCAAAGTTGGCTTCGTAGCGGATGCCCCGGCCGGCAAGTCGAAGAGCCGTGAGGATGAGGCCCGGCACGCCGGTGCGCAGATCGACGACGATGGCTTTGCGGCCGCGCGGCGCGAATTCGGCGAGGATGGCTGAAAGCGGCGTCTTCGTCCTGAAATCGTCGACGAGATGCGCGACATGCTTGTGCAACGCATGCGAGAGCGATGAGCCGCGCATGGCGCCGTAGACGACACGGCTTTGCGGAAAGGCCGTCCTCGCCGCCCGCAGGGCCGGAATCCGCAGCAGGCCGTCGCCAAGCGCGTCGTTGCGGGCATAGAAGATCAGCACGGGCGCGGACGAATCCATGGCGAAAACGGATTCCATTGCTGTGGTGTCGGAGAAGCAGGACGACTGCGGAAGAATAATATCAGCAAGCCCCCGGCTGAGTTCTGCAAGAATATGCTTGGTTTCTTTTATAAAGAAAGCGCGATCTCGTCACTCCGCCGACGCCGGCCATGCGGGCCTTCTGTCGCGAATTCAGCTATGACATGCCTGCCTGGGACCGGCGCCGCCGGGTGAAGCGTTTCAGCGCTGCTGCAGCGCCAGGCGTATGCCGAGCGCGCAATATATGCCGCCGACCACCTTGCCCTGCCATTTCAGCACCGTCGGATTGCGGCGCAGCAAGGAACCCAGGCCGCCCGCACTGACGGCGAAGACGGCCGTGCTGAAGAGCCCGAGCAGAACAAAGATGATGCCAAGCTGCATCAGCTGCAGCACCACGAAACCACCTTGCGGGTGCACGAATTGCGGCAGGAAGGCCAGGAAGAACAGCGCGGTCTTCGGATTGAGCACTTCGGTCAGGATCGCCTGCCGGAAGGCCCGGCCCGCGGAAATGGGGAGCGTCGTGGCCGCCAGGTCTGCCGGCGCCTTTTCGAAAATGGCGCGGATGCCGAGATAAACGAGATAGGCCGCGCCGATATATTTGACGATGCTGAACAGCATCGCCGAAGCGGCGATGACGGCCGAGATGCCGACGATGGCCATGATGGTGTGGATGACGTCACCCGCAGCGACACCGGCGCCGGTGGCGATGCCGACCTTCGTGCCCGAGCTCGTCGCCCGCGCGACCGTGAGCAGCGTCGCCGGCCCCGGGATGAAGACGAAGCCGAACACGACCGCGATGTAGGTGACGAGCGTCGCGGGATCGATCATGCCAAGGCTCCTTTTGCGTCGGGCGCCGCTCTTTATTCGGAGCGGCTCGGCGTTATAGCACCGCAGAACGGGCCGGGGGAACTCTCGGGCGGCGAAGTCGGCGGTCGCAGCGATTCGAGCGGAATGTCGTGACGGCCTTCCACGCTTCGATGATTTAGTCGCAAGCGCACCCCTATCCCACAGCCCTGTCGTTCGAAGCCGCCGGGAATGGACCGCGGCATTGCTTTGACCTTTCGTTTCAATGCACGTCGTTGTATCGAAACGACA
Source organism: Mesorhizobium sp. ESP-6-4 (assembly GCF_020164735.1). Taxonomy (NCBI): domain Bacteria; kingdom Pseudomonadati; phylum Pseudomonadota; class Alphaproteobacteria; order Hyphomicrobiales; family Phyllobacteriaceae; genus Mesorhizobium; species Mesorhizobium sp. ESP-6-4. The sequence continues at coordinate 202,337 of NZ_JAIUGS010000003.1, forward strand.
AGGCCGAACGATGCCGGATCGGCAATCGAGCCAAGGCGCCTGCCCCAGGCGGCGGCAAGATCAAGGGGGCTAGCTTGGAAGAGCAAGCGACATGTGAGACCCGGCGAAGCCGGGCTGGAACGTGCAGGCTCCACGACAGGCGCGCTTGTCGCCAGGATGGAATCGGCGACCGGAAGCAGCCTGCCGCATGATCGCGCCACCCATTCTCACCGCGCGCCGGGTTGGGCTTATCGTGACGCCGGAAATGTTGCCCGGCGGCGATGGGATCAACATCAACGGGCCGTCGCTGATCGGTATGCCGGACTGGGCGCCGGGGCGGCTGGGCGCCTACTATCTCTATTTCGCCGACCACGGGGGTTCCTATATCCGCCTCGCCTACGCCGATTCGATCGAAGGCCCGTGGCGCATCCATTCCGGCGGGGTACTGTCCCTCGCTCAATGTCCGTTCATCAAAGGCCACATCGCGTCTCCCGACGTTCATGTCGATCAGCGGAATCGCCGCTTCGTTATGTATTTTCACGGACCGGCAAAAGGCGGAGAAGGCCAGACGACCTTTGCCGCGACATCCGGTGACGGCCTTCATTTCAATCCGCTTTCCGAGCCGCTCGGGCCTTCCTATGCCCGGTTCTTTCGCCACGATCAGTGGTGGTACGGTCTTCTCGGGACAGAAGCCATCACCGTCTTCCGCTCCAGGACCGGCATCTCCGATTTCGAACGGGGTGCGGTCGTTCTGTCCGGCATGAAGCATCTTCCCACCCCGCGGCATCTTGCACTGCAGAAATCCGGTCGCTGGCTGCGGGTCTTTTACACGCGCAGGGGCGACGCGCCGGAACGGATACTTCACGGCACGATCGATCTCGCCGAGGACTGGAGAGGCTGGACGGTCAAAGGCGAGACCGAACTGCTGCGGCCGCAGACGGACTTCGAAGGCGCGGGCCTGCCGGTTTGCCCCAGCCGGGACGGGCCGGCCGAAGGCGCGGAGAACGCGTTGCGCGATCCTGCGATTTTCGAGGAGAGAGGCCGCACCTGGCTGCTCTACGCCGTTGCCGGAGAGAGCGGCATCGCCTTGGCCGAGATCACGTCGAGGGACGTTCCTGGCAAAGCAGCCCGGATGCCGGCGACCACTCTGCGCCGTGGCGCAAGACGACTGTTCTGGCGATTGCGCAAGGCTGCGCCCCGGCTGCCCTCTGCAATGACGTTTCGCAAAAGAATCTTCATTGCCGGCTGTGCTCGCAGCGGAACCACGCTAAGCCGTCGTTTGATGGCGTGTTTCGACGATATCTATGTTCATAGGGACGAAGCGCCGTATCAGGCGCTGCTCGAACTGGATCGGCCCGAAGTCAATCTGGTCGTCAAACGCACCTATGAGAGCCATAAGGACATCGAGCATCTGCCTGGCTCGGTCGGATTGATCTATTGCGTGCGGCATCCTTTCGACGTGCTCACAAGCTCCCATCCAGAGACGGTGAACGAACGGCGTTTTCACGTAACGACCGAGCGCTGGGAGGCGGAGTATGACGGGTTGACGCGCCTTAGAAAGGCTCAACCCGAAAGAGCCGTTTTCTATCTGCGCTATGAGGAATTGATCGCCGAACCCGATATTGTCCAGGGCAGGATCGCCCGGTCGTTCGGTCTGTCACCGGTCACGCTTTACAGCCGCGATGCGGACAATCCGATACGGCCGACGTCGTTGAGAAAATGGGAGCGCAATGAAGAATTCCAGACCTATCTGCATAGCCTGCCAGCGGCGTTCCTCGCCCGCGTGGAGAGCTTCTGCCACGAATTCGGCTACGAAATGCCGGCCTACACCTTGAACGCGGGAACGGCGCGGTGATGCCGGCGCAGGCAGTGAGCATCCGGGCCGAGGATCACAAGCGGCGCGTCCTGAAGGATGTGTTCGGCTTCGACGATTTTCGCCCCGGGCAAGCGACCGTGATCGAGGCGTTGCTGTCCGGGCGGCATGTGCTGGCGGTGATGCCGACAGGCGCCGGCAAATCGCTCTGCTATCAGGTTCCGGCGCTGGTCAAAGGCGGGCTTACCATCGTGGTGTCGCCGCTGGTGGCGCTGATGCAGGACCAGGTCGCCGCCTTGCGCCTTGCCGGTGTGGCCGCCGACACCATCAATTCCTCGCTCGACCGCGACGCCAATGTCGCTGCCTGGCGCCGCGTGGCGTCCGGGCAGACGCGGCTGCTCTATATGGCGCCGGAGCGGCTGATGACGGAGCGGATGCTCGAAGCCCTGTCCCGGCTCGATGTCGGCCTGATCGCCATCGACGAGGCGCATTGCATCTCGCAATGGGGACCAGCCTTCCGGCGCGAATATGAAGACCTGTCGCAATTGCGCGGCGTGTTTCCGCAGGTGCCCATCATCGCGCTGACGGCGACGGCGGACGAGGCCACGCGCGCCGACATCGAAGCGCGGCTGTTTGCCGGGCGCGCCGAAACCCTGGTGCTGGGCTTCGACCGGCCCAATATCAAGCTGGCGATAGAGCCCAAGCAGGACAGCAAGCGCCAGCTGCTGCGCTTCATCGAGCGTCACCAGGGCAAGAGCGGCATCATCTATTGCCTGTCGCGCCGCAAGACGGAAGAAATGGCGGCTTTCCTGGAGAAGAATGGCGTGCGCGCGCTCGCCTACCATGCCGGCATGAGCAAGGAGGCGCGGGAGGCGAACCAAAACACCTTCATGAGCCTGTCGGGCGTCGCCATGGTGGCGACCATCGCCTTCGGCATGGGCATCGACAAGCCCGACGTCGCCTATGTCTTCCACACCGATCTGCCCGGCAGCCTAGAGGCCTATTACCAGGAGATCGGCCGCGCCGGTCGCGACGGCCGGGCGGCGGAAGCGCATATGCTCTACGGCGCCGGCGACATCCGCACGCGCCGGATGTTCATCGACGACGAGGATACCTCGCCCGAGCACAAAAGACGGGCGCATCGCCGGCTCGACACGCTGATCGGCTATTGCGAGACGGCGCAGTGCCGGCGCCAGGTGCTGCTCGGCTATTTCGGCGAGGAGGCGCAAGCCTGCGGCAATTGCGACAACTGCCTCGACCAGGCGCCGCGCGCCGATGGCGGGGCGGAGGCGCGGATCATCCTCGCGGCCGTCGCACAAAGCGGCGAGCGCTTCGGCGCCGCCCATGTCATCGATATCCTGCTCGGCCACGAGACCGAAAAGGTACTGGCCAGAGGCCATCAGCAGCTCGCCAGCTTCAGGACCGGCATCATGCACCGGAAGCCGGTCTGGCTGTCGCTCATCCGGCAACTTGTCGCCGGCGGCTTCCTGGTGCCGGATCCCGACGGCCATGGCGGCCTCGCCATCTCGGAAAGCGGCCGCGCGCTCGGCCGCGGCGAGGTTGCGTTCGAGTATCGTGTCGAAGGCCGGGACCGTCTGGCGCGCGGCAGGAAGCGTGCCGCGCAAGACTCTGCCACGGGCGAAGGCGTGGACACTTCCTTGCTGGCCGCGCTCAAGACGCTGCGGCTGCGGCTCGCCAAGGAACGCCAGGTGCCGGCCTATGTGGTGTTTTCCGACCGCACGCTGATCGACATGGCCGAGCGCCGTCCGCGCGACCTCGACGACTTCGCCGAGGTGAACGGCGTGGGTGCAGCGAAGCTCAAGGAGTTCGGGGAGGCGTTCTTGAGTGCGATCGCGGCGCACCCGTCAGAAAGCTGACAACACGCACATCTCAGCCTACTGCCGCCGGAGTCTGCCGCTTAACCCACGCCTTGGACGGCCCGAACCATGGTGTTTACGGCTTCAACGGGCTGCAGGCCAGCTTCGCGCACCAGCGTGCGCCAGGTGAAGAAGCTCAGCGCCACCCGTAGCAACGCTCGCTGGCTGCCGCCAAGGCCTTCGCCGAGCACCCCCTGGCAGGTCGCGAAATACGGGCCGATGCTCGTCTCGACAGCCTCCCGGGTTGGCGGGTGATGTTCGGCGTCGCGCAACACGCTGGCCACCACGCTTTCATTGCGCCCGTACCATTCGTAGAGCGCCAGCAGCGCGATCCGCATCCGTTCGCCTGGGTCGGCCACAACTCGCCACGGCTCCGGGCTCGGCAGCGGATGCGTCTCGATGTGCGTGCTCGAGCAGGCCTGCAGCAGGCTGCGCTCGTCGGGGAAGTGGGCGTAGAGCGTGTGTCGCTGAACGCCGGCACGCTCGGCGACCAAGCTGAAGGTCGTTGCTGCGGGGCCAACGCTCCCGTGCAGGTCGATCGCAGCTTCGACGATGCGCCGCCGGGTTTCGGCCTGCTGCTCGGCACGGCGTTTAAGGGTGTATTTGCGGGTCATGTATTTAAATGCACATGAGTGTGCACCCATTGTTGACAGGGTTCTAATATTTCGCTACACACATATGTACTTCGATTTTGATCGAAGTCCAGCCCGGGATCAACCGGGAGAGGGAACGCAACCATTGTTTTGGAGGAGATTCCATGGAAACGAAAATCGACGAAATCGCCGAGGGCATCTACCGCCTATCGACCTATGTATCGGACATCGCTCCGCCCGTCGGCTTCACCTTCAACCAGTTCCTGGTCATGGGCGATGAGCCGCTCATGTTCCACACCGGTCTGCGGAAGATGTTCGCGCTCAACCGCGACGCGCTTGCCCGCATTATCCCCCCGGAGCGTCTTCGCTGGATTGGATTTGGCCATTTCGAATCCGACGAATGCGGCGCCATGAACGAATGGCTCACCGTTGCGCCGCAAGCAACGGCCGCGCACGGACAGACAGGCGTCTACGTGTCGCTCAACGATTTCGCGGATCGTGCGCCGCGGGTGCTGAAGGATCGCGAGGTGATCGACATCGGCGGCGGCAAGCGCGTGCGCTTCATCGATACACCGCACACGCCGCATGGTTGGGACGCCGGCGTCATGTACGAGGAATCGACCGGCACCCTGCTCTGCGGCGATCTGTTCACCCAACTCGGCAACGACCGCGCGCTGACCGACGGCGATGTTGTCGGCCCGGCGATCGCCGCCGAGGATCTGTTCAAATATTCGGCACTCAATCCCGGCATGGGCACGACCATCCGCGAGCTTGCCAAGCTCGCGCCACGCACTCTGGCGCTCATGCACGGCCCGTCATTTTCCGGCGACGGGGCTGCGGCCCTGCGGGCGCTTGCCGAGGACTACGACCGCCGTGTCTCGGCTCAGATGGCCGAAGCCATGCAGAGGCTGGCAGCATGAGCGCGCCCGTAGAGGGCACAAAGACGGACTGCCGGATCACCGGCGTTTGCGGCCGTCAGGGGTGCACCTGCCCGAACGCCGGCTTCCTATGCCGCATCCTGCTTCGGGCTCAGGATGTCAGTCCTGCGAAGGGCGCCGCGCGAATGCGTAACCTGAAATGAATGAGCGGCCTCCTTCGCCAAGGCTTCGGAGGCCATCTTCGCGAAGGATCGCCAATCAGCTGGCAAGGCAACATTTCTTGAATTTCTTGCCGCTTCCACAAGGGCACGGATCGTTGCGCCCGACGTCGCGCCAAGGGTTGGTGGCCGGTGTGACGCTGGTGAAGGCCAGGTCCAGCCGTGAGGCTTGCCCATCCTCGTCCTCCTCAAGATCGAATTCGTCGTCGCCGAACTCGAAGTCGTCGTCATCGTCAAGGCCGCGGGTCCAATCCAGCGCCACAAGGACATCCTCGATGTAACTCAGACTGGCGCGATCGAACCGGCCGATGTCGCCCGGTTGCTGCTCGGCTTCCCGCAGGTCGCTTTCGAAATCACTGCGTTCAAGCGCATCTTCGGGGATCAGGCCCTCATCCCAAGCGCTGTAGGCAAGCGGAACGAGGTCTCGCAAGGCAAGCATCGCGATGGCTTGCAGCCAGCCGACCCACACGTAATCCCAGTCGTCGGCCAGCCTCTCCCTGTAAAACCGTTCCACGAAATCCCTTGTCCGGTCGCGCTCGATGCGACCTTCCCAGGTCAAAAAGGTCACCGCGCCAAACGCCGCATCGCGGATGAATTCGTCGCCGGAGCGTTCGGCAATGATGTCGAACAGCGCGCCGGCGTCGCCGTCGAATACGCCTACGATGATGCGCGACAAGGTTTCGGTTATGGCGTCGCCAAGCAGCCGGTCGGCTTCCTTCCCAGGGCGGCGCAGCAGACGCAGCAAAGCTTGGCATGCCTGGGTGTCGCGGGCGCCGCCGAGGATATACACGCCCCTGAAGAGCAGCATCTCTTCATCGTCCGACAAAGGCTGTCCGTTGGCGGCGCGTTCAAGGACCATGCGCAGCGCAGGCGCTGATTCTTCTATCCTGATCGTGCAGACCGCGATTGCGAGATCCGGCACCTGCCGTTCAGTCGCCACGGCATGGAGATAGCGGTCTATCGGAAACAGTTTGAAGTCGCTGCTGTCGTCGGAAAGCAGCTTTTCCAGATCTTCTTTTTTCATCGCGTCCAGTCGCGTCGATGGAGCCCCGGCCCGGCGGTATGCTACCGATCCCCCAGCCGCACACTTGTGTCAATCCTGAGAGCGAGGATGAGCGAATACCAATATTATGAATTCCAGGCGGTCGACCGTCCCCTTGGCAACGCGGATCGCCACGGGCTTCGCGATTTGTCATCGCGGGCGCGGATCACCGCCACAAGCTTCACCAATTTCTACGAGTGGGGGGATTTCAAGGGCGATCCGGACGAGCTCATGGAGCGCTGGTTCGATCTTCATCTTTATTGGGCCAATTGGGGTTCCCGCCGCCTGATGATCAAGCTGCCGGCTCGGCTGGTTGATCGGGATCGCGTGGACGCCTTCCTTGGAGCGACCGACGACGTCATGCTCAGGGTCGCTGGTGAGAACATCATTATAAGCATCGCGCGCGGCGAGTTGGAGTTCGAGTACCTGGACGACGACTCAGGTTGGCTCTCGGCCTTGGCGCCGTTGCGGGCCGACTTGCTCGCCGGCGATCTTCGGCTTTTCTACCTACTTTGGTTGATGGCTGTCGAAGCGGGCGCGATTGAACCCGATGAGCCTGAACCGATGCCGGGAATCGGACCGCTGACCGAGGCGCTCGAAGCGTTCGCAGCCTTCTTCGGCATCGATCGCGATCTCGTCCAGGCGGCAGCTGAGCGAAGCGCGACAACGGGTCCCGATGGCGCGGCACCGGATATCGCCCGGCGGGTGGTCGCGGCGATGAGCGACGTCGAGAAAACCAGTCTGCTCATGCGGGTTTTCAATGGCGAGCCGAATATGTCGCCGAGTTGCGGGCCACGATTCGGGCACGTCTGGAACCCGAAACGACAATCTCGCCTGGCCCTTTGCACACAGCAGCGGATCTGCAGGCGCGGGCCGAAGAAATCCGCCTTTCCCGCAAGCGCGCCGAGGCGGAGCTGGCGGAAGCGCAGCGGCGACTGCAAGCGGAGGCGGCTGAGAAGGCCCGCGATATCCGGGTCGAGGTCCTTCGCCAGCGGGGTGAAAATGTCTGGGAAGAGGCCGAGACCGAGATCGGACGGCGCAACCCCGCCGGCTACGATAAAGCAGCGGCGCTCCTTTCCGATCTATTGGCGCTTGCCGAAAAACAAGGCAGCACCGAGGATTTCCGTCTCCGGCTTCAGTCGCTCCGGGAGCGCCACGCAGGGAAGGGGCGCTTCCTCGAACGCCTGGTGGCGCTGGGATAGGTCTTGCAAGGGAGCCGGCTAACGCCAAAGGCAAACCTTGACGTCCTTGCCGACATAGCAGGCGCCTTCGCGGCGAAGCTCTCCCCAATCGCCTGCCTCGCCGTGCGTGTCGCGAATGTCAGCGTTCGCATAGCCTGCCCAAAGATCGCCGTCCTTGTAGACAACCGCCCAGTAATCCTTCGACATTTCACCGGCCCCGCTATGCGTGTCGGGATAGTCGATGCCTGCAAAAACCTGCTTGGGCCCCTGGATATTGAAATCGCCGCCCTTCTCGATTTGGTAGGAGCATCTTCCAGAGATGCGGGTCTCACCATGAACGACCAGCAGGCAGCGGCCCCATTTGTAGCCGCTCGGCAAACGATGCCGTGGTTGCGCATGCGACGGTGAAAGGGAAAACGCAATTGCAAGGACAACCGCAATTGTTCGCGCGATCATCTTGTCCCCCGTTGTGAAGCCGCGACCGGGCATTGTTAGATTTCGCCCCCGAGCGCATGTGGCCCTCTACGCAACAACCCGTGAGATCATGTTATTATCGATCACGGTCGGATTTTTGTCACCCGAGGGCCGCGGGATTTCATCTGCAGGCCGGTATGGCGCGGTGAGGGGATGCAGGGAAGCTCCGAGCCGCCCTCCTTCGCTAAAGCTTCGGAGGGCATCCTGCTTCGCGCGGAAAGGAATTCGTTGGACCTGTCCTGCGAAGCGCGCAGCGCGAAGCAGGATGGCGGAGAGGGAGGGATTCGAACCCCCGATACCCTTGCGAGTATGCCGCATTTCGAGTGCGGTGCATTCGACCACTCTGCCACCTCTCCGCGAGGTCATGGTCGGCCGTTGCCGGCGCGGCGCACTAGATAACGGCTGACTGCTCCGGTTACAAGGCCCTATTCCACCGATTTCCGGCTTGCGCGAAAAGCGATCGCGACGGGACGGACCGATATTTGCCGGCAACGTCGCTCGCGGCCTCTCCAACGACAAGCCGCTTGCCTTGACTCCGGCGCAACCTTCGGTTAGGGACAGCCCGCATTCGGCGTGGAGGCTCTTCCGCGCCGCTTGTTTTTTGAACCCGCAGACTGACAAAAAGACGGCCGAACCGCCCGAGGCGGTTCATCGAGGCCGACCGAACAGCGAAAGGCAAAAAATGTTCGCAGTCATCAAAACGGGCGGCAAGCAGTATCGCGTCGCCGCCAACGATCTCCTGAAGATCGAGAAACTCGAAGCCAAGGTCGGCGATATCGTCGAGATCGGCAATGTGCTCGCGCATGGCGAGGGCGAGAATGTCACCTTCGGCGCGCCGTTCGTCGATGGCGCTCTGGTCACGGCGGAAGTCGTCGAGCAGGGCAAGAACCGCACCGTCATCGCTTTCAAGAAGCGCCGCCGCCAGAATTCGCGCCGCAAGATCGGCCACCGCCAGCTTTTGACCACCGTCAGGATCGCCGAGATCCTGCTGGGCGGCGCCAAGCCGTCGAAGAAGGCCGCCGCCAAGACCGAGGCAAAGGCCCCCGAAGCCAAGGCGGAAGTCGCCGCCGAGGCAAAGGCCGAAGCCGCTCCGAAGGAGGCCAAGGCCAAGAAGGAGCCCAAGTCTGAGGCCGCTTCCGGCGAAGAGGCAAAGGCCGCGCCGCTGTTCAAGGCGCCGAAGGGCGAGCCGGACGACCTGACCGTGATCAAGGGCATCGGCCCGGTCGCGGCGAAGGACCTCGCCGAGCAGGGCATCGTCACCTTCGCGCAGCTCGCCAAGCTCACCGACAAGGACGTCGCCAAGATCGACGAGCACATGCCGTTCAGCGCCGACCAGATCAAGGACTGGCGCGAGCAGGCCAAGGAACTGGCGAAGAAGTAAGGCAGGTTGAAATAAGATGGCCCGGCGACAATCGTCGCCGGTGCGCACTTGAAACGGAACGCGAACGCGTTCATAAGACCATTCAAGCGCCTCAGGGCGCATCGGAGTTAGTCAAATGGCACACAAGAAAGCTGGCGGTTCGTCGCGCAACGGTCGCGATTCGCACTCCAAGCGTCTCGGCGTGAAGAAGTTCGGCGGCGAAGCCGTCATCGCCGGCAACATCATCATTCGTCAGCGCGGCACGCAATGGCATCCGGGCACCAATGTTGGCATGGGCACGGACCACACCCTTTTTGCGCTCGAAGCCGGCGCAGTCACCTTCAACAAGAAAGCCAACGGCCGAACCTACGTATCGGTGAACCCGATTACCAAAGCAGCGGAGTAGCCGGTTCCGCACCATAACACCGGCGCCCATCTCGGGAACCGGTGTCTGGCCAGGCCAGGAAAAGGATCAGGAGAGATGGGTTTGCCCTCTCTCCTTTTTCATTTTTTCTTGCCCTGGAGGACTAAAATGGTTGCCGAAGCGGAAGACTCCGAAGACGAAAGTTACGCGATCGATTGCCCGGTGCTGGCCACCGAGCGTCTGGCCATGCGCGCCCCGCGCGAGAGCGATCTGGAGCAACTCGTCACGCTGGCCGACAACCGGCATGTCGCCGAAATGCTGGCCCGCATGCCGCATCCTTATGGCGAAGCCGAGGGCCGGACCTTCCTCGCCATGGCGGCGTCGCGCCGCGCCGGCATCGTCTATGCCCTGACGCTCAAGGATACCGGCACCTTCGTCGGCTGCGCCGGGCTCAACACCACCGATCGCGGCCTGGAACTGGGCTACTGGATCGGCGAGCCTTACTGGAAGCGCGGCTATGCCACCGAGGCCGCGCACGTCCTGGTCGACCTCGCCTTCCAGCGGACCTCGATCCAGGTGCTGCATGCCTCGACAAGAGTGATCAATCCGGCCTCGCGCCGGGTCATCCACAAATGCGGCTTCCAGTATGCCGGCCAGGGCATGCTGAACTCGATCGTCGCGGGGCAGGTGCCGGTCGAGCGGTATCGCCTTGATCGCAAGACGTGGAACAGTCTGCGCAACTGGATCCATTATTGATAGGTGCTTCGGAAGGTTGAGCGGCGCCCCCTCACCCGGATTGCCAGCCGAATTGCGACGGGCAATTCGGGACAATCCGACCCTCCCCGAGGGGAGAGGAGCAGGTAAGGGCTGGCGTCAATCTCTTCTCCCCTTGGGGAGGAGGTGGCCGCGAAGCGGCCGGATGAGGGGGAGTTCAGAATTCAGCCCAGCTCGGCCCAGAGCGGCAGGTGATCGGAGCCGACGGCGTCCCGGTCGGACCATAGACGCTTCAGCGATCTGGCCAGCGAGGCGCTGGTGAAGATGTAGTCGATGCGTTTGTGGCGGTTTTTGTCGTCTGGGCGGTCGGGATCGACCCAGGTGACGAGGTCGGCGACGGCAAGGCGCTGGGCGACGTCGACGGCGAGATCGGCGGTCAGCGGCATGCCGAACTCATGGTCCGGGCGGCCGGCGAGCTCGACATATTCCGGCGAGCCCGGCAGCATGTTGAAGTCGCCCATGACGATGAAGGCTTCCGGATAGGGCAGGTCCGGCAGGCCGATCTCGGGAATGCCCGACAGCCCGCCGCCTTCGAGCGCATAGTTCAAGAGGCGCTGGCGCAGGAAGCGGATCTGGCTCTGGCGCTCGACCGGGCTGCGGTGGTCGAGATGGGTGGAATAGAAGCGGATGAAGCCGAGCGGCGTCTCGATCAGCGCTTCGAGCGCGCCGCGCTGGAAGTTCATGGCCTCGAGGCTGCGACTGCGCGGCAAAAGGAGATTGCGCGACAGATGAATGGGTGTCCTCGACAGCACCATGTTGCCGAGCTGGAAGGAGGTCGAGATGGCGCGGCCGTTCTCCAGACGAGAGCCGATATTGACCTCGAAATTGCTGCCATAGGCGGCAAAATAATCGGGCAGCGCCTCGCTGATCTCGGCCACCATGTCGCGGTCGCCGTTGCGCGGGTTGTTGCGGGTCACTTCCTGCAGCGCGATCACGTCGGCACCGCGCACGGCGTCGGCGATGCGCCCGACATCGTATTTGCGGTCGAGGCCGATGCCGTATTGGATGTTGTAGGAAAAAATCTTCATTCCCGCGCCCCTTTAATCCCCGCCAGTGCTACCGCGTGCGCGCCGAAAGGGCATCCGGCGCTTTAGTCGCAATTCGGCCTCGCCCTCGGCTCTGCCTTGGTTTAGAGCAATCCCGCAAGTGCAATAGCAGAAACTTGAAACGATGAAATTCCTCGACCAAGCCAAGGTTTACATCCGTTCCGGCGATGGCGGTGCCGGTTCGGTGTCGTTCCGGCGTGAAAAATTCATCGAGTTCGGCGGGCCCGATGGCGGCGATGGCGGCCGCGGCGGCGATGTGTGGGCGGAAGCGGTCGACGGGCTGAACACGCTGATCGACTATCGCTACCAGCAGCATTTCAAGGCCAAGACCGGCATGCACGGCATGGGCCGCAACATGACCGGGGCCAAGGGCGCCGACATCACGCTGAAAGTGCCGGCCGGCACCCAGATCTTTGCCGAGGACAATGAGACGCTGATCTGCGACCTGACCGTCGTCGGCCAGCGCTTCCTGCTTGCCAAGGGCGGCAATGGCGGCTTCGGCAACCAGCATTTCAAGACCTCGACCAACCAGGCGCCGCGGCGCGCCAATCCCGGCCTGCCGGGCGAGGAGCTGAGCATCTGGCTCCGGCTCAAGCTGATCGCCGACGCCGGCCTAGTCGGCCTGCCCAACGCCGGCAAGTCGACCTTCCTTGCGGCCGTCACCGCGGCCAAGCCGAAGATCGCCGACTATCCGTTCACCACGCTCTATCCAGGCCTCGGCGTCGCCCGCATCGACGGCCGCGAATTCGTGCTCGCCGACATCCCCGGCCTGATCGAGGGGGCGCATGAGGGGGTGGGCATCGGCGACCGCTTCCTCGGCCATGTCGAGCGCACGCGCGTGCTGCTGCACCTCGTCTCCGCGCAGGAAGAAAATCCGGGCAAAGCCTACAAGACGGTGCGCGCCGAGCTCGATGCCTATGGCCATGGGCTGACCGACAAGGTTGAGATCGTCGCGCTCAGCCAGGTCGACATTCTCGACGCGGACGCCCGCAAGAAAAAGGCGGCCTCGCTGAAGCGTGCCGCCGGCCGCGCGCCGATGCTTGTCTCGGCCGTCACCGGCGAAGGCGTCGAGGCCGTGCTGCGCGCGCTGATGGCGGTGGTCGCAGAAGCGCGCGATGCCGTTCCGGCGCCTGTCGACACACGCTGGCGATAAGACCGATGAGATCGCTGAAATCATACCGGCGCATCACAGTGAAGATCGGTTCGGCGCTGCTCGTCGACCGCGCGACAGGTTTGAAGCGCGACTGGCTGACCTCGCTTGCCGGCGACATTGCGGTGCTTGCCGATGCGGGCGCGGAGGTGCTCGTCGTCTCCTCGGGCGCCATCGCGCTCGGGCGCACCATTCTCGGCCTCGGCAGACGCGCGCTGAAGCTCGAGGAGAGCCAGGCGGCGGCCGCCGTCGGTCAGATCGCGCTTGCCGGCGCCTGGTCGGACGCGCTCGGCAAGGACGGGCTGAAGTCGGGCCAGATCCTTTTGACCCTCGGCGATACGGAGGAACGCCGCCGCTATCTCAACGCGCGCGCGACGATCTCGACCCTGCTCAAGATGAAGGCGGTGCCGGTCATCAACGAGAACGACACGGTGGCGACGTCCGAAATCCGCTATGGCGACAACGATCGGCTGGCGGCGCGGGTGGCGACGATGATGGGCGCCGACCTGCTGGTGCTGCTTTCCGACATTGACGGGCTCTACACGGCGCCGCCGGCCAAGGATCCGCAAGCGAAGTTCATCCCGGTGGTCGACCGCATCACGCCGGATATCGAGGCGATGGCGGGCGCGGCCGCGTCCGAACTGTCGCGCGGCGGCATGCGCACCAAGCTCGACGCCGGCAAGATCGCCAATGCCGCCGGCACCGCCATGATCATCACCTCTGGCACCAGGCTGTCGCCGCTGATGGCGATCGAACGCGGCGAACGCTCGACCTTTTTCAGGCCGAGCCCCAATCCGGTGAAGGGTTACAAGACCTGGATCGCCGGGCAGCTCGAACCGGCCGGCCGGCTCACCGTCGATGCCGGCGCCGTCGGTGCGCTCATGTCGGGCAAGTCGCTGCTGGCTGCCGGCGTCAAGCTGGTCAGCGGCAATTTCTCGCGCGGCGATACGGTGGCGATCCTGTCTCCGGAGGGCCGCGAGATCGCGCGCGGCCTGGTTGCCTACGATGCCGCCGATGCCGTAAGAATCGCAGGCCTGAAGACGGCCGAGATCGAAAACGTGCTCGGCTACGAGGCGCGATCGGCGATGATCCATCGCGACGACCTGGTGGTAAGCGTTGCCGGCGACCAAGTATTGGCCGACGACTAGATGGGGCGGAGGGATGAACCATGCTGAAGCTGCATGAAAAGTCCGGCGAAGACACTGTGGCACTGATGGCCGATATCGGCCGTCGCGCTCGCGCCGCCGCCCGACCGTTGGCCGTCGCTTCCAGCAGGGCCAAGAACGATGCGCTGGTTGCCATGGCCGAAGCCATCCTGCGCAACGAGCAGGCCATTCTCGACGCCAACACCATCGATACGTCGAATGGCGAGGAGGCCGGCCTGTCGGGTTCGTTTATGGACCGACTGAAGCTCAATCCCTCGCGCATCAAGGCGATGGCCGACGGCATCCGCGAGATCGCCGCGCTCAAGGATCCGGTCGGCGAAACCATTGCGGCCTGGGACCGGCCGAATGGGCTCCGCATCGAACGCGTGCGTACGCCGCTCGGCGTCATCGGCGTCATCTATGAAAGCCGCCCGAATGTGACGGCGGACGCCGGCGCGCTCTGCCTCAAGGCGGGCAATCCGGTGATCCTGCGCGGCGGCTCGGACTCGCTCAATTCCTCGGCCGCGATCCACGCCTGCATGATCGAGGGGCTGAAGGCCGCTGGCCTGCCGCGGGACGCCATCCAGCTGGTGCCGACCACCGACCGCGCCGCCGTCGGCGAGATGCTGAAAGGTCTGGGCGGCAATCTCGACGTCATCATCCCGCGCGGCGGCAAAAGCCTGGTCGGGCGCGTGCAGACCGAGGCGCGGATACCGGTCTTCGCGCATCTCGAAGGCATCTGCCATCTCTATGTCGACCGCTCGGCCGATCTCGACATGGCGGTCAATATCGCCGTCAACGCCAAGATGCGGCGCACAGGCGTGTGCGGCGCGGCCGAGACCTTGCTGGTCGACCGCGCGGCGGCCTCCACGCATCTGGTGCCGATCCTGGAAGCGCTGCGCGCTGCCGGCTGCGAGATCCACGCCGACGCCGAGGTGATGAAGGCTTTCGCCGACGCCAGCCCGGCGACCGATGCCGACTGGGTGACGGAATATCTCGACGCCGTCATCGCGGTGAAGCTGGTCGACGGCATCGCCGGCGCGATCGAGCATATCGAGACGTTTTCCTCGCACCACACCGAGGCGATCGTCGCCGAGGATACGGCTGCGGTTGAGCGCTTTTTCAACGAGATCGACTCGGCGATCCTGCTGCACAATGCCTCGACGCAGTTCGCCGATGGCGGTGAGTTCGGCATGGGCGCCGAGATCGGCATCGCCACCGGCAAGATGCATGCACGCGGACCGGTCGGTGTCGAGCAGCTCACCTCGTTCAAATACCGCGTGCGCGGGTCTGGACAGGTGAGGCCTTGACGCTTGCCGCTAGAGTGTGAGGCTTTGCGCCAAGGCCCCCCCCTCTGGCCTGCCGGCCATCTCCCCCTCAAGGGGGGAGATTGGCAGCTTCGGCGCCGGCGCTCGGCTTGCAACGCCGGTGATTGGCGAAAGTCGCGGCGACATCTGATCTCCCCCCTTGAGGGGGAGATGGCCGGCAGGCCAGAGAGGGGGGCCTAGCACCATGCTTTCGTCCCCTCAGCCCATCGTTCCCGCTCGCTACCTCCGCATGCCCCATGCCGCCAGGGGGCTGACGGTCGGTTTGTTCGGCGGCTCGTTCAATCCGCCGCATGCCGGCCATGCGCTGGTCGCCGAGATCGCGTTGAGAAGGCTCGCGCTCGACCAGCTTTGGTGGATGGTGACGCCCGGCAACCCGCTGAAAAGCGCGCGCGAACTGGCGCCGCTCGCCGAGCGTGTCGAGCTGTCCGAAAAGATCGCCAGGAACCCGAAGATCAAGGTAACCGCCTTCGAGGCGGCGCAGCATGCGCGCTACACCGCCGACACGCTTGCCCTGGTCAAGGCGCGCAACCCGGGCGTGGATTTCGT
The DNA here is from genome assembly GCF_020164735.1 of Mesorhizobium sp. ESP-6-4. NCBI lineage: Bacteria > Pseudomonadati > Pseudomonadota > Alphaproteobacteria > Hyphomicrobiales > Phyllobacteriaceae > Mesorhizobium > Mesorhizobium sp. ESP-6-4. The sequence goes on from NZ_JAIUGS010000003.1 coordinate 218,105, forward strand.
CTGGATCATGGGCGCGGACTCATTGCGCGAGTTCCACCGCTGGCAGCGCTGGCGCGAGATCGTGCTGACCTTCCCGATCGCGGTCATCGATCGCCCGGGCGCGACGCTCTCCTTCCTGTCGTCGGTCGTCGCCAAAACCTTCGACTATGCCCGTATCGACGAGGGCGACGCGCCGCTGCTTGCCCGCATGCCGGCGCCTGCCTGGACCTTCATCCACGGTCCGCGCTCCTCGCTCTCCTCCACCGCGCTCCGCAAGGCGGCGAAGGGGTAGGGCTTTTACCTTCTCCCCTTGTGGGAGAAGGTGGATCGGCGCGCAGCGCCGAGACGGATGAGGGGTGTTCCAGGGAACGCCGATCTCACTCCGCTGGAACACCCCTCATCCGTCTTGCCGCTTCGCGGCAATCCACCTTCCCCCACAAGGGGGGAGGGGAAGTCCGGCCATGTCGCTTTTACGGCGGCTTTTTTCCTGTCCGTAGACCAAGCTGCACAAGCATGCTGAAGCAGAACCCCACCACAACCGAACCCGCCCGCGCCGCGCAATCGGCGCCGTTGATCGCCATTGCCAGCGTCATCGTGTCGATGGCGCTGATCGCGATCGGCAATGGACTGATGTTCGCTTATATCCCGGTGCGCCTCGGCGCCGACGGGTTCGACCCGACCTGGGCCGGGCTGATCGTCACCGGGCTTTCGGCCGGCGGGCTGGCCGGCTGCATCCTGACCGGGCCGCTCGTCAAGCGAGTGGGTCACGCCCGCGCCTTCATGGTGCTTTCGGCGCTGATCGCGCTTTCCAATGCCGCGATCGGCGCCGGGCCGATACCGCTTTTATGGATCGCCGCGCGGGCGCTTTACGGCTTCGCCATCTGCGGGCTGTTCATCGTCGCGCAGAGCTGGCTGAACGATGCCTTGCCGAATTCGATCCGCGGCCGGGTGATGGCGGTGTTCTATGTCGCCTATATAGGCGGGCTAGGCGTGGGTTATGCGACGCTCGCCGCGATCGACATCCACACGGCCGCGGCGGCGCTGATCGGCATCACCTTCACGGCGCTTTCCATCCTGCCGGTCGGCATGACGCGGCTGGCGCAGCCGCCGGCGCCGCAGGCCGCATCGGTGGCGCTTCGCCGCGCCTGGCGCATCTCGCCGGTCGGTGTCGCCGGCATGCTCGCCGTCGGCGGCCTGTCGATGATCGTCTCCGGCTTCGCGCCGATCCATGCCACCGCCAAGGGCTACAGCCAGGCCGACGTCGCGCTGCTGTTGTCGGCGATGCCGGTCGGCACGCTGATCCTGCAGATTCCGCTCGGCTGGATATCCGACCGCACCGACCGGCGCTACGTGCTGGCGGGCGCGGCGGCGCTCGCGGCGATCGCCAGCGTGCTTGCGATCGTCTTCGACGGCGGCGCGCTGATGGCGCTGGTGGTGATCTATCTCATCTGGGACGGAGCGTCGGAATCGATCTACGCGCTCTCCAGCGCGCATGCCGCCGACCGCGCCGGCAAGGACGAGCTTCTGGCGCTGTCGAGCTCGATGCTGTTCGCCTGGTCGCTGGCCGGCTTCATCGTGCCCGGCATCGTGACGGCGCTTTCCGCCGTCTTCGGCACCGCGACCTTCATCTATGTCGGCATCGTCATCGCATCGGCCTTCTGCCTGTTCGTGCTGTGGCGCGTGATGGCCGGCCGGCCGACACCCGCGGCCATAAGCGGCAGTTTCGCGCCGATGTCGGCGCAGACGCCCCTGCCGGTGGAGCTTGCCTTCGCGCAGGATGAGTCGGTCACTTCCAAGTGAAGAACCGGCACTGAAGAACCGGTGAGACTATTGCTTGCGCGCCTCCGGCGCCGGCATTTCCGGAGGCGGCAGCGGGATCGAGATGCCCTCGGTATCGAAAGCCTGCTTGGCGCGCTTGGTCATGTCGATCTGGGTCGAGAAATAGTCGGCGGCCGACGTCCAGTAGCGCAAGGTGAGTGAAACGGTGGTGTCGCCGAGACTGGCCACGAAGGCGATCGGCGCCGGTTCGCGCCGGATGCGCTTTTCGGCGGCGGCGATGGCAAGCAGCGTCTTTTGCGCGCGGTCGATGTCATTCCACGAGCCGATGCTCAAGGTGACGTCGGTGCGCCGCACGCCGTTGCGGGTGAAATTGCGCACCGGCTGGTTCCACAGCGTCGAATTGGGCGCCAGTATGTAGACGCCTTCGACGGTGCGCAGCTTGGTGGCAAACAGGCCGATCTCCTCGACCTTGCCGGCAATCGAGCCGACCTCGACATTTTCGCCGATGCGAAAGGGTCTCAGCGCCAAAAGCATGATGCCGGCGGCGATGTTCTGCAGCGTGCCCTGCAGCGCCAGCCCGATGGCCAGGCCGGCAGCGCCGATGGCGGCAATGATGGAGGCGGTCTGCACGCCGAATTGGCCGAGCACCATGATGACGACGAGGATCAGGATGGCGTAGCGCACGACCTGTGAGAAGAAATGCCGCAACGTCTCATCGAAGCCGTGGATATGGCCGAGGCCGGCATAGATCGAGCGCTCGGCAAGCCCGGCGACAAGATAGCCGACGACCAGAAGGATGACGGCGCCGATGGCCGAGAAGGAATAGGAAACAATCAGCGTGCTCAGCTGCGCAAGCCCGGCCTGGATGGTAATGAGGGCGCTTTGCGGGTCGGTGGGCATGGCGGGTATCCCGTTGGTCAATGCGCCGATAACCCGTGCGTCTGGCATCGGTTCCCGCCTTTTGCGGCTTGGCGGAGCGCCTCCTCAACATCGCGCGGAGATCACGCTTCGAAGGCGCCCGTCTTGAAACTGCAACGGAACTCTGCCTATCTAAGTGGTGTCACCTGATTTGCCTGGTGATTTGGTTGTTCTTGTTGGGAAAGGAAACACACTGAGAACAGCACTGCGGAAGAAGGCTGACATCATGCCTTCGCCGGCAGGGATCAGCGGAAACGACGCCGCGTCCCTCGCCATCGACACAGTCCTTGCCAGTCTGGAAGACTCCAAGGCCGAAAACATCGTCTCAATCGACATCCAGGGAAAATCGAGCCTCGGCGACTATATGGTCATCGCCTCGGGCCGATCGCACCGTCATGTCTCGGCTGTCGCCGATCATCTCCTCAAGGCGCTGAAGGATGCCGGCCTCGGCAATGCGCGCGTCGAGGGGCTGGCCAGCGCCGACTGGGTCCTGATCGATTCGGGCGACATCATCGTCCATGTCTTCCGCCCCGAAGTCCGCGAATTCTACAATCTCGAAAAGATGTGGCAGGCGCCGGACCTGGAGGAAGAGACCTTGCACTGAGCCTTGATCCGCGTGCCGTGACCGTCACGGTGCGCGTTAGGACAAGCTCGCCGGGGCGAGGATGAAGATCACCGTTCATGCCGTGGGCCGGATGAAGACCGGCCCCGAGAGAGAACTCGCCGACCGCTATTTCGAGCGCTTCGCCAAGAGCGGGCCCGCGGTCGGGCTGGAGTTTGCCGGCATTGTCGAAATCCCCGAGAGCCGCGGACAGAGCGCCGACGAGCGCCGCCGCGAGGAAGCCCAGAGGCTGCAGGCGCAATTGCAGTCGGGCGCTGTTCTCATCCTGCTCGACGAACGCGGCAAGTCGCTTTCCTCGGAAGACCTGGCCGCCCGCATCGCACAGTTGCGGGACGGCGGCCGCAAGGCGCTGGTCGTCGCGATCGGCGGTGCCGACGGCCATGACAGATCCTTGCGCGAGCAAGCCGATCTTACGCTATCCTTCGGCGCGCTGACTTGGCCGCACCAGCTGGTGCGCGTCATGCTGGGCGAGCAGCTTTACCGGATCGCGACGATCCTGGCGGGTCACCCGTATCATCGATCGTGAATGGCTCGACGGCCAAGAAGCTGGGGATTGCCGGCCCACGCCAGGATTTCTGCCTCAATCGCGCGGCAACGGGGTATTCTGTTTTACGCAATCCCGGACGGAAAACCGTTACGCACTTTTCCTGGAATTGCTCTGAGCGGCGCTTTCAACATGGTTGATGGTTCGTTAACGAAGCGGCGGATAGGTTAGGGGCCTGATGTCTGAAGGCTGGTACCCGATTACGCGCGCCTGGCGCGGCCGCTGCGGCTTGACCCTTGTCGCCGCCCTGGTCGCGCTCGGTCCGGTCCAGGCGGCCGAAAATTCGCTCGACCTTGCGCCCGACCCGGATCAGAGCCGGGCCGAATACGAGCAGGTTTCCAAGGAGATCACGCTCTCGTCGGAGCGGCTGGGCAAGCTCGCCGCCGACATCGCTTCGGTGCGCAAGGACTATGCTTCGATCACCGCGGCGCTCATCCAGTCGGCGATGACGGAGCAGAAGCTCGGTCAGGACATCGAGGACATCGGCGCCAAGCTCGAAGGGCTGAAGGCCGAGCAAAATAAGCTGCGTGCCTCGCTCATGGCGCGGCGCGACGTGCTGGCCGAAGTGCTCGGCGCATTGCAGCGCATGGGGCTCAATCCGCCGCCGGCGATCCTGGTCAAGCCCGAGGATGCGCTGTCGTCGGTGCGCAGCGCCATCCTGCTCGGCGCCGTGGTGCCGGAACTGCGCCAGCAGACCGATCGGCTGATGGCCGACCTCAAGGAGCAGACGCGTGTAACGGCATCGATCGAGGCCGAGCGGGCCAGGCTCACCACCGCCGTCACCGACCAGACCGCCGAGAAGAAGCGGCTCACCATGCTGCTCGAAGCCAAGAAAAAACTGCAGGCCGATACCCAGGCCGCGATGGCGGCAGAGCAGCAGCACTCGCAGCAGCTGGCGGCGAAGGCGAGCAGCCTCAAGGACCTGATCGCCTCGCTGGAGGCCGACAAGGCGCGCAAGGCGCAGGACCAGGCCAAGGCGGGCGAGCGCAAATCGGCGGACAACGACACCACGGCCTCGACCACCGAGCTCGCTGCGCTGCCGGTGCCGGAAGCGAACCGTCTCACTGGATCGGCGCCGTTCTCGGCATTGCAAGGCCAGATCGCGCTGCCGGTCATCGGCAAGATCAAGCTGCGTTTCGGCGCCGACGACGGCAATGGCGCGGCGATGCAAGGCGACATGGTTGCGACACAATCGGGAGCCATCGTCACCGCGCCGGCGGATGGAAACGTGCTTTATGCGGGGCCGTTTCGCTCCTATGGTCAACTCTTGATCCTCAACGCAGGCGACGGGTATCATGTCGTTCTGGCGGGGATGAGCAGAATCAGCGTCGCGACCGGACAGTCGGTGCTCGCAGGAGAGCCGATCGGCGCGATGGGAGAGGCCCGGGTGGCAAGCACCTCGGCCTCGCGAAATGGAAATGCGGCGCTGGAACTCTATGTTGAGTTCCGCAAGGATGGAAAACCCGTCGATCCGGCCCCATGGTGGGCGGACCGATTTTCTGGAAGGACGTGAAATGATGCGGAAACTGTCGCTTCTGTTTGCCGGCGCGCTGATGGGCGCATCGGCAATGAGCCTGGTCTACGGCGCACCGGGTTCGGCGGCGAATGCTGCGGGTTCGGAAACCTACAAGCAGCTGGCGATCTTCGGCGACATCTTCGAACGCGTGCGCGCCAATTATGTGACGCCGCCGGACGATAAATCGCTGGTCGAGAACGCCATCAACGGCATGCTGTCCTCGCTCGACCCGCACTCCTCCTACATGAATGCCGAGCAGGCGCAGGATATGCGCGTGCAGACAAAGGGCGAGTTCGGCGGCCTCGGCATCGAGGTCACCATGGAAAACGACCTCGTCAAGGTGATCACGCCGATCGACGACACGCCGGCCGCCAAGGCGGGAGTGCTTTCCGGCGATTACATCGCCAAGATCGACGGCGAGGAGGTTCGCGGCCTCACCCTCAACGACGCGGTCGAGAAGATGCGCGGGCCGGTCAACACGCCGATCAAGCTCACCATCCTGCGCCAGGGCGCCGACAAGCCGATCGAGCTGACGGTGGTGCGCGACATCATCAAGGTCAAGGCGGTGAAGTACCGGGTCGAGAACGACATCGGCTACATGAAGATCACCTCCTTCACCGAGAAGACCTATGACGATCTCGAGAACGCCATCGAGAACATCAAGAAGCAGGTGCCGAACGACAAGCTGAAGGGCTATGTGCTCGACCTGCGCCTCAATCCGGGCGGCCTGCTCGACCAGGCGGTCAGCGTGTCGGACGCCTTCCTCAAGCGCGGCGAGATCGTCTCGACGCGCGGCCGCGATCCGAAGGACGTCACCCGCTTCGACGCCAAGCCGAAGCAGGTCGATGACATCAACGGCAAGCCGATGATCGTGCTGGTCAATGGCGGCTCGGCGAGCGCCTCGGAAATCGTCGCCGGCGCGCTGCAGGACCTGCGCCGGGTTACGGTGGTCGGCACGCAGTCCTTCGGCAAGGGCTCGGTGCAGACCATCATCCCGCTCGGCGAGAACGGCGCGCTCAGGCTGACTACGGCGCTCTATTACACGCCGTCGGGCAAGTCGATCCAGGGCAAGGGCATCACGCCCGACATCAAGGTCGACCAGCCGTTGCCCCCGGATCTGCAGGGCCGCGACCTGACCCGCGGCGAATCCGACCTCAAGGGCCACATCAAGGGCGCCGACGAGAGCTCCACCGGCTCGGGCTCGGCCGCCTATGTGCCGCCGGATCCGAAGAACGACCTGCAGCTGATCTATGCCGAGCAGCTTCTGCGCGGCGAAAAGACCGATCCGTCGTTCCCGCCGAACCCGGACAAGGCCGTGCTGAACCAGTAATGCGGTCCGGCTCTGGCCGGCTGCGAGAAGCAATGCAATGCTGCCGGGGCCGCGAGGTTCCGGCAGTTTGATTCGGGGACCGCGGTCGGGGCGCCACGCTTCTGGGTATCGCGCCCGCGATTGCGAAGTTCACGCGAGATGTCACGAAAAACGTGACCCTGGCGTGCTTCCGGGGAAACACGACTTGGCTGAGATCGGCAAGGACATCGAACGCCCGCTCGGACAGACGATCCGACCTCAGCGCAAGGCCTCGCGCGGCATCGGCTCCGGCTCGCTCATCGCTGTGCTGGCCGTGCTTGGCGTGATCGGTGTTTCCGGCGCTATTGCGCTGCGTGAAAGGCCGTTCCGCAAGCCGGAAGAAGTCGCCGTTTCGACGCCGAAGGTCACCGCCGAGGCTGCTCCTGCCGCGACAGCGGCGCCCGCGCCGGCTCCGATGGCGGCGGCGCCACAGGCCAGCACGCCGATGAAGAGCGGCGGCCCGCAGATCATCCACGTCCAGACCGAAGAAGGCGACGGCCCGCCGAAGGCCGCTATCGTGATTCGCGATCCGTCGACGCTCGGCCAGAACCTCAAGGTCGCCCATATCCCGGACAGGGCGCTGATCGAGGCCGGCGACACCGGACCGCTGCCGATCCGCAGCGCCGACGGCCGGCGGCCGTTCGACGTTTATGCGCGGCCTTGGTCAGGCGCGCGCGGGGCACGGGTGGCGATCGTCATTGGCGGGCTCGCCGTCTCGCAGACCGGCACGCAGGCGGCGATCGCCAAGCTGCCGGCCGAAGTGACGTTGGCCTTCGCGCCGCAAGGCAACAGTATCGGCCGCTGGATGCAGACGGCAAGGCAAAGCGGGCATGAGATCGTCATGCAGGTGCCGCTCGAGCCGTTCGATTATCCCAACGTCAATCCCGGCCGCAACACGCTGACTGTCGCGGCCAGCCCGGACGAGAACCTGAAGAGCCTGCACTGGGCCCTGTCGCGCACGACCAACTATACCGGGGTCATGAACTATATGGGCGCCCGCTTCTCGGCCGACGCCGCGGCGATGGAACCGTTCATGGCCGAGCTCGGTAAGCGGGGGCTTGCCTACATCGATGACGGCTCGTCATCGCGCAGTGTGGCGCCTGACCTGGCGTTGAAGGACGGCGTGCCATTCGTCGCCGGCGACATGGCGATCGATGCCGTCCAGGATCGCGGCGAAATCCTCAAGAAGCTGGACAGCCTCGAAGCCACGGCGCGGGCCAAGGGCAGCGCCGTCGGCGTCGGTTCGGCCTTCGATATCACCGTCGACACGGTGACGTCGTGGATTGCCGAAGCGAAGAAGCGCGGCATCGAGATCGTGCCGATCTCGGCTGTGGCGATCGATCCGCAAAAAGGCTAGCTGGGTGAATGGTCAGTGGTGAATAGTAAGTAGTAAGTAGTAAGTAGTAGTAGATTTTCAGTGCCGCGCCACGGTTTTTGATGCCGTCACCATTCACCATTCACCATTCACCACTCACTACTCACTACTCACTACTCACTACTCACACGGAACGCTGCCCCCATGGCCAAAAAGATCGATCCCGAAACGCTGCCTTACCGTCCGTGCGTCGGGCTGATGATCCTCAACAAAGCAGGTCTGGTCTGGGTTGGGCACCGCATCGCCGAACCGGACAGCGAGTTTGCCGGCACGACGCAGCTTTGGCAGATGCCGCAAGGCGGCATCGACAAGGGCGAAGAGCCGATCGAGGCCGCCGGGCGCGAGCTCTACGAGGAGACCGGCATGCGCAGCGTGTCGCTGCTTGCCGAGGCGCCGCGCTGGATCAATTACGACCTGCCGGAGCATCTGGTCGGCGTCGCCTTCAAGGGCCGCTATCGCGGCCAGACGCAGAAATGGTTCGCCTACCGCTTCGAGGGCGACGAAGGCGAGATCGAGATCAATCCGCCTCCTGGTGGCCATAAGGCCGAGTTCGATGAATGGGCCTGGCGGCCGATGCGGGAGCTGCCCGACCTGATCGTGCCGTTCAAGCGCAAGGTCTACGAGCAGGTGGTGGCGGCGTTCCAGCATCTCGTCCCTTGAGCGGCCTCCATCTGTCCCGGTTGTCGCGGGCGCCCCGTGGCCGTATTGATTGCCGATGCAATGAGCGGGGGTCGCCATGAGCGACGACACCGGACGCGGGTTTCCGGCACATAATGCAAGCAGTGGCTCGACCGTGAGCGAGGCCGCCGCCGGCGCGATCCTGACGATCGACCTCGGGGCCATCCGGGAAAACTACCGCCGGCTGAAGGCGCGGCTGGACGGCGTCCGCTGCGCCGGGGTGCTCAAGGCTGACGGCTACGGACTTGGCGCCGCGCAAGTGGCATCGGCGCTGGCGAAAGAGGGCTGCGACATCTTCTTCGTCGCGCTGCTCGGCGAAGGTATCGCGCTGCGCAAGGCGATCGGCCCGGGGCCGGACATCTTCGTGCTGAACGGGCTGCCTCCGGATTCTGAACCGGAAGCCGCGGCGGCCGGGCTTTGGCCGGTCATCAACAGCGCCATGCAGCTTAAGGCCTGGCGCGAGACCGCGCGAGGCATGGGCCAGAGCCTTGCCGCCGCCATCCAGGTCGACAGCGGCATGGCAAGGCTCGGCATGGCGCCGGCGGAAGTCGAGGCGGTCGCGGGGGAGATCGGCGCCTTCGATGGCGTCGACATTCGTTTTGTCATGAGCCATCTCGCCCGCGCCGACGAGCCGCAACAGGCGGCGAACGAGAGGCAGCGGCACGAATTCGAAAGGCTGCGCAGGATGCTGCCCGCGGCGCCCGCCTCCTTGGCCAACTCGTCCGGCATCTTTCTCGGGCCGGCCTATCACTACGACCTTGCCCGCCCGGGAGCCGCGCTTTACGGCGTCAACCCGACACCACACACACCCAATCCGATGCTGCCGGTCATACGGCTGCAAGCCAAGGTGGCGCAGACGCGGCAGGTCGACGCCGGCGCCGGCATCGGCTATGGCCATACCCACCAGGCGGATGGACCGCTCGATCTCGCGACCATTTCGCTGGGCTATGGCGACGGCTGGCACCGTCGCGCCGCTTCGGCCGCCTGGTTCGAGGGCGTGCGACTGCCCTTCGTCGGGCGCGTGTCGATGGACTCGATCATCCTCGACATTTCGGCGCTTTCGGCAGGTAGGCTCGGCGAAGGCGACCTCGTCGAGCTCATCGGTCCGTCGCAAAGCGTCGACGACGCGGCCGGCCATGCCGGTACCATCGGCTATGAGATATTGACTAGTCTGGGCGCGCGCTTTCACCGCCGTTACATCGGCGGATAACGCAGCCCTTGGCGGGTGCCGCAAAATCCGGCAGACAGGGAATGGCCATGCCTCGGGCGGCATGATCGGCCTTTGAGGGAGCCTTGAATGAAAGTCATCGTGCTGGGCGGCGGCGTGATAGGGGTCACCACCGCCTACTTCCTCGCCGAGGCCGGTCATGAAGTGACCGTCTACGATCGCCAACCGGGGCCGGCGCTCGAAACCAGCTTCGCCAATGCCGGCGAAGTATCGCCGGGCTATGCCTCGCCTTGGGCCGGGCCCGGTATCCCGGTCAAAGCCGTCAAATGGCTGTTGATGAAGTACGGCCCTCTGGTCGTGCGGCCCGCCTTCGACCCGAACATGTGGACCTGGCTCCTCAAGATGCTGCGCAACTGCACGGCCGAGCGCTACGCGCTCAACAAGTCGCGCATGGTGCCGCTTGCCGAATACAGCCGCGACACGCTGAAGGCGCTGCGCGAGGCGACCGGCATCACCTACGACGAACGGACCAAAGGCACGCTGCAGCTGTTCCGCAAGCAAAAGCAACTCGACGGCACCGGCGGCGACGTCGAGGTGCTGAAGAAATACGGTGTGCCTTACGAGATCCTCGACCGCGACGGCTGTATCGCCGCCGAGCCGGCCCTTGCGGCGGTGCGCGAGAAATTCGTCGGCGGCCTCAGGCTTCCGGGCGACGAGACCGGCGACTGCAAGATGTTCACCGACAAGCTCGCGGAACTTTGCGTGGCGCGCGGCGTGACCTTCGAATATGGCTCGACCATCCGGCGCATCGTCAGGAACCGCAATCGCCTCACCAACGTCCTCACGGAGGGCGGATGGAAATCCGCGGACGCCTTCGTGATGGCGATGGGCAGCTATTCGGCGCAGTTCATGCGCTCGCTGGGGCGGCCCATACCGGTCTATCCGGTCAAGGGCTATTCGATCACCGTGCCGATCGACAATGTCGAGGCCGCGCCTGTGTCGACCGTCATGGACGAGACCTACAAGGTGGCGATCACCAGGCTCGGCGACCGCATCCGGGTCGGCGGCACGGCGGAGATTTCGGGCTATGACCTTCGCCTGCAGGAATCGCGCCGCCGCACGCTCGAACACTCGGTCGGCGATCTCTTCCCCGGCGGCGGCGATCTCAAGGCGGCGAGCTTCTGGTGCGGCTTGCGGCCGATGACGCCGGATGGACCGCCCTTGATTGGGCAAAGCGAGGTTGCCAACCTCTATCTCAACACCGGCCATGGCACGCTCGGCTGGACCATGGCCTGCGGCTCGGCCAAGGTGCTCGCCGACATCATGTCCAACCGGGTGCCGGAGATCAACGCGCGCGACCTCAGCCCGGAGCGGTATCTCAAACCTATCTGAGGGGCTTTGCATCTGCTTCGGCGGGCTTGCCTCGGAACGCTTCCCCGACCCAGCTGTCGCCGAACAGCTGCTGGTAGAGCTTGGCGCTGGCAAGGCGGCGGCGACCAACTGCCTGTGATAGGATCGGCCGCAGCGAGGGGACTTTGGATGCGTCTTTTTCTTTTTGCGGCGGCCGCCTATCTGACCTGCGCCCCGGCGGCGCTGGCAGCGGACAAAACCGTTCACGACAAGGAGCACGGCTTTTCGCTGACCTATCCCGAGCAATGGGCGAGCGAAACCGCCTTTGACAACACCATTCGGCTCAAGATCAAATCCGGCGAAGGAGGGCTCACCTGCCGCGTGTCGGAAAATGCCTATGATCCGACCGCTCCCGACAATCCGCCCGATGTCAGGGCGTTCATGGAGGAAGACTGGAAGGTGAGCAACTGGCAGACCATGGTCGGCGTCGCCTATGAGTCGGCCGCCTTCCGCCAGGACAGGTTGGCGCATTTTCCGGACGGCTATCCGGTGCGCATGGCCGAGATGGATTTCCACTATGCCGACGAGAATGTCAGCTTCTACGGCCATTCCCGCATCGCGCTGACGCTGCGCAGCTCGCATTACGGCTTCGTCGATTGCGGGGTCGCGGGCGACAACTCCGAAGAGGTAGAGCGCAAATGGGCGCCGCTTGCAGACGAGGCCGACAAGATCGTAAGTTCCTTCGTGCTCGATGCGGATTAATTCCTCACTGCAGGCATTTGAAGGGTTGCGGGCTTGTCAGCGGCAAGATTTTCACCGTCCATTTCGGTAAATCAGCGCAGACGTTGGGAATTGGCTGAAGCCTCTCAACCTCGTCATTCCAGGGCGGAGCAGCCGCGGAGCGGCGTCGCGGAGACCCTGGAATCCATTCCGTGATTCTGATCAAAGAGTGCAGCTGAGCAGAATTCTGCACCGCGGCAGCGCTCATGCGACACGGAATGGATCCTCGGGTCTGCGCGCGTCGCTTCGCTCCTTGCTCCGCCCGTGGATGACGAGGCCGGACCGTTTCGGCCAATCTCCAAGGCATACCATCTGTCAACGCGAACACCGGTCAGATTTCTGTCCCGGGAACGTTCTGGGCAAGCGGTCCTAGATCGTGTTCTAGACAAAAAGGCCGCGCTCGCGTTCCACGGCCTTGGTGATGAAGTTGGCGACCAGCTGCACGCGGCGCAGCGGCCTGACCGATTCATGATAGACCAGCCAATAGGCGCGGCGGATGGGCGCGACGATGTCGACCGGCACCAGCTCCGGCATCGAACGGGCGACGAATGTGTGGAGGATGCCGATGCCGGCGCCGGAGCGCACCGCTTCGGCCTGGCCAAGCGCCGAGGAGATGGCGAAGCTGGTGCGCCATTCGGGGCTGAACTCGGCAGCATAGTCGAGCGAGGGGCTGACGATGAGGTCCGGCACATAGCCGATCAGCGTGTGCCGGCCGAGCTCGGCCGGCGCTTTCGGCAGGCCGTTGGCTTCGGCATAGGCGCGGGAGGCGAACAGGCCGAGCGTGTAGTCGACCAGCTTGCCCGCCACCAGCCGCCCTTCGCTCGGCCGCTCGACGGTGATCGCGATATCGGCCTCGCGGCGCGACAGGGAGAAGGACCGCGGCACCGGCACCAGCTGGATGGTGAGCTCGCGGTGCAGCGCAGTCAGCTCGCCCAGCCGCTTTGCCAGGAAGGCGACGCCAAATCCGTCCGGCGCGCCGATGCGCACCGTGCCCGAAACGTCGTCGCCCTCGCCGGCAATGGTCGAGCGCGCGGCGATCATGTCGCCTTCCATGCGCTCGGCTATGTCGAGGAAGCGCTCGCCGGCCGGCGTCAGCTCGCTGCCGGTGGTCAGGCGGCGGAAGAGTTTTGTGCGAAGCGCCTCTTCGAGCGCGGCGATGCGGCGCGAAACGGTGGCGTGGTTGAGCTCAAGGCGTTTCGCCGCACCGAGGATCTGGCCGGCGCGGGCGACTGCAAGGAAGATGCGGACATCATCCCAGTTCATGGGAGTGGTCCGTTTTAACCGGCAGCGCCGCGTTCCCGCCCACCCCCCTCTGTCCTGCCGGACATCTCCCCCGCAAGGGGGGAGATTGGCAGCTTCTCTGATGGCGCTTCTTTTCAATCGTTGGTGATTGGCGAAAGCCTTCGTGACGTCTGATCTCCCCCCTTGCGGGGGAGATGGCCGGCAGGCCAGAGGGGGGTGTGAAGGAACGCAAGCTTCGGCCTTTTCGGCAATCCATCATTTGCGGCAATTAATGCACACCTCGGGATCGTTGTCTATTTTCCGCACAACGGTTGCGTTTTGGCTCGCGTTGCCATCGCCGCCGCAAAGGCGGACAATGCATCATCACCAAACAAGGGAGAGAAGGCATGATCGAATACGGTCATTTCATCGGCGGCAAGCGTGTCGCCGGCACCAGCGGGCGCAAGCAGGATGTGATGCAGCCGATGGACGGGTCCGTGCGCGGCACGGTGGCTTTGGCCTCGCAGGCGGAGCTGCGCGCCGCGGTCGAGAACGCCAAGGCGGCGCAGCCGAAATGGGCGGCCACCAACCCGCAGCGCCGCGTGCGCGTGCTGATGAAATTCCTCGAGCTGGTCGCCCGCGACTATGACGAGCTGGCCGACATCCTGGCGCGTGAGCACGGCAAGACTATTGCCGATGCGCGCGGGGACATCCAGCGCGGCCTCGAAGTGGTCGAGGTCTGCATCGGCGCTCCGCACATGATGAAGGGCGAGTTCACCGACGGCGCCGGCCCGGGCATCGACGTCTATTCGATGCGCCAGCCGCTCGGCGTCGTCGCCGGCATCACGCCGTTCAACTTCCCGGCCATGATCCCGCTGTGGAAGATCGCGCCGGCCATCGCCTGCGGCAACGCCTTCATCCTGAAGCCGTCGGAGCGCGATCCGGGCGTGCCGATCCGTATCGCCGAACTGTTCATCGAGGCCGGCCTGCCGGCCGGTATCCTCAACGTCGTCAATGGCGACAAGGAAGTTGTCGATGCCATCCTCGACGATCCGGACATCAAGGCGATCGGCTTCGTCGGCTCGACGCCGATCGCGCACTATATCTATTCGCGCGGCACGGCATCGGGCAAGCGCGTGCAGTGCTTCGGCGGCGCCAAGAACCACATGATCATCATGCCCGATGCCGACATGGACCAGACCGTCGATGCGCTGATCGGCGCCGGCTACGGCTCGGCCGGCGAGCGCTGCATGGCGATTTCGGTGGCTGTCCCGGTCGGCAACGACACCGCCAACCGGCTGATGGAAAGGCTGGTGCCGCGCGTCGAGAGCCTCAAGGTCGGCCCTTCGACCGACTCTTCCGCCGATTTCGGCCCGCTGGTGACGGCGCAGGCGCTGGAGCGCGTCAAGGGTTATGTCGATATCGGGGTCAAGGAAGGCGCCAAGCTCGTCGTCGACGGCCGCGGTTTCAAGATGCAGGGCTATGAGAACGGCTACTATATGGGCGGCTGCCTGTTCGACGACGTGACGGCCGACATGCGCATCTACAAGGAAGAGATCTTCGGGCCGGTGCTCTCGGTGGTGCGCGCGCCGCGCTACGAGGACGCCATCAAGCTCGCCAATGACCACGAGATGGGCAACGGCGTCGCCATCTTCACCCGCGACGGCGACGCCGCGCGTGATTTCGCGTCCAGAGTCCAGGTCGGCATGGTGGGCATCAACGTGCCGATCCCGGTTCCGATCGCCTATTACACGTTCGGCGGCTGGAAGGCGTCGTCCTTCGGCGACCTCAACCAGCACGGTCCGGACGCGTTCCGCTTCTACACCAAGACCAAGACGGTCACCTCGCGTTGGCCGTCGGGTATCAAGGACGGCGCCGAGTTTGTCATCCCGACGATGAACTAGACTAGCCCGAACGGTTGTCCAAACCAACATTGAGAAGGCGCGGCGCAAGCCGCGCTTTCTTTTTATGGACGAAGGCGAAGCACAACTTCAGGCGCATGAATTCCGGCGCATCGCGTCATGCGTGCGTCCGCATATTCTAATAATTCCATCGCCGTGTGATGGAACCAACAGACCACCATCTGCCTTAGGCTTTATTCCTGCCATGCGTGCAGGCAACCAAGCAGCGCCGGTTCAAGCCGGGGTTCTCGTCTGGCGCGAGGAGGTGTCAGATGACACGATTTGTTGTGGCGGCAATATTGGCGGCGACGGCGATGACCGTTGGAGCCGCGCCGGCGAGCGCGGCGGCGCAATGCGCGGCGCGCGCCGACATCATCAAGGCGCTTGGCGACAAGTTCCACGAAACCGAGGCCGGGCGCGGCCTGATCAATCCGAACGTCGTGCTCGAGATCTTCGTCTCCGACCAGGGAAGCTGGACGGTGCTCGCCTCCGATACCAAAGGCCAGAGCTGCGTGCTTTCCGTCGGCGAGGGCTGGGACAGCCCGACGATCACCGCGGCGATGCCGGGCGCCTGAAACCGGCAGGGAGCCGGGGTGCGCGCCACAACGGCTCCCACGGTCGGGCGTCAAGTGGCGCCAAGCAGGCGCTCTCCGCGGCGCCGCTTGTTTACGGAGCGGAGCTTCACCATATCGAATCTCAGGGAGTCATGATCTCCCGACGACAGACCGGAAGCCAGAAGGAGTGACGCGATGAAGACGTCCAATCCGGCCTGGAGCCTTCCGGCACACTGAGGCGGCCGAATGTGCCTCCCTTTGCCGGAATGCGACGGCAAAGGAGGTGCCCCATGGCACGCGAATTTTCGTTTCGATGGGTCAAGCTTGCGGCCGTTGGCGCCATGATGGCGCTGTCGGCAGTTCCGGCGCGGGCGCAAGTCATCTGCGGCGGCCATGACTATCTGGTCGCGAGGCTGGCGGAGGCATTCGAGGAGAAGCGGCTGGGCTATGGCGTGGCCGGACAAGTCGCCATCTTCGAGGTGTTCGTCTCGGCAGGCGGAACCTGGACCATCCTGATGACGGACGTCAAAGGCCAGAGCTGCATCCTGGCCGCCGGCGAGGGGTGGGAAGACACGCTGGCCACCGCGGTCGGCCAGCCGGGTGGCTGAAGCGCCTCGAGCAGGCGCTGGTCCTGCTCAGCGCGTGGCGGCCACCTCGGCATGACCGCGCAGCAGCGCTATCAGCTTCTTGGCGTCCTTGGCGGCGGCTTCCTCGTCGCCGTCGAGGATGGAACGGATCAACGCCACGTGGTGCTCGGCCGATTCGGCGAGACCGGTGTCGGCCTTGTAGCGATACCAGAAGCGGCGGCTGTGGGTTTGCAAGGGGGCCGCCACACGCGCCGCGAACGGGTTGTCGGCGGCGATGGCCAGCGCTTCGTCGAGCGCCTTGTCGGCCTGGATGAAGGCAAGCACATTGCTCGAGATCACCGCCTTCTGCATGGCCAGGGCCGCTTCATGGAATAGGTCGGCGGCCTCGCGGGTGACGAAGCGGGCGGCCGAGCGGGCGAGCACCACCTCGATGCCGCGCCGCGCATCCAGCACCCGCAGCCAGTCGCCGGCGTGAAGCGGCGCGACCGCGATGCCGGCACGGGGTCTGATGTCGAGAAGCCCTTCCCAGGCGAGCCGCTGGATAGCCTCGCGCACGGGGGTGCGTCCGAGACCCAGCCGCTCGATCAGCGCGCCTTCAGTGACGAAGCCCGACGGCGCCAGCTCGAGCGTGACGATCATATGCTCAAGCGCGCGATAGGCCTTGGTCGCCGCCGGCTCGAAGGTCGCGTTCGCCTCGACGGATATCAGCGGGGAGATCAATGGCGGGCTCCTGATATATTTTTCATATATCATAAGTGATTCAGCGTTGACAGGCTAATTCTTAATAGATATACGACTGATATATCAGAGGAGAGATAGCCATGTGGGCCGGAGTTTTCCCCGCCGTCACGACCAAATTCACCGCCGACGACCGTCTCGACCATGCCGAGATGGAGCGCTGCTACGGGCTGCAGATGGAGGCCGGCTGCGACGGCATCATCGTATGCGGTTCACTCGGCGAAGGCCCCATGCTATCGCCTGACGAGAAGGTCGAGGTGCTGAAGACGGCGCAGAAAGTTGCCGGCAAGAAGCCGGTGCTTTTGACCGTCAACGAGCCCGGCACGCGTGAGGCGGCTGCTATCGCCAAACGCGCCGCCAAGGAAGGCGCCGACGGCCTGATGGTGGTGCCGAGCCCGATCTATCACACCGACCCGCAAGAGACGGTCGCCGCCCTTCGCGCCGTCGCCGAAGCAGGCGACCTGCCGGTGATGATCTATTCCAACCGGCTCGCCTATCGCGTCGACGTCACCGTCGACCTGATGGAGGAGCTGGCGTCGGACAAGCGTTTCGTCGCCATCAAGGAATCCTCCGACGACATCCGCCGATCGACCGAGATCATCAACCGGTTCGGCACCCGCTACGACCTCTTCACCGGCGTCGACAACCTTGCCTTCGAGGCGCTGTCGGTTGGCGCCATCGGCTGGGTCGCCGGCCTCGTCACCGCCTTCCCGCGCGAGACGGTCGCGATCTACCAGTTGATGCAACAGGGCCGCCGCGACGAGGCGCTGGCGATCTATCGCTGGTTCCGGCCCTTGCTCGACCTCGATGTCTCGACCTATCTGGTCCAAAACATCAAGCTTGCCGAAGTGCTGGCGATCGGTACCAATGATCGCGTGCGCATGCCGCGCCAGCTGCTGTCGGGTGAACGCCGCAAGGCGGTCGAAAAGATCGTCCGGGATGCGCTGGCGGTGCGGCCGAAGCTGCCGCCGCTGCAGACGTCTCCTCGGCCGACGGACAGCTTGGCGGCGGCCAAATAAGGGACAGCCCTGACGTGCAACGAAATTCCAAATCCTCGAAACAGGAGCGGCGCTCCGCCACCGGGGCATCTTCTGCCGGTGCACGGGGAGAAGCGGACGATATCGCCATCATTGGCGGCGGCATCATCGGCATCTGCGCTGCGGCCCTGCTCTCGGAAGCGGGGCGCAGCGTCGCCGTCTTCGACCGCACCGGCATCTGCGAGGAGACGAGCTCCGGCAATGCCGCCGCCTTCGCCTTCTCCGACGTACTGCCGCTGGCGCATAAAGGCATGATCCGGCAATTGCCGAAATGGCTCGCCGATCCGCTCGGACCTTTGACCATCCCACCGGCTTATCTGCCGAAACTTCTGCCCTGGCTGATCCGCTTCTGGCGGGCGGGCGCGGCGAAGCACTACGAGACGAGCCTCGCCGCGCAGGCGGGCATGATGAAGCTCGCCGAAGCCGAATGGATGGGGCTGCTCGACCGCTCCGGCACGCGGCCGATGCTGCGCGAGGATGGGTCGCTGGAATTCTATGAGAGCGAGGCGGAGTTCCGCGCCTCGCTGCCCGGCTGGGCCGAGCGCGAGCGTTTCGGCATCGGCTTTCGCCATGTCGAGGGCGAAGAGATGGCGGCGCTTCAACCGGGTCTTTCGCCGCGCTTCGTCAAGGCCACCTTCGTGCCGGGCTGGAAGACGGTCGCCGACCCGAAGCTGCTCGGCAAGGCGGTCTGGGCCTATGCGGAAAAACGCGGCGCCCGTTTCGAGCATGCGCGGGTCGCGCGCATAGAAGAGGATGCAAAGGGCCCCACGATCGTTCTGGCAGACGGCAGCAGGCGCGCGGCCAAGACGCTTCTGATCGCAGCGGGCGCCTGGTCTCATCTCCTGGCAAGGGATCTCGGCGACAGCATCCCGCTTGAAACCGAGCGCGGCTACAACACGACGCTGCCGGTGTCGGCCTTCGACGTGAAACGGCAGCTGATCTTTTCCGGCCATGGCTTCGTCATCACGCCGCTCGAGACCGGCTTGCGCGTCGGCGGCGCCGTCGAGCTCGGCGGCATCGAGCGGCCGCCGAATTTCGCTCGCTCGAAGGCGATGCTGGAGAAGGCGAAGCGCTTCCTGCCCGGGCTTGATCCGTCGGGCGGCCGCGAGTGGATGGGTTTTCGCCCTTCGCTGCCGGATTCCCTGCCGGTGATCGGCGCGTCGCGCGCGCCGAACGTCTATTACGCTTTTGGTCACGGCCATCTCGGCCTGACCCAGTCCGCGGCGACCGGCCGCTTGATCCGCGATCTCGTTCTCGGGCAGACTCCGCCCCTCGATCTCACGCCCTTCAGTCCGCAGCGTTTCTGAAAAAGAGTCCATCATGGCGAAAAAATCCTTCTTCTGCATCGACGGCCACACCTGCGGCAACCCGGTCCGCCTGGTCGCCGGCGGCGGGCCGCTGCTCGACGGCGCGACCATGATGGAGCGGCGGGCGCATTTCCTCGCCGAATATGACTGGATCCGCACCGGGCTGATGTTCGAGCCGCGCGGCCATGACGTGATGTCGGGCGCGATCCTCTACCCGCCGACGCGCGAGGACTGCGACATCGCCATCCTGTTCATCGAGACCTCGGGCTGCCTGCCGATGTGCGGCCATGGCACGATCGGCACCGTCACCATGGCGATCGAGCACGGGCTGGTGAAGCCAAAGACGCCGGGCGTCTTGAGGCTCGACACGCCGGCCGGCCTTGTCATCGCCGAATACAAACAGGTCGGCGAATATGTCGAGGAGGTGCGCATCACCAACGTGCCGTCCTTCCTCTATGCCGAAGGCTTGACCGTCGAATGCCCGGTGCTCGGGGAGATCAGCGTCGACGTCGCCTATGGCGGCAATTTCTACGCCATCGTCGAGCCACAGAAGAATTATCGGGACATGGCCGATTACTCGGCGGGCGACCTCATCGCCTGGAGTCCGGTTGTGCGCCAGCGCCTCAATGAGAAATACTCCTTCGTGCATCCGGAGAACCCCGGCATCAACCGGCTGTCGCATCTGCTGTGGACGGGCAAGCCGAAACATGCCGAGGCCGACGCGCGCAACGCCGTCTTCTACGGCGACAAGGCGATCGACCGCAGCCCTTGCGGCACCGGCACCTCGGCCCGCATGGCGCAGCTCCATGCCAAGGGCAAGCTCAGGGCCGGCGACAGTTTCGTGCATGAATCGATCATCGGCTCGCTGTTCAAAGGCAGGGTCGAAAAGGAGGTCAGCGTGGCCGGCAAGCCGGCGATCATCCCCTCGATCGGCGGCTGGGCACGGATGACGGGCCTGAACACCATCTTCATCGACGACCGCGATCCGTTCGCGCATGGATTCGTCGTCACATAAGCGTCACAGCCTCACCCAACGGAAGGCATGCCGCCCAAAATGGGCAGCCTCTGGTCGCGCAAGAAATCTTCTCATCAACTTATTTTGACGGCGATTTCTTCGAGCGGGTGGGCATTATAGGGCTGAATCGTCAAAGACATTGCGTTGTGCCAATGATAGGGTCCGCGATAGTCCAGGGGGCCGGGTACGAAAAACGGACAATCGGGCGGCGTGCTTCCAAAACACGCCCGGCGATTGAAAAATCACGTTGCAATCCGGGCTCGAGACTTTACGACTAGGGGAAATACGAAAAGGAGTGCGACCCGGAAACGGGCGACATTCCAGGGGAGCCGCGTAAATATGCAGTATTTCGTCCAGCAGCTTATCAATGGGCTGACGCTGGGATCTATCTATGGCCTGATCGCAATCGGCTACACGATGGTCTACGGCATCATCGGCATGATCAATTTCGCCCATGGCGATATCTTCATGGTCGGCGCCTTCACCGCCCTCATCGTCTTCCTGATCCTCGGCGCGTTGTTCTATTCGGTGCCGGTCGTGGTGGCGCTTCTGATCATGATGATCGTCGCCATGCTTCTCACCAGCCTCTACAACTGGACGATCGAGAAGGTGGCCTACCGGCCGCTGCGCGGCTCGTTCCGGCTGGCGCCGCTGATCACCGCCATCGGCATGTCGATCGCGCTGTCCAACTTCGTCCAGGTCACGCAAGGGCCGCGCAACAAGCCGATCCCGCCGCTGGTCAGCCAAGTCTACACTGTTGATGGTGTGAGCGTTTCGCTGAAGCAGATCCTCATCGTGATCGTCACCATCGTGCTGCTGGCGATTTTCTGGTATCTCGTCAACCGGACAGCGCTCGGGCGGGCGCAACGCGCCTGCGAGCAAGATCGCAAGATGGCGGCGCTGCTCGGCATCGACGTCGACCGCACCATCTCCATCACCTTCATCATGGGCGCAGCCCTTGCCGCCGTCGCCGGCACGCTGTTCCTGATGTATTACGGCGTCGTGGTGTTCTCGGACGGCTTCGTGCCGGGCGTGAAGGCCTTCACGGCGGCCGTGCTCGGCGGCATCGGCTCGCTGCCTGGCGCGGTGCTCGGAGGATTGCTCATCGGTTTCATCGAGAGCATGTGGTCGGCCTATTTCTCGATCGACTACAAGGACGTCGCCGCTTTCTCGATCCTGGCGATCGTGCTCATCTTCCTGCCCTCCGGCATCCTCGGCCGGCCTGAAGTCGAAAAGGTCTGATCCTGATGGCCGTTACCGTGTCTTCGGAGCGCGACGCCGTCGCTACTCCAGTTCAGCGCGCTTTTCGCGAAGCGCTCTATGCAGGCGCCATCGCGCTCGGCCTGTTCGTGCTGTTTATCGGTCTCAGGACCGATCAGAACATCTCCAATGAACTGATCCTGGTGCAGCGCTGGGGCCTGCTCGCCCTGGTGGTCATCGCCACCGCCGGGGGCCGCTTCCTCTATGTCGCCTATGGCCAGCCCTTCGTAGCCAGCCTGAAGATCGTCGACATCGACACAGGCCTGCTGCCCGACACCATGGCGGCACGCTTCTTCAGGATGCCCTATTTCGTAGCAGCGGTCGTTGTCGCAGCCCTGCTGTTCGTGCTGGCCGGCTCGCTTGACGGGCTGCTCGGACCCGACCTTGCCGGCTACGCGCGCTTTGTGCGGGCGCTGGCGATCATTTATGCCGTCGCCTGGGTAATGTATTACTTCCGGGCCTTTATCCACGCCCACTTCTCGGCATTGGGCATCAGCGCGCTGGCGCTCTATCCGATCATCGTCGTGCTGGTGCTTGCGCTGGTAACAGGATCGATAGCGGGAGGGTTTCAGGGCTCTCTGAAGTGGGTCGACAATTTCGGCATCCAGATCCTGATCTATGTGATGCTGGCCTGGGGGCTGAACATCGTCATCGGCCTCGCCGGCCTGCTCGATCTCGGCTACGTCGCCTTCTATGCCGTCGGCGCGTATGCCTACGCGCTGCTCGGCACGCATTTCGGCCTGTCCTTCTGGATCCTGCTTCCGGCCGCCGGCTGCATGGCCGCCTTCTGGGGCGTCATGCTCGGCTTCCCGGTGCTGCGGCTGCGCGGCGACTATCTGGCGATCGTCACCCTTGCCTTTGGCGAGATCATTCGCCTCGTCCTGATCAACTGGCGCGAGGTGACAAACGGTTCTGCCGGCATTTCCGGCATTCCAAAGGTCTCCTTCTTCGGCCTGATGTCGTTCAACGTCTCGGACCCGAACTACATCGCCAAGGTGCTGAACATCGCCACATCGAGCGCCTATTACAAGATCTTCCTTTACTATCTGATCCTCGGTCTCTGTCTCTTGACCGCCTTCGTTACGATCAGGCTGCGCCGGTTGCCGGTCGGCAGGGCGTGGGAAGCGCTGCGCGAGGACGAGATCGCCTGTCGCTCGCTCGGCATCAACACCACCACCACCAAGCTGACGGCGTTCGCCACCGGCGCCATGTTTGGCGGCTTCGCCGGCTCGTTCTTCGCCGCAAGGCAAGGTTTCGTCAGCCCCGAATCCTTCGTCTTCCTGGAATCGGCGATTGTCCTCGCCATCGTCGTGCTCGGCGGCATGGGTTCGCTGGTCGGCATCGCCGTAGCGGCGCTGGTGATGATCGGCGGCACCGAAGCGTTGCGGGAGCTCGATTTCCTGAAGCGGGTCTTCGGTCCCGATTTCACGCCTGAACTCTACCGCATGCTGCTTTTCGGCATGGCCATGGTCATCGTCATGCTGTGGAAGCCGCGCGGCTTCGTCGGCAGCCGCGAGCCGACGGCCTTCCTGAAGGAGCGAAGAGCGGTTTCAAGCTCCTTCACCAAGGAGGGGCACGGCTGATGAACGCGACCCCTTCCTCGAACGATTTCATCCTGCAGGTCGAGCATCTGTCGATGAAGTTCGGCGGCCTGGTCGCCATCGGCGACCTGTCGTTCCAGGCCAGGCGCGGCGAGATCACCGCGCTGATCGGCCCGAACGGCGCCGGCAAGACCACGGTGTTCAACTGCATCACCGGCTTCTACAAGCCGTCTGAAGGCATGATCACGCTGAACCGGGGGGACGGCTCGACCTATCTGCTCGAGCGCCTGCCCAACCACGAGATCCCAGCCCGCGCCAAGGTGGCGCGCACCTTCCAGAACATCCGACTGTTCTCGGGCATGACGCTGCTGGAGAACCTCCTGGTCGCGCAGCACAACAAGCTGATGAAGGCTTCGGGCTATACTCTCCTCGGCCTGTTCGGCTTTCCGAGCTATCGCCAGGCCTCGGCCGAGTCGATCGAGCTCGCCAGGCACTGGCTGGAGAAGGCCGATCTTGTCGATCGCGCCGACGATCCGGCCGGCGACCTGCCCTATGGCGCGCAGCGGCGCTTAGAAATCGCGCGCGCCATGTGCACGGGGCCGGAGCTTCTGTGCCTCGACGAACCGGCCGCCGGGCTCAATCCGAAGGAATCTGCGGCGCTCAACGAGCTGTTGATGGGCATCAAGAGCACCGGCACGTCGATCCTGCTCATCGAGCACGACATGTCGGTGGTGATGCAGATCTCCGACCATGTCGTCGTGCTCGAATACGGCCGCAAGATCTCCGACGGCAATCCGGCGTCGGTCCGCACCGATCCGCGCGTCATCGCGGCCTATCTCGGCGTCGACGACGAGGAGGTCGAGACGGTGCTGACCGAGGTCGGCGATGAGGACGTGATCGAGCAGCTCGATACCGGCCCCGATTCCGCGCATGGGCCGGGAAGTTCCGCTTCGATGATGGCGGGGCCGGTTTCCGATTCGGTCGAACATGGGAATGAGGGCGAGCGGGTCACGGTGTCGAAGGGCGCCTCGAAGGCGGCGCAAGTCGACGCGCGCGCCGCATCGATAGCCAGCAAGCCGGTTCCATCGCCAGCGACAAAGTCGGCCGCCGCGAAAGGCAAGCGGACGGCGAAAGCCCCTGCAAAGAAGGCCCCCGGCAAGGCGCCGGCGAAAGCCGGCGGCATCTCCAATCGCCTCGACGCGCCACGCGGCGGCAAGGCCGATAGCCTGATCCGGATCAAAGGCATCGGCCCGGTCAACGAGCGCAAGCTCAACGAGCACGGCATCTTCCATTTCGACCAGATAGCGGCCTGGAAGAAGGCCGACATCGAGGCGGCGGAAGCCTATCTCGCCTTTGACGGGCGCATTGCCCGCGAAGACTGGATCGGCCAGGCGAAGACGCTGGCGAAGGAAGCAGCGGCCAAGCCCGCGACGCGTGGAGGGCGTAAATAATGGCCGGCACAACGCTGCTCGACATCAAGGGTGTCGAGACTTACTACGGCAACATCCGGGCGCTGAACGGCGTCGATGTCAGCGTCAACCAGGGTGAGATCGTGGCACTGATCGGTGCCAACGGCGCCGGCAAGTCGACGCTGATGATGACCATCTTCGGCGCGCCGCGCGCCCGCACCGGCACCATCACCTTCGCCGGCACCGACATCACCAAGATGCCGACGCATGAGATCGCACGCCTGCGCATCGCGCAATCCCCGGAAGGCAGACGCATCTTTCCGCGCATGACGGTGATGGAAAATCTGCAGATGGGCGCCAGCCTCGACAATCTCAAGCATTATGACGAGGACGTCGAGAGGGTGTTCACGCTGTTCCCGCGGCTGAAAGAGCGCATCGCCCAGCGCGGCGGCACGCTGTCGGGCGGCGAGCAGCAAATGCTGTCGATCGGGCGCGCGCTGATGGCGCGGCCGAAGCTTTTGTTGCTGGACGAGCCCTCGCTGGGCCTCGCTCCGCTGATCGTCAAGCAGATCTTCGACGCCATCCGCGAGCTCAACAAGACGCAGGGGCTGACCGTGTTCCTGGTCGAGCAGAACGCCTTCGGCGCGCTCAAGCTCGCCACGCGCGGTTATGTCATGGTCAACGGCAATGTGACGATGAGCGGCACCGGCAAGGAATTGCTCGCCAATCCGGAAGTGCGCGCCGCCTATCTCGAAGGCGGACATCATTAGAGCGCGATGACTTTCCCAGGATCGCCGTCTCGCTCTAAAGTTTTGTTCTTGAAGCATGATCTTCTCCGAAAAGTCTGCAACTTTTCGGGATCATGCTAAGATCTGGGGACATCAATCATGCAGGGCATTATCTACGAAGAAGCCTCGATCTGGCAGTTTCTATTCGTCACAGGCCTGCTTGGCGGCGGGGCGGCATGGATGACAGGCAAAGCGGCGGCTCAGACCTGGAGCACGTATCTGCGGCTGTTTTTCTTCCTGCTCGGACTCGGTATCGGCGTCAGGTTCATCCATCACGCCTTGTTCGGCGGCACGATGTTCTCGCTGCATTACTATATCGTCGACACCATCGTCCTGATGATACTGGGCTTCCTCGGCTATCAATACACGCGCACCAACCAAATGGTCACGCAGTATAACTGGCTCTATGAAAGAGCTTCCTTGTTAAGCTGGAAACCGAAAGGTTGACGTTCACCATTACGCCGTTTCGGGGATGAATCGGCGTGACAAGTGCCTGAAAATCGGCATTCTATGCTTTCTGCGATAAGGGTGGGCATCGCATGAAAGTATCATCCACGCCCACTCCGTAAATGGGAGCGTTTCAATGAAAAAATCACTTTTGTCCGCCGTGGCGCTGACCGCGTTCGTCGCGTTCAGCGGCAGCGCGTGGGCCGACATCCTGATCGGCGTCGCCGGTCCGATCACCGGCCCGAACGCCGCATTCGGCGCGCAGTTGCAGAAGGGCGCGGAACAGGCGGTCGCCGACATCAACGCGGCGGGCGGCATCCTCGGCCAGCAGCTCAAGCTCGAGATCGGTGACGACGTCTCCGATCCCAAGCAGGGCATCTCGGTCGCCAACAAGTTCGTCGCCGACGGCGTCAAGTTCGTCGACGGCCACTTCAACTCCGGTGTGTCGATCCCAGCCTCGGAAGTCTACCAGGAAAACGGCATGCTCGAGATCACGCCGGCTGCGACCAACCCGAAGTTCACCGAGCGCGGCATGTGGAACACCTTCCGCACCTGCGGTCGTGACGACCAGCAGGGCAAGGTGGCCGGCGACTACATCGCCAAGAACTTCAAGGATGCCAAGATCGCCATCATCCACGACAAGACGCCTTATGGTCAGGGCCTCGCCGACGAGACCAAGAAGAACCTCAACGCCAACGGCATCACGGAAGTGTTGTACGAAGGCGTGAATGTCGGCGACAAGGACTTCTCGGCCCTCATCGCCAAGATGAAGGAAAACGGCGTCACGCTCATCTACTGGGGCGGCCTGCACACCGAAGCCGGCCTGATCATCCGTCAGTCGGCCGATCAGGGCCTGAAGGCGCCGCTGTTCTCGGGCGACGGCATCGTCTCCAACGAACTGGCCTCGATCGCGGGCGACGCCGTTGCCGGCACGCTCAATACCTTCGCTCCGGATCCGCGCAAGAATCCGGCCGCCAAGGAAGTGGTCGAGAAGTTCCGCGCCAACGGCTTCGAGCCGGAAGCTTACACGCTCTACTCCTATGCCGCGGTGCAGATCATCGCCCAGGCCATCGCCAAGACCGGCTCGGCCGACGACGCGCAGAAGGTTGCGGAGACGATCAGGGCCAACACCTGGAAGACCGCCATCGGTGACATCGGCTACGACAGCAAGGGCGACATCACCCGTCCTGACTATGTCATCTATGAATGGAAGAAGGGCGACGACGGCAAGTACAGCTACTTCGAGAAATAAGCCGGCAAACTTAAGCCGACTTTTCGGGGATGCCCGGCGCACGCGCCGGGCATTTTCGTTTGCGGGCGAGGCCAACCGGAAGCTCCGCGCCGCGCCTCGGGCCATACCCGTCCACCACCCATGATCCGTGTTCGAAGAACAGCAATGACGATTTGGCGCAAACAGGCGACTTAAATCGTTTTAGCTGTCGCGCAAATTTGTTTGCGCTGCAGCATTTTCACGTTAATCATTGCGCCGGTTCATCTCCCTTCCGCTGCTGGAGCCTACTCCTTGGCCATCACGAAGATCCTCGTCGCCAACCGGTCCGAAATCGCCATCCGCGTGTTCCGCGCGGCCAACGAGCTCGGCCTCAAAACCGTGGCGATCTGGGCGGAGGAGGACAAATATTCGCTGCACCGCTTCAAAGCCGACGAGAGCTATCAGGTCGGCCGCGGACCGCATCTGGCCAAGGACATGGGGCCGATCGAGAGCTACCTGTCGATCGAGGAGGTGATCCGGGTCGCCAGGCTGTCGGGCGCCGACGCCATCCATCCCGGCTACGGCCTGCTGTCGGAAAGTCCGGAATTCGCCGAGGCCTGCGCCGAGGCAGGCGTCACCTTCATCGGCCCGAAGCCGGAAACGATGCGCCGGCTCGGCAACAAGGTCGCCGCGCGCAACCTGGCGATTGAAGTCGGCGTCCCGGTCGTCCCGGCAACCGATCCGCTGCCGGACGACATGGACGAGGTCAAGAAGCTCGCCGCGCAAATAGGCTATCCGGTGATGCTCAAGGCCTCGTGGGGCGGCGGCGGCCGCGGCATGCGCGCCATCCGCGCCGAGGCCGACCTCGCGCGCGAGGTGATGGAAGGCAAGCGCGAGGCCAAAGCCGCCTTCGGCAAGGACGAGGTCTATCTCGAAAAGCTGATCGAGCGCGCCCGCCATGTCGAGGTGCAGGTGCTGGGCGACACGCATGGCAATGCCGTGCATCTGTTCGAGCGCGACTGCTCGATCCAGCGCCGCAACCAGAAGGTCGTGGAGCGCGCACCGGCCCCCTATCTCAGCGAGGAGCTGCGCCAGGAGCTTTGCGGCTATGCGCTGAAGATCGCGCGCGAGACCAGCTATATCGGCGCCGGCACGGTCGAGTTTCTGCAGGACGCCGACACCGGCAAGTTCTATTTCATCGAGGTCAATCCGCGCATCCAGGTCGAGCACACCGTCACCGAGCAGGTGACCGGCATCGACATCGTCAAGGCGCAGATCCACATCCTCGACGGCTTCGCCATCGGCACGAAGCAATCGGGCGTGCCGGCGCAGAAGGACATCAGGCTGAACGGCCACGCGCTGCAGTGCCGCATCACCACCGAGGATCCGGAGCACAATTTCATCCCGGACTATGGCCGCATCACCGCCTATCGCGAGGCGGCGGGCTTCGGCATCCGGCTCGACGGCGGCACCGCCTATTCGGGCGCGGTCATCACCCGCTTCTACGATCCGCTGCTCGAAAAGGTGACGGCCTGGGCGCCGACGCCCGGCGAGGCGATCTCGCGCATGAACCGGGCGCTGCGCGAGTTCCGCATCCGCGGCGTCGCGACCAACCTCACCTTCCTCGAAGCGATCATCAACCACCCGCGCTTCGCCGACAATTCCTACACGACCAGGTTCATCGACACGACGCCGGAGCTGTTCGAGCAGGTGAAGCGGCAGGACCGCGCCACCAAGCTGCTCAACTACCTGGCCGATGTCAGCGTCAACGGCCACCCCGAGACGCGCGGGCGGCCGATGCCGAAGGCGAATGCGGCGGCACCCGTGGTGCCCTATCTCAACGGCCATATTCCGGACGGCAGCAAGCAGAGGCTCGATGCGCTAGGCCCGGAGAAATTCGCGGCCTGGATGCGCGGAGAGCGCCAGGTGCTGGTCACCGACACGACGATGCGCGACGGCCACCAGTCGCTGCTCGCCACGCGAATGCGCACCTATGACATCGCCGGCATCGCCGGCACCTATGCGCGGGCGCTGCCGCAATTGCTCTCGCTGGAATGCTGGGGCGGCGCGACGTTCGACGTCGCCATGCGCTTCCTCACCGAGGATCCGTGGGAGCGGCTGAGCAAAGTGCGCGAGGCCGCGCCCAACCTTCTGCTGCAGATGCTTTTGCGCGGCGCCAACGGCGTCGGCTACACCAATTATCCCGACAATGTCGTCCAGCATTTCGTCCACCAAGCGGCAGCCGGCGGTGTCGATCTGTTCCGCGTCTTCGACTGCCTTAACTGGGTCGAGAACATGCGCGTCGCCATGGACGCGGTCGGCGCCGAGGGCAAGCTGGTCGAGGCGGCGATGTGCTATACCGGCGATATCCTTGATCCGGCCCGCGCCAAATACGACCTCAAATACTACGTCGGGCTGGCCAAGGAGCTGGAGGCGGCCGGCGCGCATATCATCGCCGTCAAGGACATGGCCGGCCTTTTGAAGCCGGCCGCGGCGCGCGTGCTGTTCAAGGCGCTGCGCGAGGCGACCGACCTGCCGATCCATTTCCACACGCACGACACGTCAGGGCTGTCGGCGGCGACGGTGCTGGCGGCGGTGGAGAGCGGCGCCGACGCTATCGACGCAGCGATGGATTCCTTCTCCGGCAACACCTCGCAGCCCTGCCTCGGCTCGATCGTCGAGGCTCTGAAGGGCACCGAGCGCGACCCCGGTCTCGATCCGCAATGGATCCGCCGCATTTCCTTCTACTGGGAAGCGGTGCGCAACCAGTACGCAGCCTTCGAGAGCGATCTCAAGGGACCTGCCTCGGAGGTCTACCTGCACGAGATGCCGGGCGGCCAGTTCACCAACCTCAAGGAACAGGCGCGCTCGCTCGGGCTCGAGACGCGCTGGCATGAGGTGGCGCAGGCCTATCACGACGTCAACCTGATGTTCGGCGACATCGTCAAGGTGACGCCCTCGTCCAAGGTGGTCGGCGACATGGCGCTGATGATGATCAGCCAGGATCTCACCGTCGCCGATGTCGAGAACCCGGCCAAGGACATCGCCTTCCCGGACTCCGTCGTGTCGATGCTGCGCGGTGATCTCGGCCAGTCGCCTGGCGGCTGGCCGGCTGCGCTGCAGAAGAAGGCGCTGAAGGGCGAGAAGCCGATTACGGTTCGACCGGGCTCGCTGCTAAAAGCAGCCGATCTCAAGGCGAGCCGCAAGGACATCGAGGGCAAGCTCGACCGCAAGCTGTCCGAATACGAATTCGCCTCCTGGCTGATGTACCCGAAGGTGTTCACCGATTTCGCCGCGGCGCAGGAGACCTACGGGCCTGTCAGCGTGCTGCCGACGCCAACCTATTTCTACGGCATGAAGCCGGAAGACGAGATCTTCCTCGACATCGAGAAGGGCAAGACGCTGGTGGTTCGCTGCCAGGCGTTCGGCGAGGTCGACGACAAGGGCATGGTCACCGTGTTCTTCGAGCTCAACGGCCAGCCACGCCGCGTCAAGGTGCCGGACAGGGCGCATGGCGCTTCCGCCGCCAAGGCGCGCCGCAAGGCCGAACCCGGCAATGAGGGGCATGTCGGCGCGCCGATGCCCGGCGTCGTATCGGCGCTTGCCGTCGCGCCCGGACAGGCGGTCAAGGCGGGCGACGTGCTGCTTTCGATCGAGGCGATGAAGATGGAAACCGCGCTGCATGCCGAACGCGACGGCGAGATCGCCGAGGTGCTGGTGAAGGCCGGCGATCAGATCGACGCGAAGGATCTGTTGATCGCATTCAAATAAGGTGTGCCGATATTCAGGTGAGGCCGGCCTGCAAACGCCGGCTTCCTGCGCTTCCGGTGCTCACGTCCTTAAGTACGCTCCGCTCCGGTTCTCGGAATCCATCGTTTTCGACTCGGCCTGACCTGAATCTCGGCACACCTTTGGATGTGCGCAGCCGTCCACAGGCGCTCGACAAGTGTCTTGACCCGCCGCGCCCGCTCGGGCAGGGAACCCGCTCCAATTTGCCGTGGCGGGAATCGCCACTGCTCCAGAAGACGCGGAGAGAAAAATGGCCGACGAAATCACCGAGACCAGCCAGACTGTAGCCGCCGGCCAGCTGCGCACCATCATCGAGCGTATCGAGCGGCTCGAGGAAGAGAAGAAGACGATCTCCGACGACATCAAGGATGTCTATGCCGAAGCCAAGGGCACCGGCTTCGACACCAAGGCGATCCGCACCATCGTGCGGCTGCGCAAGAAGGACCAGGCCGAGCGCCAGGAAGAGGAGTCCATCCTCGACCTCTACAAGGCCGCTCTCGGCATGGCGTAAGCCTCATGGCCGGAGACCGGCCATGAACGAATTCGACTTCGGCGGCCGTCGCGCCTCGGAGTTCAGCCACCGCGGCTTCTGGGCCCTGTTTGCCGAACGGCACCCGCAAGAAAGGCAAAGGCTCGCTCGGCGCGGGCCGTGGTTCTGGCAGCGCGGGCTGCCGGATTTCGCTTTGGTCCTTTCGATGTATGTCGCGCCGGCGCAGAACCATGTCGGCGTCTTCTTCGGGCGCAACGAGAAGTTCGGCGCCACGGAGTCCTGGTCGCGGCTGAAGCCGTTCCAGCCGGCGATCGAGGCCAGACTGAAGCTCAGGCCCGAGCAGAGCTGCGAAGGTCTCGGCATCAACTCGATGTGGCGGGTGAACTGCTACGCCGAGGACAATTGGCCGGCCATGAGCGACTGGCTGGTGCGGGAATGCTCACGCTTCGAAGAAGCCGTGACCGAAATTCTCGGGCAGCGATAGGTCGCGGGCGATGAGGGATTTTTTCCGTTCGCGCTGGAGAGGCCAGGTTCCGCTCGACCGGCTGTTCTGGCGCGATATGCTGCTGGTCGGTACCATTCTGAGCATCGCCTCTTCGGCGCTGGCGCTGGTCCTGCTCGGGTTGAAGCTGCCGCTCTGGCTGGTGCTGGCGGTGCATTTCCTCCCCGTTCCCTACACCATTTTCCTGACGGTCGCTGTCTGGCGGACCGCGGAGAAGGCCGGGGGCTTCAAGGCGCAGCTGATGATGCTCGGTTCCGCGCTCTGGCTGATCACAACGGTCGTTGTGTAGAGCCGGATGGAGCATGAAAAAGGGCGGCCGAGGCCGCCCTTTGCGAAGACCGGAAGCCCAGATCAGACCGCAGGCTCGAAGCGCAGCGCCACGCCATTGATGCAGTAGCGCAGGCCGGTCGGCGGCGGGCCGTCCTCGAAGACATGGCCGAGATGGCTGCCGCAGCGCGCGCAATGGCATTCGGTGCGGACCATGCCGTAGCTGCGGTCGACGGTGGTCTCGATCGAGCCCGGGACCGGGTCGTTGAAGCTCGGCCAGCCGGTGCCGCTCTCGAACTTCAGCTTGGATTCGAACAGCGGCTGGTCGCAGCCGACGCAATAGAAGGTGCCGGCGCGCTTTTCGTAGAGCAGGGCGCAACTGCCGGGGCGCTCGGTGCCGTGGTTGCGCATCACGGCATACTGCTCCGGCGTCAGCCGGGCGCGCCACTCGGCATCGGTGCGGGTGACGGGATAGGCGTGAGTGTCCATGAAATCTCCTCGGCCTTGGCGGCTCGTTGTTGCTTGCAACGGATATTCGCACAAACATAGGCATCTGTTACAAATGCCGCCAGTGAAAGCGAGCTAGTGCTTGCGCGACAACTGCTTGGTCGCAGCTTCAAGCCCGGCCAATGTCAGCGGGAACATGCGGCCGCCGAAGATATCGCCGATCAACTGGATTGAGTGCGTGTAGCGCCAGTTCTTCTCAGCTTCGGGATTAAGCCATATCGCGTTCGGCCATTGCTGCAGCAGGCGGGCCAGCCACACACTCCCGGCCTCTGGATTCCAGTGCTCGACCGAGCCGCCGGGGTGAGTGATCTCGTAAGGGCTCATCGAGGCGTCGCCGACAACGATCACCTTGTAGTCCGGCCCGTATTTGTGAATGAGGTCGAAGGTCGGGATCGTCTCGGCCAGCCGCCGGCGATTGTCCTTCCAGACGCGCTCGTAAAGGCAATTGTGGAAGTAGAAATACTCGAGCTGGCGGAACTCGGCGCGCGCGGCGGAAAACAGTTCCTCGACGCCGCGTATATGGTCATCCATCGAGCCGCCGACGTCGAAGAACATCAGAAGCTTCACGGCATTGCGCCGCTCGGGCCGGGTCTTGATGTCGAGATAGCCGTGCTCGGCGGTGGCGTGGATGGTGCCGGGCAGGTCGAACTCTTCCTCGGCGCCCTCGCGTACCCAGCGGCGCAGCCGCTTCAGCGCCACCTTGATGTTGCGGGTGCCGAGCTCGACGGTGTCGTCGAAGTTCCGGAATTCGCGCTTGTCCCAGACCTTCACCGCGCGGCGATGCCGGCTTTCATGCTGGCCGATGCGAACCCCTTCGGGGTTGTAGCCATAGGCGCCGAAGGGCGAGGTGCCGCCGGTGCCGATCCATTTCGAACCGCCCTGGTGGCGCCCCTTTTGCTCCTCGAGGCGCTGCTTCAAGGTCTCCATCAGCTTGTCGAAACCGCCCAGCGCTTCGACCAGCTTCTTTTCCTCCTCGGTCAGGTGCTTTTCCGCCAAACGACGCAGCCATTCCTCGGGGATGTTGGCGACATCGACGGCATCGGGGCTGCCGAGTGCCTCGACACCCTTGAAGACATGCGCGAAGACCTGGTCGAAACGATCGATATGACGCTCATCCTTCACCAGGGCCGAGCGCGCGAGGTAGTAGAAAGCCTCGACGTCATAGTCGACCAGCCCCGCTTCCAGTCCCTCCAGCAGCGACAGATATTCCCTGAGCGAAACAGGAACCCGCGCGGCCTTCAGTTCTAGGAAGAAGGGGATGAACATCAGTCCCTTATAGCAAATCGTACTCGATGAATCCGGTCCGCCTTGCCACATGGTCGTAGAGCCGGCGCGCCGTGGCGTTGGTCTCATGCGTCATCCAGTAGACATTCTTGACGCCGATCTTGCCGGCCTCGTCCCGCACCGCTTTGATCAGCGCCGCGCCCACGCCTTTGCCGCGCACCTCCGGATCGGCGAACAGATCCTGCAGGTAGCAGTTGTTGACCAGTGACCAGCAGGAGCGATGGTAGAGGTAGTGGGTCAGCCCAACCGCTTTGCCGTCGAACGTGGCGATGAAACCTTTCGGCTCGAATTCGCCTGCCGTGAACAAACGCTTCCAGGTGACGTCGTAGACCTCGTCCGGCAGCTTGGTCTCGTAGAAGGTGAGGTAGGCAGTCCACAAGCGCCGCCAGTCGGCGTGGTCGGACTGCGCGAACGGGCGAATGGCGATCTCGGACATCTTTTCTCCTCCAGTGCTTCCGGTCCGAAGCTGCGGCAGCGACCGATTGCCGGCAACGGTCCACGGACGGGGAAAGCGCTATTGCTGCCGTCTGGCCATGAAGGCCAGGCGCTCGAACAGGTGCACGTCCTGCTCGTTCTTGAGCAGCGCGCCGTGCAGCTTCGGCAGCATGTTCTTGGGATCGGCGCGCAGATCCTCGGGCGCGATGTCGTCGGCGACCAAAAGGCGGATCCAGTCGAGCGCTTCGGAGGTCGACGGCTTCTTCTTCAGGCCCGGCACATCGCGGATCTCGTAGAACTGGTTCAGTGCCGCCCGCACCAAATTCTGCTTGATTCCGGGGTAATGCACCTCGACGATCCGGTGCAGCGTGTCGATGTCGGGGAAGCGGATATAGTGGAAGAAGCAGCGGCGCAGGAAGGCGTCCGGCAGTTCCTTCTCGTTGTTCGAGGTGATGATGACGATAGGCCGGAACTCGGCGCGGATCGTCTCGCCCGTCTCGTAGACGAAGAACTCCATCCGGTCGAGCTCCTGCAGGAGGTCGTTGGGGAATTCGATGTCGGCCTTGTCGATCTCGTCGATCAAAAGCACGACTTTCTTTTGCGCAGCGAAGGCATCCCACAGCTTGCCGCGCTTGATATAATTGGCGATGTCGTTGAAGCGCTCATCGCCGAGCTGGCTGTCGCGCAGCCGCGAGACGGCGTCATATTCGTAGAGGCCCTGTTGCGCCTTGGTGGTCGATTTGACGTTCCATTCGATGAACTCCAGCCCGAGCGCCGAAGCCACCTGGCGGGCAAGCTCGGTCTTGCCGGTGCCGGGCTCGCCCTTGACCAGCAAGGGCCGCTCCAGCGCGATCGCGGCATTGACCGCAACCATCAGATCCTTGTCGGCGACATAGGCCGCAGTGCCTTCGAAACGCATCTCTTCTCCTGTCCGTGCGGCGGACCGTAAGGAGGCTTGACGGGCCGCGCAAGGGCGGTTGCCGGACAGCTTCCCATCGGGACGGTCCGCAAGACGAATTATGCGCAAATGGTGACCCGTTTCTCTGGCGCAGGGCTAACCATCGGCCTATATTCACTCCCGGCGGTCTGCGCTTCCCGGCAGGAGAAACTTATCCCCGGGGCCTTATCGATCCTTAGGGAGCTGTCCCTGGGAAGACCCGTGGGTTTTCTCACACGGCGCCCACCTACTTTGTAGGCACCCGGGATCGACCTCTCCACCGGTTGCGTGGATCGTCGCTCTCCTGTTTTGGGGAGACAAGCGTCTTCTCTCTGTTTGACGCATTCCAGGAAAACTGCGGCGCACTTTGCTGGAATTGCGCTGGAAAGCGTCGCTCCTAAATCTCCATCCAAATCTGACCTTTTCTAGCGTCGGCGCATGTCACCTTCCAAAGACCTGAAAAAACAGCTTCGCAAGGAGGCGCTGGCGCGCCGCGATGCGCTCGACGAGTTCTGGCGCGTCGAGATCGCGCTCGAAATGGCCGAGACCGCGAAGGAAGAAATCGACTTCGAGCCTGGCCGGGTCGTTTCGGGCTTCTGGCCGATGCGCTCCGAGGTCGATGTGCGGCCGCTGATGTTCGCGCTGCGCGAGAAGGGCGCAAGGCTCTGCCTGCCAGCGATCCTCGACAAGACCACGATCGTCTTTCGCGAGCTGGTGCGCGGCGCGCCGATGGTCGAGATGGGATTCGGCACGGTCGGGCCGCATGAAGAGGCGGAAGTGCTCGACCCGACGCTCATGCTGGTGCCGCTCGCCGCCTTCGACGGCCGCGGCCACCGTATCGGCTACGGCGCCGGCTATTACGACCGCGCCATTGCCAGGTTGGCCGACAAGGGCATTACGCCGAGGCTGATTGGCATCGCCTTCGATTGCCAGCAAGTCGAGCGGGTGCCGGATGAGAACCATGACGTGATCATTCCGGAAATACTGACCGAGAGCGGGTTGCGCCGCTTCGCGCCCCAATTATAGATAGTCGGCGAGGCTGATGGTCTTCGCGGAAGTCATGCAGCTTGGCAGACTTCGGCTCGGGATCGTATGAGACTTCTCTTCCTCGGCGACATGGTTGGCAAAACAGGGCGCACGGCAGTCTGGGAACAGCTGCCGGGACTGATTTCCGACTTCAAGCTGGACTTCGTTATCGTCAATGGCGAGAACGCGGCCGGCGGCTTCGGCATCACCGAAGAGATCTTTCGCGAGACGCTCGCGGCCGGCGCGGATGTTGTCACCACCGGCAACCATGTCTGGGATCAGCGCGATGCGCTGATCTTCGCGCCGCGTGAGGAGCGTTTTCTGCGTCCCTCCAATTTTCCCAGGGGCACGCCGGGCCGCGGCTCGGGCGTCTACATCGCCCGCAATGGCGCGCGCGTGCTGGTCGCCAACATCATGGGCCGCGTCTTCATGCATCCCGAGCTCGACGACCCTTTCCAGGCCGGCGAGCGTGAGCTTGCCGCCTGCCCGCTCGGCGAGCAGGCCGATGCGGCCATCATCGATTTCCACGCCGAGGCGACCTCGGAGAAGATGTGCTTCGCGCATTTCGTTGATGGTCGCGCCAGCCTGGTGGTCGGCACGCATACACATCAGCCGACCGCCGACCATCAGATCCTCAATGGCGGCACCGCCTATATTTCAGACGCCGGCATGTGCGGCGATTATGATTCCTCGCTCGGCATGGATAAGGAAGAGCCGCTCAACCGTTTCCTTTCCAAGGTGCCGAAAGGCCGTTTCGAGGCCTCATCAGGGCCCGCGACGCTCTGCGGGGTCGGCGTCGATATTTCCGACCGCACCGGGCTTGCCGAAAAAATCGCGCCGTTTCGTCGCGGGCCTCGGCTGGAAGAAACGGCGCCGTCCTTCTGGTCGTGACATTGATATAAGCGAGATCAATACCTAACTGGCGACGAAACCCGCGAAAACTGCTCTAGATCGTAGAGGGGACGACCTTCATGCAGCTTGTCGAATTTCTGGCGCCGCACTTTCATTTTGTTTCCGATCCGACCGCATGGGTCGCGCTTTTGACCCTGGTGGTGCTCGAGATTGTGCTCGGCATCGACAATCTGATCTTCATCTCGATCCTGACCAACAAGCTGCCGGAGGCGCAGCGCGCCCGCGCCCGCCGGCTGGGCATTTCGGCGGCGCTGATCATGCGCCTGATCCTGCTCGCCACGATCTCGATCATCGTGCAATTGACGACGCCGGTGTTCACCGCCTTCGGCCACGGCTTTTCGTGGCGCGACCTGATCCTGATCGCCGGCGGCCTGTTCCTGGTCTGGAAGGCGACCAAGGAAATCCATCACACGGTCGACCTGCAGGACCATCAGGACACGATGGTCGGCGGCACGCTGCAGATGAGCCTTGCCGGCGCGATCTTCCAGATCCTCCTGCTCGACCTCGTCTTCTCGATCGATTCCATCATCACTGCCGTCGGCATGACCGACGAGATCGCCATCATGTATATTGCGGTCATCGTGGCGGTGAGCGTGATGATGCTGGCGGCGACGCCGCTTGCCAATTTCATCGCCAGGAACCCCTCTATCGTCATGCTGGCGCTTGGCTTCCTTTTGATGATCGGCATGACGCTGATCGCCGACGGCATGGGCTATCACGTGCCCAAGGGCTACATCTACGCCGCCATGGGTTTTTCCGCGCTGGTAGAAGGCCTCAACATGCTGGCGCGGCGGCGTAAGAGGCAGAGGTCGGGCGAGGGGCACTGAGGCTCGCCACCACGCCGGCGGGCCGCTAGGCCGAAACACTCTTCGGGTGACGGTCGCCGATCAGGCCGAGCGTCAGGCCCTGTTCCAGCCAGGCCTTGGCGCCGGCAAGCACCAGCGAGAAGCCGCCGGTGGATTCGACAGCCTTTTTCACCTGCTCGTCGCCGGGGCCGGCGAAGCCGAAATTGCGGATTTCGAGGAAGGTCGCTTCATCCGGCATTTCGGTGAATGTCCAGACGACGGTGGTCGGCGGATCGCTCCACTGCATGACGATCTTCTCGTTGGGGACGATCTCGCTCACCTCGACCTTGGTCGAGACGCCATACATGCGCCATTCCCATTCGACCGGCTTGCCCTCATCCAGGCGACCGCTGGAATGGGTAAACCAGAATTTCGTGGTGAGCGCCGGATCGACGATCGCTTCGAATACCTCAGCGACCTGCCGACGGATCAGCATGGCGGTTTCGGCGATGGGAGGTTCTCTGAACTCCATACGGCTGTCCTTTCCTAACGGGTTTCACCAAGCATCTGGTTCCCGCACGAGGTGAATGATGTTGGCGGGGTTGGTGATCCAGCCGCCACGAAAGCCCTCACCCAAAGGCTCTATTGCGTCGCAGCGCACGACACCCGCCTTTGCGAGATGGGAGGCCGCGCTCTTGAAGTCCGGCGTGAAAAGCTCCAGCCAGATTTCAGCCTGGCTCATCATCGGCGCCTCGTCGATCCAGAGGCGATTGGGACCGAGCTCGAAGCCGACCGCCGGCGCCTTGGCGGTGAACGGCTTCAGGCCGATGACGTCGCGATAGAAGGCGATCGTTGCCTCGTATTGATGCGAGGGCACCTTCATGGCGATGTTGATGCCGCCGGTGATCTCGGTGTCCATTGCCGATCCTCTTGATTGCGTTGGATGCCGTTACGGCAAGTTGATCTGCCAGGAGACGCCGAAGCGGTCGTTGAGCCAGGCGAAACGCTGGCTGAAGCCGTAATTGCCGGTCGGCATCAGGAAGCCGCCGCCCTCGGAGAGAACGCCGACGATCCGCTCCAGCTCTTCTTCCGAGGAGCAGTCGACAAAGAAGGAAAAGGACGGCGTGAAGGTGAAGGCGTGGCGGACAGGGCTGTTGTAGATCCTGACCTCGACGCCGCCGATCAAAGCGCGCGCCAGTTTGAGCGTTCCTTCCACCCCGTCCTCGCCCGAGCCATAGCGCGTGATGTCGAGCACACGGCTCTCGGAAATGGTCTCGCAATAGAGGGTCACGGCCTCCTCGGCCTTTCCCTCGAACATCAGGAATGGCGTTGCTTTTGTCATCGGGCGACCTCCTCCTGCCGGATATCCGGACCTGAATGTCGGGCTCAGATGTTGGTCTCGTTGGCCGGCTCGCCGCGCAGCTCGCTGCGATAGTAGCCGTCGCGCAGATTGATGCCGTATTCGAGATAGGCCTTCATGCAGGCCAGCATCTGCGACCAGCCCTCGCAATTGAGGTAGGATTTCTTCAGGCCGGCCTCGCCTTCATGCCAGCCGGACTCGGCGATGGTGACGAAAGTGCCGCCGTCTTCCAGCGGCTCGAAATTCATTTCGATACGGGTCTTGTAGGCGGGCTTGCCGTCGGCGTCTGTCGCGTCCCAGCGCAGCACGATGCGCTCATCCTTCGTCACCTCGTCGACTTCGACCGGTACAGACTTCCACCAGGTGACGGTGGTGCCCGACACAAGCGGCGCCGAAGCGCCGCCGATGGTGGTGAAATAGCCGCTGAGCTTTGTCGGGTTCACGACGGCATCGAAGACCTCGCCGATCGGTTTGCCGATGCGTCCGGAAATCCTGAAACCAAGGGACATATCCACAGCTCCTTCCTTGCTGCTTGAAACGATATGTTATAGAAATATAACATGTCAAGCCAAACCTCCGACGACCATGTTTTCAAGGCCTTGGCGCATGCGCGCCGGCGCGAATTGCTGGATCGCCTGAAGGATCAGCCGCAGACCACCGGCGCGCTGTGCGAGGCGTTCCCGGACATGGACCGCTGCACGGTGATGATGCACCTGAAAGTGCTGGAGGAGGCCGATCTGGTGGTGGCGAAGCGTGAGGGGCGCGAACGCTGGAATCATCTCAATGCGCTGCCGATCCAGCAGATCCACGACCGCTGGATCAGCCAGTATGCCGGCCACGCCATCAGCATTCTCGATCGGCTGAAGTCCGATCTGGAGGGGTGAACGGCTCTCTTCGGCCTTGGCGTGATGGCGCGTCTGGACGAATTGAGCCGATTTATCTATAAGCCGGCCATTCCGACAAAGAGCGCCGCGCGCCTTCGCAGGCATGCTTGGAGCGTTCTAAAAGATTGAATTCGAGCATTTTGCCGAAGACGCGGTGACGACACCTCGCTCCGAAATGCTCTAGCCGAACACGACAGGGGTGCCATGGCTGGCCATTCGCAGTTTAAGAACATCATGCACCGCAAGGGCCGCCAGGACGCGGTCCGGTCGAAAATGTTTTCCAAGCTGGCGCGCGAAATAACCGTCGCCGCCAAGACCGGCACGCCGGACCCGGCGATGAACCCGAGGCTGCGGCTTGCCGTGCAGAACGCCAAGGCGGTGTCGATGCCGAAGGACAACATCCAGCGCGCCATCAACAAGGCTTCCGCAGGCGACGCCGAAAATTACGAGGCCGTGCGCTATGAGGGCTACGGCCCCGGCGGCGTGGCGCTGATCGTGGAAGTGCTGACCGACAACCGCAACCGCTCGGCCTCCAATGTGCGC
The DNA here is from genome assembly GCF_020164735.1 of Mesorhizobium sp. ESP-6-4. Taxonomy (NCBI): domain Bacteria; kingdom Pseudomonadati; phylum Pseudomonadota; class Alphaproteobacteria; order Hyphomicrobiales; family Phyllobacteriaceae; genus Mesorhizobium; species Mesorhizobium sp. ESP-6-4. The sequence goes on from NZ_JAIUGS010000003.1 coordinate 258,898, forward strand.
GCCGCCTTCACCAAGGCCGGCGGGGCGCTCGGCGAAACCGGCTCGGTGTCGTTCATGTGGAACCGTGTCGGCGAGATCTATTATCCGGCCTCGGCCGGCAGCGCCGACAAGGTGATGGAAGCAGCGATCGAGGCCGGCGCCGACGACGTGGAATCGGACGAGGAAGGCCACACCATCTATTGCGCCTTCGAGAATCTCGGCGACGTTTCGAAGTCGCTCGAGGCCGCGCTCGGCGAGGCGGAATCGGTGAAGCCGATCTGGCAGCCGCAGAACAACGTCCCGGTCGACGAAGAACGGGCGCAGTCGCTGATGAAGCTGGTCGCCACCCTCGAGGACGATGACGACGTGCAGAGCGTCTACGCCAATTTCGAGGTCGACGACGAGACGATGGCCAAGCTCAGCGCGGCCTGACCGGCCACGCGATACGATATGAGCGAGAAGCCGCTGCCCATCATCCGCATCACCTATTGCACGCAGTGCCAGTGGTTGTTGCGGGCCGGCTGGATGGCGCAGGAGCTGCTCTCGACCTTCGGCACGGATCTCGGCGAAGTGACGCTGGTGCCGGGCACCGGCGGCATCTTCACCATTTCCTGCAACGACGTGCTTATCTGGGAGCGCAAGCGCGACGGCGGTTTTCCGGACGCGGCAAGGCTCAAGCAGCTGGTTCGCGATGTCATCGATCCCGACCGCGACCTCGGCCACGCCGATCGCAAGGATCGCAAAAAAGACCCCGCCTGACGAACTCCCCGAAAGTTGGACGCAGCCTTCGGGGGTTGCATTCGCGGGCTGCCGTTTTTCAGATCAATGCCATGATGAAGCAAGCCATCGCGACTATCGCGGTGACGGTGCGGACGTGATTCCACATCACCCACTCGCTCAGGTGGTTTGCCCACACGGCGGCGCCGTTGGCGCTGGCAGGATCGACGGCGGCTAAGGCGTCATTGAGCGGCACGTTGAAGACCATGGTCACGATCGGATTGCCGACGAAATAGATCACGGCACCGGCAAGCAACCAGTACGAGCCGGACTGGCTCCAGCCGAAGAAGACGCCGGCAATCAGCACGAGGCAGATGAGGCCGGTGCCGAACAGCGCCGTCATGAAGGTCGGCGTGATCACCGTGACGTTGATCGAATTCATCGCCGCGATGCCGCTTGGGACGGGCAGCCGGGCAAGTGCTGCCATGACGAAATTCGAGAAGGCAAAGAAGACGCCGCCGACGACGCCGGAGCCGATCGCGGCGACAAAGGTAAGGGTAGGAAGAAGTTTCATCATCTCAGTTGCTCCAGATGCCGGGTTCTGCTCGATTCCTAAATGCGAGTAATCCTCACATTTGCAAAACGTGATAAACCCTCGTATTTTGTGAGTCAAGCCGGTTTCCGAGAAATCGCCCAAGGAGAGAGCCATGGATGAGAAAACCGCCGCGAGGCCAAACCAGGCGGACATTGCTGCGCCGCGCCGGTCGCCGAGCCAGCAGCGCAGCCGCGAGCGGGTCGAGCGCATGCTTGCCGCCGCCTCGGCCTTGATTGCCGAGCAAGGCAGCGATGCGATGCGCATGGGCGAGGTGGCGGAACGGGCGGGGGTGTCGATCGGCTCGCTCTACCAGTTCTTCCCGGACAAGCGAGCGATGGTCTGGGCGCTGGCCGAGCGCTACACGGCCGAAAGCCAGGCCTGTATTTCCGCGGCGCTGAAGGATGTCAGCGATGCTGAAGGCCTGTGCAGGTCGTTTTCGGAGCTGGTCGATATCTATTACCGGCTGTTCCTGGCCGAGCCGGTGATGCGCGACATCTGGTCGGGCACGCAAGCCGACAAGGCGCTGCGCGAACTGGAGCTCGCCGACAGTCGCGCCAATGCCGATTTCCTGCTCGCGGTGCTGAAGCGGATTCGCCCCGATGCCGATCCGATCGAATTAGAGACGGCCGCGTTTCTCGTCTGGCAGATGGGCGAGGCCGCGGTGCGGCTGGCGATCTCGGTCGATCGGGAGGAGGGCGACAGGCTGGTTGAGGCCTACAAGCGAATGGCGCTGAGGGAATTGGTGGGCGGGTAGGAACGATATCCGCAGCGTCGCAAGGCTTGGGTTCCTCGCCCCCGCCAGGGGGCGGGGGCGAGGTGTCCGCGAAGCGGACGGAGCGGGGGCCTCGTAGGGCGCTCCCCTCTCCGTCTCGGCTTCGCCGAGCCACCTCTCCCCACTTCGTGGGGCGAGGAACCTTGAACTTTCAAGCGCCGGCGCTGCCCCTCATTCGCCCTTCGGGCACCCCTTCCCCGTAGAACGGGGAGAAGGACGAAACTGGCAACAAAAAACCCGCCTCGAAGGCGGGTTTCTCGAAATCTGCCGATGTATGCGGCTTAGAGGCCGAAACCTTCAAAACGCTTCTTGAATTTCGACAGGCGGCCGCCGCGGTCGAGCAGGGTCTGCTGGCCGCCGGTCCAGGCCGGGTGCGTGGTCGGGTCGATGTCGAGGTTCATCGTATCGCCTTCCTTGCCCCAGGTCGAACGGGTCTGGTATTCGGTGCCATCGGTCATGACGACCTTGATGGTGTGGTAGTCGGGATGGATATCGGCCTTCATTGTCGTGTTTCCTGGCTGCCGGCGCTGGCAACGGGCCTGAAGGCCTGCGTCGATGCGCCCCTTTTTAAAACTCGAAGCCGCAGCTAATGAAAAGCCACGGCTTCTAAAACGGTCGGCGAGCCTATACATCAGCCGGAATTGAATCACAAGGCCGCGGCGGGCGCATATTGAAGCGCGGTCCCGCCAAGCGGCCAGAGGAAACGCTCATGGCGGAAATCGGTGGCAGCGCAAGCGAGCGCAGACGCTCGGTCCGGCCGCTCCGCAGCCTCTTTCCCTACGTTACCCGCTACCGGAAGCTGGTAGTAGGCGCCATCATCTCGCTGATCGTGGCGGCGGTGACGACGCTCGCTCTGCCGATGGCCGTGCGGCGCATGATCGACCACGGCTTCCAGGCTTCCGGTTCCACCTTCATCGCGGAGTATTTCGCGGCACTGGTTCTGATGGCGGCTTTGCTCGCGGCCGCCTCGGCCAGCCGCTACTATTTCGTCATTACGCTCGGCGAGCGGGTCGTCGCCGACATCCGCCGCGACGTTTTCTCCCATGTCACGACACTGTCGCCCGCCTTCTTCGATCGCGCGCATTCGGGAGAGATCGTGTCGCGGCTTGCCGCCGACACCACGCAGGTGAAGTCGGCAGTCGGCGCAACCGCCTCGGTCGCGTTGCGCAATGTCATTCTCGGCCTCGGCGCGGTGGCGATGATGGTGGTCACGAGCCCGAAACTTTCCGGCCTGGTCATTGCAGCCATTCCGGTGATCGTGCTGCCGCTGGTTGCCTTCGGCCGCTCGGTGCGGCGCAAGTCCCGGCAAGCGCAGGACACGCTCGCTGAAGCCACCGCCTATGCCAGTGAGCAGATCGGCGCGGTGCGCACGCTGCAGGCTTTCACCAACGAAAAGCTCGTCACCGGCCGCTTTGCGGACGCTGTCGACGCCGCCTTCGAGGCGGCGCGCGCATCGGTGTTCGCGCGCTCATTCCTCACCTTCTTCGCCATCTTCATGATCTTCTCCTCGGTGGTCGCGGTGCTGTGGTTCGGCTCGCGCGACGTGCTTGCCGGCACGCTGTCGCCGGGCACGCTCGGCCAGTTCCTGCTCTATTCGGTGTTCGCCGCCGGCGCGCTCGGCGCGCTGTCGGAGGTGTGGAGCGAGCTGTCGCAGGCGGCTGGCGCCGCCGAGCGACTGACCGAGATCCTGGCCGAGACGCCGACGATCCAGCGGCCCGCCAATCCCATTCCGTTGCCGGCCACGGCCAAGGGCGCGATCAGCTTCGACGACGTCTCCTTCTCCTATCCGGCGCGGCCGGACCGCGCAGCCGTGCATGGCCTGAGCTTCCAGGTGAAGCCAGGCGAGACGGTGGCGATCGTCGGGCCTTCGGGCGCGGGAAAAAGCACCGTCTTCTCGCTGATCCTGCGCTTCTACGACCCCGAGAGCGGCCGCGTCGTTATCGACGGCGTCAATGTGCGCGAGGCCGATCCGGCCGCCATCCGCCAACGCATCGCGATCGTGCCGCAGGACGTCACCATCTTCGCGGCAAGTGCTGCCGACAATATCGGCTTCGGTAGGCAGGGCGCCAGCGACGCCGAGATCGAGGCCGCGGCCAAGGCGGCCCTTGCCGATGAATTCATCGCCAGGCTCGACAAGGGCTATGACAGCCAGGTCGGCGAGCGCGGCGTGACGCTGTCCGGCGGGCAGCGCCAGCGCATCGCTATCGCCCGCGCCATCCTGCGCGATGCGCCGATCCTCCTGCTCGACGAAGCGACCTCGGCGCTCGATGCCGAGAGCGAGACGCTAGTGCAAAAGGCGCTCGAGCGGCTGATGCGCGGCCGCACCACCATCGTCATCGCGCACCGGCTGGCGACAGTGCTCAAGGCCGACCGCATCCTGGTCATGGACGGCGGGCGCATCGTCGAGGAAGGCACGCATCAGAGCCTGGTCGCCAAGGGCGGCATCTACACGCGGCTCGCCAAGCTGCAGTTCGAGACGGGAGCCAACGCCTTCAAGGGCGCGGCGGAGTAAGCACGCCGCACTCAGCTGGTTTCGACCCGCGGGTCAGTTGCCGTAGCGCCTGCTCAAGTGCTCGGTGAAGTAAGCAGCGTTGAGCTTCTCGCCGGTGGCGCGTTCGAGCAGGTCCGGCGTCGACCAGCGCGAGCCCTGCGACCAGATCTTTGCGCGACGCCACTCGTTGATGGCGGTGAAATCGCCCTTGGTGAGATCCTGGTCGGCGGACGGATGCTCCCTTGTCAGAGCCGCCCATTGCTGCGCGGCCATCATGGCGCCCAGCGTATAGGAGGGGAAATAGCCGAAGGCGGCACCCGGCCAATGCACGTCCTGCATCGGGCCGTCAGCCGGATTATCGATGGTCGAGAGCCCGAGATAATCGCGCATCTTGGCATCCCAGGCCTGGGGCAGGTCGGCGACCTCCAGGTGGCCGGACACGAGCTCCTGTTCGAGTTCGTAGCGCAGGATGACATGCAGCGGATAGGTGACTTCGTCGGCGTCGACGCGGATCAGGCCGCGCTCGACATGGTGGACATGCGGCAGGATGTCGTCGATCGACCAGGCTTCGCCGAGATATTTCTCGACCACCGGCAGCGCCCAGCGCCAGAAGGCCGGGTTGCGGCCGATCTGCTTTTCGACAAACAGGCTCTGGCTCTCATGCACGGCCATGCCGCGCGCCTTGCCGAGCGGCCAATGCGACCAGGCTTTCGGCAGGTTCTGCTCGTAGAGGGCGTGGCCAGTCTCGTGCAGCACGCCCATCAGCGCCGACAGGAAGTCGGAGGTCTTGTAGCGGGTGGTGATGCGCACGTCGGTCGGCACGCCGCCGCAGAAGGGATGATGCGATACCGAGAGCGAGCCGTGGGTGAGGTCGAAGCCGACGGCAGCCATCATGGCAAGGCCAAGCTCGCGCTGGCGCTCGACGGCATAGCTGCCGGAAAGCGGCTTTCGCGGATGCTTTGCCAGCCGGGCATCCTGCACGGCCAGCGCATGCGGCAGGAAGTCGCGCAGGAAGGCCTTCAGCTCGGCCAACACCGGCGTGATGTCGGCGGCGCGGTTGCCGGGATCGTACTGTTCCATCAGCGCGTCATAGGGGGCGAGGCCGAGGGCGTCGGCGCGCAGCGCCGCTTCCTCGCGCACCAGGGTCACGACGCCTTCCAGCGCCGGCAGGAAGCCCGCCCAGTCGTTCTTGGCGCGCAGGTCGCGCCAGAGCTGCTCGGAACGCATGCGCGCCACCGTCTGGCGCTCGACGAATTCGACCGGCAGACAAGTGAGATTGGTGTATTGGCGGCGCAGTTCCCGCACCGCCGCCTGCTGCTCTTCGCCGAGCGGCTCGGCTTCGGCCGCCGAAATCCAGTCGCCGATCTCGGGCGCTGTGGCCTGGCGGTGCAGCATGCCGGCAAGCGAGGACATCGCCTCGGCGCGCTTCTCGCCGCCGCCGACCGCCATGTGCGTCGCTTCGTCAGCGCCGAGAATGGCTAAGGCGTGCTCCAGCGCTTCGAGCTTGTGGCCGAGTTGGTCGAGTTTCTGGAAGGACATGGCTGGTTCCGGCTGCAAAGGGGCTGGCGCGAAAAGATACCAAGGCGCGAAGCTTGGCAACCCTGGTTGGCGAGGCAGGGTCAGCCTATCTTGCGCGGCGGCGTCGACGTGTGGTCAATGCTTGTCCGAAGGACGAAAGGGACAATGGTCGGCGATATCCTGGTCGGGCTGGTGGCGCTGATCCGCTGCATATCGTCTATCTGGAGATGGTGCTGTGGGACACGCCGCGCGGCCGCAAGGCGTTCAAGCTGACGCCGGAATTCGCCAGCGCCTCGAAGGTGCTTGCCGCAAATCAGGGACTCTATAACGGCTTTCTCGCCGCGGGCCTGATCTGGGGTCTCTATCTCGGCGCCGGCGGGCTCCAGATCAAGATGTTCTTCCTGCTCTGCGTCGCCATCGCCGGCCTCTACGGCGCGGCGACCGTCAGCCGCAAGATCCTGTTCATCCAGACAGCGCCGGCGGCGCTCGCCATCATCGCGCTTTGGCTCGGCCTGTAATCGAAGCAGGGCGCGATCGAAAAAGGGCGCCCTCGGGGCCAGGTCCCGCGGGCGCCAGGTCGTCCCTTGCTCTGCGATCGGAGCAAATGCTCTAGCCGTTCGGGTAATTCCCGCCGTCGGAACCGTCGCCCATCATGAAGCTGCTGCCGGTGTCGTTCATCAGTCTCTGGTCGACATTGTCGAGCCTGCGCAGCAGCTCATGATATTGCGCGGACGGTATCCTGCCGTGATCCGAAGCCGCGACATGTTCCGCGGCCTGGCTGATATGCGCGGCGCGCATATGCAAGTGCTGCGCTTCCGAGGCCGAGATGCTGTTCATTTCGCGGGCGTCGGTGATGCCCTGGTTCACGCCCTGGATCTGCTCGATCAGGCTCGTCACGCGTGGTCCGGTCATAACGGTCGGATCGGGTGTGTCCAGGGCGCCGCCCCTGTGATGTCCGGCCGCATAGGCGCCGGCGAGCGGAGCCGCGATCAGAACCGCAGCGAGGGTTGCAGTCTTGAGAGATGTTGAAACGCGCATGGCGGCGCATCCTCCTACCAGGAAGAGAGCGGCCGCGCCGCTTCGTCTTCCGACCTTACGGGCCGTCCGGTTCCGTCGCGTCGCGATGCGAGGCATCGCCGGCGGACCCCGGCCCTGCGGCAAGTTAGGTGCGTCGATTTGCGATGTGTAATTAAAAAAAGATAATGTTTTCGGCGCTTGTCGCGGCGACTTGGCAATCTAAGTATTCAGCCGACGAACAACTTCCTGTGACTTGGCGTGATAATAGCTCACCGTTCGGTGAGCTTCAGTTCAATGCGGCGGTTCTTGCTGCGCGCCTCGTCGGTGTCGGCGGGATCTAGCGGCTGGAACTCGCCGAAGCCGGCGGCCACCAGCCGGTTGGCCGGCACGCCGTTCTCGATCAGGAACTTCACCACCGAGGTGGCGCGGGCGGTCGACAGCTCCCAATTGTCGCGATAGCGGCCGGTGCCGGACAGCGGCTTGTTGTCGGTATGGCCGTCGACGCGCAGCACCCAGCTGATCTCGGGCGGGATTTCCTTCTGCAATTCGATGATGGCGTCGGCGAGCTTCTTCATCTCGACCTTGCCGGCGTCGTTGATCACGTCGGAGCCGGTCGGGAACAGCACCTCCGACTGGAAGACGAAGCGGTCGCCGACGATACGGATGTTCTCGCGGTCGGCGAGGATCTCGCGCAGCCGGCCGAAGAAGTCGGAACGGTAGCGGTTGAGCTCCTGCACGCGTTGCGCCAGCGCGACGTTCAGGCGGCGGCCGAGATCGGCGATCTTGGTGTTGGAGTCGCGGTCGCGCTGCTCGGAGACGTTGAGCGCGTCTTCCAGCGCGCCGATCTGCTTGCGCAGCGCCGCGATCTGCTGGTTGAGGATCTCGACCTGGCTCAGCGCCTGCTGGCTGATCTGGCGCTGGTTGCTGAGCTCGCCCGAAAGCTGGTCCGCTCGTTTGTTGGCCGCGTCGCCGGCGCCGGCGCCCTGCGCCAGCAGTTGTTCGAGGCGGCTCTTTTCGGCTTGCGCCGCCGACAGCGACGCCTGCAGGTTGGCGAGCGAATCCTCCTTGTCCTGGCTGTTCGTGCGTTCCAGGGCGAGCAACTGGGTCAGCTCGTTGATCTGCGAGTTGAGGCGGTTCAGCACCGCGTCCTTGCCGGAGATCTCGCGGCTGAGCAGGAACTGCGCCAGCACGAAGACGGTAAGCAGGAACATGATCGCCAGCAGCAGCGTCGACAAAGCGTCGACGAAACCCGGCCAATAGTCGATGCGGCGGTCGGCGCGCCGTCTTGCCAGCGCCACGTCAGTGGACCCCTTGCTTCTTCAGCGCGTCGGCGATCTTTTCCAGCGTGTTGCGCATGGCCTTCTGCTCGTCGGACTGGGCTTCGACCCAGTCGCGCATGATCTGCTGCTCGGAGCGCATGTTCTTCACCAGCCCCGAGATGCCGTCGGCAAGATTGGCCATGGCGGTGGCGACGCGCGGATTGGAGCCGCCGCCATTCTCCTGCAGGCTGCGCAGCCGCTCCGACAAGAGCCGGATGTCCTCGGAGGACTCGGCTGCTTTCGACGTCTCGGACACAACTATGTCCGACGACAGATCGGTGACCGAAGACAGCCAGTTCTCAAGCTCGGTGTAGAAGCGGGTCTGGGCGCGGCCGGCCTGCAGGTCGAGGAAGCCGAGCACCAGCGAGCCGGAAAGGCCGAACAGCGAGGACGAGAACGCGGTGCCCATGCCGGCGAGCGGCGCCGACAGGCCTTGCTTGAGCGCGTCGAGCACGGCGGCGGCATCGCCGGTGCCCGGGTCCAGCGCTTCGATCGTCTCGCGGATCGAGGCGATGGTGTTGAGCAGGCCCCAGAAGGTGCCGAGCAGGCCGAGGAACACAAGCAGGCCGACCAGATAGCGCGAGGTGTCGCGGCTCTCGTCGAGCCGGGTGGCGATGGAATCCAGCATCGTGCGCATCGACGAGGTCGAAAACGCGATCGTTGACGAGCGACCGATCATCGCCTTCATCGGCGCCAAAAGCACCGGCTCGGTGGTTTCGGAGCCGGCGCGGAAGGAATTGACCCAGCGCACCTCGCGAAACAGCCGCCCGACCTGGGCGAAGGCAAGCAGGATGCCGACCGCCAGCACGCCGACGATCAATCCGTTGAGCCCCGGATTGCTGGAGAAGGCGGTCGAGATCTGGCGGGTGAGGATGGCGGCGATGAAAGCGACGATGATCAGGAAGATCACCATGGTGAGCAGGAAGACCTGCGGGCTCGAAAGCTTGTGCGGATCATAGACCAGGACGTCCGATCGCCTGCCGAAGGATCTGAGAAAAGCCATCCGTGCCCCGTTTCCGATGCCACCGCCGCAGAATTGCCGCGACTCTAAACGGAATTGTGACCAAATTGAATGGCGCTTGGCAATATGGCCGATAGGCCCGCGCCACAGGCCTAGAACCGGTTAACGACGAGGCAGTCAACCATGGCGGCCAGATGGAGGCCGGCGCCGGCGACGACGAACCCATGCCAGACGGCATTGTGAAAGCGCAGGCCCTTCCAGGCGAAGAAGACGACGCCGCAGGAATAGACGATGCCGCCGGCGACGAGCAGCGCGACCGAGGTCGTCGGCAGCGTCGCGACCAGCGGTCCGGCCAGCACGACGCCGCTCCAGCCGATGGCGAGATAGAAGACGATCGCCAGCCGGTCGTAGCGGCCGGGCAGGAACATCTTGATGGCGATGCCGGCCGCTGCGGCGCTCCACACGATGACGATCATGGGCAGCGCCAGCGGCGAGTTGTCGAGCTGGGCGAGGAAGGGCGTGTAGGTGGCGGCGATCAGGAGATAGATCGCGGCATGGTCGAAGCGGCGCAGGATCCATTTCGCCGGCCATGAGACCGGCCACAGATTATAGGCCAGCGAAACCGAGAGCACGGTGAGCAGCGACACCACGTAGAACACCGCGGCGACATATTCGCCCGGGCCGGAGTGGAAGGCGGCCAAGGCCAGGAAAGTCGAGCCGGCGGCGATCGCCAGCACGATGCCCACCGCGTGAACGATGCCGTCGGCGATCATTTCGGCGCGCGAATAGTGCCAGCGCCCGACAAAGGGGATCTCAAGCTTTGTATCTGGATGCGCGTCGTTCATGAATGATCCTGCAACGCCTAATCTGGGCAGTCGCGGACCAGTATTTCAAGCTTCGGTTGCGGTTTTGCGACCAAAGCCGCGCGTCCTTTCGACGCAAAGAACGCCTTAAAGCCCGTCGCGCTGGACCGGATTGAGGCGACGCGCTTTAAGTTTTTGTTTTGATGCATGTCGTTGTCCCAGAACCGCTGCACACTTCTGGGCGACATGCATTAGTCAGCGAGCAGCCAATGGCTTCTTCACGGTTTTCAGCAACGCGCGCTGGATGAGCTCGTTGCCGGCGACGACCTCGCCGCTGTCCAGCATGCCTTGTCCGCCATCCATGTCGGAGACGAAGCCGCCGGCTTCGCGCACCAGAAGGATGCCTGCGGCGACGTCCCAGGACGACAGGCCGGTCTCCCAGAAACCATCCATGCGTCCGGCCGCAACATAGGCAAGGTCGAGCGCCGCCGAGCCCAGGCGGCGGACGCCGGAGACTTCGGCCATGACGTTGCGCAGCTCGATCAGGAAATTGCCGTGCTGGCCGCGGCCGAGATGCGGCACGCCGCAGCCGATCACCGCGTCGGTCAGCTTGGAGCGGCCGGCAACACGCAACCGCCGGTCGTTCATGAAGGCGCCGCCGCCGCGCTCGGCCGTGTAGAGCTCGTCCATCGCCGGATTGTAGACGACACCGGCGACGATCTGGCCCTGGCGCTCGAGCGCGATCGACACCGAGAAGAGCGGAATGCCGTGCAGGAAGTTGGTGGTGCCGTCGAGCGGATCGACGAGCCAGCGGTGCTGAGCGTCCTCGCCTTCGACGGCGCCGCGCTCCTCCATCAGGAAGGCGTAGCCCGGCCGCGCCTTGGAAAGCTCGGCGAAGACGATCTCTTCGGCCTTGCGGTCGGCCTGGCTGACATAGTCGCCCGGTCCCTTCATCGAGACCTGCAGGTTCTGCACCTCGCCGAAGTCGCGCGACAACGAGCGGCCGGCCTTCATCGCAGCCTGGACCATGACGTTGAGGAGAGCGGAACGCGCCATTTTTTCTTCCTGCTTTCTTGCCGTTAATCCGCGCGGCGCACGTAGGTGATTTCGTTGGTGTCGACGATGATGCGCTCGCCGGCCGAGATGAAGGGCGGCACCAGCACGCGGATGCCGTTCTCCAGCACCGCCGGCTTGTAGGAGGAGGCGGCCGTCTGGCCCCGCACCACCGGGTCGGCCTCCGTGATGGCCAGCGTCACCTGGTCGGGCAGCGAAATGCCGATTGGGCGCTCCTCGTAAAGCTGCACCGTCACCATCATGCCGTCCTGCAGGAAGGCGGCGCGCTCGCCGACGAAGTCTTTCGCCAGCTCAAGCTGCTCGTAGCTTTCGGTATCCATGAAGACCAGCGCGTCGCCCTGCTCGTAGAGGAACGAAAAATCCTTCAGGTCGAGCCGGATCTGCTCGACGGTCTCGGCCGAGCGGAAGCGCTCGTTGAGCTTGGTGCCGTTGATCAGGTTCTTCAGCTCGACCTGATTGTAGGCGCCGCCTTTGCCCGGCTTGACGGTGTTGGTCTTGACCGCCACCCAAAGCCCGCCATCATGCTCGATGACATAGCCGGGACGGATTTCGTTGCCACTGATCTTGGCCATGATGAACTGATCCGGAATGAGATTTTTCTGGCGCGGCTCGCGCTTTGGCGCCTCCAAGACCACAAATTGCACGTAGTAGCAAGGGAGGGAGCCCAAGGCGGTCCGGACATGCTGTCCGTGACGCCATGCGTCAAGGCAGGCGATTTGCCTTCTGCAGCGCCTGTTTGGTCTGTTCGTCGTCAAGGCCCTGCAGGAAATCGTCCATCTGCGGGTCGATCAGCCCGGCGCGGCGGGCGACGATGTACCAGGCGCCGGCAAGGATCAGGTCCGGGTCGGTGCCGATGCCGCCCATATAGAGCTTGGCGAGACGGTTCTGGGCGGCGACGTTGCCGCCTTGCGCCGCCCGTTTCATCCAGGCAAAGCCCGATTTCAGGTCGCGCCCGCCGCCGCGCCCCTCGATCATCCAGGCGGCGAGGTCGATCTGCGCGGTATCGTAGTTCTGCCTTGCGGCCTGTGCCAGGAGAAGACGCGCCTGGGCGTCGTCATGCGGCTTGCCACCGACGCCATTGGCGTAGAGCTGCGCCAGCGCATATTGCGCATCGGCAAGTCCGGTGGCGGCGGCGCGTTCGTAATAGGCGGCGGCCTTCACAAGGCCGTCGTCGCCAGGATCTTGCTGGACGAGCAACTGGGCGAAGTTGAACTGGGCAAGCCGGTTGCCGGCCTCGGCCGCGGCCTGCATCAGCGCGAAAGCGGCCTTTTCGTCCTTCTTCACGTAACGGCCGTCCAGCAGCGCCAGCGCGTATTGGAACTGAGCCTCCGGCACGCCCTGTTCGGCGGCCAGCGCATACCATTTCGCGGCCTCGGCTGGATTGAGCGGCACACCCAGCCCGCGCGACAGGATTTCGGCCACGAGCGTCTCGGCCGCCGGATCGCCGTTCTTGGCGCGCTCCATGGCGAGGTTGTAGGCGGTCTTGTAAAGCCCGCGCTGGAAGGCGCCGTAGGCGGCGTCCGGCTGCTTGGCGCCGAAGCGGTCGGGATTGACGGCGTCGGCCGATGGCGGCGTCATGGTCGCCGGTTGCGGCAAGGTGTTTTGGATCGGCTTGTCGATATGCGCGCCGGTGCCGAACCTGTTCGGATCCGGCTCGCCGGCGTCCGGCGCGGCCGTGTCCAGTTTGCCCTTATCCGGCGTGCCAGCATCTGGCGTGCTTGTATCCGGCTTGGTTGCGTCGGATGCGCTCTTGTCCGGTGCGCTCGTCTCCGGCCGCGGCTGCGGCAGCGGGACGGTCTCAGCCCCCGTCGCGGCCTGCGCAAACAAGCCGGCCAGAACCGTCAGGCAAAGGCCACGCAGGCGCATGTCAGTCCTCGAAACGCGGCGCGGTTTCATCGAGCAACGCGTTCGCGGCGGCGATCGCGGCGCGCGGGTCGCGTCCGTCGGCAAAGACGGCGCTGGACAGCGCCACGAACTCGGCGCCGGTCGCGGCCACCGTCTCGACGGAGGCAAGCTCGGAGCCGGCCATGACGATGCAGGGGATCGAAATCATCTCCGCCCACCATTCGCCCAGCGCGAGGTTGCGGTGGTGCGGCTCCGGCTTGTTGTCATAGCCGAAACGGCCGAAGAACATATAGTCGGGCCGCTCCTCGCCGAGCCCAAGCGCCTCGTCGCGCGTCTTGGCGCCGCCGGCGCCGACCATCATCTTGCCGGCCACGCGCTCGATCGTCTCGGCGAGTTCCGCGGGCTTAACTTCGACATGGATGCCGTCGGCCTGGACGCGCCCGGCGATGCGGCTGTCGCCGGCGATTATGACGGCGACGCCGGCACTTTGAGCGATCGGCACGATCCTTTCGGCGAAGGCCTGGAAGGAGGCATCGTCCATGCCGTTGTCGGGCAGGATCAACGAGGCGACGTCGCCACCGTCGAAAGCCGCGCAGATTTGCTCCGCCGGCACGAGCGGCGGCGCGATCAACACGATGCGGCAGCGGTTGGGAGGAGTTGCTTCGTTCATTGGCCTTCGATCCCGGTTTCGCCTATGCCGGGCGAAGATGGTTGCATTGCGGCATAGAGCAAAGGGAGCGGCTTGAACAGTCGGCTATGCGGCGGATGAGGACCGGTCGAGCATCGTCGCGCACGTCGATATCGGGCCGGCAATAGCGGCGCCGGCATTAAATGACTATCCCGGCGGCGCCGTTCTGCGCTATGGCTGAATTCCCGCCCTCTCCAACCTTCCTTTGCCGATGTCAGGCCTGCTCAGCGACCCGTGGTTCTATGCTGCCGCCATTCCGGCGGTAATCCTTGTCGGCCTGTCGAAAGGCGGCTTCGGCGGCGCTGTCGGTTTCGTCGGCGTGCCGTTGATGGCTCTGACCATCCCGCCGGTTCAGGCGGCCGCCATCCTGCTGCCGATCCTGTGCCTGATGGACGTGGTTTCAGTGTGGGCCTGGTGGGGCATCCACGACCGCAGGATGCTGGTCGACATGATGCCCGGCGCCGTCATCGGCATCGCGCTCGGCTGGCTGACCGCGGCTTTGGTCACTGAGGAGATGGTGCGGCTGATCGTCGGGGCCGTCGCGCTGGTGTTCGTGCTGCGCTGGATTTACCTGCAGTTCCGTCACGGCGCCGACCATGTGGCGGAACCGAACCGCATTGCCGCCGCCTTCTGGGGCACTGTCGCAGGCTTCACCAGCTTCGTCGCCCATGTCGGCGGCCCGCCCTTCCAGGTCTATGCGCTGCCGATTCGGCTCGATCCGAAAGTGCTGTCGGGCACCGCGGCAATCTTCTTTGCCGCCACCAATGCGCTGAAGCTCATCCCCTATTTCGCGCTCGGCCAGTTCGACACCACCAATCTCACCGCTTCGGCAGTGCTGATGCCGCTGGCGCCGCTGTCGACCATCGCCGGCGCTTGGCTGGTGCGGCGCATGCGGCCGGAGATCTTCTATCCGTTCACCTACGCCACCGTCGCGGTGGTCGCCGTCAAGCTGCTATGGGATGGCATTATCGGCCTGATGTGAGGCGCGTCGATATTCAGGTGAGGCCGGCCTGCAAATGGGCGATTTCCTGCGCTTCCGGTGCTCACGTACTTTAAGTACGCTCCGCTCCGGTTCTCGGAAATCACCATTTTCGACTCGGTCTGACCTGAATCTCAACGCGCCTTCGGGCGAGCGCCTTAATGTCACGCGGCGCTCGGCACCATCTGGCGGCTGCCGCCGAAGGCGAGCGCGGCGCCCAGCGCGACCACCATCGCCATGCCGGCAAGAATGCCGACGTCGTGCAAAGTGGGCTTCAGCACCATGTCGGCGATGATCACCAGCATCACCGCATAATCGAGGCGCGCCCAGTTCATCATGCGCTGGCCGATGGAGAGGGCGGCCGGCGTCACGCCCTGCTCGGCGATCATGGCGCCCATGCGCTCGCCGGTCGGCTTGAAGATCAGCATGCCGATCGAGAAGGTCGTGGCATAGCCGACGAGGCCGATGACGATCCACAGGTCGGCAAAGCCGACCCAGAAGCCGCACATGATGAGGCCAAAGACCAGCGTCAGCATCGACATCGGCGCGAAGAACCGGCCGCCGAGCTGTCCGCTGGCGCGTATAGCCAGCAGCTTGTCCTCGATGTTGCCGGCGCGCTCGGCCAGCACGCCGAGCAGGAACAGCACGAAGCCGCCGCCGACCCACAAAATAGCCGAGACGACGTGAAGGAATTTGACGATCGAATACCAATCCATGGTTTGCTCCGGATATCCTGCCTGATTTCAAGCGGCGCGGATTTGCGCGCCGCCTTTGTGGAGCGGCCTTTTGCGTGGCGCGTGTTTCGGAACGATGCCGCGGCAGCAGCAAACATGTTACGGCCGCCACGATCGGCGCCCGAAATCCGGTGCTCGGACGATCCCGGGCGGCGAATCCGCTGTCCTGTTCCGGCACAGGACAGCGCGTTCGCTTAAAAAATCGGCGCCGCGTTAAGGGTTCATTAAGCTTTACAGGCGTTTACTACACCCATCCAGTTTTACTGGATTCTTACCGAGTGGTTGGAGCCACTTTGTTTGACGCCTCCCTGTTAAACTCCTGAGAGCCGCCTTATCCGCGGCTCTTTTTTTTATCCGCTGCCGGCTGGCTGATGTCATCCGCTTGCGGATGGCTGGAACCGGCCCGGCGTTAACCGTTTGTTAAACATGCGCTTGCCTTCATTTGCATCGAAGCGCATTTTCAAGCCTCAGTCATTTAGGGTGCGGGCCGCGTCGGCAAGGATGCCGAATCGGCTTGCGGCAGTGCAGGGGCGTATCGATGAACGAGCCTTCGAAGGGCAGCGCGAAAACCATCAAATTGGCGGAGCGCCGGGTTTTCTCCCAATCCTTCAAGCCGCTTTACCAGGAAGGCATGGGGCTGGTCGAACAGGCCGCCGAATATCTTGATGGCAAGGGCAGGCTCGAAGCCAAGAAATTGTCGCGCACGGCGGCGACGCTCTATGCGGCCGAATCGATGCGGCTGACCACAAGGCTTATGCAGGTCGCTTCCTGGCTCTTGCTGCAGCGGGCGGCGAATTCCGGCGAGATGACGCGCGACCAGGTGGCTTCGGAGAAATCCAAGGTGCGTCTCGACACCGCGTCCGCGCATGACGAGGCGCTTGGCTGGAACGAGCTGCCCAAGGATTTTCTGGACCTCGTGACGCGCTCGCTGCGCCTGCAGTCGCTGGTGCGGCGCATGGACGAGGAAATCTATGGCGGCGTCATCAGCGACACGCACGCGCCCAGCCGGCGGGCCAACCCGGTGTCCGACCAGATCAGCCTTTTGAATACGGCGTTCGCGCGCGGCTGAAACCGCGTTTGCAAAAAACGATAGCGGTAGCGGCATATCCTTGATCGGGCGGTAATTTGGCCGTGGCTTTGGCTGCAAGTTCAACGCTTGCCACTTCGGCCGCTCGTCGAAACTGCGGCAGCCATCGCCGTATTGCAGGCTGTGCCGGCCTTCCCGACAAAGATCACACTTGCCTCGAAGCGATAGGCCCCTAGTTGGAGCCGTTCGCCGCAGCCGGGTCGACCCGAGCCGGTTCTGCAAGAAAACCACCGTCACTGTGACCAAAGCAGATTGCGAGGCTTGATCCCGTGCATTCGCCATTGGACAGCATCCCGGTATCGATCATCATCCCCAACTACAATTACGAACAGTTTCTAGGACGCGCCATCGACAGCGCGTTGGAGCAGGACCACCGAAATGTCGAGGTCGTGGTTGTCGACGACGCATCGACGGATGCGTCGGTGGCCGTGATCGAATCCTACGGTGACAAAATCCGTCCGTGCCTCAGGCGCAGGAATGGCGGACATGCGGCTGCGTTCAATACCGGGTTCGAGGCGAGCACCGGAGAGATCGTCCTTTTCCTCGACGCCGACGACTATCTCTATCCGAACGCCGTTTCAGAGGTGTTGGACGAGTGGGATGCGGATGTCGCCCAAGCGCAATTCAGATTGCATCTCGTTGATGAGGACCAGCATATCAAGGATGTCTTTCCACCGCTGGAACAGCCGTTCGATTCAGGCGACGTGGTGCCGGAATTGCTGCGCAAGGGGCGGTACCGTACGACGGTGACAAGCGGGCTGGCGTTCGACCGCGAGGCGCTGGAAACGATAATGCCGATGCCTGAAAGCGATTTCCGGCAAGGCGCCGACGGCTATCTCGCAACGCTGGCGCCGCTGCACGGAGAGGTGAAATCCATCGACACCTGCCTTGGCGCCTACCGCATCCACGGCTCCAACCATTCGATCTTTGCCGAAAAGCTTGCCGAGCGGGCGCGTTGGCGCGTGCAGCATGATTTCCGGCGTCTCGAAGCCTTGTCCGGCCGGGCGGCCGAGATCGGCTTGACGGTGCCGCCGGATGCCGGCCTTCGCGATCCGGTGCATCTGGAAGAGCGGCTGGCTTCGCTCTGCGTCGACGAGCCCCAGCATCCGGTCGCCACCGACTCCCGGCTGGGACTGGCAAGAGCGGGCGCCGCCGCCAGCCTGGAAATGAACGCATCCTGGCGGCGGCGGGCTGCTCTGGCGGCCTGGTTCCTTTGCATCGGAATCCTGCCGCGGCGCATGGGCAATGCAGTCCTGGCGTGGAAGCTGGTCGCATCGTCCAGGCCAGCATTTCTCACGCGACTGTCGAAAACCATCCGCCGCGTGACGAATTAGGCATCTCCCTGTTGTTGTACGGAAACGGCGCATAGCCGAGATTGCAATTGTTTCCGGTTTGTTCACATTTTGCTGACATCGCTTGCCGCCACGGCTAGACTTGGCGCATGGGGGAAGCGATTCGCATCATCGGCATCGATCCGGGCCTGAGGCGCACCGGTTGGGGTATTATCGACAGCGTGGGCAATTCGCTGCGCTTCATCGCATCCGGCACGGTGCGGTCCGACGAGAAGGAGTCGCTGGCGACAAGACTCTGCCAGCTGCATGACGGCTTGGCCGAGGTGCTGCACCAGGCCATGCCGCACGAGGCTGCGGTCGAGCAGACTTTCGTCAACAAGGATGCCACGGCGACGCTGAAGCTCGGCCAGGCGCGCGGCATCGCCATGCTGGTGCCGGCGCGCGCCGGGCTGGTGGTGGCCGAATATGCCCCCAATGCGGTCAAGAAGGCGGTTATTGGCGTCGGCCACGGCGAGAAGAAGCAGATCCACATGATGGTGAAGGTGCTGATGCCGAAGGCTGTCTTCGACACCGACGACGCCGCCGACGCTCTGGCCATCGCCATCTGCCATGCGCATCACCGCCCGAGCACAGCCTACCGCATGGCCGCGCTGGCCGGGTAGTGTTGTTCTTGACTTGTTCTCGTTATCGCATTAAGTAATACCTTAGAGGTATTACCATGCGAGTGACCACCAAAGGGCAAGTCACAATCCCAAAACAAATAAGGGATCATCTGGGCATAGGCCCCGGCTCCGAGGTGCAGTTCGTGGCCACGGACGAGGGCGCCCGGCTTGTCGCCGTCAATCAAAACGTTTCGGAGGAGGAAGCTGCCCGCAAATTCAAGGAGGTCCTCGACAAGATGGAAGGGACGCTGGATTTGGGCGGCATGACGACGGACGAATATATGGAGTGGTTGAGGGGACCACGTGAAAATCTCGACGTTGATTGACACGAACGTGCTCATTGATGTCTGGGGTCCGGCCGGGCCGCTGACGGAATGGTCTTCATCCGCAATTATCTCTTGCCGACGCGATGGCGCGTTGGTCATCAACAGCATTGTCTGGTCCGAGCTTGCGCCGCTGGTCGCTTCCGAAGCAATGCTGAGGAAAGCAGCCGAAAGACTTGAAATGGATCGCGAGTTCTTGCCTTGGGAAGCCGCGTTCTTGGCCGGGGTAGCGCATTCCCGTTATCGGCGGGCCGGCGGTGTTCGAGAGCGGACCTTGCCGGATTTTCTCATTGGCGCTCATGCGGCCGTTGCCGGTCACCGCCTGTTGACGCGCGACGCTCCTCGTTATCGCAGCTATTTCCCCGACCTCGAAATCGTCTCTCCGGAAACGCATCCATGAAAGCCAATCCATGATCGGCAAGTTGAAAGGCACGCTGGACGAGATCGATGAGGATTCCTGCATCATCGACGTGCATGGCGTCGGCTATGTCGCGCACTGTTCGGCGCGCACGCTGGCCGCCTTGCCGTCGCCCGGCGAGGCGGTGGTGCTGTTCATCGAGACCTATGTGCGCGAGGACATGATCCGGCTCTATGGCTTCCAGACCGGGCTGGAGCGCGAGTGGTTCCGCCTCTTGATGAACAATGTGCAGGGCGTCGGTGCCAAGGTGGCGCTGGCCATCCTGTCGACGCTGGCGCCGGCCGACCTCGCCAACGCGATCGCGCTGCGCGACATCGCCATGGTTTCGCGCGCGCCCGGCGTCGGCAAGAAGGTGGCCGAGCGCATCGTCACTGAATTGCGCACCAAGGCGCCGGCTTATGCGGGCGCGGCCAGCGGTACGATCGGGCTCAAGCAGGAGCTTGGCGAAGGTGTCGCGGCCGCACCGATCACCGATGCGGTCTCGGCGCTCGTCAATCTCGGCTATTCGCGCGACGTTGCCGCGAACGCGGTCGCCGCGGCGCTGAAATCGGCCGGCGAGGGTGCCGACGCTTCGAAGTTGATCCGCTTCGGCCTGAAGGAACTGGCGCGGTGAAGCGACGCTTGTCCCGCCACCGGTCCTATGCAAGGAAGGCGGCATGACCCTTTCGCCCCGCCTCATTGCCCCCGACAAGCGTGGCGAGGATGCCGACCAGACCTTGCGGCCGCAGTCGCTCGACGAATTCGTCGGCCAGGCGGCGGTGCGCGCCAATCTCAAGGTCTTCGTCGATGCCGCCAAGAGCCGCGGCGAGGCGCTCGACCATGTGCTGTTCGTCGGGCCGCCGGGACTCGGCAAGACGACGCTGGCGCAGATCATGGCGCGCGAGCTTGGGGTCAATTTCCGCTCGACCTCGGGTCCGGTCATCGCCAAGGCGGGCGATCTCGCCGCGCTGCTCACCAATCTCGAGGAGCGCGACGTCCTTTTCATCGACGAGATCCATCGCCTCAACCCGGCGGTCGAGGAAATCCTCTATCCGGCAATGGAGGATTTCCAGCTCGATCTCATCATCGGCGAGGGGCCGGCGGCGCGCTCGGTCAAGATCGACCTTGCCCGTTTCACGCTGGTCGCGGCAACGACGAGGCTCGGCCTGCTGACCAATCCGTTGCGCGACCGTTTCGGCATTCCGGTCCGGCTCAATTTCTATACGGTCGAGGAGCTGGAGCAGATCGTGCGGCGCGGCGCACGTATCCTGTCGATGCCGCTCGGCGACGATGGGGCGGTGGAGATCGCGCGCCGCGCGCGCGGCACGCCCCGCATCGCCGGCAGGCTGCTGCGCCGGGTGCGCGATTTTGCTTCTGTCGCCGGCGACGGTCATGTCGACAGGAGGATCGCCGACGAGGCGCTGACCAGGCTGGAGGTCGATGCGCTCGGCCTCGACGCGCTCGATCGCCGCTATCTGTCGATGATCGCGCGCAATTTCGGCGGCGGCCCGGTCGGCATCGAGACGATCGCGGCCGGGCTCTCCGAGCCGCGCGACGCGATCGAGGACATCATCGAACCTTACCTGATCCAGCAGGGCTTCATCCAGCGCACGCCGCGCGGCCGCGTGCTGACCGCCAACGCCTGGCGCCATCTCGGCCTCGACCCTCCGAAGGATATCGCCCAGCAGCAGATCAGCCTGTTCCAGGAAGAGTAACGCAGATTTGTTCGCGTTTCGGCGGCGCAATGGCCCATCTGCGCAGAATCTGCGCGGCTCGGCCCGACTGAGGGCGCAATTGCATCCTTTAAGATAGGCGTATCTGACGCTATCCTAGGGCTTGGGGCGACCTATGATCACCAGACGCGCTTTCCTGCGCCTTGTCGGCGGCTCGGCCTTCGCCATGGTGTCGCTCAGCGCCTATGCGGTCGGCATCGAGCCGATGCTGCTCACCCATGTGAAGCGCTACACATTGACGCCGCCGCACTGGCCCGCCGGGCTCAAGCTGCGCGTCGTGGCGCTGGCCGACATCCATGCCTGCCGGCCGTGGATGACGCCGGAACGGATCGCGGCACTTGCCGAAGAAGCCAATGCGTTGCAGCCGGACGTGATCGTCATGCTTGGCGACTACCCCGCCGGGACCCGGCTGGTGACCGGCTGGGTAAACGCGTCGGAATGGGCGCCCGCGCTGTCCGGGCTCAAGGCGCCGCTCGGCGTGTTCTCGATCCTCGGCAATCACGACTGGTGGGAGGACCGCACCGCGCAGGCAGCCGGGGCAGGGCCGACCATTTCACGCAAGGCGCTGGAGGCCGTCGGCATTCCGGTGCTGGAAAACGACGTCGTGCGCCTGGAAAAGGACGGACAGGGTTTTTGGATCGCAGGCCTGGCCGACCAGATTGCGCTGTTGCCGAACAAGGCCAAGGGCCGCAGGCGGCTCACCGGCCTCGACGATCTTCCCGGCACGCTGGCCAAGGTCGGCGACACTGCGCCCATCATCCTGCTTGCGCATGAGCCGGACATTTTTCCAAAGGTGCCGTGGAGGGTTTCGCTCACCTTGTCCGGGCACACGCATGGCGGACAGGTGCGGCTGTTCGGCTATTCGCCAGTCGTGCCTTCGGCCTATGGCAATCGCTACGCCTACGGCCATATCGTCGAGAACGACCGCAACCTGATCGTCTCGGGAGGACTGGGCTTCAGCATCGCTCCGATACGTTTCGGGGTGCAGCCGGAGATCTTGCAGATCGATCTCGGCTGAGGCGCGTCGCCCCGGCCCGCCGTCTCAGCGCAGCGACCTGATCACCTCCATCACGTCAGGTTCCGCCTTCTCGCCATCGAAGGCGTCGACCACGCCGAAGGCGCCGCCATAGCTCCACACCGACCATGAAAAGCCATGCGCCTCGGCGCGGACGATCATGTCGCGCACATAGGCTGCGCGATATACAGTCGGCATGACGAAGCTGTTGCCGTATTCCTTGCGGATCATGCCGAATTCACCGAGCGTGATGTCCTGCGGCTTGATCCCGTTGGCCTTCGCCCAGGCGTCGACCGTCGCGAACGGCGCATCCATCACGCCGCGCAGCTTTTCGGAGCTGTCCATCGTCGCCACCTGCTCGTCGAGATAGCTAAGCAGGCCGCTTTGCCGCGCCCAGGGCGCCTCGGCCCTGATCCGGTCGCGGATCGCGTCCAGCGCCATGTCGAGTTGCGCCTTCGGGACAGCCGTCAACGGATAGGGCAGGCCGGTGACATAGGGGATGAAGTCGCCGGCCCAGCTTGCGCCCTGATGCGTCAAAAGGAACGGGTCGTAGGAATGGAAGGTCCAGATGATGTTGTCATCGGCGATCGTCTTGGGGTCGATCCTGGCCAGCGACTCTGCGTTCGAATAGCAGCCGCCGCTCAGCACCAGCGTGAGCCTGGTGGCGGAGGCGCGCGCGGCGGCGAACAACTGCTTCTGGCGATCGGGCCAAAGGTTGGTGCCGTTCGCCTCACAATCGGCCATCGGCTCGTTCATCAGTTCCAGCGCGACAAGCTTCGGATCCTCCTTGGCCAGCGTCCGCGCCATCTTGCGCACCAGCTCGGCATAGGCATCGAAGACGGCCGGGTTATGCATCACCTCGCTCATGCCGATCTTGCGGTTGCCCCCGGCGGGAATCAGATGCAGGTCGACGATCACCTTCAGGCCGGCACGGTTGATCATGCGCGCGGAGGCCAGCACGCTGGCATAGAGGTCGTCGCGAAGGGCCGTGGTGCGGTCCGAAAGAAAGGGCGAGGGATCGACCGGCATGCGCAGGAAATCGAGACCGGCACCCTTGAGCGCCTTGAGGTCGCCCTCCTTGAGGAATTTGCGCCACTCCGGATAAGGCAGGATCGCCTGGCGCTCGCCCCATCTATCCTCGACCGGCCAGGTGATCCACTGGTCGAGATTGAGGCCGCGCTTCATCGAGAAAGTCGCCGCTGCGGCGGGCAACGCCAATGGGCCAAGCGCAAGCAGCGCCGCCATCAAGGCCTTGATCATCGTGCCCAACAGTGCCATCCCGTTCCCGCGCGAAAACAGTGCGTGTCGCCCAAAAGTGTGCAGCGGTTTGGGACAACGACACGCACAGAAAAATGCCTAGAGTCCGAGGGCTTTAGGTGCCTGTTCGGGCCTGAAAAGGAAAGCGCGATGGACGATCATGGTGAATCGGCGGCGCTCGGCGCCGGGCTTTCCGGCGCGCTGACGGATTTCGGCCACCGGCTGATGGCGAGGGTCTACTATGCCGACACCGATTTCTCCGGCGTCGTCTATCATGCGCGCTATCTCGAATTCCTCGAACGCGGCCGCTCCGACTATCTGAGACTGACCGGCGTCCACCACACCGAACTCCTGGACGGCAAGCATGGTGAGCGCATCGTCTGGGTGGTGCGGCGCATGGAGATCGACTTCCGTTCGCCGGCGCGTATGGACGATATCCTCACCATCGACACGCGCACCGACGATATTTCCGGCGCCCGCATCTTCATGGGCCAGCAATTGAAGCGTGGCGGCGATGTGCTGGTCGAGGCCAAGGTCGAAGCGGCGATCGTCGGCGAAAGCGGCCGGCCAAAGCGTTTCCCAAAGGAATGGATCGCGGCTTTCATGCCGAAGGCAAAAGCCTGAAGCTTCCACCCGAGGCCCATCTTGAAGGCTTCAACCGGACGGCTCCGGTTGCCGGCCGCCCCAGCCATGCGCGGCAATGCGTCGCGCCTGATCCCCTAACCCATCCTTAACCATAACGGTTCATGAAGGAATTGGCGAAGATTGGCGCAATCCGTGCGCCTTCCTTTCACCAATATTTGCCTCGAAAAGGCCGCGAAACGGTGCATTCGGGGCTATCCGCAAGCTTCTAGCTTCGCGCGATCGGACCAAAGGAATGCCCATGGGCCAGCCGCCAGCGATGCCCGGAAAATCTTAAGGACGTAAGTCATGGAAAATATCGCACTCGCCGAACCGGGCGCGCATCTGTCGCTCTGGGCCCTATTCATGCAGGCCGGCTGGGTGGTCAAGCTGGTCATGATCGGCCTGCTCTGCGCCTCGATCTGGACCTGGGCGATCATCATCGACAAGCTCGTCGCCTATAGCCGCATGCGGCTGGCGCTCAACCGCTTCGAGCAGGTGTTCTGGTCGGGCCAGTCGCTGGAGGATCTCTACCGCACGCTGGCCGATCGCAAGACCACGGGGATGGGCGCGATCTTCGTCGCTGCCATGCGCGAATGGAAGAAGAGTTTCGAAAAGGGCGCGAAATCGGCGCTGGCGCTGCAGACCCGCATCGACAAGGCGATGGACCTGGCGCTGACGCGCGAGATGGAGAAGCTGGAGGGTCGGCTCGGCTTCCTCGCCACCACCGGCTCGGCCGCACCCTTCATCGGGCTGTTCGGCACCGTCATCGGCATCATGACGTCGTTCCAGGCGATCGCCGCCTCGAAGAACACCAGCCTTTCGGTGGTGGCACCCGGTATCGCCGAGGCGCTGCTCGCCACCGCGATCGGCCTGCTCGCGGCCATTCCCGCGGTCATCGCCTACAACAAGCTGTCATCGGACGCGAACAAGATCGGCATGCGCATGGAAGGCTTCGCGGACGAGTTCTCCGCCATACTCTCGCGCCAAATCGATGAAAAAGTAGCGCAGAAGGGCTGAGGATCGATCATGGGGATGTCTGCTGCAGGCGCAAGTGGCTCGGGGCGAGGCGGACGCGGCCATAGGCGGCGCGGCCGTCACCATGCCCTGATGTCCGAGATCAACGTCACGCCGATGGTCGATGTGATGCTGGTGCTGTTGATCATCTTCATGGTCGCGGCGCCGCTGCTCACCGTCGGGGTTCCGATCGACCTGCCGGACACGCAGGCCAAGGCGATGAATGTCGACACGCAGCCGATCACCGTCTCGATTGACTCGACGGGCAAGATTTTCCTGCAGGAGACCGAGATCCCGATCGAGGAGCTGGTAGCCAAGCTGCAGGCGATCTCGAAGACCGGTTACGACGAACGCATCTTCATCCGCGGCGACAAGTCGACCGACTACGGCACGGCAATGAAGGTGATGGCCCGCATTTCGGCGGCCGGCTACAAGAATATCGGCCTGGTCTCGCTGCAGGAACAGGATCAGTAGACGCCAAATGCGGACCGGCCTCACCTCATCGGTGATCTTGCATACGGTGGCGCTGGCCTTCGGGCTGTTCACGCTGTCGTCGCCACCTGCAATGCCCGCGGCCGACGTGGAGTCGGTGGCGGTCGACATCGTGCCTATGGAAGCCGTGCCGCAGACGCTGCAAGGTGACAAGAAGTCGGTGATGCATGAAAAACCGGCGCCGCTGCCGACCAAGCGGCCGGACGTCGTGCCCAATGCACAGAAGGTCGGCGAGAACACCGTCGATACCGACAAGCCGGTGACGGACGAAGCCAAGCCGAAGCCGGTCGAGAAGACGGCGGCGCCGCCGCCCGCGCCGACGCCGACCGAGAAGCCGGCGGTCGAGGACGTGCCGAAGCCGCAGGAAAAGCCGAAGCCGACCCCGGCGACGGAAGTTGCGCCGACGCCGACGCCGAAGGAAGAGGTCAAGCCCGAGCCGGTCAAGCAGACGGAGCCCAAGCCGACGCCGGCCAAGCAGCCGACACCGACGCCGCCGAAGGACACGACCGCCGCTATTTCGAAGGACGAGGTGAAGCCCGACGCCGTCGCCGAGGCGATCGCCCAGCAGCAACCCACCGACGAGGCCAAGCTTCCGGACTCCGCGCCTGCGCCGGAAGCGCGGCCGAAGCCGCAGCCGGCCCAGGCCGAAAGCGCCAAGGCGCCGGACCGCAAGGACGCCGACAAGCCGGTGAAGGAAGCGTCTTCCAAGCCGAAGTCGGACGACAAGCAGTTCAATGCCGATGAGATTTCCGCCCTGCTGGACAAGCAGAAGCCGTCCGGCGGCGGCGCGAAGCGCTCGACGCAGCAGGCCTCGCTCGGCGGCGAAAAGGACCAGGGCCAGAAGCTGTCGAAGTCGGAGGAAGGGGCCCTGCGCGATCAGCTTGCGGGTTGCTGGACCTTCCCGGCGGGCATGGAAGCCTCGGACGATCTCATCGCCGTGATCTCGTTCAATCTCGACGCCTCAGGCAAGCTGGACGGCCGGCCTGTCGTCGAGAAATCGAGCGGAAACCGCCAGGTCGACGAAAGCGCGGTGCGCGCTATCCAGAAATGCAACATGGCCGGCCTGCAGGTTCCTCCCGGAAAACAGGACATCTGGGCGCAGATCAAGGTCACTTTCGATCCGAGGGAAATGCTTGGCCTCTGAGGCCTGCCCTCCGCACAATCAGCGAAGAGAAGCGAGAAGATATGAAATTCACCCTCAAGCCGCTCCTGATGGTCGCGACAATTGCACTGGGTTCTATCGTTGGCGCCGCCGCGCCGGCATGGGCTCTCGTCGAGATCAACGTCAACAAGGGCAATGTCGAACCGCTACCGATCGCCATCACGGATTTTCAGTCGAATGATGCGCTGGGCGCGCAGATCACCGAGATCGTCACCGCCGACCTGAAGCGCTCCGGCCTGTTCGCGCCGATCGACAAGAGCGCGTTCATCGAAAAGATTTCCGGTCCGGACGCCACGCCGCGCTTCGACGACTGGAAGGTGATCAACGCGCAGGCGCTGGTCACCGGCAGCGTCGGCAAGGAAGCCGACGGCCGCATCCGCGCCCAGTACCGGTTGTGGGATACTTTTGCGGGCCAGCAGATGGCGGGCGAGCAGTTCTTCGCCAACGACGCCAACACCAGGCGCGTCGCCCATATCATCGCCGACGCCATCTATGAGCGGATCACCGGCGAAAAGGGCTATTTCGACACGCGCGTGGTCTTCGTCGACGAGTCCGGCGCCAAGAACGCCCGCAAGAAGCGGCTCGCCATCATGGACCAGGACGGCGCCAATATACGCTACCTGTCGGACGGCCGCGCGATCGTTCTGACGCCGCGTTTTTCGCCGAACCGGCAGGAAATCACCTACATGTCCTATGAAAGCGGGCAGCCGAAGGTCTATCTGCTGCAGATCGAGACCGGACAGCGCGAACTGGTGGGCAACTTCCCCGGCATGACGTTCGCACCGCGCTTCTCGCCCGACGGCCAGAAGGTGATCATGAGCCTGCTGCGCGACGACGGCAACTCCAACATTTTCGCCATGGATCTGAGGAGCCGCTCGACGACGCGGCTCACCGATTCGACCGCGATCGACACTTCTCCCTCCTATTCGCCGGACGGCTCGCAGATCGTCTTCACCTCCGACCGCGGCGGCGGCAGCGGCCGTTCGCAGATCTATGTCATGGGCGCGGACGGCTCAAATCCGCACCGCATCTCGTTCGGCGACGGCGTCTATTCGACGCCCGTCTGGTCGCCGCGCGGCGATCTCATAGCTTTCACCAAGCAGAGCGGCGGCGAGTTCCAGATCGGCGTCATGAAGACCGACGGCTCGGGCGAGCGCATCCTGTCCTCCGGCTTCCAGCAGGAGGGTCCGACCTGGGCGCCGAACGGCCGCGTGCTGATGTTCTTCCGCGACTCCGCCGGTGGCCCCAAGCTGGTCTCGGTCGATCTCACCGGCCGCAACGAGCAGCAGATTCCGACGGCGAACTATGCTTCGGACCCGGCTTGGTCGCCGTTGCTTGAGTGAGGGGGGCGGGGAACTGAGGAATTGAAGAATTGAAGAATGGAGAAAGAGGGTAGCTACATCAAGCGCGCGAAGGATCTGGAGGTCTATAGGCGTGCTTATGCAGTTTCCCTCGAGGTCCATAGAGCCACACTCGTTTTCCCGAAAATCGAGCAATACGCGCTGGCTGACCAAATGCGTCGATCCAGCAAGGCGATCTGCGCCAATCTGGCTGAGGGCTTCGCCAAACAGACCCATTCCAGGCCCGAATTCGCGCGGTTCATCTCGATGGCTCTGGGATCGTGCAGCGAAATGGAAACGTGGATTTCTTACGCGTTTGATCTTGGCTACATCACGCAGCGGCAACGCGACGAATGGCTGCAAGCCTATGCCCACATCTATGGAATGCTGGTGAATCTAAGGGAGAGATTGAAGTGACCCTTTTCGCCAATTCTTCAATTCCTCAATTCTTCAATTCCCCTTTTTCACAACCCGGTCGCGTTTTGGCCGCATTTCCGCCTAGGGTCCGCGCGCAGTGTCGCCCCTTCGTAAAGCGCGGGGCAAGCAGTCGCGGACGGCGGCTCGAAACCAAAAATTAACCGTGTTTCTTGAATGCCGGTTAACCCAAACGTGGTTACTGGGTGATCAACGAAATCACTCATATGCGAAGGAGAGGCGGCATGGGCCGTATCGCAGCACTTACCAGAAACCCAGCGATGATCGCTCTCGTGATGGCGCTCGCCATTACCGGTTGCGCCTCGAAGAAGACCCCGAACAGCGCGGCCGATCTCGGCCTCAACGGTGCCGGCGCCGCCACGCCCGGTTCGGCGCAGGACTTCACCGTCAACATCGGCGACCGCATCTTCTTCGACACCGATTCCTCGTCGATCCGCGCCGACGCACAGACCACGCTGGCCCGCCAGGCGCAGTGGCTGAACCAGTACCGCCAGTATGCGATCGTCATCGAAGGCCATGCTGACGAGCGCGGCACGCGTGAGTACAATCTGGCGCTGGGCGCCCGCCGCGCCGCCGCCACCCGCGACTTCCTTGTCTCCAAGGGCGTCTCCGCCGGCCGCCTGAAGACGATCTCTTACGGCAAGGAGCGTCCGGTCGCGGTCTGCGACGACATCTCCTGCTGGTCGCAGAACCGCCGCGCCGTCACCACGCTTTCCGGCGCCGGCTCCTGACGCATGATACCGAAGATCGGGATCGATTTTCGGTAACGGCGCTCGGCGTCCCAGGCGACAAAAATACAACATCCAAAAAATGAAAGGCGGCCTCAGGGCCGCCTTTTTCCTTTGCAAGAAACCGAAACAAAATTTGGCCGAAGTCTCGCGTCCTGCTATGAGCGCGAGGGCGCTTCCTCCCCTTGTTTGATTTGGAAAGGCGCATCAGGCCAACACCCACCGCGAGAGACAGAATGCACTTCAGAACGGTCCTGAGCGGCACGCTTGCGCTGCTGCTCGTATCATGCCTCCCAAGCCTTGCTGCGCCGGCCGACAGCGCCGGGCCGGCGCCCGACAGCGGGTTCACCTTCCGTCTGCCTACGCTCGGCATCTTCGGCGACAAGAAGAAGCCGGAACAGGCGCAGGTCGCGCAACAGGAGGGCGGCGCCGGCGTGACTGGTCTGGAAGACCAACTGCGCCAGCTGAACGGCAAGATCGAGGAGATGAATTTCCAGATCCTGCAGATGCAGGAACAGATCCGCAAGCAGCAGGAAGACAATGAGTTCCGTTTCCAGCAGCTGGAGGGCCAAGGAGGCGCCAAGCCGGCCGGGCAGAAGAAATCGGAAGCCGCGCCCCAGGACAATAACGGCAACACCAATCTCGGCGATGCCGGCACCGGTCAATCCGGCACCGGCGACGCCGGAGCCGACAATAGCGTCGCCCAGGCCCCGGCGACGCAGGCGCCGGCCGGCACCGGCGCGCAAAACGGCGGCAAAAGCGTTGGCGACGTCATCGTGGAATCGCAGACCGGCGATCCCGGCAAGCTGATCACCGGCGCGCCGCCGAAGAATTTCGGCACCATCACCGTCGACAAGAACGGCAACGTGGTCAATGCCGAGACCGGCCCGCAGGCCAGCGCGCCGGCGGAAGCTCCCGCGGCCACGGCAAACGCTCCTTCCGCCGAAACGCCGGCCAAGAAGAGCAAGTCCGGCGGCACCGAAGTGGCGGCACTGCCGTCGACCAACAATCCCGACGAGCTCTATCGCAATTCCTACCAATTCATCCTGTCGGGCGATTATCCGACCGCCGAGCAGGGTTTTCGCGACCATATTTCCCGCTTCCCCAAGGACGCCAAGGCGGCTGATGCGCATTACTGGCTAGGCGAGTCGCTGCTCGGGCAGCAGAAATACCGCGACGCGGCCGAAGTCTTCCTCGCCGCCAGCAAGGACTATCCGAAGGCGAAGAAGGCGCCCGACATGCTGCTCAAGCTCGGCGTTTCGCTGGTCGGCCTGAAGCAGAACGACGTCGCCTGCGCCACCTTCAGTGAAATCGGCAAGCGCTATCCCGATGTTTCCGGCGCCCTCAAGGAACGCATCAAGCAGGAAAGGGCCCTGGCGTCGTGCTGACGCCCGACAGCAAACCTGACCTTTTGGACTGCCTTTTCTCCGACCTGGATCTTTCGACCGGCGCCATTGCTGCCGTGTCCGGCGGCAGCGACTCGACCGCCCTTCTCCTTCTCCTCAAAGATCACCTCGACCGGACGGCATCGGCCGCCAGGCTGCTCGCGGTGACCATCGATCATGGCCTGAGGCCGGACTCGGCCACTGAGGCGCGGCTCGTTCAACGCTTCTGCGCCGAGCGCGGCATCGCGCATCGCATTCTTGCCTGGCGCGGCGACAAGCCCGCGACCGGTCTGGCGGCCGCCGCGCGCGAGGCGCGCTACCGGCTGCTTGCCGAAGCTGCCGGCGCCGAAGGCATCAAGCTGGTCCTGACCGGCCATACCGCCGACGACCAGGCCGAGACGGTGCTGATGCGGCAGGCGCGCGACGATGAGGGCCGGGGCCTCGCCGGCATGGCGCCCGCCACGCTGTTCGACTGGCGGACATGGATCGTCCGGCCGCTGCTTGGCACAAGGCGCGCGGCACTGCGCGAGATGCTGCGGGCTCGCGACATCGGCTGGATCGAGGATCCGACCAATGCCGATGCCCGCTTCGAGCGGCCGCGCGTGCGGGCGAAGCTCGCGCAGGGCGACGGCGAACAGCGTATCGCGCAGGCGCTGGCACGGGCGGCCCAGGCGGCTCTCGAGCGCCGGGAAATCGGCCGCCGCGCCGCCATGCTCATCGACGCCTTTGCCGCCAGGCCGGTTCCGGGCCTCATCCGCCTCGATCGCAAGTTTGCCGGACATGAGGATGGCCAAGCCGCCATCCATGCGCTGCGTATCCTGTTGGCCACCATCGGCGGCGTCTCGTTTCTCGCCGACGAGACGCGCTGCGCTGCGCTGCATTCGCGCCTGCGGTCCGCTTCCTTTCGCGCCACATTGTCGCGGACGGTTGTCGATGCGCGACGAACCGGCATTTTCCTTCGCCGCGAGAACCGCGATCTGCCTGCCGCCGCGCCACCGCAGCACAACCGGCTCTGGGACAATCGGCGGCGCATCACTTTGAAAGACGGGCCTGGCGACTTGGTGATCGCGCCGCTGGGGGCGGCCGCCGCCGGGAAAGCGCCCTTGAGCGAGGATATCCCGCCGAGCCTTTCGCGCGCCGCGCTTGCCGCGGAGCCTGCGCTGTGGTCCGCCGGCGAATGCCTTGATTTTGCGGGCGGCAATGCCGGCTCGCGATCGGTCTCGATCGCTCCGGCGGTGGCTCCTTTCGCGCGCTTCCTGCCGTCATTCGACATCGAGCCCGCCGCCGCCGCGGCGGCCCTGGTCGGCGCGCCGCCGTTGCCGGCACCGCCATTCCGCCGCCATGATGGTGGTTGAGGGTGGGCGAAAGCTTAACCGATACGTGCTGTTCTGCTTGGCAAGGGGGGGCGCTCTCCCTATGTTAGGCCCAAGCTAATCCATTATCGCGGGTCCGCGCGCGGACGCCAACGGGACAATAGATGAATCCGAATTATCGCAACCTCGCGCTCTGGGCGATCATAGCGGTCCTGCTCATAGCCCTGTTCAATCTTTTCCAGACGCCGCAGACGCGCGGCGCCACCACGGATATCGCCTATTCCCAGTTCCTGCAGGACGTCGCGTCGGGCCGGGTCAAAAGCGTGACCATCGCCGGCGCCCGCATCTTCGGCAACTACACGGACAACGCCAACGGCTTCCAGACCTATTCGCCCGGCGACCCGTCACTGGTCTCCAGGCTGCAGGACAAAAACGTCACCATCACCGCAAAGCCCGAGACCGACGGCTCCAATTCGCTGTTCGGCTATCTGATCTCGTGGTTGCCGATGATCCTGATCCTCGGCGTGTGGATATTCTTCATGCGCCAGATGCAATCGGGCTCCGGCCGCGCCATGGGCTTCGGCAAGTCGAAGGCCAAGCTTTTGACCGAGGCGCATGGCCGCGTCACCTTCCAGGACGTCGCCGGCGTCGACGAGGCCAAGGAGGATCTCGAAGAGATCGTCGAGTTCCTGCGCGATCCGCAGAAGTTCCAGCGCCTCGGCGGCAAGATCCCGCGCGGCGTGCTCCTGGTCGGCCCGCCCGGCACCGGCAAGACGCTGCTCGCCCGCTCGGTTGCCGGTGAAGCCAACGTGCCGTTC
Organism: Mesorhizobium sp. ESP-6-4; assembly: GCF_020164735.1. Lineage (NCBI taxonomy): Bacteria > Pseudomonadati > Pseudomonadota > Alphaproteobacteria > Hyphomicrobiales > Phyllobacteriaceae > Mesorhizobium > Mesorhizobium sp. ESP-6-4. Next base: position 291,467 of record NZ_JAIUGS010000003.1, read on the forward strand.
TTCACCATTTCCGGCTCGGACTTCGTCGAGATGTTCGTCGGCGTCGGCGCAAGCCGCGTGCGCGACATGTTCGACCAGGCCAAGAAGAACGCGCCCTGCATCATCTTCATCGACGAAATCGACGCGGTCGGCCGCCATCGCGGCGCCGGGCTCGGCGGCGGCAATGACGAACGCGAGCAGACGCTGAACCAGCTGCTGGTCGAGATGGACGGTTTCGAGTCCAACGAGAGCATCATCCTCATCGCCGCCACCAACCGGCCCGACGTGCTCGACCCGGCGCTGCTGAGGCCCGGCCGTTTCGACCGCCAGGTCGTGGTGCCGAACCCCGACATCGTCGGCCGCGAGAAGATCCTCAAGGTGCATGTGCGCAACGTGCCGCTGGCGCCCAATGTCGACCTCAAGGTGGTTGCGCGCGGCACCCCGGGCTTTTCCGGCGCCGATCTGATGAACCTCGTCAACGAATCCGCGCTGATGGCGGCGCGCCGCAACAAGCGGCTCGTCACCATGGCCGAGTTCGAGGACGCCAAGGACAAGATCATGATGGGCGCCGAGCGCCGCTCGTCGGCTATGACGCAGGCCGAGAAGGAGCTGACCGCCTATCACGAGGCCGGGCACGCGATCCTGGCGCTCAACGTGCCGTCGGCCGATCCGCTGCACAAGGCAACCATCATCCCGCGCGGCCGCGCGCTCGGCATGGTCATGCAGTTGCCGGAAGGCGACCGCTATTCGATGAGCTACAAGTACATGATCTCGCGGCTTGCGATCATGATGGGCGGCCGCGTCGCCGAAGAGTTCAAGTTCGGCAAGGAGAACATCACGTCGGGCGCCTCCTCCGATATCGAGCAGGCGACCAAGCTGGCGCGCGCCATGGTCACGCGCTGGGGCTTCTCCGACAAGCTCGGCCACGTCGCCTATGGCGACAACCAGGAAGAGGTCTTCCTCGGCCATTCGGTGGCGCGCACCCAGAACATCTCGGAAGAGACGGCGCAGATCATCGACGCGGAGGTGCGGCGCCTGATCGACGATGCCTATTCGACCGCCAAGACCATCCTGACCAAGAAGAAGAAGGAATGGATCGCGCTCGCCGAAGGACTGCTCGAATACGAGACGCTGTCCGGCGACGAGATCAAGCAGCTGATCGCGGGCAACAAGCCCGCCCGCGACCTCGGCGACGACACCCCGCCCAGCCGCGGCTCGGCCGTGCCGAAGGCCGGCACCGGCGGCCGCCGCAAGAAAGGCCCCGAGCCCGAAGGCGGCATGGAGCCGCAGCCGTCAAGCTGAGGTGGTGCGCGAAAGACTGATCGAGAAACGCCGCGGCTTGCTTCGCGGCGTTTTTGTTTGCATTGGAGACAAGGCAAGGCTTCCCTCGTCCTGGCGCGTAGATATCGCCCAACAGCAGATCCCAGATACTCCCGAGGATGATGGCTCAACGGCTGCGGGAAAAACGGTGAACCGCTTTATCCGCCGTATTTGATTTTTATGATTCAACTTTCAGCCGCGCATTGCAGAGGCTGTAGTAACCGCCGCCCTTCTGGATCCAGCGAAGGCCGTTCAACGCCCGATAGGTCTCGCTGCATTCCTTCATTGTCAGCGCGCTCGCAGGTGAGGCGTTCCAAGCGACCAATGCCGTCACAGCCAACGTCGCCAATTTCAAACTGAACATTGAGACCCTCCTGATTGATGATAAGTTGGACATCTTTTGTATACTGTTTGTTCTCTATATGTTCAACCGGAATCTTTGCGAGCTCCCGACAAAACCTGGCGATGGGCAGTGTGGGCAAATTGACGATGCCGACAGTCCCGCCATATGCAGATGCGAGCAAGGCAGCGGGCGTCTTCGCCTGCAACAAAAGGCCCGCGCATCTTGCGACGCGCGGGCCTTTTCCCTTCGAATAATTAGGCGATCAGCTCTTCAGCTTGGCGTTGCAGAGGCTGTAGAAGCCGCCGCCTTTCTGGATCCACTTCAGGCCGTTCAGCGTGTTGGCATCCTTGTTGGCATAGTACTGCTCGAGGCAGGTATGCATGCGGCCCTTGGCCGGGGTCTCGTTGGCGAATTTCGGCGAGATGGCGGCCGGGAAAGTGACGCCCTTCGGAGCGGTCACAGTCGGCTTGGCCGGTTCCTTCGTGAAAGTCGCCTCAGTCGGCGCAGGCACGGTGTCGTCATCGTCGGCACCTGCGCCGCATTCGGCCTTGCGGAAGTCGTTCCACTTCATGCCGTTCAGCTTGTTGGCGGTCTTCGCAGCCTGGTACTTGGTGCTGCATTCGGCCATGGTCAGGCCCTTGCCGCCATCGGCAGCGGCGGTCGAGGTCTTGGTCGTCGTGGCGGTTTTGGTGGCGGGGGCGGTGGCAGCCGCAGCGGTTGCGCCAGGGCCGCACTCGGCCTTGCGGAAGTCGTTCCACTTCATGCCGTTGAGCGTGCCGGCGGATTTTGCAGCCTGGTATTTGGTGCTGCACTCCTTGGAGCTCAGGCCCTTGGCCGCGTCGTCGGCAGCGGCGGCCGCCTTCGTCTTCTTGGCGGGCTTGGTGTCGGCGGCCTTCGTATCGGTCGCGGCCTTGGTGTCGGTCGCGGCCTTGGTGTCGGTCGCGGTGGCGTCGCTGCCGCACTGGGCCTTGCGGAACTGGTTCCAGGTCTGGCCGGCGAGCGTTCCCGCATCCTTGGCCGCGTTATACTTGGTGCTGCACTCGGCCATGGTCAGCGCGTTGGCCGGCGCCGCCAGGAACAAGGTTGCGACGGCGATACCCGTCAAAGCTGCAAGTCTATGAATAAGCATGGCGTTTTCTCCCTTGCTGCCGCCAATAAGTGTCCCTATGCCAAATCAATAGCTCTCAATGTCCGGTTGCGCCAGATGCTTCCGGCACAGGCGCTCTCACAAAGTGTGTTATTCGCGATAAGGTGATGAATTGCCTGCCGGTTTGCCGCCAGCCAGGCTTTGCCGGGAACAGGGCGCCGACAAGCCTCGCACCGGCAGGTATAGCGCCGCCACGTCAAAGGTGGTGACAGGCTGTCGAATCGCTTGCATCGCCCGCTACAATGTTTTTCTAAGAATTGGTAATATACAATCACGAAATTTGATGATCGGATGCGGCCCAATCTGTGGCAAAACGGGCGGCTGAAAAACCGACGGGGACTTGAGACACATGGCAGGTCAGTATTTCGGCACCGACGGTATCCGCGGACGCGCCAACAAATTTCCGATGACGGCCGAGGTCGCCATGCGCGTCGGCATGGCCGCCGGGCTCTCCTTCCAGCGCGGCAATCATCGACACCGTGTCGTGCTCGGCAAGGACACGCGGCTTTCCGGCTACATGATCGAGAACGCCATGGTGGCGGGCCTGTGCGCCGCCGGGATGGACGTGTTCCTGCTCGGCCCAATACCGACGCCCGCCGTCGCCATGCTGGTGCGCTCGCTGCGCGCCGACATCGGCGTGATGATCTCGGCCTCGCACAATCCTTACTACGACAACGGCATCAAGCTGTTCGGTCCCGACGGCTACAAGCTTTCCGACGAGATCGAGGAACGCATCGAAGGCATGCTCGACAAGGATATCGAGCTGGCGCTCGCCGATTCCGACGGGCTCGGCCGCGCCAAGCGCGTCGACGGCGTGCATGACCGCTATATCGAATTCGCCAAGCGCACGCTGCCGCGCTCAATGTCGCTTTCTGGGCTGAGGATCGTCGTCGACTGCGCCAACGGCGCGTCCTACAAGGTGGCGCCCGAGGCGCTGTGGGAGCTCGGCGCCGAGGTGGTGGCGATCAATGTCGAGCCGAACGGCTTCAACATCAACAAGGAGTGCGGCTCGACCCATCCGGCCGGCCTGCAGAAGAAGGTGCACGAGGTGCGCGCCGATATCGGCATCGCGCTCGACGGCGATGCCGACCGGGTGGTGATCGTCGACGAGAACGGCACCATCGTCGACGGCGACCAGATCATGGCCTTGATCGCCGAGTCCTGGCACCAGAGCGGGCGGTTGGCCGGCGGCGGCGTCGTCTCCACCGTAATGTCCAATCTCGGGCTGGAACGCTTTCTTGGCGACATGAAGCTGCAGCTGCACCGCACCAAGGTCGGCGACCGCTATGTGGTCGAGCACATGCGCGCGCATGGCTTGAATGTCGGCGGCGAGCAGTCCGGCCATATCGTGCTGTCCGATTTCTCGACCACCGGCGACGGCCTGGTCTCGGCGCTGCAGGTGCTGGCCTGCATCAAGCGGCAGAACCGGCCGGTCAGCGAATTGTCGAAGAAGTTTGAGCCGGTGCCGCAGCTTCTGAAGAATGTCCGCATCTCCGGCGGCAAGCCGCTGGAGGAAGCTCCGGTCAAGGCGGCCATCGAGGATGCGCGCAACCGGCTTGGCAAAGCCGGCCGCCTGGTGATCCGTCCCTCCGGCACCGAGCCGCTCATCCGGGTCATGGCCGAGGGCGATGATCCGCAGCTGGTCGAAGCGGTCGTCAACGATATCGTCGGCATCCTGCAGGACACCCGCAGCGCCGCCTGAACGCCGTCCCGCAGTTCCTCTAAATCCGCAAGCCCGCCGCCAGGCGGGCTTTTGGTCGCCGGGCGGGCCGATCGGACAACGACCTACCCTCTAAAATTGTATAGATTCGTGGTTAATCGGTACGGTTAAACGGCTTTTAACCTTTGCAATTCATTATCCAAACCCGAGGTCAATCATCTTCGGGCGGGAGTCGTCCCGAGGCTTCTTAGGGGTGACAGAATGTTCAAGACAGCAAGAATGGCATTGCTTGCCGCGCTGTTCGCGGGGATAGCCGGGCCGGCTCTCGCCGCCGATCTCGCGGAACCGCTTCCCGTCGAGCCGGCACCGCCGCCCATCGCCGAAGTGCAACCCGTCGATGTAGGCGGTTGGTACATCCGCGGCGACATCGACTATCACTGGTCGCGCTTCGGCGGCGGCGATTACATCACTTATGGTGCCGCACCTCAGACCCAAGGCAGCTTCGCCAGCGGTTCTCTCAAGGGTGCGTTATCTGCCGGCGCCGGCGTCGGCTACCAGGTGAACCAGTATTTCCGCACCGATCTCACGGCCGACTGGATGGGCAAATCGAACTTCCGCGGCTCAACCGACGGCTTCTGCGCCGGCGGGGTGCCTTGTACTTCTGTCGACACTTCCTCCTACTCGGCCCTGCTGCTGTTGGCCAATGCCTATATCGACATCGGCACATGGCATGGGGTTACACCTTACGTCGGCGCCGGCATCGGCGGCGCCTGGGTCAAGTGGGACACGCTTCACAACAGCGATCTCGACGGAGACTTCTTTCATCGCGGCGGCAAGGGCTGGCGCTTCGCCTATGCCCTTATGGCCGGCGCCTCCTACTGTCTGACCGATCGCGTCAAGCTGGACGTCGGCTACCGCTACAGCCACATCAATGGCGGCAAGATGTTCGAATACGCTTCGGACAGCAATGTCGGCCCTGGCTACGACCGTGGCATCAACGTGCATGAGGTACGCGGCGGTCTCCGCTACCAGTTCGGCGGCCAGTCCGATTGCGCCCCGCCGCCGGAGCCCTACGTGCCGGAACCGGAACCGATCTACACCAAGTAATCGCCTTCATTATCCCGAAATTCGTCAGCCGCCCGGCGCCAGCCGGGCGGCTTTCGCTTTCGCGTCATCCGTAAAATCCCATCGAAATCAATTCGGTAACCGGCCGTTATCCTTAACCGCCACTTAACCACTATGGTTAACAATGGCTCCTTGAAACGGCGCTCGCGTTCGCGGCTGGCGCCAATTTCAGGAGCCGGGGACCATGATATCAAGATCGCGTATCGCGTCAGCGCTTGCCGCAATCATCCTGTTGCCGATGACGCCGGCGCTTGCGGCCGATTACGATCCGCCGATCTATGTCGATCAGGCGCCGGACTATCAGCCGGTCGAGATCGGCTCGGGCTGGTACCTGCGCGGCGATGTCTCGTATCTGGCGAACAAGAGCTTCAAGAACGGGGATTTCACCTTCCCGTCGACGATCGCCAGCGAAAGTTTTAGCGAGAGCGAGGACGCGTATTTCGCGAGCATCGGCTTCGGATATCATTTCAACGATTACCTTCGCGCCGACATCAACCTCGGCTACCTGCCCGGCAACAAAGCCAGCTTCAGCTATGACGACACAGCAACCGTGGTGGCACCGGCAACGGCGACCGTGGGAGATGGAAACCTCAAGAACTATGCCTTCTCAGGCATATTGAACGGCTATGTCGATCTTGGCACATATGTCGGCATCACGCCCTATATCGGCGCGGGTATTGGTATCGTTCAAAGCAAATACAGTCTTTCGGCGGATTATTTCACCGACAACGGGGATGCAAGCGACGACTTCTCTCGGCGCAGCAGCAAAACAAAATATTCCTTGGCCTACACATTGAACGCCGGCCTTGCCTACCAGGTCTCGAAGAATGTTCTGATCGACCTTGGCTATCAGTATTTCTCCGCGCCCGAGGCCGAATATGTCACGGCCGCAAGCCTGAATTCCTTCCCTGTCCACAAGGGCATCAGCAATCATCAGATCAAGCTTGGGCTGCGTTACGATCTCTGGTGAGCCACGCAGGCTGAGAGGTTTCGACGGCGGGTCCTAAGGGCCCGCCGTTCTCCTTTCGGATCGAGCGCGAGTTGGAGCGAATATCCCGTCCGCGACAAAAACTTTGCTCTTGACGCCGAAGCTCTGAGCGCATATCGCCGTCCGTGGGCCACCCCTCCCCAACGAGGGGCCACTATCTGGAAGGATAGACCACGATGACGACGCTTACCAAGCCCGGACTCCGTCCGGCAAACCCCAATTTCTCTTCAGGTCCCTGCGCAAAACGCCCCGGCTGGTCGGTCGAGGCGCTGAAAGCCGCCGCGCTCGGGCGCTCGCACCGCGCCAAGATCGGCAAGGCGAAGCTCGAGCAGGCTATCGAGCTAACGCGCGAAATCCTCAAGGTTCCCACAGATTATCGCATCGGCATCGTGCCGGCGTCGGACACGGGCGCGGTCGAGATGGCGCTCTGGTCGCTGCTAGGCGAGCGCGGCGTCGACATGGTCGCCTGGGAGAGCTTCGGCTCCGGCTGGGTGACGGATGTCGTCAAGCAGCTCAAGCTCGCCGACACGCGCAAGTTCGAGGCCGGCTACGGCGAACTGCCCGACCTGACGCAGGTCGATTTCGACCGCGACGTCGTCTTCACCTGGAACGGCACGACCTCGGGCGTGCGCGTGCCGAATGGCGATTTCATTCCCGCGAGCCGCAAGGGCCTGACCATTTGCGACGCGACATCGGCCGCCTTCGCGCAAAGGCTCGATTTCGAGAAGCTCGATGTCGTCACCTTCTCCTGGCAGAAGGTGCTGGGCGGCGAGGGCGCGCATGGCATGCTGATCCTGTCGCCCCGCGCCGTCGAGCGGCTGGAGACCTACAAGCCGGCCTGGCCGCTGCCGAAGATCTTCCGCCTGACCTCGGGCGGCAAGCTGATCGAGGGCATCTTCAAGGGCGAGACCATCAACACGCCGTCGATGCTGTGCGTGGAGGATTATCTCGATGCGCTCCGCTGGGCGAAGTCGATCGGCGGCCTGGAAGCGTTGATCGCCCGCGCGGACGCGAATGCCGCGGTGCTCGACCGGTTCGCTGAGAAGTCGACGTGGCTCGGCCATCTCGCCGTCGACCCGGCAACGCGCTCGAACACGTCCGTCTGCCTCTCCTTCACCGATCCTGACGTGGCGGCGCTCGACGCCGACGGCCAGGCGGCTTTCGCTAAGGGGATCGTGTCCGCGCTCGACAAGGAAGGCGTCGCCTACGACATCGGCTCCTACCGCGATGCCCCGCCCGGCCTGCGCATCTGGTGCGGCGCGACCGTCGAGACCGCCGATCTCGAAGCGCTGCTGCCCTGGCTCGACTGGGCCTTCGCCACGCAGAAAGCGTCGCTCAAGGCAGCGGCCTGAGTTTCATGGCGGCCCGCGGGCCGCCATTTCCCGACACTTCCATTCCCACGTCAAGGAGGCCGCAATGGCGCCCCGCGTTCTCGTTTCGGATAAACTTTCCACCACCGCCGTGCAGATCTTCAAGGATCGCGGCATCGACGTCGACTATCTGCCCGATCTCGGCAAGGACAAGGAAAAGCTCGCCGAGGTGATCGGCCAGTATGACGGCCTCGCCATCCGCTCGGCGACCAAGGTCACCGAGAAGCTGATCAATGCGGCAACCAGGCTCAAGGTCGTCGGCCGCGCCGGTATCGGCGTCGACAATGTCGACATCCCGGCCGCCAGCCGCAGGGGCATCATCGTGATGAACACTCCCTTCGGCAATTCGATCACCACGGCCGAGCATGCGGTGGCGATGATCTTCGCGCTGGCGCGGCAGATACCGGAAGCTAATGCCTCGACCCATTCCGGCAAGTGGGAAAAGAACCGCTTCATGGGTGTCGAGATCACCAGCAAGACGCTGGGCGTGATCGGCTGCGGCAATATCGGCTCGATCGTCGCCACGCGCGGCGTCGGGCTGAAGATGCATGTGATCGCTTTCGATCCGTTCCTGTCCGACAGCCGCGCCGAGGAGCTCGGCGTCCAGAAAGTCGAGCTCGACGAGCTCTTCGCCCGCGCCGACTTCATCACGCTGCACACGCCGCTGACCGACAAGACGCGCAACATCATCGACGCGGCGGCGATCGCCAAGATGAAGGACGGCGTGCGCATCATCAATTGCGCCCGCGGCGGATTGGTCGTCGAGGCGGACCTGGTCGCGGCGCTGAAGAGCGGCAAGGTGGCCGGGGCCGGCATCGACGTGTTCGAGGTCGAGCCGGCCGAGAACAACCCGCTGTTCGGCATGGAGAATGTCGTGGCAACGCCGCATCTCGGCGCCTCTACCACCGAGGCGCAGGAGAATGTCGCGCTGCAGGTTGCAGAGCAGATGAGCGACTACCTGATCAAGGGCGCGGTCTCCAACGCCATCAACATGCCTTCGATCACAGCCGAGGAGGCGCCGCGGCTGAAACCCTTCGTCAAGCTTGCCGAAGTGCTCGGCGCCTTTGTCGGCCAGGTCACCGAGGATCCGATCAAGGAGGTCGAGATCCTGTTCGACGGCTCGACCGCGACGATGAACACGCGCGCGCTGGTGAGCGCTGCCCTTGCCGGACTCATCCGGCCGCAGGTCTCCGACGTCAACATGGTGTCGGCGCCGATCATGGTGAAGGAGCGCGGCATCATCGTCGCCGAGGTCAAGCGCGACAAGTCGGGCGTGTTCGACGGCTATATCAAGCTCACCGTCAAGACCGAGCATATGACGCGCTCGATCGCCGGCACCTGCTTCTCCGACCACAAGCCGCGCTTCATCCAGATCAAGGGCATCAATCTCGATGCCGAGGTCGGCCAGCACATGCTCTACACCACCAATGCCGACGCGCCCGGCATCATCGGCCTGCTTGGCACCGTGTGCGGCGAGAACGGCGTCAACATCGCCAACTTCCAGCTCGGCCGCAACCGACCGGGCGGCGATGCGATCGCGCTGCTTTATCTCGATGCGCCCTTCCCGGAAAGTGTGCTGGAGCAGGTACGCGCGCACAAGTCGATCGACTCGGCGAAGCGGCTGCGCTTCGACGTCGGCGGCGAGTAACGTCCGGACGTGAAAACGCCCCGCTTGCACCAGCAGGCGGGGCATTCATGAGGTGGCTGTCACCCGATGGCCGCTTGCCGGGAAGTTGAGATATTCACCCCGTCTGCAGCGCTGCTCGGCTGCCGCTGTACTCGGCAAGCGCAATGCCGCCGAGGACAAGCGCCAGCGCGAAGGCCTGATACGCCTGAAACTGCTCGCCGACGATCAGCACCGAAAGCAACGTGCCGAAGATAGGCACCAGATTGATGAACAGGCCGGCGCGGTTGGCGCCGATCAATTCGTTGCCCTTGATGTAGAGGACCTGCGAAACGACCGAAGCGCCAAGCGCCGTGTAGAGCGTGAGCGCCCAGCCACGGGCGTCCGGCACGATGACGCGGCCAGACGCGACCTCCCAGACGAAGAAGGGCAGGGAAACCAGCAGCGCGGCAATCGACAGCGCCAGCATGAAACTTTGCCAGCGGATTGCCGGCCTGAGGCGCAGTCCCACCGAATAGAGGCTGTAGCAAAGCACCGCCACAAGCATGATGGCGTCGCCAAAATTGAGCTCGAGCTTCAGCAACTGGCCGAGGTCGCCATGACTTGCCGTCAGCGCGACGCCGGCGATGGTGAGCACGACGCCGACGATCTGCAGAGGCTGCACGCGCAGCCTGAACAGCACGAAATTGGCAAGAATGATGACGATCGGGATGGCTGCCTGCTCGATCGAGACATTGATGGCGGTCGTGTAGTTGAGCGCCGTATAGAAGATGACGTTGAAGATGGTGAAACCGCAAGCGCCGAGCCCGGCAAGCAGCCTCCAGTGCCTGCGCACCTCGGGCCAATCCTCACGCAGCGTCCGCCAGCCGATGGGCAGCAGGATCAGCACCGCCATCACCCAGCGCAGGAACACCAGCGTCATCGGCGAGACATGGCCGACGGCAAGCTTGCCCGCCACCGAATTGCCGCCCCACAAGAGCATGGTCGACAGAAGGAACAGATAGGCGGCTCGGTGCATGGAGGTTCCGGCCCTGCGGGTGCTCGAGGGTTCGGCCCGGCCTAGAGTGGCGGCGGCGGCAAGTAAATGATGCGAAAGCCGGAATTTGTTGTGCCTGGACCAGGTTGACGTCTCGGCGTTGGCGTCATTTTGATCCAAGTCCTTGAGGGGCATGGTCACTTGCGGAAGCCGGTTCCCGCTTTTTGGGTTCGCCGACCTTCGGTTCGGGTCATGCTCCAACGATGGTTTCGGCGGCAAAGAAAGGGTCGCGCCAGCCCCCGCTTGACGCTATAGAGGCCTGTCGTTTCAGGCCGCCCGCGCGGCATTTCAAGGGAAAAGAACATGGCCAATGTGGTGGTCGTCGGCTCGCAATGGGGTGACGAAGGCAAGGGCAAGATCGTCGACTGGCTGTCGGAACGGGCCGATGTGGTCGTGCGCTTCCAGGGCGGCCACAATGCCGGCCACACGCTGGTCGTCGACGGCAAGGTCTACAAGCTGTCGCTGCTGCCCTCCGGCGTGGTCAGACAGGGCAAGCTTTCGATCATCGGCAACGGCGTGGTGTTCGATCCGCATGCCTTCGTCGCCGAAGCCAAGAAGCTCAAGGAGCAGGGCGTGGAGGTCACGCCGGAACGCCTGAAAATAGCCGAAAACACCGCGCTTATCCTGTCCCTGCACCGGGAGCTGGACGGATTGCGCGAAGACGCAGCCTCGAATTCAGGAACCAAGATTGGCACGACACGACGCGGCATCGGCCCCGCCTATGAGGACAAGGTGGGCCGGCGCGCGGTGCGGGTGATGGATTTGGCGGATCTGGAAACGCTGCCCTTGAAGGTCGACAGGCTGCTGACGCATCACAATGCGCTGCGCCGCGGGCTCGGTCATGCCGAAGCGACGCATGAGGCGATCATGCAGGAACTGACCTCGGTGGCCGCCGAGATCCTGCCTTACATGGACCGCGTCTGGAAGGTGCTCGACGACAGGCGCCGCGCCGGCGAACGCATCCTGTTCGAGGGCGCGCAGGGCACGTTGCTCGACATCGACCACGGCACCTATCCCTTCGTCACCTCGTCCAACACCGTGGCCGGGCAGGCCGCAGCCGGTTCGGGCGTAGGCCCCGGCTTCATCGGCTATGTGCTCGGCATCACCAAGGCCTACACGACGCGCGTCGGCGAAGGGCCGTTCCCGACCGAGCAGATGAACGAGATCGGCGAGTTCCTCGGCACGCGCGGCCACGAGTTCGGCGTCGTCACCGGCCGCAAGCGCCGCTGCGGCTGGTTCGACGCCGTGCTGGTGCGCCAGGCCGTCGCCGTCAACGGCATCAAGGGCATCGCTCTTACCAAGCTCGACGTGCTCGACGGGCTCGACGAGATCAAGGTCTGCACGGGCTATCGCCTCGACGGCGAGACGATCGATTACCTGCCGGCCAGCCAGGGCGCGCAAGCGCGGGTCGAGCCCGTCTACGAGACGCTCGAAGGCTGGAAGGGAACCACGGCCGGCGCCAGAAGCTGGAACGATTTGCCGGCGCAAGCCGTCAAATATGTCCGCCATATCGAGGAGCTGATCGGTGCCCCCGTGGCGTTGCTCTCCACCAGCCCCGAGCGGGACGACACAATACTTGTGACCGACCCATTTCAAGACTAGTTTCACAGCCCTTCCCGGCGCTATGGCTGATTTGCGGTCGGCGGGAAAAGAATGCAGGTCACCTGACGCATGGCAGATTTCGTTAGTGTTCTGAAAAAGCAGCTCGACAAGAAGGTCGACCCTTCGTTCGAGATGCGCAAGCAGATATACGACGGCGCCCGCGCGGTGCTGGCAAAGAAACTGGCCGAGTATTCCCCGCCGCTTGCGCCCGATGTCGTCAGCAAGCAGAAGCGCTCGCTGGAAGACGCCATTTCCAGTGTCGAGCGCGAGTATGTCAAACGCGTTCCGGCCGAGGATCCGCTGGCGGAGCTGGAGCATATTTTCTCCTCCATCGACCGCAACAAGAACCAGCCGAGCCATTCCCGCCAGCCGGCGGCGCCGGAGCCCGCCAAGCCGGATCCGTTCAAGTCCGAGCCGTTCAGGCCGTCGCCCGCGCCCGCCAGGACCGAACCAAGTTGGCAAGGCGGGCCGAAGGCGGAACCCGCGCGGCAAACCCCTGCGAAGGACGAGCCAGCCTGGCAGAACACGGCAAGGACGGAGCCGAATTGGCAGACCGCGCCAAAGGCGGAACCAGCCTGGCAGAAGGCGCCGCCGCCGATGCCGTCGCCGCGCGAAGACGATGTAGGCCTGGCGGGCATGGACGATGTCGATGACGGCAGCGATGTCTTTGCCAATGACGAGCAGCCGGCGGCCGATACCTTCCAGCGCCTGCGGCCACAGCCGCAAAAGCGCAAGCGCAGCTATGGCGGCTTGATCGCCGCCGTCGTCGCGCTCCTGGTGCTGGCCGGCGGCGGCTACGGCATATGGCTGAACAAGAATGCGTTCGGGTCGCTTTTCGGCCTTGGCGGCGGTGGCAGCAAGACGGCCTCGACAGAGCCGCTGGTCAAGCCGGCTCCGGCCAAGCCGGCGACGGAGACGGCGGCCGCGCCGGCTGCGTCCGGCGCCGGCGAGGCGGCCGACACTAACAAGTTCACGCAACGCCTGACGCCCGAGGGCAAGGAGACGGATCCCGGCCCGGCCGGCGGACAGCCCACGATCGGCGAAGGCGAATCCGTCGCGGCGCTGACCTCGCGGCCGCCGGCTACGCCGGCGACGACCCCGCCTGCTCCGGCTGCGCCCGCTCCGGCCACGCCGACGCCTGAGACGCCTGCGGCCGGAGCGCCGGCGACCGACGCGGCCAATCCAACGCCCGCAGCCGGAACCACGCCGCCGGCGGCTAACGCGGCAACGCCGCCCGCGGCCGGCGCTACGCCGCCTGCGGCAGCGACAACGCCGCCGCCCGCGGGCACGACACCGGCTGCGCCGGCGCCGGCGACCGGCGAGGCAACCGTGCCGGTCGGGCAGAAGGCGATCTTCTATGAGGAGCGCACCAGCACGCAGCAGGGCACAGCTGAGCCTGGCAGCATCGTGTGGTCGCTTGTGCAGGAATCGCCCGGCGGCGACCTGCCGCCGGAACCGGCGATCCGCGCCGAGGCGACGATCCCGGGCAAGAATATCCAGCTGCGCATGACGATCCGGCGCAACACCGACCAGACACTGCCCGCCAGCCACATCATCGAGATGATCTTCCTGACGCCGGAAGGGTTCGACGGCGGCGGCGTCGACAACATCCTGCGCATCGCCATGAAGAGCTCCGAACAGGATGCCGGCAGCCCGCTGATCGGCATCCCGGCCAAGATCGCCGACGGCTTCTTCCTCGTCGCGCTCAACGACACCAAGGCCGACGAGGACGCCAACCTGACGCTGCTGAGAGGCCAGGCCTGGATCGACGTGCCAGTAGTCTACAAGACCGGACGCCGCGCCCTGCTCACCATGGAAAAGGGCATTCCCGGCGAGAAGGTTTTTGACGAGGCGCTGAAGGCCTGGGCGGCGAAGACATCGGGGTGATGGCAGCGGCGGTTTTAAGCCGCCTCAGAAGCCCTGAAACAGCATGTCGAGAGCGGCGACGATCTCGTCATGATGCCTGCCAAGGTTTCCTTCTGCCGCCCGCAATTCGGAAGCCGTCACAGCCGAAATGAACTGAGTGACCATAACGTGTTCCTTGCCATCGATCCTGAAGATCGGGTTCAGCCTGCGTGCCGGCAGCGGTGCGATGTTGGGGGGCAGAAGGGGAACGACGACGTTGGTATCGAGCTGTTCTAGTATGTCGGACTGGACATCGAGGAGATAACCGTCGCTTCCCGTGCTTCGGTAGAAATCGTAGCGAGCCATCAAAACAGCCGGTACTTGGCCAAAGGCAGACCGTTACGCTTGACGTATTCGTTAGAGCTTTCGAGCGCTTCCTTGTTCTCCTCCTGCCAGCGACGGATCTTCTCGGCAGAAATTGCCTTGGCGATTCCTTGCTCGGCGGCGCGGGACATATTGATACCCAATGCCTTGGCCTCCTCGATCAATCTCGAATCGATCGAGGTGTTTACCGATTTGCGTTGCGGTTTCGCAGATGATTGGAGCACGGCAGCCTCTCTATTCCATGCGCATAATATAAGCGCATAGAACGTGCAGGCAAGCCTACCCTTCCATCTCTTCGCGCAGCATCTCCAGTTCCAGCCACTCTTCCTCGAGTGCCGCCAGCGTCGTGCGCTCCTTGTCGAGCGCGGCGATAGTCTTCTGGAACGAGGCGGGATCGCGCTCGTAGAAGGACGGGTCGGCGATGTTGTTCTCCAGTCGCGAGATCGAGGCCGTCACCGCTTCGATCTTCTTAGGCAGCGAATCCAGTGCGAATTTCTGCTTGAACGAGAGCTTTTTCGCGGCGCCTTTGGGCGCCGCCGGTTCGGCTTTCGGTCCAGCCTCGCTCGCCTCGGTCTTGGACCTTGCCTTGCGGTCTTCCAGCCTGGAGCCGCCGCGCTGCGCCAGCATGTCGGAATAGCCGCCGGCATATTCGATCCAGCGGCCGCCGCCGTCCGGCGCGATCACGCTGGTGACGGTGCGGTCAAGGAAGTCGCGGTCGTGGCTGACCAGTATCACGGTTCCGGCAAAGCCCGCGACAAGCTCCTGCAGCAGCTCCAGCGTCTCCATGTCGAGATCGTTGGTCGGTTCGTCGAGCACCAGAAGGTTCGCTGGCCGGGCCAGCACGCGGGCCAAAAGCAGCCGCGCGCGTTCGCCGCCGGAAAGCTCGCGCACCGGCGTGCGGGCCTGCTCCGGCTTGAACAGGAAATCCTTCATGTAGGAGACGACATGACGCTGCTCGCCGTTGACGACAAGGTTCTCGCCGCGTCCGTCGGTGAGGTAATGCGCCAGCGTCTCCTGCGGATCGACGGCCTCGCGCTTCTGATCGAGCGTCGCAATCTCGAGATTGACGCCGAGCCGCACGGTGCCGGCGTCCGGCGCCAGCTCGCCGGTCAGCATCTTCAACAATGTCGTCTTGCCGGCGCCGTTCGGGCCGACCAGGCCGACGCGGTCGCCGCGCTGGATGCGGGTCGAGAACCCCCTGACCACGGTGAGATCGCCAAAGCTCTTGTCGATGTTCCTGGCCTCGATCACCAGCTTGCCGGATTCGGCGGCGTCGCTGGCCACCATCGTCGCGGTGCCCTCTGCGCCGCGATGGCTGCGGAAGCGCTGGCGCATGGTTTGCAACTCGCCGAGGCGGCGCATGTTGCGCTTGCGCCTGGCGGTCACGCCATAGCGCAGCCAATGTTCCTCGCGCACGATCTGGCGGCCGAGCTTGTGCTGGTCGCGCTCTTCCTCTTCCAGCACCTGGTCGCGCCATTCCTCGAAATGCGCAAAGCCCTTGTCCAGCCGCCGCGTCTGGCCGCGATCCAGCCAGACGGTGGCGCGCGTGACGCGCTCGAGAAAGCGGCGGTCATGCGAGATCAGGATCACCGCGGAGGAGGTGCGGGCGAGCTCTTCTTCCAGCCATTCAATCACCGAAAGGTCGAGATGGTTGGTCGGCTCGTCGAGGAGCAGAATGTCGGGTTCCGGTGCCATGACGCGGGCAAGGGCGGCGCGGCGCGCCTCGCCGCCGGACAGGTCGTTCGGCCGCTCCTCGCCGGTCAGGCCAAGATGGTCCATCAGATAGGTGGCGCGATGCGGATCGTCGGCCGGGCCAAGGCTCGCCTCGACATAGGCGCGCACGTCGGCGAAGCCGTCCATGTCCGGCATCTGCGGCAGATAGCGGACCGTGGCCGAAGGCTGGCGGAACACCTCGCCATCCTGCGGCTCGATCATCCCGGCGGCGATCTTGAGCAGCGTCGACTTGCCCGAGCCGTTGCGCCCGACCAGCGCGATCTTCTCGCCGGCGGATGCGCTGAGCGCCGCGCCGTCGAGCAGCGGGGTGCCGCCGAAAGTCAGTTTAATGTCGTCGAGGTTGAGGAGTGGCGGCGCCATGTCAACTTTCTGGAAGAGGATAGGGGTGGGCCAGAAGCAGGGCCCGGCCGCGCTCCAGCGCGATGCCAAGCTGCCCTTTGACCTCATTTGATATAGTGAGCGAGGAACCGAACGCCACCTCGACGCGGTCGAGAGGCCATTTGGCGCCGGTGACCGTCAGGCCGGACAGGTCGGAAAAGCCGAGCACCGAAAACAAGGTGCCGTCGTCATAGTCGAAGCTGGCCTTGCCGCGCAGGATGGGAGCGCCTTCCTGCGCGCCGCTGGTCAGCAGCACGGTCGTGCCAGCCTCGGCCAGCCGCACGGCCAGCGCCAGATGCAGGAAGGCATGGTCGGCGCGCTTGCCGCCGAAGGCGCCGGCCAGCACGAGGCTGGTGGCGCCACGCTGAAGCGCTTCCGCTATGGCGAGCTCGCCATCGGTCATGTCCTTCTCGGCCGGAAAGACTTTTCGCGGCACGGCGGCGAGATCATCCGGCAGGTTCGCCGGCACCGAGTCGAAATCGCCGACCCAAAGTTCGGGGACAAGTCCAAGCATGCGGGCATGGCCGATGCCGGCATCGGCGGCGATGACGCGCGAGCCAGCGATCTGGCGTTCGAGCCGGGGCGTGCGGATAAGCTCGCCGGCAAGCAGGATGGTGAATGTGCCCATGGCCGTCGCCCTTACCAGCCCGTCGGGCGAAACGGAAGCGGGATGCCGTGCGCTTCGGCTGCGAGGCTACCGGCGAACATTAGCTGCCCGGCAAACTTCCGCTTGCGCGCTGCTTCGGCGGGGCCTATCTGTCGAAACGCTCTAACGGGGTGCCGGACGTGATCCGGCTGAGAGGCGATCAAGCCAACCCGCTGAACCTGATCCGGTTTGTACCGGCGGAGGGATTAGACGTTTCGGACGATCCGGCGCCTCAATTCCTTGTCACTCGAACGAAGGAGGCGCCGATATGCGCGCAATACTGTCCCATCTCATTCTCGCAACCGGCTTAGTTTCGCTTCTGGCGGGCGTCGCGCCTGCCGCTGCGAAGGACAAGCTCACCGTCTATACCTATGAAAGCTTTACCGCCGATTGGGGTCCCGGCCCGGCGGTGAAGAAGGAATTCGAGGCCGAATGCGGCTGCGATCTCGAATTCGTCTCGGTGGCCGACGGCGTGGCGCTCCTCAACCGCGTCAAGCTCGAAGGCGCCGGCACCAAGGCCGACATCGTGCTCGGCCTCGACACCAATCTCACCGCCGACGCCAAGGCGAGCGGACTGTTCGTGCCGCATGGCGAAGTCTCCGCCATCGACGTGCCTGGAGGCTGGAGCGACGACACTTTCGTGCCTTTCGACTACGGCTATTTCGCCGTCGTCTATGACACGCAGAAGCTTAAAGTCCCGCCGAAGAGCCTGAAGGAACTGGTCGAAGGCGCCGGCACGGACAAGATCGTCATCCAGGATCCGCGCACCTCGACGCCGGGCCTCGGCCTGCTCTTGTGGGTGAAATCGGTCTATGGCGACAAGGCGCCGGAAGCCTGGGCCAAGCTGAAATCGAAAGTGCTGACGGTGACGCCGGGCTGGAGCGAGGCCTATGGCCTGTTCACCAAGGGCGAGGCGCCAATGGTGCTTTCCTACACCACCTCGCCGGCCTACCACATGGTGGCCGAGAACACCGAGCGCTACCAGGCCGCCTCGTTCGAGGAAGGCGAATACCTGCAGATCGAGGTTGCCGGCATCACCACGACGGGCGCGAAGAACCCGCTGGCGCAAAAGTTCATCGCCTTCATGACCGGACCGAAATTCCAGGATGTCATTCCGGAAACCAACTGGATGTTCCCGGCCGGCAAGACCGACAAGCCGCTCAACCCGGCCTTCGACAAACTGGTGAAGCCGACCAAGACCTTGCTGTTCAGCCCGCAGGAGGTCGCCGCCAACCGCAAGGCGTGGGTGGATGAGTGGCTGGCGGTGATGAGCAAGTAGGATCGCTATTCGCGCAAGATGATCGCTCTACGGCGCCCCCCTCTGTCCTGCCGGACATCTCCCCCACAGGGGGGGAAATTGGCCGTCATCGGCGGTTTCGCCAACTGGCGACGTTGCAGTGATGAGCGAGGGGCGGGCGCTGCTGATCTCCCCCCTTGTGGGGGAGATGTCCGGCAGGACAGAGGGGGGCGCGAAGGAACACGGCGTTTGCTGAATTCCACCAAGGTGCAACGTGCAAGCCGCCGTGCACCCTGACTCCCGCGTCACCGCCGGCGTCGTCGCGCTGGCGGCCATCGCCCTCCTCATCGGCGGTGCCTTCGCCGGCCTCGCCGTCGAAGGCGCGCACGATCTCTCCGGCGCTGCCGCCGCCTTCGACAATTATCTCCTGCGCGTCGCCCGCTTCACGCTGTGGCAGGCGGCTCTCTCGACGCTGCTGTCGGTCGCGCCGGCGCTGCTCGTGGCGCGCGCTTTGTCGAGGCATCCGGCCTTTCCAGGTCGCGGCCTGATCCTGCAATTGTTCACCCTGCCGCTGGCCTTACCGGCGATCGTCGCCGCGCTCGGCATTCTGGCGCTCTACGGTCGGGTCGGATATTTAGCCGGCGTCCTCGCCAGACTTGGCGGTGCGGATTGGCCGGGGATCTACGGCCTCTCCGGCATCCTTGTCGCTCATGTCTTCTTCAACCTGCCCTTGGCGACGCGCCTGTTCCTCGAGGCGCTGGGCACCGTTCCCGCCGACCAGTGGCGGCTGGCGAGCCAGCTCGGCATGGGTGCCTGGCCGGCCTTCCGGCTGATCGAATGGCCGGTGCTGCGCGCGGCCCTGCCGGGGATTGCCGGGTTGGTCTTCATGCTCTGCATCACCTCCTTCACCATCGTGCTGACGCTCGGCGGCAGTCCGGCCGCGACGACACTGGAAGTGGCCATCTACCAGGCGCTGCGCTTCGATTTCGATCCTACGCGGGCCGTAACACTGACGTTTCTCCAGATCGCGCTCACCTTCGTCGTGGTCGCAGCACTCACGCGGCTCGGCGCCAACACGGTCGGTGATGCCAATCTGCCGGTGGCGCCGCGCCGCTACCTTTCGGCGGGCCGGATCGAAAGCGCGCTGAATGCCGGCCTCATCATGCTTGCCCTGCTGTTCGTCGCCGGACCGATGCTGGCGACCGTGCTTTCAGGTCTGGGGACGGATCTCGGACGGTTGGCCGGTGAAGCGGCGGTGCGCCGCGCCACCTTCACCAGCGCCGGCTTTGCCCTGCTTGCGGCGCTTCTCAGCGTGACGCTGTCGCTGGCGCTGATCGCGGCACGGCGCGCGCTGGCCCTACGGCGCCGGGCAGGCGGGGCCATGGGCCTGCTCGAACATGCCGCCGACACCGGCGCCGGCTTCGTGCTCGTCGTGCCGCCGATCGTGCTTGGCGCCGGCTGGTTTCTGGCGCTGCGCCACGTCACCGATGTCTTTGCCATCGCGCCGGTCATGGTCGTCGCCGTCAACGCAGTGATGGCGATGCCCTTCGCCATTCGCGCCGTTCGCCCGGCCTATGACGCGGCGAGCGAGCGCCACGAGCGGCTTTGCCTTGCGCTCGGCATAACCGGCTGGAACCGACTCAGCCTGATAGACTGGCCGTCGCTGAGGCGGCCCTTGGCCACCGGCTTCGCCTTCGCCATGGCGCTGTCGCTCGGCGATCTCGGCGTGATCGCGCTGTTCGGCAGCGATTCCGTGCAGACCTTGCCCTATCTGCTTTTGGCGCGCATGAGCAGCTACAGGACAGCCGACGCCGCGGGACTTGCCTTGCTGCTCGGCCTCGTCTGCCTGATGCTGGTGGTCGCGGCCGACTGGCTGGGGCGGGAAGGAAAGTCATGACGACCATCGACGGCACCGCCGCGCAAAAGGGCCTCGCCGTCGCGCTGGATGGCGTCTCGTTCAGCTATGGCGAATCCTCCTTCCGCTTCGACGCCGAATTCGCGGCCGGCAGGATCACCGCCATCATGGGGCCGAGCGGCTCCGGCAAGTCGACGCTGCTCAATCTGATAGCCGGCTTCGAAGCGCCTGATGCGGGTAAGGTCCTGATCGGCGGCGTCGATCTCGGAAACACGCCGCCTTCGGCGCGGCCGGTGTCGATGGTGTTCCAGGAAAACAATTTGTTTGCGCATCTTTCCGTCGAAGCCAATGTCGGGCTCGGCCGCTCGCCGTCGCTGAAACTCGGCGACGCCGATCGCGCCGAGGTCGCCGAGGCGCTGGCGCGGGTTGGTCTTGCCGGCAAGGAAAAGCGGCTGCCGCGCGAGCTGTCCGGCGGCGAGCGGCAGCGCGTGGCGCTGGCGCGCGTGCTGCTGCGCGACCGGCCCGTTTTGCTGCTCGACGAACCTTTCGCGTCGCTCGGCCCGGCGCTGCGCGACGATATGCTGGATCTTGTGGCTGGCATTCATGCCGAGCGCGAAATGACGGTGTTGTTCGTGACGCATCAGCCGGAAGATGCGCGCCGCGTCGGGCAGGACGTGGCATTTCTCGACGAAGGCACGATCGCGGCAGCCGGGCCCGCCGAGGATTTCTTCGATCGGTCTGGACCGGATGCGTTCCGGCGCTATATCGGCGATCGAGGCGGCACCGTTGCCGGATCACAACATGTTGCCCGGAAGCGGACATAATTTATGGCCAAACCGGCAATGGGCGATCCGGCGTTTGCTTGCCTTGTCCGGGGGAGTATGGCTAGGTCCGGCCATGCTGGTCCGGCTGGACCGTGATTTGCCGAAAGATTTGGAAGGAAGCCGACCTGTCGAGCGGCGCTGAGAAGGTGTGGATGAAGCCGCTGGCACGATTTCTCGCGCTGGCGAGCGTCGCCTTGCTGGCGAGCTGCCAGATGTTCACGCCGCCGGACGTGCAGGAGAGCGGCTTCCAACCTTCCGACAAGCCGATCACCGTCGACAATGTCGTGGCCAACGCCAAGCTCGCAGAGATGGCGAAGGCGCAGCACCCGCGGATTCTCGCCACCTATGGCGGCGAATATTCCGACCCAAAGCTCGAACGCATGGTGGCCAAGGTCGTCGGCAATCTGACGGTGGTGTCGGCCAACCCGACCCAGACCTATCGCATAACCATCCTCAATTCGCCCAACGTCAACGCCTTCGCGCTGCCGGGCGGCTATCTCTATGTGACGCGGGGCCTGCTGGCGCTGGCCAACGATTCCTCCGAGCTTGCCGCCGTCATCGCGCATGAGATGGGGCACGTCACCGCGAATCACGGCCTGCAGCGGCAGCAGCTCGAAGCGGAGGAGGGCCTGGCGACCAAGGTGGTCTCCGATGTGCTCGGCGACAGCCCGACCGCCAAGGCGGCGCTGATCCGCGGCAAGCTCAGGCTCGCGCAATTCTCGCGCAACCAGGAACTGCAGGCCGACGCCATCGGCATCAAGTCGATCGGCGAGGCGGGCTATGATCCCTATGCCGCCGGCCGCTTCCTGCAGTCGATGTCGGCCTATACGGATTTCCGCTCGGTGAGCGGCGCCACAGACGCCAGCCTCGACTTCCTGGCGACGCACCCGAACACGCCGCAGCGTATCGAGCTGGCGCAGCGCCTCGCGCGCAATTTCGGCCCGCCCGGCGTCGGCACGCGCGACCGCGACGCATTTCTGGCCGGCATAGACGGCCTGCTTTACGGCGACACGCCGGAAGAAGGCTATGTGCGCGGCCAGACCTTCATGCATCCCAATCTCGGCGTCTCGTTCACCGTGCCGGACGGCTTTGTCATCGACAATTCGGCGGCCGCCGTGACCGCGACCGGGCCGGGCGACATCGCCATCCGCTTCGACGGCGTGGCGATCGACAAGTCCGTGTCGCTCACCGATTACATCCGCAGCGGCTGGGTCGCGGGGCTGGAAGACGCCAGCGTGCGCCAGGACACGATCAACGGCAACGATGCGGCGACGGCCCATGCCAGCGCGCAAGGCTGGCAGTTCGACATCGCGGTGATCCGGGCCGGTGGGCAGGTCTACAGGCTGCTGACGGCCGCGCCCTCGGCCAGCACTTCGCTGGACCCTGTGGCGCGCTCGGTCAGCGGCTCCTTCCGCGTGCTGAGCCCGGCCGAGAAGGCGGCGCTGAAGCCGCTGCATATCAGGGTCATTACCGTCCAGGCCGGCCAGACTATGGGCTCGCTCGCCGCGCAGATGGTCGGCGTCGATCGCAAGCTCGATCTGTTCCGCGTGCTCAACGCCATGTCGCCGGGCGCGACTGTGTCGTCCGGCGACAAGGTCAAGATCGTCACCGACAAATAAGACCGACACCCCGCTTTCCGGCGGCCGCTTGATGGTGACGGCGTTTCGTTGAATCGCCATCACGATCCTTGTTGGAGCATGATGTCGTCCGAAACCGGTTCCCACTTATCGGGATCATGCTCTCTCGACGCTGCCGTTCGGCTGGCTGCGTCCACGCCATCGATGCTGCTATCTGATCCCGTCAGAGCCGCCGGTGCTGCCAGTATCAGTGCCGCCGGAATCAGTGCTGCCGGTGCTGCCAGTGTCGGTGCTGCCGGAGTCAGTGCTGCCGGGACTGCCAGTGTCGGTGCTGCCGGAGTCAGTGCTGCCGGTGCTGCCAGTGTCGGTGCTGCCGGAGTCGGTGCTGCCGGTGCTGTCACCGTCGGTGCTGCCGCTGTCAGATCCGCCGCCGCGGGGCTCGGGGTGATCGCCGCCATTGCCACGCCAAGATGCTGATCCGGTGCCGTTCGGTATGCGCTTGGCCGGTATCTTGGTGACCGGTGGCGGCGCTTTTGGCGCGGGGGTACGGACCACCTTTATCTTCGTGACCACTTTGGTCACCACCTTGGGCTTGCACACCGGGACCGTCTTTTCGCTTCGCTTGGGTGAGAGACCGAGAATGGCCATCGAATAAGCCTCCTGCCGGTCGATGCCGGCTCGGAGGAAAGCCAAGGCGCGGGCCGGGTCGGCGGGTACGCCGTTGCGGCCTTCCTTGAAGATCACCGCAAGGTCCTTGGTGGCATCGACATGCCCCATCGCCGCTGCCTGGAGCAGCAGGTCCAGTCCCTTGCCGGTGTCGCGCTGGACGCCGACACCGTCGAACAAAGCGCGCCCCAAGGCAGTCATGCCGTAGGGATCTCCCTTGTCCGACGCCTGCGCATAGAGGCTGTTGGCCTTGGTCAAATCCGGAGCCGCGCTCATTCCGGATGCGGCGATGTAGCCGAGCTCGTACACGGCACGGACGTGCCCCTTATCGGCCGCCTCCTGGATCACATTCCTCGCTTCGTCGATCCGGCCCGACGCCAGCAGTGCTCGCCCCAACTCGTAGCGGAAGCGCGCAATGTCGGGATAGGACTTCACCGCCGCCTCGCAAGCTTCGACAGCTCCGCCGCCGATCTCGTTCGGCAAGCGGCCCGAGACAACGCCCTGCAGGTCGAGCGGCTCGCCGGCGGCTTGGTCGCAAGGGTCGACGCTCGGCGAGAGTTGCATCGTCGACCGCTTCGCGGCGCTGCCCGCGCGGATATCGAAGCCGACTTCGACGGGCGCGACCGAGCCGATCTGCGGCTCGTAGCGCAATTTGTCGACCTCGGCGGCCGTCAGGCTCGATTGCGGCGAAAGGACACGGTCGGGCAGGGACAGCGTGCCGGCCGCCGGGTAGCTCGCAAGCTTGAGGCTGATAGAGGCATCCTTGGCCGGAAGCTCCAGTTTCAGCGGAACCGGACCGACGCCGAGCGGGACCTGGATATCGCGACGTCCAATCGCTTCGGCGGCGTCGGCCACCTGGATTCCGCGTTCCGCCGTCTGCTGGTCCTGCTCAGCTTCCTGCGGCGGCGCCGGTTGCTCCGCCCCGCGCATCAGCACGACGTCGTCGATCAGCGAGGAGTTCTCCCACGGAACCTGCTTGCCGTTGGTGGCCTTGACCACGTCGCGGCGGACGGCCGCCATCACCGAGCGTATCTCCTGATCCGGCGCCAGCGCACGGCGGGAGAAGGACGACGAAAACGGGCTGAGGTCGCCGGACCCGTCATAGGCGACCGCGCCGGGCTCGGTGGCAAAGGCAATCAGCGTGTTCTGCGAACCCGTTACCTGCGCAAGGCCGCTGCCGCCGGCGACGATCAACTGGTCGCGCAGCCAATAGTCCTTGCGCGGGAAAGGATCGTTGCGACAGGCGTCGAGGATGATCATCTGGACCTTCGATCTCGAGCGTAGCTGCCGCAATATGTCATTGACCTTGATGGCCTGGACCTCCATGTCGGCCGCATCTTTCAGCGACGCATCGACCGGGATCAGGAAATTCTCTCCGCCGATCTGGAAGCCGTGCCCCGAATAATAGACGACCGCCAGGTCGGCGCCGTCCGCCGCCGCCAGATAGTTGCGGAACCGCTCTTCGAACTGAAGCTTGGTCAGGTCCTTGGCGGCGAACACCTCGAAGCCGGCCAGCCGGAATGTCCTCGACACGTTCTCCGCGTCCTTGTCCGGATTCTTGAGCGCCGGGATTTCGCGGTATTGCGAATTGCCGACCACAAGGGCAACCCTTCGCTCGGCATGCGCTTGAAACGTCGTGAGACCCACGAGGATCAAGAGTGCAATCAGCGCGCAGCATCGCAGCATGGCAAATCCCCCATGTGGTGTGATCTGGAGGAGTCAAAAAGCCGATTGCGGCGCAACAGTCTGTTAAAGAGCTCACAATCCTAGTTATCATCGAGGAAAAATGGCCCCGATGACGGCGTGTTATTTCTTATCTTTGAGTTTGGTCCCGGACTGACTTCAGGCGGCTTCCGCCAGGAACTCAGGGTTTTGCTTCACCAGCGCCAGCTTCAGCTTTTCCATGGCGCGCGCCTCGATCTGGCGGACGCGCTCCTTGGAGATGCCGAGCTGTTCGCCAAGCGATTCCAGCGTGGCGCCGTCATCGCTCAGCCTGCGCTCCTCGATGATGCGAAGCTCCCGGGCGTTGAGCGCGCCGAGCGCGCTCCGCAGCCAGATAGCGCGGCGCTGGACGTCGATCCTCTCGCCGACGATTTCGTCGGGAAGCGGGTCTTCGGAGACCAGGAAATCCATCCGCTCGGCGGCGCCGTTCTCGTCGGCCAAAGGCGCGTTGAGCGAGCTGTCGGGGGAAGACAGGCGCGAATCCATCATCGCCACGTCCGCCTCCGGCACGCCCAGCGCCGCCGAGACCTCGCGGTAGAGCGAGGCGTTGGAGAGCGGCTCGGCGCCGTTGGCGAGGCGCGCGCGCAGACGCCTGAGATTGAAGAACAGCGCCTTCTGCGCGGAACTGGTGCCGCCGCGCACGATCGACCAGTTGCGCAAGATGTAATCCTGCATCGAGGCGCGGATCCACCAGGTGGCATAGGTCGAGAAGCGTACTTCGCGCGCGGGTTCGAAACGGGCGGCCGCCTCGAGCAGGCCGACATGGCCCTCCTGGATGAGATCGCCGAGCGGCAGGCCGTAATGGCGGAATTTCGAGGCCATGGAGATCACAAGGCGCATATGGGCGACGGTGATCCTGTGCAGCGCGTGCTGGTCGTTCTCTTCCTTCCAACGAAGCGCAAGGACATGCTCCTCGTCGCGCTCGAGGTATGGAGCCTTCATTGCCGCCCGGACCAATGTCCGTCCTGCCGCGTCTTCGATCATGCCGGCTCCTTTTGCGACGATTGCGCGTATAGCGGTTGAAAAGATGCCGCCGCGCCCTACAACAGCCATGCAACGTGTCAGGCGCATGGATGGTTCCGCCGCCCGAGGGGGTAGATGGTGCCGACGGAAGCATTCTGTTATCTGCCGGGAAAGCCTTCTGGTGAATTCTCGGCGGTTTAGAGAATCAGATTTCTGGCAGAGCCGATTTTTGAAATCTGGTTCCTTATTTTGCAGCCTTCTATCTGCCAGTTTCCGGCTCGCACAGTCGCGCCGGGACACCGGTCAAAACGGGATCACAGAAAAATGAAATGGCTCAAACCGCTTCTTCTCGCCGGAACGCTGCAGGTTCTGGCGATCACCGCCGGCTATGCCGGCGCCAATCTCGACCAGATCAAGCAGGCCGGGGTGCTCAAGGTAGGCACCGAAGGCACCTATGCGCCCTTCACCTATCACGATGAGTCCAACGCGCTGGTCGGCTTCGACGTCGAGATCGCCAAAGCCATCGGCGACAAGCTCGGCGTCAAGGTTCAGTTCCTTGAAGGCAAATGGGACGGCCTGATCGCCGGCCTCGATGCCAACCGCTACGACGCCGTCATCAACGAGGTCGGCATCACCGATGCGCGCAAGGCCAAGTATGATTTCTCCGATCCCTACATCGCCTCGAAGGCGGTGCTGATCGTGCGTGGCGACAACACCGATATCAAGACCTTCGCCGATCTCAAGGGCAAGAAGTCGGCGCAGTCGCTGACCTCCAATTTCGGCAAGCTCGCCGAGAAGAACGGCGCCGAGCTCGTCGGCACCGACGGGTTCGACCAGTCGATCCAGCTTCTGCTCACCGGCCGCGCCGACGCCACGATCAATGACAGCCTGTCCTTCCTCGATTTCAAGAAGCACAAGCCGGACGCCAATGTGAAGATCGCGGCGCAGGAAGAGAATGCCGATTATTCCGGCGTCATCGTGCGCAAGGGCGATCCGGAGCTGGTCGCGGCCATCAACAAGGCGCTGGCCGACATTAAGGCCGACGGCACCTACCAGAAGATCGCCGACAAGTATTTCGGCCAGGACGTTTCGAAGTAAGGCAATCGTCCCTTGCTCGGATACCGGCGGGCCGTCTTCGACGGCCCGCTGTTTTTGCACGACATTCATCGGGGTCGTCTTTGACGGCCCGTCGGTTTTTGCATGATAGTCGGTCCATACGGGGGACGCGCCGCCGTATCTGGAAGGGAGAAGCGCTTCGTGCCGCACTGGCTGCAATTGATGCTGGAATCGTTGCCGACGCTGTTGTGGGCGGCGCTGATCTTCACCGTGCCGCTGACGCTCCTGTCCTTCGCGCTTGGGCTCATCGCCGGACTGGTGACGGCGCTGATCCGGCTGTTCGGCCCGAAGCCGCTGGTCGCGCTGGTGCGCTTCTATGTCTGGATCTTTCGCGGCACGCCGCTGCTCGTTCAGTTGTTCCTGATCTTCTACGGCCTGCCGTCGGTCGGCATTCTGCTCGATGCCTTTCCCGCCGCGCTGATCGGCTTCACGCTCAACATCGGCGCCTATACGTCTGAGATCATCCGGGCCGTCATCGGCTCGGTGCCGAAGGGCCAGTGGGAAGCTTCCTATTCGATCGGCATGACCTGGAGCCAGGCGATGCGGCGCACCATCCTGCCACAGGCGGGCCGCGTTGCCGTGCCGCCGCTTTCCAACACCTTCATCTCGCTGGTCAAGGACACCTCGCTGGCGGCGGCGATCACGGTGCCCGAGATGTTCCAGGCCGCGCAGCGCATCGTCGCCACCACCTATGAGCCGCTGATCCTCTATGTCGAGGCGGCCGCGCTCTATCTCGCGTTGAGCTCGGTGCTGTCGGCGCTGCAGGCGCGGCTGGAAGTGCGGCTCAACCGCTATGGCGGGTTCCTGGAGGCCAACGCATGATCGGCCTCAGCAACATCGAAAAGCGCTTCGGCGACAATCTTGTGCTGAAGGGCGTGACCGTCACCATCGACGAGGGCAGCGTGACTGCGCTGGTCGGCCCTTCCGGCGGCGGCAAAAGCACGCTCTTGCGCTGCATCAACCTGTTGGAAATCCCGACCTCCGGTTCCCTGCGCATCGGCGATGAGACGCTTGCGTTCCAACCGGGCGGCAAGGTGCCGGCCAAAGATATCCAGCGCATCCGCCTGCAGACCGGCATGGTGTTCCAGAATTTCCAGCTCTTCCCGCATCGCACAGCGATCGAGAATGTCATGGAAGGGCTGGTGACGGTGCTGAAATGGCCTGAGCCAAGGGCGCGCGAACGGGCGATGTCGCTGCTCGAAAAGGTCGGCATGGCGCACAAGGCCGATGACTGGCCGGCGACGCTGTCCGGCGGCCAGCAGCAGCGCGTGGCGATCGCCCGGGCGCTGGCGCCGTCGCCGCGCGTGCTGCTCTGCGACGAGCCTACCTCTGCGCTCGATCCGGAACTGGCGCAGGAAGTGGTCGACGTGCTCGGACAGCTTGCCCGCGAAGGCACGACCATGGTGATGGCCACGCATGATCTCAGGCTCGCCTCGAAGATCGCGCAGGAGGTGGTATTCCTGGACGCCGGCGTCATCGTCGAGAAAGGCCCGGCTTCGGTCGTGTTCGACAATCCGGAGCGCGCGCGAACCAAGCGCTTCATCGCCTCGCTCAGGCAAGAGGAAGCGCAGAAGGAAGCCGGCAGCGGCGCGAGGCCGGGTTCTTCGTAAACTCAAAAGCGAAAAAGCTCAGGCAGCTTCTTCTTGCTCGGCTTCCTCGTTGTCGGCCTTGGCGCCGCGCTTCGGACCCTTGTTGAGGTTGACCTCGATGAGGCGCACCGCCTCGGTCTCCGACATGCGGTTCACCGCGGCGATCTCGCGGGCCATGCGGTCGAGCGCGGCTTCGTAGAGCTGGCGCTCGGAATAGGACTGCTCCGGCTGGTTGTCGGCGCGGTAGAGGTCGCGCACAACTTCCGAGATCGAGATCAGGTCGCCCGAGTTGATCTTGGCGTCATATTCCTGGGCGCGGCGCGACCACATGGTGCGCTTGATGCGGGCGCGGCCCTGCACGACCTTCAGCGCGCGGTCGACATAATCCTCTTCCGACAGCTTGCGCATGCCGATCGAGGTCGCCTTGGCGACCGGCACCTTCAGCCGCATCTTGTCCTTCTGGAAATCGATGACGAACAGTTCCAGCTTGTGACCCGCAACTTCCTGCTCGTCGATCGCCACGATCTGGCCGACGCCATGCGCCGGATAGACGATGAATTCGCCGGTCTTGAACCCGTGACGAGCCGCGTTGGACTTCTTCTGCGGGGTGATCGTTGCCATTACGCCCTGAACTCCTTAAGTTGTGCAGCCGGCATCATGCCGGCTCGAACCCACGAGGTCGGCAAAGCCGACCGTTAGCCGCGCAACAGGATGAACCCACCGGAAAAGCCAAGGGCCGGCATATCGCACGAATGCGACCGCCTGCCCCAGATCGCTCTGGTCCGGATCTAAAAGCTCACCTTTCAGTGATTTGGGGCGTTAGCGCCATAAATCGACGTTGTGTCACCGGCATGTTTCGTTGATGTAACACAAAAAGTCGGAAGAATCAAGGTTTTGCTGCATTCGCTAACGCCAAGCGGCAGCGCTGCCCGTCAAGACAGCAATTGTATCGGTCCGGTTACGCCGCGTCATGCCGGTATTCCCGGCCGCTATATCAATCGCCTTCGCCGGGCTCCGCCGAGAAATATTTCTCGAACTTGCCGGTCTCGCCGTCGAAGGTCTTGGCGTCCGCCGGCGGCTCCTTCTTGGCGGTGATATTGGGCCACTTCTCGGCGTATTCGGAATTGATCTGCAACCATTTGTCGAGGCCGCCCTCGGTGTCCGGCTTGATCGCGTCGGCCGGGCATTCGGGCTCGCAGACGCCGCAGTCGATGCACTCGTCAGGATGGATGACGAGCATGTTCTCGCCCTCGTAGAAACAGTCGACCGGACAGACCTCGATGCAGTCCATATATTTGCATTTGATGCAATTGTCGGTCACGACATAGGTCATTGCAGGCTCCGGAACGTCCCATTTTGCTGGGCTTTTCGGCTGAGGTAACGCCTTTGCCCGCAGCATGCAAGGGCAGGGATTGCAGGCGCAGCCGGTGTCGCGGAATGGAATTCCAGCCGGAAAGCTTCGGCCAAGTCCTCCAGCCCAACCGTTGCGCAGTTTTCCTGGAATTGCTGCAGCCGTGCCGCGGCCCGGCTATATCTCAGTCGTCGCCGAGCAGCCGGTCGGTCTGCCGCCGCTCGCGTTTGGTCGGGCGGCCGCTGCCGGCCTCGCGCAAGGCTGGAACGGCGTCCGGAACCGCCTCGCCTTTGGGTGTCGGCGCCGGCGACATGTCCTCGTAAAGCAGCCGCGCCTCGTCGGCCGGGCCGCGCCTGGCGCCACAGTTCAGCACCTTCCAGACGAGGATACGGCGCTCGAGCATGATGGTGAGCACGTCGCCAGGCTTGACCAGATCCGACGCCTGCGCTGCTTTGTCGCGATTGATGCGGACGCGTCCCGCGACGACGACCTTTGCCGCCAAGGACCGCGACTTCACCGCGCGCGAGAAGAACAGCCATTTGTCGATGCGTTGACGGCCTTCTCCAACCATCGCGGCTAGCTTTGGTAGAGCATGATCTTATCCGAAAACCGGTTCCCACTTTTCGCTGACGCGGTCCTTCGGTTCGGGATCATGCTGGTTCTTTGATGGAGCATGATCTCGCCCGAAAACCGGGTCCCACTTTTCGGGATCATGCTCGAACCTATTTCTTCAGCTGGTCGCGCAAGGCGGCGAGCTTGGCGAAGGGCGAATCCGGATCGAAGCGCTGCGGGCGTTCCTCGCGCGGCTTGCCCTGGAAGGCTGGCTTGCCGCCCGGGGCGTTGCCCTTGCCGTCCTGCCTGCCGCCCTTCCAGTCCGGCCGGCCGTCGCGGCGTTCGCCTTGCGGCTTGCCTTCGCGCCGTTCAGCGCCCTCACGCCGGTCGCCCGTCTCGGGCCTCGGCTTGAACTTCGAGCGGTCGAAGCGCGGCTTGCCGGCGCCTTCGCGCTGCTCGCGGCGGCCTTCCTGGGCGGGCCGGTCGCCGGGCTGACCGCTTGCGGCGCCTGCCTCGCGTGCGGGCTGGGCGCCGCGCGGGCGATTGTCGCGACGGTTGTCGTGGCGATGGCGCGGACGCTGATGGTCGAAACGCGCCTGGCGCCACAGGAGTACAGGTTTTGGTTCCTCGGCTTCGGCTGGCGCCTCGCCGCCGGCACTATCCTCCACCTGGTGGTGGGGGGAGGTAAGAGCGTCGGCGCTTTCGGCCGACTCGGGCGCTGCCGCAATGTCCACCGCTGCGGCATCTTCCACCGCTGCTGCCTCTTCCGTAACCTCGGCCGGAGCTTCTGCCGGCTCTACCGTGGCAGGGTCCGCTGCCACTTCCGCGACGGCTTCAGCCGGAGCTTCGGTGGCAGCCGGCTCCGAGCCCTCGACCGTTGCCTCCGCGACCGTATCAGTTGCCGCGGCTTGTGCCTCTGCCTCCCGCGCGGCGCGCACGGCATTATCCGCGGCGAGCTTGGCCGCGGCCGCTTCGCGGGCGGCGTCGTCCAGCGCGTCGAGCTTCGCCTTAACCTCGGCGGCCGGCTTGGCCTCCGAGCGATAGCCGAGACCTTTCAAGATCTCCTCCATGTCATCGGCCGTGGCGCCGAGGATCGACATCATCGGCGGCGTCACCATGAAGGCGTGACCGTCATAGGCGCCGTCCGGACGCTGGCCGAGGCCGGGCTTCCAGTTGGTCGCCGGGCGGATGAGGTCGGCAAGCCGCTCGAGGATATCGACGCGCACGGCGCGGCGGCCGAGATTGCGGTAGCCGGCGAGCTTGTAGAAGGTCTTGTCGAAGGTCGGGTCGATGACGACCGAGGTGCGGCCGGAAGCCAGCGCATGCACCACATCACCGAAGCCGGGCTTGTCCTTGCCGTCGTTCTTCAGCGCCCACAGCAACGTCACCAGGCCAGCCGGCGCCGGCTTGATCAGCGCCGGCACGAAGACATGGTAGGCGCCGAAGCGGACGCCGAGGCGGCGAAGCGCTGCGCGGCCTTCCTGGTCGAGCGACTTCATCTCCTCCGCGATGTCGCGGCGATTGATCAGGCCGAAATGCTCGACCAGCTGGAAGGCGATGCCGCGCGCGATGCCGGCGAGCTGGTCGGCATTCTTCAGGTCGACCAGCGGCTTCAAAAGCGTTTCGATCTGGAAATTGACGAAACGCTCGGCGCGCGCCGCGACCTTGTCGCGGGCGGGGCCGGTCAGCTGCTCGTCGGCAAGCAGAACCAGGCGCGGCTTCAGCGCCTCATCGGCGGCGACCAGCGTGCCGATCGGCGCGCCGATCCAGCGCAGGACACCGTCCGAGCCCAATGCCAGGTCGCCATTGGCGCAGGCGGCAAAGCGCTCGGCGCGCTGCTCGAACTCGGCCGCGAGCGCCTTCTGAGCGGCGGTGCGCACCGCCTTGGCGTCCTCGCCGCCGGCGCTCTGGTCGGCGGTGAAGCGGAACCCCTGCAACTCGCCGACGTGATGGCCTTCGACGAGGACGGTTCCGGACGGGCTGATTTCGGCTTCAGGCATGGTATTTTCTCTAAGGCGCCGCATGAGGACGGAAGTCCTGCGGTCTACGAAGCGTTTCGTCAACCGCTCATGCAGCGCATCCGACAATCTGTCTTCGATTTCGCGCGCCTTTTCCTGCCAGTGTAGCTGATCGGCCAGCCAGCCGGGGCGGTTGGAGACGAAAGTCCAAGTGCGGATCTGCGCGATCCGGTGCGACAGCGTGTCGATATCGCCTTCCGTCGTGTCGGCGCGCCGCACCTGCTCGGCCATGTAATTCTCATCGACATGGCCGTGACGCGCAAGGTCCATATAGATCGAGGCGATAAGATCGGCATGCTGTGCCGGCGCGATCTTGCGATAGTCGGGGAGCGCGCAGGCTTCCCAAAGAAGCGCCACGCGCTCCTTGCCGGTGGCCAAGCCGCGGATGTCGCCGTCGCGCGATAGCTGCTCCAGCGCCTGCGCATCCACCGCCGGCAACGCGCGGGTCAGCCCTTCGACAGGCGCATTGGCCTCGATCGAGCGCTTCAGCGCATCGAGGCTGGAAAAGTCGAAATCGGCGGTGCGCCACTGCAGCACCTTCACCGGATCGAAATCGTGTCCCTCGATCTTGGCGACCAGTTCCTCGTCGAATGGGTCGACCTGGCCGGTGACGCCGAACGTTCCGTCGCGCAGGTGCCGGCCGGCGCGGCCGGCGATCTGGCCAAGCTCGGCGGCGGTCAGGTTGCGGTATTGATAGCCGTCGAACTTGCGGTTCTGAGCGAAGGCGACGTGATCGAGGTCGAGGTTCAGGCCCATGCCGATGGCGTCGGTGGCGACGAGATAGTCGACATCGCCGGACTGGAAGATCTCCACCTGAGCGTTTCGGGTACGCGGGGAAAGAGCGCCGAGCACGACGGCAGCACCCCCCTGCTGGCGGCGGATCAGCTCGGCGATCGCATAGACCTCGTCGGCCGAGAAGGCGACGATCGCCGTGCGCCGCGGCAACCGGGTGAGCTTCTTCGAGCCGGCATAGGCAAGGTGCGACAGCCGCGGCCGCGTCACCACCGACACGCCCTTCAACAGGCGCTGCAGGATGCCATGCATGGTGGCCGCGCCCAGGAGCAGCGTCTCCTGGCGGCCGCGCAGATGCAGGATGCGATCGGTGAAGATATGGCCGCGCTCGAGATCGCCGGCGAGCTGCACCTCGTCGATGGCGACGAAGGCGGCGTCGGTCTCGCGCGGCATCGCCTCGACGGTGCAGACCGAATATTTCGCGCCGGCAGGCACGATCTTCTCCTCGCCGGTGATCAGCGCCACCTTATGGGCGCCGACCTTCTCGCAGACGCGCGCATAGACTTCGCGGGCGAGCAGCCTCAGCGGTAGGCCGATGACACCGGTTTCATGCGCGACCATGCGCTCGATGGCGAGATGCGTCTTGCCGGTGTTGGTCGGGCCCAGCACGGCCGTCACGTCGCGGCCCGAAAGGATCAGCGGGTGGGAGTGTTTCGGCTGGATGTTCATCGGCTCGGATTAAGGTTTCTGCCGCCCGTAGTCTGAAGCACGGCGCTGCCGCCGCGTGTGACAGGCGACACATAGGGACTTCGGGCGTGAAGCGAAAGCGGAATGTTCCCTCGCGAACTGGCTATGCCGGAGGGAGCAGCCAAAATCGGCCGCTTGTTAACAGCTGGAACGAGTCTGGAACGAATCAGCGACGAATCGGTGACTCGTTCTGATTCAGGGTTTGTTCACGGCTATATGTGGATTTTTTGACGGTGAGTCTCACCACATGCTGAATCGCCGAATTGGCCCAATTCCTGCTTGGCCTCTGCCGGATGCGAAGCGCCGTTAACCTTTGCCGGGCAATGGTCAGACCCGAGCTGAGCGCAGACTTCAAGTTTATGAAATTGTTGACTTTTCTTAATCGCCTTTAACGAGTTCGGTGACGTTTGCATCGTCCACTGTTAACTTTCCGGCCAAAGCCGGAACGAATCGGCGACGAATCAGCGATCTGGCGGTTTTCCCGGTTTGTTCACCCCTAGATATGGTGTTATCCACAGCTCGCCCACCGAGGATTCACAGCTTGTCGCAGCGGTTATGCACAGAGCGTGGCTGCGGCCGTTAACTTTTGCGTGCCGAATTGAGGCAAGGTGTCGCGCCGGCCTGCCGGCGAACAAAAAAGGCGGCTCCGGTGCCGGAGCCGCCTTTGGCGGTAAATGGTGTCGGGCGACCTACTGGGGTGTCAGGCGAAATACTGACCGCCATTGGCGGTGATGGTCGAGCCGGTGATGAAGCCGGCTTCGTCGGAAGCCAGGAAGACGACGCAGCGCGCGATCTCTTCCGGCTCGCCGAGGCGACCGACCGGGATCTGAGCGATGATCGACTCCCGTACTTTTTCCGGCACGGCCATGACCATGTCGGTGGCGATGTAGCCGGGGCAGACGACATTGACGGTAATGCCGGCGCGAGCCCCCTCTTGAGCCAGCGCCTTGGTGAAGCCGATATCGCCGGCTTTCGAGGCCGAATAATTGACCTGGCCCATCTGACCCTTCTGGCCGTTGATCGAGGAAATGGTGATGACGCGGCCGAACTTGCGGTCGCGCATGCCGCTCCACAAAGGATGCGTCATGTTGAAGACGCCGGACAGGTTGGTGTCGATCACTTCCTTCCACTGTGCGGGCGTCATCTTGTGGAACATGGTGTCGCGAGTAATGCCGGCATTGTTGACCAGCACGGAGACCGGGCCGAGATCGGCCTCCACCTGCTTGATGCCTGCGGCGCAGGCCTCGTAGTCGGCGACGGACCATTTGTAGACGGGGATACCTGTCTCGGCCTTGAATTTCTGGGCCGCCTCGTCATTGCCGGCATAGTTCGCCGCGACCGAATAGCCGGCGGTCTTCAAGGCGACCGATATCGCCGCGCCGATGCCGCGTGTTCCGCCCGTGACGATTGCTACTTTGGTCATGTGTGCTCCTCCCTGTTGATCGGAGGAGCGAGTAGGGAGTAGCGAATAGCGAGTAGGGGATTGAAGCCTGCTGCGCCGACGCCGTTTTCCCTATTCGCTACTCCCTATTCGTTATTCGCTCAGTTCAGCGCTTCCACGCACATTGCAACGCCCATGCCGCCGCCGATGCACAGCGTGGCAAGGCCCTTCTTGGCGCCGCGGCGACGCATCTCGTAGACCAGCGTGTTGAAGACGCGGGCGCCCGAAGCGCCGATCGGATGGCCGATGGCGATGGCGCCGCCGTTGACGTTGACGATCGAGGGATCCCAGCCCATGCCCTTGTTGACGGCGCAGGCCTGCGCGGCGAACGCCTCGTTGGCCTCGACGAGGTCGAGGTCCTTGACCGACCAGCCGGCCTTCTCCAGCGCCCGCTTCGAAGCGGGAATAGGCCCCGTGCCCATGATTGCCGGATCGACGCCGGCGGTCGCCCAGGCGGCGATGCGCACCAGCGGGGTGATGCCGCGCCGCGCGGCCTCGGCTTCGGTCATCAGCAGCGCGCCGGCGGCGCCGTCATTGATGCCCGACGCGTTGGCGGCGGTGACCGTACCGTCCTTGTCGAAAGCGGGCTTCAGCTTGGTCATGGCGTCGAGCGTCGCGCCGTGCCGGATGTACTCGTCCTGGTCGACTGTTGTGTCGCCCTTCTTGCCCTTGATGGTGAAGGCGACGATCTCGTCCTTGAACTTGCCGGCCTTCTGTGCAGCCTCCGCCTTGTTCTGCGAGGCGAGCGCGAACTCGTCCTGGGCTTCGCGGGTGATCTGGAACTGACGGGCGACGTTCTCGGCGGTGTTGCCCATATGGTAGCCATTGAAGGCATCCCACAGGCCGTCCTTGATCATGGTGTCAATCATCTTGTAATCGCCCATCTTGACGCCGGCGCGCAGGTGCTCGGCATGCGGCGACATCGACATCGATTCCTGGCCTCCGGCAACGATCACCTTGGCGTCGCCGGTGGCGATCTGCTGCATGCCGAGCGCGATGGCGCGCAGGCCCGAGCCGCAAACCTGATTGAGGCCCCAGGCCGTGGTCTCCTTCGGCAGGCCGGCATTGATCGAGGCCTGGCGAGCCGGATTCTGTCCCTGCGCGGCGGTCAGCACCTGGCCGAGGATGACCTCGTCGACTTCCGCCGCCTCGACATTCGCGCGCGCCAGCAATTCCCTGATGACGACGGCGCCGAGCTCATGTGCCGGCGTGGCGGCGAAACTGCCGTTGAAGGATCCGACCGCGGTGCGAGCGGCGCTGGCGACGACGATGGAATTGGAAGCGGACATTTTCTTCTCCAGACTTCGAGGTGTCGTGTTCTAGGCTATCCTTGAAGACTTTCTTGCCGGTTCAGGCAGCCGAGTCAAACCGGAAATGGGCATGGCCGCCATGCGCGGCAAGCAGGGCGCGCGCCGGTTGTGGCAACATGACGTTGACCGCGCGGCGAATTTTGTCATGCCCTGCAGCATTAATTGATGCCGCAGTGCACAAACCGCTTGGAATTGTGAGGCTTTTGCGCGTATCCTCGATAAAGGGCGCAATCGTTACCGGCCGCTTACTCCTAGAGGTGCCGGTGTCCTGGGGAGGATACGGATGGCCGCAAAAGACGACCCGATCGTCATCAAGAAGTATGCCAATCGCCGGCTCTACAATACCGGCACGAGCACCTATGTGACGCTCGAGGACTTGGCCGAGATGGTCAAGAAGGGTGAGGAGTTCACGGTCCAGGACGCAAAGACCGGCGACGACATCACGCACCCGGTGCTGACGCAGATCATCTTCGAGCTGGAGAACAAGGACGGGCAGAACATGCTGCCGATCCCGTTCCTGCGCCAACTCATCTCCTTCTACGGCGATCAGATGCAGATGATCGTGCCGAGCTTCCTCGAACAATCGATGATCGCCTTCTCCAAGGAGCAGGAGCGGTTTCGCGAGCAGCTCAAGGGTACCTTCGGGAAAACGCCGATCGACATGATGAAGACGCCGATCAAGGCGCTCGAGGAACAGACGCGACGCAATGTCGAGATGTTCCAGAACGCCATGCGCATGTTCACGCCGTTCCCGCCCGCCGGCGGCAATTCAGCGCCGGCCGCCGAGCCCGCGAAGAAGGAAGAGAAGGGCGACGATCTGCAGGAATTGAAGGCGCAGATTGCGGCGATGCAGCGCAAGCTGGACACGATGTCCTGACGGGTGTGCCGATATTCAGGTGAGGCCGGCCTGCGAACGGCGGCTTCCTGCGCTTCCGGTGCTCACGTACTTCAAGTACGCTCCGCTCCGGTTCTCGGAAGCCATCGTTCTCGACTCGGCCTGACCTGAATCTCGACACACCCTATCGCGTTTCACCTAAAGGCGAAGCGCCAAGCGCTTCACCTTAGGCATCATCGGCCGCCACTAAGTCCCGACCGACCCGTCGTAACGGGCGCGGGGCCTGATCGGCCTGTTGCTGGTCACCTGTTCGACGGCATGGGCCGTCCAACCGACGCTGCGGCCGAGCGCGAACAGGCGGAACGGCGCATCGGCCGGCAGGCTGAGGCTGCGCGTCATCGCGGCCAGCGCAAAATCGATGTTCGGATGCAGCCCGGTCGCGGCGAGCACGGCGTCGCGAAGATGGACGATCCCGTCATCGATCTCCAGGTCGGGCAGCAGCGCTTGCGCGCGCGGATCGCCTTCCGGGTAGAGCGGGTGGCCGAAGCTTGGCAGCGGCCGGTCATGAGCGAGCCAGCGTGCAATCGCCTCGTCCGGACCCAGCCGCCCGGCATCCTCGACAAGCGTGATCGCCGCCGCGCCGGCGCCGCCATGGCGCGGGCCGGTCAGCGTCGCAAGGCCTGCGAGCAGGCAGGCGGCGATCGGCGCGCCGGTGGAGGCCGCGACGCGGGCGGCGAAGGTCGAGGCGTTGAGCTCGTGATCGGCCAAAAGCACCAGCGCCTTGCGGATGAGATCGGCGCCGGCGGCTTCGACCGACCAGCCCTGCGCCAGCCTGATATGCACGGGTTCGGAGCCCGACGACGCACCGAGCGCGGTTGCCAGCGCGCTGGTCGCGGCGGCGCCGTCCTGCTGCAGCATCGCCGGCCTGCGTCCGAGCGATGACCAGCCTCCGGCGGCGAGCGCCGAAAGCCTGGCGAAGGCGGTGGGCGTGCCGCTTTGCCGGGCGGCCGAAGGGGTCAACGCGGCGAACGATACCGGACGGGCGGAAGCCCATAGCAGTTCGGCGGTCTCCTCGAGCGTCGCCGTCGCCGAAAGCTCCACCGCGTCCCTGCCGCGATAGATGAGACGACCATGCAGCACCGTGGAGATTGACGTGGGAATCGCCGGCTCGCCCCAGGCGATGGCGCTTTCGGCGATTGCCTGCGGGCTCCTTCCGCGGTCGCGGCGCGTGGCGAGCGCGGCGATGTCGTCGGCGCGGTACCGGCTGCGGCGCGGGTCTGCTTCGTCCGGCTTCATGCCGATG
Source organism: Mesorhizobium sp. ESP-6-4 (assembly GCF_020164735.1). Lineage (NCBI taxonomy): Bacteria > Pseudomonadati > Pseudomonadota > Alphaproteobacteria > Hyphomicrobiales > Phyllobacteriaceae > Mesorhizobium > Mesorhizobium sp. ESP-6-4. The sequence goes on from NZ_JAIUGS010000003.1 coordinate 330,486, forward strand.
CGGCCGCGGCTGACATAGGCATAAAGCGTCTGCGGACGGACATTGAGCCGCTCCAGCGCCTCATCCCGGGTCAGCCATTCCGTCATTCGACACCTTACATTGATTGTCTTGATCAAGATTGATGGATTGATTGTGCAGCATTAATTGTCATGCACCAAAGGTCAAGGAGACGATCATGGCAAATGGGCTCGATGATGTTGTGGCGGCCGACACAGTGCTTTCCGACGTCGATGGCGCGGGTGGGCACCTCACCATCCGCGGCCATTCGCTGATGGAACTCGCCGGCCGCCGGCGCTACGCGCAGGTGGTGCATCTGCTGTTCGACGGCTTCTTCGACGACCTTCCGAGCGATGCCGAACTGGAGGAGGCGATCGGCAAGGCTCGGGTGGAAGTGTTCGATCGCGTCCAGCCGATGCTTGCCCATCTGGCGCCGCTCGACGTCTACAGCGGCATGCGGGCCGGCATGGCCATCCTGCCGGACGGTGAGGGGCTTGCCGATGCGCTGCGGCTGGTCGCGGCGCCTGCGGTGCTGACGCCGGCCTTGCTGCGCCTTGGTCGGGGCGAGCCGCCGGTCGCTCCCGACGAAAAGGCCGATCATGCCGGCGACATGTTGCGCATGCTCTCCGGCTCCGCCTCGCCGGCGCTTGCCAAGGCGCTCGACAGCTATCTGGTGACGGTCTGCGACCACGGGCTCAACGCCTCGACCTTCGCGACCCGCGTGGTAGCCTCGACCCAGGCCGGACTGACCTCGGCGATCCTGGCCGGGCTCGGCGCGCTGAAAGGCCCGCTGCATGGCGGCGCGCCGGGGCCGGTGATCGAGATGCTGGACGCCATCGAGGCCAGCGGCGACGCCACGGCATGGCTGCGCAACGAGATCGCCCATGGCCAGCGCATCATGGGTTTCGGCCATCGCATCTACCGCGTGCGCGACCCGCGAGCCGATGCGCTGAAGACGGTCGTGCGGCAGCTCGGTTCGCGCAACAAGACGAGCAGCAAGGAGATGGGTAGCAGGTTGGCCTTCGCCGAAACCGTGGAGCAGGCGGCGCTCGAGGTGCTCAGCATCGCCAAGCCGCAGCGCTCGATCCAGACCAATGTCGAATTCTACACAGCGCTCCTCCTGGACGCGGTCGGCTTCCCGAAGGAGGCCTTCTCCAACGTGTTCGCCGCCGGCCGCGTTGCCGGCTGGATTGCGCACGCGCGCGAGCAGCAGGCGACCGGGCGGCTCATCCGGCCACAGTCGCATTATGTCGGGCCGGTGCCCGATCTTGTGGCTTGAGAGGTTCGGTTCCTCGCCCCACCTCGGCTACGGCATGCACACCTTTCCAAGCGGCTGGCCTTTGGCGATAGCGTGCATGCAGCTTGGCGCATGCCTTGTCTTATGCAGCGCTGGTCGACCCCCACTCCGTCTCGGCTTCGCCGAGCCACCTCTCCCCCGATCGAAGGGGTAGAGGAAAGGCGCCAAGCTTTTTGCCGTCAATGCTCGTCCAGCAACGCTCCCTTCCTTTCCCTCCGGAGGGGGGAAAGGTGGCGCTGCGGAGCAGCGACGGATTGGGAGAACCACACGGCAATCAAGCTTCGGCCTGATCAGTCGCGCCAGTCACAGCATGCTGTAGCCCATTTCGTGGAGCGAGGAAATTCCATGATCACGCTTGTGTGTTCGTGTTCTTGCCTTGGTTCGCCCCTATATGCTGCGCTGCAACATAGGCTGACTGCGTCGTCTCCGTGCAAACAACGCTGCGGTAGGCCGGCGCGTCGAGACAAGGAACGCCATGGCGAAGAACGGCAAGGCGGAGGAAAAGAAGAAGATCAACATCGCGCTCCAGGGCGGCGGTTCGCATGGCGCCTTTTCCTGGGGCGTGCTCGACCGGCTGCTAGAGGACGGGCGGCTGGAGATCGCGGCGGTGTCCGGCACCAGCGCCGGCGCCATGAACGCGGTGGCGCTGGCCGACGGCTTTGTCCGGGGCGGCGTGGAAGGCGCGCGCAAGAAGCTCGAGGATTTCTGGCGGGCGGTGGCCTCGAAGGGCCGTTTCAGCCCGGTGCAGCGCATGCCGTGGGACGTGGTCTGGGGCAATTGGTCGATCGAGAACACGCCCGGCTATGTCTTCTTCGACACGATGTCGCGGGTGTTCTCGCCCTATGTCGCCAATCCGCTCGGCCTCAACCCGCTGCGCGATGTGGTGGCGAAGGAGATCGACTTCGACAATGTGCGCGCCTGCAAGTCGATTGAGCTGTTCATCTCGGCGACCAATGTCGAAACCGGACAGCTGCGCGTCTTCTCCGACGGCGAGATCGACCTCGACACGGTGATGGCCTCGGCCTGCCTGCCGCAATTGTTCCGAGCCGTCGAGATCAAAGGCGTGCCCTATTGGGATGGCGGCTATGGCGGCAATCCGGCGCTCTATCCGTTCTTCAAGACGGCGGCGACCGAGGACGTGCTTCTGGTGCAGATCAATCCGGTGGTGCGCGAAGGCACGCCGAAGAGCGCCAATGAGATCCAGAACCGCATCGACGAGATCACCTTCAATGCCGGGCTGCTGCGCGAATTCCGCTCGATCGCCTTCGTCAAGGAGTTGATCGCGGCCGGACGCCTGCCGCATGGCGAATATCGCGACATCCGCATGCACCGCATCGACGCCGACGAGGCTTTCAAGGACCTCTCCGCGTCGTCCAAGGTCAACGCCGAATGGGCTTTCATCGCCTATCTGCGCGACCTCGGCCGCAGCGCCGCCAGCGACTGGCTGGAAGAGAATTACGACGCCGTCGGCAGCCAAGCGACGCTCGACCTGTCGGGCGAGCTCGACGACGGCTTCAGGCCGATGCGCGGCCCGGCACCCGGGCGTCGAGTCAAGGAGTTCCTGGCAGCGCACATTAAGCCAGAATCCGCGCGCCGCCGCGCCTGATGTCTTCCATACCTGTCAGCAAGTCCGCTCCGGCTGTCAGCATCTTCCCCAGCGGAACCGGGGCAATGCTGGATTCGGTTGTCGGGGCGATATAGCTTACCTGAACGTAAAGGGGAGGTCGCGATGCTGCAAACCAGACAAAACGCTCTCGGGGTCAGGTTTGAAGCGCAGTGCAGGGCCTTCGAGAAGGAGCCGTTCCCGACGCTGGACGTGCGCAAGGATCGGCTGAAGCGCCTGCTGGCGCTCACTGAAAAGCACGAGGCCGAGATCTGCGCGGCGATCGACAGCGATTTTTCCGCCCGCTCGGCTCAGGAGACGCGGCTTGCCGAACTGTTCGTCGTGCGCGCCGGCATCAGGCATGCGCTGTCGCATCTCGGCGCCTGGATGCGCGAGCGCCGCGTCGCCACCAGCCTGCCCTTCCTGCCCGGCCGCAACCGCCTCTTGCCGCAGCCGCTCGGCGTCGTCGGCATCGTCTCGCCCTGGAACTATCCTTTCCAGCTCGCCATCGCGCCGGCGACCGCCGCTCTGGCCGCCGGCAACCGCGTGCTGATCAAGCCTTCGGAGCTGACGCCGAAATTTTCGGACCTGCTCGCCAGCCTGGTCGAAAAATATTTCGCCGCCGACGAGGTCAGCGTGATGGTCGGCGACGCGGAGGTCGGCAAGGCGTTCGTGTCCTTGCCGTTCGACCACCTCCTGTTCACGGGCTCGACCGCCGTCGGCCGCCAGGTGGCACTGGCTGCCGCTGCCAATCTGACGCCGGTGACGCTCGAGCTCGGCGGCAAGTCGCCGGCGATCTTCGATCCCTCCTGCGATCTCGACGCGGCGGTCGCCAGCGTAGCCTATGGCAAATTGCTCAATGCCGGCCAGACTTGCATCGCCCCCGACTATCTGATGGTCCCGCAAGGCCAGGGCGCGGCGGTCGCGGCCAAGTTCGCGGCGGCAATCGCAAAGCTCTATCCGCGCCTCGGCGACAATCCCGACTATACGGCGATCGTCAGCGAGCGGCATCATCGGCGGCTGAGCGATATGATCGCCGAGGCGCGCGACGCCGGTGCCGACATCATCGAGGTCAATCCTGCGAACGAGAAGCTCGGCATCAGCGACCGCAAGATGGCGCCCGTGCTGGTGCGCAATGCCGGCGAGACTCTGCGGCTGATGCGCGAGGAGATTTTCGGACCGGTGCTGCCGATCGTCGAATATGGCAGCGTGGACGAGGCTATCGATCATGTGAACCGGGGCGAGCGTCCACTGGCGCTTTACTGGTTCGGCAGCGACAGCGCCAATCGCCGCAGGGTCATGCGCGAAACCGTGGCCGGCGGCGTTACGGTCAATGACTGCATGATGCATCTGGCGCAGGAGCGGCAGCCCTTCGGCGGCGTCGGCGACAGCGGCATGGGCGCCTATCACGGCGAGTGGGGTTTTCGCACCTTCAGCAAGGAAAAGCCGATCTTCATCCAGTCGAAGCTCAGCGCCGGCGGCCTGCTGCGCCCGCCCTATGGCAAGACATTCGAGCGTCTTTTCCGGCTGCTGAAGCTCATCACTTGACAGCTTCAGCCCGGGAATGGCGGGGACGGAACCGCGGTCAACGCGGATGATCGGCGCTTCAGAGGGGAGCTTTCCGCATCATCCTGACGGCTGCTGCCAGTAACGTTAGGGAAGCCATGGAAAACTATTGGCGCGCCGGAAAAAAGCGCAGCCGTCTGGCAGAAAAGCTTGGATTTGTCGAGGAACCACGTTCCACTTCGCAATGCTTCCGCAACTTTTCCGACTATATTGCGCCGCAACTTTCAGGTAGAAGCTGCGCTTCGCCGATCACGGCAAATTGAACTAGGCCCCGCGCACACCCATATCGGCCGCGCGCCCGAAGTCGGAAGCGCCGACCTCGCCAGGTCCTGCAACGGAAAAATGACGATGCCGAAAATCAGGTTTCACAAGCTTGCTGCCATTGTCGTGCTCATCGGATTCGCGGCCTGGATGGGCACGGGTGAGTTTTCGTCCGTCGGTAGCGCCGCCGACAAGTCGGTTACCACCGACAAGTCGGCCGCCACGGACAAGCACGCCGACGCCGGCAAGCCCGCTCAGCCGGAGGCCACCAAGCAGGACGCCGCGCAAGCCGAGCCCAAGGCTGCGTTGCGCACGGTCGCGGTGGTGACGCCGCCGCGCAAGACCTATGCGCGCGCCATCCGCATCTCCGGCCTGACCGAGGCCGACAAGCGGGCCGTGCTGGCGACGCGCGTCGCCGGCGTCATCGAGAAGTTGCCGGTCAAGCAGGGCGACCGCGTCAAGACCGGCGACCTCGTGCTGATGCTCGCGGCCGAGGAGAAGATCTCCAACGTCGACAATGCCAAGCAATTGCTGGCGCAGCGCAAAGCCGAGCTCGATGCCGCCGAGCGGCTGGCCAAGACCGGCAATCTGCCGAAGCTGCAGCTCGATACCGCCCGCTCCAACCTGACGCTGGCGCAATCGCAGCTGGACACCGCGCAGGCGGAGCTCGACCGCAACGAGGTCAAGGCGCCATTCGACGGCGTCATCGACCGCATCCCGGTGGAGCTCGGCAGCTCGGTGATGCAGGGCGGCGAGGTGGCGACAGTCCTGAAGCTCGATCCGGTCATCGCCCGCGGCGAGATCAGCGAGCGCGACCTGCGCTACGTCAAGATCGGCGACGAGGCCGATGTCCGCCTCGTCAACGACCAGAAGGTCACCGGCACCGTGCGCTACATCAGCCGCGATGCCTCGGCGCAGACCCGCACCTTCCGCGTCGAGGTGGCGATACCCAATCCCGACGGCTCCATCCCCGCCGGCATGACGGCCGAGATCGCGCTCAGCGCCGAGCCGACCAACGCGGTCATGCTGCCGCGTTCGGTGGTGACGCTCGGCGACAAGGGCGACCTCGGCATTCGCGCCGTCGGCAAGGACGACAAGGTGGCGTTCTTTCCGATCGACCTGGTCGACGACACGCCGCACGGCCTGGTGCTGGGCGGCATTCCGCAAGATGCGCGCATCATCGTCGCCGGCCAGGAGCTGGTGAAGGAGGGCGATCCGGTGAAGCCCGTCGAGGCCGACCAGGCGACCATCAACAAGCTGATTGGCGAAGCCACCGCCGGCACGCAGTAAAGCAGGACGCGTCCGTCGCCGGCCCAATCCGGCGATGGCAGTCCGCAGCCCCCGAAGCATAACAGGCCGAAGTCATGGATATCGTCAGACTCGCCATCAACAACGCTCGCCTCACCATATCGGCGCTGCTGTTTCTGGTCGTTGCGGGCTGGGTCGCCTACCAGTCCACGCCGAAGGAAGCAGAGCCCGACGTTCCGATTCCGATGATGTATGTCAGCCTGATCTATCAGGGCATCTCACCGGAGGATTCCGAGCGCCTGCTGCTCAGGCCGATGGAAAGCAAGCTCAAGAGCCTCAAGGGGCTCAAAGAGATGCGCTCAGCCGCCTTCCAGGGCGGCGGCTATGTGCTGGTCGAATTCCAGCCGCAGACGGATCTCGCGACAGCGCTGCAGGACACGCGCAGCAAGGTGCAGGACGCCAAGGCCGACCTGCCGCAGGCCGCCGAGGAGCCGACCGTCAACGAGGTCAACGTCTCTGAATTCCCGGTTCTGGTCGTCACGCTTTCCGGCGATGTGCCGGAGCGCGTGCTGACGTCGGCCGCGCGCGAGCTGCGCGACCGCATCGAGGAGGTGCCCGGCGTGCTCGAAGGCTCGCTGCAGGGCGCTCGCGACGACCTTGTCGAGGTTGTCGTCGATCCGGTGAAGCTTTCCTCCTACGGACTGCAGCTCGACCAGGTGATCCAGGGCGTCGCCTCCTCCAACAGCCTGGTCGCGGCCGGCAATCTCGAAGGCTCGGAAGGCAAATACGCGGTCAAGGTGCCGTCGCTGATCGAGACGCCCGAGGATGTCGCGAACCTGCCGGTGGTCGCCACGCGGAACGCCGTGGTCCAGGCCAAGGACATCGCGACCATACGCTCGACCTTCAAGGACGCCGAGACGGTCACTCGCCTCAACGGCAAGCCTGCGATCGCCATCGAAGTCAAGAAGCGCATAGGCGCCAACCTGATCGACACGTTGAACCATGTGAGGGAAGTGTCGGACACCTTTATCAAGACCATGCCCGAGGGCATGCATGTCACCTACACGCAGGACAAGTCGGTCTTCGTCAACCAGCTGCTGGGCGACCTGCAGAACCATGTGATGATCGCCGTCATCCTGGTGTTCATCGTCATCCTTTATGCGCTGTCGGGGCGGGCCTCGCTGCTCATCGGGCTTGCCATCCCGTCATCGTTCCTGATGGGCATCCTGCTGCTTGCCATGATGGGCTACACGATCAACATGATCGTGCTGTTCAGCCTGATCCTGGCCGTCGGCATGCTGGTGGATGACGCCATCATCGTCACCGAATTCGCGGAACGGCGCATGAGCGAGGGCATGCCGAAGGCGGATGCCTTCGCGCTGGCAGCCAAGCGCATGGCCGGCCCGGTCATCGCGGCGACGATGACGCGCATCGCCGCCTTCTCGCCGCTGCTGTTCTGGCCGGGCATCATCGGCGACTTCATGAAATATATGCCGATCACGCTGATCGTGACGCTGTCGGCCTCGATGCTCTACGCGCTGGTCTTCGCGCCGACTTTGGGCGCGATCTTCGCCAAGGCGCCGGAGCATCACGAGGAAGGCAACCGCGACGGCTGGTACATGGCGGTGGTCAAGCAGGCGGTGCGCTTCCCGATCACGGTGATCCTGCTCACCGTCGGACTTCTGGTCGGCGTCGGCTTCGCCTATTCGAAATATGGCGCCGGCGTCGAGTTCTTCCCCAGCGTCGAGCCGGATTACGGCCTGCTCTATGTGCATGCCCGCGGCAATCTTTCGCTGGCCGAAATGGACGCCGCGACGAAGACGGCGGAGAACCGTCTGCTCGGCTGGCCCGGCGTGAAGTCGGTCTATACCCGCGTCGGCAAGACGCAAGGCGGCGGCCAGGACATTCCGGAAGACGTGGTCGGCGTCATCCAGTACGAGTTCGTCGATTGGCGCGAGCGCAAGTCTGCCAACCAGATCCTCGACGACCTGCGCGGCGTGATGGCCGGCATTCCCGGCGTCGATGTCGAAGTGCGCGTGCCGGAAGCCGGCCCGCCGACCGGCAAGCCGATCCAGATCAGGCTTTCGGCCGTCGACCCGGCCGGGCTCGACGATAAGGCGCGCGCGGTCGCGGCACGCATCGCCAAGATCCCCAATGTCATCGACATTTCGGACGGCCTGCCGCCGCCCGGCGTCGATTGGGCGATCGAGGTCGACCGCGCCAAGGCGGCGCAATACGGCATCAGCCCGACTTCGGTCGGCACGGTGGTGCAACTGGTGACCAACGGCCTCAAGCTGTCGGAATACCGGCCGGCCGGTGCCGACGATGCGGTCGACATCCGGCTCCGCCTGCCCGAGGATCGGCGCACGCTGTCGACGCTCGACGAGCTCAGGGTGCAGACCTCGCAAGGGTCGGTGCCGATCTCGAACTTCGTCGTGCGCAAGCCGGAGCCGACCGTCGGTATCCTGAACCGCATCGACGGCGCGCGCACCGTGGTCGTGCAGGCCAATGTCAGCGCCGGCGCGCAGGTCGCGGCGGTGCAGGAGCAGGTGACCAAGGCCGTCAGCGATATGGATCTCGGCAGCGGCATTCGCTGGAAGCTCGCCGGCTCCAACGAAGACAGCGCGGAAGCCAGCGCCTTCCTCGGCAAGGCCTTTGGCGCGGCGATCTTCCTGATCTTCCTGGTGCTGCTTGCGCAGTTCAACAAATTCACCAGCGTGTGGCTCGTCCTGTCCTGCGTGGTCATGGCGACGATCGGCGTGTTCCTCGGATTGCTTCTGACAGGCGAGGCCTTTGGCATCGTCATGTCGGGCATCGGCGTCATCGCGCTGGCCGGTGTGGTGGTGAACAACAACATCGTGCTCATCGACACTTACGACCGGTTGCGCGAGGAAGGCTGGGACAAGATGGACGCGGTGCTGCAGACCTGCCGCGAGCGCGCCCGTCCGGTGGTGCTGACGGCGGTCTCGGCCATCCTCGGCGTGCTGCCGATCGCCTTCGGGCTCGGTCTCGAAATCTTCCATCACGAGACGACGATCAACGCGCCGTCGACGCAATGGTGGATCTCGCTGTCCTCGGCGATCGTCTTCGGCCTGTCCTTCGCCACGCTGCTGACGCTGGTGGTGACGCCCTCGATGCTGATGGTGTTCACGCGCGCCAAGGTGAAGCCCGGCCAGCGCCGCGGCTGGTTCAGCCGCCTGTTGCGGCGCGGCAAAGGCAAAGTCATGACCGACGAGCCGCCCAGCGAGACGGGCGCGGGGCCGGCGGAGGCCTTCCCGAAAGCTGCGGAATAGAGCGTTTCACAACCCCAAGGAAAAAAGCCGCCCGGGAACAACCGGGCGGCTTTTTGCATTGTTCCCTCGAAGTTCAACCAGACGGCGAGGGTTTTTCATGACGATCGGCACAATTCTCGTAATTATCCTTATCCTGATCCTGATCGGCGCGGTGCCGGCCTGGCCGCATTCGCGCTCCTGGGGCTACGGGCCGTCGGGGATCGTTGGCGTCATCCTGGTCGTGCTGTTGATACTCTTGTTGATGGGCAGGATCTGATCCTTCAATGAGTTGCGGCCGGGCTTTGGCCCGGCCGGTTCGTTTCCCGTGCTCTGCATTGATCATGCGGCGAGACGCGACGGCTCACGATGACGATATCCCACACATCGGCATCGGCCAGGAGCCGTTGGCCGATGCCGATGCGGACCTCCAAAAGCTCTTGCCCGAAGTGCCTTTGCCGAACCTACCGGTCTGGCTCGCCATGCATCGGGACGTGCGCACCAGCATGCGCATCCGCCGCGTGGCGGATTTCCTGCATGAGGAACTGAAGCGCTATTCGGCCGGTATGGGCTCGGGCGCGAATTCGGCCCGGTGAGCGAGGCCGGCCATCAAGAGCACGACGACCAGCAGCGCGGACAGCGCAACGAAGATCGGGCCGAAGCTCGAATGCTCGGCGACGAAGCCGATTGCCGACGGCGCCACCAATATGCCGGAATAGCCCATGGTGGTGACGACGCTCATGCCGGTGCCGGACGACATGCCTTCCTGATTGCCGCCGGCCGAAAAGATGATCGGCACCATGTTGGCGATGCCGAAGCCGCAGAAAGCAAAGGCGGCTATGGCAAGGTAAGGCGACGGCGAGAGGCCGGCGACCAGCATGCCGGCGGCGGCGACCAGCGCGGAGCCGCGCAAGGTCGACACCGCGCCGAAGCGGTTGCGCACGCCGTCGCCCAGGAAACGCATCAGCGCCATGACCCCGGAGAAGGCGGCATAGGCCAGCCCGGCGACCGCGAGATCGGCGCTCAGTTCCTGGTGCAGGAAGAGCGCCGCCCAGTCGAGCACCGCGCCTTCCGAGATCATGGTGAGCAGCGCCATCAGCCCGACCAGATAGACGGCCATGTGCCGCGGCAGCGTGAACTTCTGGTGCTCGACCGCCTGCGGCCGGCCCTCGGCGATGAGATAACGAACGGCAAACGCGATGACGGCAAAGGCGATCACCGTCACCGCGACGGCATGGGCAAGATAGCCGTAATTCTGGATCGAGTAGCCGCCGAGCGCGCCGCCGGCGAAGCCGCCGAGGCTCCAGAAGCCGTGCGACGACGACATGATCGCGCGCGAAAGCCGCCTTTCCACCACGACGGCATTCGAGTTCATCGCGACATCCATGCCGCCGATTGAGCCGCCGAAGACGAGCATGGCAATCGCCGCCAGCGGAACGTTAGGGGCGAGCGCCACGATCAGCAGGCCGAAGCTGCCGCAGACACCGAACCAGCGCGTCACGCTGCGCGAGCCGTGCCGGGAGATCAGATGGCCGCACCAGGTCATGGCAATGACCGCGCCGACGCCGAACAGGAGGATCAGCAGGCCGAGAGTGAATCGGGTGATGTCGAGCCGGGTGAGAAAAACCGGGATCTGCGGCGCCCAGCTGCCGGTCAAGAAACCATTGGCGAGGAAAATACCGGCGACGGCCCAGCGGCCGCGCGCCGCGGCCTGCATCGTGGTTTGCACGCTCATCGTCTGAAATCCGCCATGCAAAGGATTCGCGCGGCAAATTAGATCGATTCAATTTGTAGTCAAGGACCGCAGCGGGGAAGTGCTTGGACCAAGGGCGCGATCGGGGACGAGGCGTTGTTCATGGCGGGCTGCTGCTTTGGCGATTAGCCGAGACGCTTCTCCCATCGTCATCCACGGGCGGAGCAAGGAGCGAAGCGACGCGCGTAGACCCGAGGATCCATTCCGTGACTTAGGAGCGCCGCTACCATGCAGAAGCTTCTCCGGGGTCGCGCCGTTACGATTGTTCTGGACCGCAGCATTTTTCGGCAGGCGTCACGGAATGGATTCTAGGGTCTCCGCGACGTCGCTTCGCGACTGCTTCGCCCTAGAATGACGAAGTCGCGAAAGCGTTCGGCATCGCTAATGATCCTTTGGCCGCCGCGCCTCGAACTCGGCCTTCTTGGCTTCCGACGCCTCGGTTTGGTTGAGCGCCTGCCATTCGGCATAGGGCATGCCGTAGATGATCTCGCGCGCAGCGTCTTTCGACAATGCCACACCTTCGGCTTCGGCGGCTTCGCGATACCAGTTGGACAGGCAGTTGCGGCAGAAGCCGGCGAGGTTCATCAGGTCGATGTTCTGGACATCGCCGCGCTCGCGCAGATGCGCCACCAGCCGGCGGAACGCGGCTGCCTCGAAATCGCGTTTCTGGTCGTCGTTGAGCTCGGTCATGGGGAACTCCGCCGTCGGTCTCGTCACACAGGTCCGGTGCGCGAGCCGAACATTTTCACCTGATGAATATCGGGGCGCCGGTCGATGGCGTCAACGATCGGCGCCAAGCGTTCGGCCCAGGCCAAGGCGCCGGCGCGGTCGGCGATCAGGTCCTGACGGATTTCGATCAGAGCATGTGCGTAGCCGTTGACGATGGCGTGGCGGAACATGGTGTCGCCGCGCAGCGCGCCGTCATAGGGTTCGTTGTCGCCGACGACGAGGGACTTGTCCTCGGCCAGCATGTCGATCAGCGGCCGCGCCACGCGGTCGTCTCGGTCCCACAGGACGCCGACATGCCAGGGGCGGACAAAACCCTGCATCGCCGGCGTGAAGGAATGCACGGAGAGGATGAACGGCGCCTTGCCCGAAGCATAGGCGACGGAGGCGATCATCGCCCCGACGGCGTCGTGATAGGGCCGGTAGAAACGGTCGAGCCGGCGCTCGCGCTCCTCCCGGGCAATCGGATAGTTTCCCGGCACCACGGTCCCGTCATAGAGCTGGCGGATCATGGTTGGGTCATCCTCGCCTCGGTTGGGATCGATCAGCAGCCGCGAGAAACCGGCAAGCACCGCCGGCACGTCAAGCGCAGCGGCGAGCTCGCGCGTCACCGTCTCGACGCCGATGTCATAGGCGATGTGACGGTCGAATTCGGACGCCGGCAAGCCGAGACTGCCGTATTCGTCGGGGAGATCGCGGCGGGCGTGGTCGGCGAGAAGCACGACGCCTCTCTTGCGGTCGCCCTCGACTATGTCGAACGGCGTGAAAACTGTGGATCGGGTCATCGGCTGAAAAGGGGATGGCGGCTGCGATGTGCTATCGTCATTCCACGAAGAGGACGCCGGCGCAATGCCGTTGTTTGGCCAAGGTTTCCGCAAAAAATCCCCGACCGAGGGAGAATTTGCGCGACGGGCCCTTCTAAATCGATTGGAATTGAACAAAACGGCGCGTTGACATGCGCCCGGAGTTTGCTGAAAAGGGCTTCGAGAGATGCAAATGTGGTTCGCAAGGGGATCTGCGATGGGTTTTGCCGGTCGGTTGCGCAAGCGCCTGGCCGTGCCGTTGCTGATCGTCGGCGCGGGTTTTTTCGCGATAGCCGCGACCTCGCCGGCCCGGGCCGACTTCCGCGTTTGCAACGCGACGCAAAATCTGGTGGGCGTCGGCATCGGCTATCGCGCCAAGGCCGGCTGGATCACCGAGGGCTGGTGGCACATCGAAGGATCGACCTGCAAGACGCTGATCGAGGGTCCGCTGTCATCAAGGTTTTACTATCTTTATGCAGAAGACGCCGAACGTGGCGGGCGCTGGGACGGCCCGATCAACATGTGCGTCGCCGAAAAAGAGTTCAAGATAGCCGGCGTGAATGATTGCGTCGCCCGGGGCTTCCAACGCGCCGGATTTCAGGAATATGACACGGGCGAGCAGGCCAGCTGGATGGTCCAGCTGACCGACGAGCCCGCAACGGGAGGCGCGCCAGCGACCCCCGCTCCGGGAACAAACAGTCAATGAGACGTAGCCGCAAGGTCAAGATCCTCGCCACCATCGGTCCGGCTTCCTCCTCCGAGGAGATGCTGAGAAAGCTCTTCGAAGCGGGCGCAGATGTCTTCCGCATCAATATGAGCCATACCGACCACGAGCTGATGCGCACGCTGGTCGGCCGCATCCGCGCCGTCGAGGCGGCCGTCGGCCGGCCGATCGGCATCCTGGCCGACCTGCAGGGCCCGAAGCTCAGGGTCGGCAAGTTCGCCAACGTCAAGGAAGCGCTGGCTGTCGGCCAGACTTTCACGCTCGACGACAATCCCGAAGCCGGCACGTCGAAGCGGGTATATCTGCCGCATCCCGAAATCCTGAGTTCGGTCGAGGCGGGTCACCGTCTTTTGATCGACGACGGCAAGCTGGAGCTGAAGGCGCTGAAGAGCGACGGCAAATCGATCACCTGCACGGTCGTCGCCGGCTCGGGCATTTCCGACAAGAAGGGCGTCAGCCTGCCCGACACCGACCTGCCGGTCGGCGCGCTGACCGAGAAGGACCGTGCCGATCTCGACGCGGTGCTTGCCACCGGCGTCGACTGGGTGGCGCTGTCCTTCGTGCAGCGGCCGGAGGACCTGGCGGAGGCCCGCAAGATCGCGCGCGGCCGCGCGCTGATCATGGCCAAGATCGAGAAGCCGCAGGCGGTGGCCCGACTTCCTGAGATCATCGAGCTCTCCGACGCGCTGATGGTCGCCCGCGGCGATCTCGGCGTCGAGATGCCGCTGGAAGCCGTGCCCGGCATCCAGAAGCAGATCACGCGCGCGGCGCGCCGCGCCGGCAAGCCGGTGGTGATCGCCACGCAGATGCTGGAATCGATGATCACCGCGCCCGTGCCGACCCGCGCCGAGGTCTCCGACGTGTCGATCGCCGTCTTCGAAGGCGCGGACGCGATCATGCTTTCGGCCGAATCCGCGGCCGGCGCCTATCCGGTCGAGGCGGTCGCCATGATGAACCGCATTGCCACCAAGGTCGAAACCGACCCGACCTATGCCGGCATCATCAATGCGCAGCGCTCGGAGCCGGAAGCCACCGGCGCAGACGCCATCTCGCTGGCCGCGCGCGAGATCGCCGAGACGCTGAAACTGTCGGCGATCATCTCCTACACCGCGTCGGGCACCACCGGTCTGCGCGCCGCGCGCGAGCGCCCGCAGGTGCCGATCGTGGCGTTGTCGCCGATCGTCAACACGGCGCGCCGGCTGTCGCTCTTGTGGGGCACGCATTGCGTCGTCTCGCCGGACGCGACCGACCTCGACGACATGGTCGACCGGGCCTGCCGCATCGCGCTGGAGGAAGGCTTCGGCAAGCCGGGCGACCGCGTCATCATCACGGCCGGCGTGCCGCTGCGGACGCCGGGCTCGACCAACATGCTGCGGATTGCCTATGTGGGGTCGGAGACTCACTAGAGCGTAGTCGATATTCGGGTGAGGCCGGCCTGACCCGAATCTCAACACGCCCTTGGCGCTTGAACCTCCGAGTTCAGCCCGGCGCGAGTTCTGCGTCTGGCACCCGGAGCTCAGGACATTTGCCGGCGCCCTGCGCGTCGCCGGCGATCCGGCCTTCCGCGGTCTTGGCGATCGCCTGCAAATCGATCTGCGCGCCGGCCACTTTCGCAATGGCGCCGACCACGAGGTCGGGCGCGATCCAGTCCGGCTTGTGGCCGAGATTGTGGATCCAGACCAGCTCGGCGCCGGGAATGTCGCGTTCCACGCCGATGGAATGGATTGTCGCGTAGACCACCTTGTCGCGATCGCCCGAGATGACGACCGTCGGCGCCTTGATCTCGCGATAGCCAGGTGAGGCGGCGCGGACATAGTCGTAGAGCTGGGCGACGTCGCGGGCGTTGGCGCGGAAGGCGGACGGCCGCAGCACCAGCGGGATCGAGGCATTGTCGACATAGGAGTCCGGCACAGCGTTCGGCGAGAAGACGCAAGACGTCGCGCCGCCGATCTGCAGCATGCCGGCCGGATAGGCGAGCGTTTCGGAAAACAGCCAGCCGATCGCCGGCGTGGCCGTGAGCTTGTAGTACCAGGCGGTCGCGCCGCCCGGCCAGGGATGCGTGGCGGGCGAAAGGAAGACGAGGCCAAGCGTTTTTTCCGGATGCTGACGGGCGAAGGCCGTGGTGATCGCGCCGCCGAAGGAATGGGCGACGATGACTGCGTCGCGGATTCCCAGCCGGTCCATCAGCGCGGCAATGGTATCCGCCTGCTTCGCCAACGTCTCATTGTCTCCGCGCTCCGACCAGCCGAGCCCCGGGCGGTCGAGGAACAGCATTTCGGCGCGGCTCCCGAGCAGGGGCCTTAGCGGCAGCATCTGGTCCTTGAGATTGGCGCTGGCGCCATGGATGAAGACGACCGGCGGCAGGTCGGCGCCGGCGGGCGCCGGGATATGGACATAATGGATGCGCGCGCCATCGATCTCGGCGAACGCGCCGGCAGGCGGGCTGCGTCGCTCGACCAGCCAGACGCCGGCGCGGGTGACGCCGGCGAAGGCAAAGAGGAGAGCGACGAGGAAGAGGAGGGCGGCGCAGATGAGGTTCATGCGGAGGGATACGGTGGTAGGCCGGATTTAGTTTAGGGGAGTAGGGGAGTAGGGGAGTAGGGCAGTAGTCAGTAGGCAGTAGGCAGTAGGCAGTAGGCAGTAGGTTGCTCTCTTTCCTATTGCCTACTGCCCAATTCCTACTGCCTAAATCCCCTCGCCGGCGAGCTCTTCCGAGAGCGTCGAGACCTGGTTCTGGGCGCTGCGCATCATCGGGTAGATCGCCAGCACCTTTTGCCAGGCCTCCAGCGCCGACTGCTTGTGGCCGGTTTCGGCCATGATCTGAGCGAGGCCAGAGAGCGCGCCGAAATGGCGCGGCTCGAGCTCCAGGGTACGGTCGATGTCGGCCATCGACTTCCCGTAATTCTTCATCATGAAATGGACGGTGGCGCGGCGGTTCCAGCCTTCGGCATAGTCGGGCTGCAAGGTCACGACCTGGTCGAGGAAGTCGAGGGCGACGTCGAATTTCTGGTCTTCCGTCGCCTTTTGCGCCCATTGCATCATCAGGTCGATCGAGGCACTGCCCGACTGGTTCCACTCGTTCCAGATGCGGCCGGCGATGCGCTCGGCGGCCTTTTCATTGCGCTCGCGCTTCAACTCAGCGAAGAGCTGGTCGAGGCGGCCCTGCCTGGTCGGAGCGGCGGGTGGCGGTGTTGTGGCGGGTGGCGCGGCATCTGGCGGTAGCGCGCCGGGCACCGTTTCTGCCCCTGCAGGCAAAACTGTGCCGGAGAGCATAAGGGCGGCGAAAAATGCAAAACGAATCCGCATCGTCGGAATCTAGTCCCGGACGGCGGATCGTCAAAGCGATTTTAGCGTGAGAGCGCCGGCGAACCGGCATTCGACATCAGCGCGCCGTGGGCGCCGCGCAGCAAGCGACAGCAAGCTGCGCTCAAGTCTCAGCCCTGGCGCGCCTTGTAGCGCGGAGCGGTCTTGTTGATGATGTAGATGCGTCCCTTGCGGCGAACCAGCCGGTTGTCGCGGTGACGCGCCTTGAGCGCCTTGAGCGAATTCTTGATCTTCATGGTCTTGCCTGTTCGGTCAGGGCCCGTCCCGGGCCGAATTTTAAAAGGCGCGCCCGGAAAAAGCGCGCCTTGGAACTTGCGTGGCTCATAAACGAGGTGCCTTGCCCGTGTCAACCACGTGTGCGCGCCCCGAATGCCACAAGTGGGCCGGCAGATCAAATATTCGCCATCCGGCAGCACGGCATTGCGCGACTCAAGGGCGGCTGGGATGGTGCGGTCTCGCCGAAACGACCGGAGATTGCACATGCGTCGCCTGCTTTTGCCTGCCTGTCTTGCCTTGCTCGCGACGGCTCCGGCAGCCTTTGCCGAGGACTGCGACCGCAATGACGACAGCCAGTCGATGCTGAATATTTGCGCCGATGCCGACTATCAGGCGGCCGATGCCAAGCTCAACGCTGCCTACAAGAACATCGTCGGCAGCAACGATCAGGCCTCGAATAAGCTGCTGCAGACGGCGCAACGCGCCTGGATCGCCTTTCGCGACGCCGAATGCGCCTATGCGACTGCCGAGAGCGAGGGCGGCTCCATTCACCCGATGGAGGTTTCGGAGTGCCTGACGACGCTGACCAATGATCGCATAAAGCAGTTGACCTCCGACGCCAGCTGCAAGCTGAGCGATCCGAGTTGCGCCGGCTCGGACGCGGGCGACGATCAGGATATGCAATAGGGCGTTATTGCGACCTGATGAGACGAGTGAAATGGCCCATCTTGCGGCCGGGGCGCGACTCGGCCTTGCCGTAGAGATGCAACATCAGGTCGGGCTCAGCCACCAGCGCCGGCACTTTCAGCATGTCGTCGCCGATCAGGTTTTCCATCACGCAGTCAAAATGCCGGGCGGGCGAACCCAGCGGCAGGCCGGCGACGGCGCGGATATGCTGCTCGAACTGCGAGACGACGCAGGCGGCCTCGGTCCAGTGGCCGGAATTGTGCACGCGCGGTGCCAGTTCATTGGCCAGAAGCGCGCCGTCGGCCAGCACGAAGAACTCGACGCCGATGACGCCGACATAGCCGAGCGCGGAAAGGATTTTCGCGGCTGCCTCCTTGGCGGCGGCTTCCGTCCCCGGACGAATGGCCGCCGGCAAAGTGGAGCTGCGCAATATGCCTTCGCGGTGGACGTTTTCGGCCGGATCGAAGACGGCGACCGAGCCGTCCAGCCCACGCGCGGCGATCACCGAAATCTCGCGCTCGAAGGCGACCAGCGATTCCAGGATCAGCGGCACATTGCCCATCGCCTCGCAGGTGCCGGCAAAGCCGCCGGTCTGCATATTGCGGAAGACGCGCTGGCCCTTGCCGTCATAGCCCATGCGGCGGGTCTTCAGCACGCCGCTGCCGTTGAACGTTTTGATGGCCTCGGTCAGTTGATCGTCATTGTCGACCGGACAGAACTCCGCCGTCGGGATGCCGATGCCGTTGAGAAAGCTCTTTTCGGTGAGGCGGTCCTGCGCGACTTCGAGCGCGCGGGCCGGCGGATAGACGGGGACCGTTGCAGCCAGCGTTTGCGCCGCGGCGACCGGGACGTTCTCGAATTCGTAAGTGACGACGGCGCTGGCGCTGGCCAGATCGGCGAGCGCCGCCGGATCGTCATAGGCGGCGACGATCTGTCGGTTGGCGACCTGCGCGGCCGGGCAGTCGGCCTGCGGTTCCAGCACAACGACACGGTAGCCGAGCCGCGCCGCAGCCATCGCCAGCATACGGCCAAGCTGGCCGCCGCCGATGATGCCGATGGTCGATCCGGGCGCCAGACTCACGGCGTGTCCGTCGGCTCGGCGGCGACCTTGGCGGTCTGCGCCGCGCGCCAGGCGTCGAGCCGGGCAGCGAGCTTATCGTCGTTCAGCGCCAGCACCGCCGCTGCGAGAAGCGCTGCATTGGCGGCGCCCGCCTTGCCGATCGCCAAAGTGCCGACCGGGATGCCGGCCGGCATCTGCACGATGGAGAGCAGCGAGTCCTGGCCCGAAAGCGCCTTGGATTCCACCGGAACGCCGAAGACGGGCAGCGGCGTCATTGCGGCCGTCATGCCGGGCAGATGCGCCGCTCCGCCGGCGCCGGCGATGATCACCTTGTAACCGGCGGCCTTGGCGCCCTTGGCGAACTCATAGAGGCGGTCGGGCGTGCGGTGGGCGGAGACGATCAGCCGCTTGTGCGGGATGCCCAGCGCTTCCAGCGTTTCCGCGGCCTGGCGCATCGTCGTCCAGTCGGACTGGCTGCCCATGATGATGGCGACGTCGGCACGCTGATCGGTCAAGGCTTCGCTCCCGGCGGCAAAGGCGCGCCTTAGCGGAATTCGCCGACAGCCGCAAGGATGTGGCGAATGCGCACCGAGCTAGTCCGGCCAACGCAAAGAGCCCGAGGAGTCCTTGCGCGCGATTTTCATCGCATCGGCCGGACGCTCCTTGGCCGTCAACACGGCGCGCAGCTGCTTGGCGACGATCTCCGCCTCGCCGGGATGCAAATTGCAGGGGTCGAGGAAGAAATGGCCGCGCTCGACCTCGTGATTGCGGACGATAACCGGCGGCGAGCCGGCAGCCAAAGCGGAAGCGAGGCCTGCGGCGGTGAAGCGGCTTTCCGGGCGCACGAAGACCTGCAGGCGGTCGAGTGGATTGTTGGTCGGGTCGGGAATGATCTCAGCACCGATGCCGGGGATGCCTTGAAGTGAATCCTTCCACAGATTGAGCGCCGCCTCCTCGCGCCGGCGGATGCCGGCATGGTCGCGTTTCTCCCAGGCGTCGAGCGCCGCCATGGTGCCCGCGATGCTTTCCTTGCCGACCTTCATGGCGCGCGCAACGCCGCGGTTCTGCAGGTAGGCGGCGCGTACCAGGTCCTTGCGGCCGGTGACGATGCCGCTGGTCGGGCCCGAAAGGAATTTGTGGCCACTATAGACGATGATGTCGGCGCCGCGCGCCAGGAAGCTGCGCAGGTCATATTCGGACGCGGCATCAACGATCACTGGAATGTTCTTGGCATGACAGATCTCGCAGAATTCCTCCAGCGAGAGCATGCCGTATTGCACGGTGTGGTGGGCGACGACGTAGAGAGCCGCCGCCGTCCGTTCATTGATCGCTTCGCGCACGTGATAGTCCTGGGTGACGCTGACGGTGCCCGCCGGAATGACCTTGGCGCCGGCGACGCGGATCGACTGGTCGATGGGCGCGCCATAGTTGACGATGTGGCCGAGCTGGATGACGACCTCGGACTTCAGCCCTTCGGTGTCGTCCGGCAGGCGTTCGATCGCGAGAAGATTGGTGCCTGTCATTGCGCCGGCGATGGCCATGGTGATGCCCGAGGCGCAGCAGGCGGTGATGAAGCCGGCCTCGCCGCCGGTGAGGCGTGCGACCACCGCGCTCGCGGCGCGCTGCAAATCGTCCATCTCCACCCATTGCGAAGCGATCTCGGCCATGGCGCTGATCGCTTCGGGAACGATGATCGAGGCGCCCAGCGCCGTCATCGTGCCCGAGACATTGATGATTGGCCTCAAGCCCAGCCGCTCGCGGATAGTGGTGTTGGAGCCGGTGTCGGAATAGGTCTTCATGTGAGTGGACTCCGTTAAGTCAGGCGGCGATCTCCACGACCGCTTCGATTTCGACAGTGATATTGCGTGGCAGCGAGCCGACGCCGATGGCCGAGCGAGCATGGCCGCCAAGCTTGTCGAAAACATCGGCGAAGAGATCCGAGCAGCCGTTGACCACTTTGGGGTGGTCGCTGAAGGTCGGCGTGGCATTGACGAAGCCGAGCAGCTTGACGACGCGCACGATGCGGCCGAGATCGCCCGCCGCGGCATGCATGACGGCGAGCAAATTGAGGCCGGTGAGGCGGGCATGCTCATAGGCCTGATCCACGGTCACGTCATCGCCGACCTTGCCGGTGCAAAGCGTGCCATCGGCACGCAGCGGCCCCTGTCCCGAAAGAAAGATCAGCCGGCCGCTCTCGGCATGGGTGACGAAATTGGCGATGGGCGTCGGCGGCTCCGGCAACGTCAGGCCAAGCTCGGCGAGCCGTATGTAAGGCGACATGGAACGGTACTCCCTGGAAGGCCGAGGCCATCCGCTTTCAGAAATGCGAGGCGCGGAAACGCGCCAGAAATGCGCGGAGGCGCTCGTTGGTCGTTTCCGCCGCGAGCACTTCTTTCGGCGGACCGACGGCCGAGACACCGCCATCGGCCATGAAGACGATGCGGCTGGAGGCATCGCGGGCGAAGGCCATCTCGTGCGTGACCATCACCATGGTCATCCCGTCTTCGGCGAGGCTGCGGACCACCGCCAGCACCTCTCCGACGAGCTCCGGGTCGAGCGCCGAGGTGATCTCGTCGAGCAGCAGGATTTTGGGCTCCATGGCGACTGCGCGGGCAATGCCGACTCGCTGCTGCTGGCCACCCGAAAGTTCGGCGGGCAGGCTGTCTGCCTTGTGGGCGAGGCCGACGCGGCTCAGCCAATGCTCGGCGATCGAGCGCGCCTCCGTCTTGCTCTTGCCGCGCACCTTGGTCAGGCCGAGCATAATGTTGCCGGCGGCGGTCAGATGCGGGAAGAGGTTGAAGCTCTGGAACACCATGCCGGTCTCGGCGCGCATGGCGGCCAAATCGCGTTCGCTGCGCCGCTGGCGCGCGCCGCCGTCGCGAAAGCCGACCTCCTTCCCGTCGATGCGAATCGAGCCGCTGTCATAGCTTTCGAGGAAGTTGACGCAGCGCAGCAGCGTGGTCTTGCCGCTGCCCGAAGGGCCGATAATGGTCACCACCTCGCCCTTCGCCACCTGCAAGCTGACCGAGCGCAGCACACTGACCGAGCCGAAGGATTTCGAGACCTCGGCAATGTCGAGAAGCGCTGGGTTGTCGTTCGAACTGGCCATCACTTAATCCCGGATGAAAGCGAAGCGCCGTTCCAGCCGCCGGCTGGCATAGGAAAGCGCATAATTGACGGCGAAATAGATGAGAGCGCCGAGGATATAGAGCGGCATCGCCTCATAGGTGCGGCCGATGACCTGGTTGATCGCCTGCATCAGATCGGTGATGCCGAGCAGCGAAACCAGCGCGCTGCCCTTCACGGCATCGGTGACGCCGTTGATCCAGGGTGGCAGGAAGCGGCGGAAAGCCTGCGGGAAGATCACCGAGGTGAGGCGCTGGCGGAAGGTGAGACCGATCGCCATCGCCGCTTCCGACTGGCCTTTCGGGATCGAGGCGACGGCGCCGCGGACATATTCGACGACCTGCGCCGTCTTGAACAAGGTCAGCGCCAGCACCGCTGCCCAGAAGGACTGAAGGTGCACGCCGACCGCGGGCAGGCCGTAATAGACGAAGAACATCAGCACCAGGATCGGGATGCCGCGGATGGTGTCCGAGAAGATGCGCACCGCCCAACGCAGCGGCGCTGGCCCGTAGACCAGGCCGACGCCCAGCAGGACCCCGGCGATCAAGGACAGGACCACGACCAGCAGCGAGACCCATAAGGTCACGGCGAAGCCTTCGGCAAGGAACGGCAGGGCGTAGAGGATCTGGCTCAGCATCTCAGCGCGCCGCCCTGAACCGGCGTTCGACCAGCCGCAGCGCAAACAGCAAGGTGTAGCCGGTCACCAGATACATCGCCGTCGTCACCAGATAGACCTCGACGATGCGGAACGTGTTGAAGTTGATCCACTGGGCGCCGTAGGTGAGCTCGGGCACCGAGATCACCGAGGCGATCGAGGTGTCCTTGAACAGTGAGATGAAGGTGTTGGACAGTGCCGGCAGCGTGATGCGCAGCATCGTCGGCAGGCGTACGTGGATCAGGCGCTGCCATGGAGTAAGGCCGATCGCCTTGCCGGCGTCGAGCTGACCGCGCGGCACCGCTTCCAGGCCCGAGCGGAACACCTCGACGAGATAGGCGCCGCTATAGACCGATAGCGTCAGGACAAACGAGGTGGGGGCGCTGTAGGCAAGGTCGACGACCGTCGGCAGGCCGTAGAAGACCAAATAGACCAGCAGGATCAGCGGTACGTTGCGGATGAATTCGACATAGGCGGCGATAATGGCGCGCACCACGCGTCCGGCCGAGACATACCAGACGGCCAACACCAAGCCGATGACGATGCCGATGGCGATCGAGATGACGGCAAGCTCAAGGCTGAGCAGCAAGCCGCCCCATAGCTTGTCGAAATGCCGCCAGATCAGGTTGAAATTGAGCGTATAGCCCATGCGTCCGTCTCAATGGCCCGCGGTGAACATAGCATTCATCATTCGCATGGGCCGGTGTGAGGAGAACAGGCGGAAGAACGGTTGCCCCACCCTTCCGCCGGTTGGTCGTGTGGCGCGTCAGATGACCGGGAAGCCCGGATGGCGCGGCGGCGGCTCCTGACCGAAATATTCCTTGAAGGCGGCATCGTAGAGCGCCGTCTCATGGCCGAACATGGCGATGGTGAAGGTCTGGTTGACGAAGGTCAGCCAGTCGAGGTCGCCTTGCCGGACCGCAGCGCCGTAAAGCATCGAGTACCAGCTCTTGCCGGCGTCGAAATACTTGTCGGGATTGCGCGAGGCGAGCCAGCGCACCGTCGACAGATCGACAGCGGCGGCATCGGCGCGCTTGGATTCCAACGCCTGCAGAACGTTCGCCTGGGTATCGATCTGCAGCACCTGCGCCTGCGGCAGGGCAAAATGCACCGAGCTTTCGGCGTCGACATTCTGCAGGATCGAGATGCGCGTGGCGGAACCGTTCGCCAGGAGCTTGTCGAAGGTCTTGTTCTCGGAGCCAGGCAGCGTCAGCAGCGCGACGCCTTCGACGTAATATGGCCGCGAGAAGTGGATCAGCTGCGAGCGCTGCGCCGTCATGGTCATGAACTGGATGGTGATGTCGACCTTGTTGGTCGTCACGTTCGGAATACGCTGCGCCGGATCCTGCATGACGAACTCGACCTTGGTCGGGTCGTCGAAGAGGCCCTTGGCAAGGATGCGGCCCATGGTGATGTCCATACCGACCAGCTCGCCGGCATCGTTTTCGAAATGCCACGGCGCGTTGGTGCTGCCGGTGCCGACGATCAGCTTGCCGCGATCGAGCGCAGTGCGCAGCACGCTGTCGGACGCGGCTTGCGCCGCCGCCTTCTCGGCGCTGATGGCGGTGAGCGCGCCGGCGGTGGCCAGCCCCGCCATTCCCAGTTTCAGAAAATCACGTCTGCCGGATGTGTCGTTCACGGCGACCTCCTTTGATGGTGTGTTCCCCAATGCAGCAGAGATACGCGTCGCAATCAGCGATTGTCTCTTACAAGAGACGTGTGTATCCTGTACAAGACAGATACTAGCACTAGGAATCGACAATGCAAGAGAGTGAAACGCTGACCGAGTGGCCGAGCGACGGTGCGGATGAAGAGCGGCCGGCGGGCTCGCGCGAGAAGGGGCTCAACAGGGCCTTGAACATCCTGGAATTCCTGCACGCCAACCAGCGTGCGATCGGCATCGGCGACCTGGCCAAAGGGCTCAATGCGCCGCGCTCGACGACCTATACGCTGGTGCGCGAGTTGGTCGAAGCCGGGCTGCTGGAAATGGCTGGCGACGGCAACCGCGTCTATTTCGGCAAGAAGCTCTATCTCTATGGAATGGCTTATATGCGCGGCAACGACCTGCTCAGGCGCGGCCGCCAGGAGGTCGACACGCTGTCGCGCGAGACCGGCGAGACCTCCGAGCTCTGCATGCTGCAGAACGGCCGCTACACGATCGTCCATTCGAGCCCGGGCACCAGGCCATTCCGCATCAGTTCGGCCACCGGCCTGCAGATTCCGCTGCCCTGGACTGCTTCCGGCCGGCTGCTGCTTGCCGGCCTCGACCGCGGCGGGATCGAAGCGATGGTCACGCGAGACGACCTCGTGCTGCCGGACGGCCGCAAGCTCGAACTCGACGATTTCATCGACGATATCGCGCGGGCGCGCATCACCGGCTATTGCGTCACGTCAGGCCTGGTCGATGCCTACACCAAATGCCTTGCGGCGCCGGTGTTCTCTGCGCCAGGCAAGGTCGAAGCGACCATGTGCCTTGTGGTGCCGATCGACACGTCCGAAGAACGGACCGGCGAACTTCTCGCGCTGCTGCGCGAACGCGCGGCACGGCTATCGATCTCTTAACGGTGCGGGGCGATCCGCTCAGGCAATGATGTCGGGAATGATGCGGTCTTCCAGCGCCGACAGCCGGTCTTTCAGCATCAGCTTCTTCTTCTTCATGCGCTGGATCTGAAGCGGGTCGCAGCCGGTGGCGATCATCGCGTTGATGGCGGCGTCGAAATCGGCGTGTTCTTGTTTGAGCCGGGAATATTCGAGGCGTATTTCAGCCTGTTCCTGTTCGGACATTATCTACCGTCTGCGTATGCATCGCCCAATCGGGCTGTTTGGGCGGGGCCGTGACTTGCGGGTTTGTGACCGGCGCGCAGCCCTTACCACATTTCACTTTGTCGTGGAATGCTACCACGTGGCATTCGACATCGAGATCGGTTGGTGGCAAACTGTCATGGTGCCGTCACAGTCGCAACCTGCGGTGGAGGCTCCTGCGACGGCTGCAATCGAGGAAACCATGAAAGGGAGAACCATTCATGTCTCTTGCATCCCATCTTGACGAGTTGCAGCGGAAACACGGTGATATCGAGCGCGAGCTCACCGATGCGATGAACCATCCTTCGGTCGACGACCTCGAAATCGTGAATCTCAAGCGACGCAAGCTGGCAATCAAGGACGAGATTGAAAAGCTGAAAGCTAGTCCGACGACACACTGAAGCTCTTCCAGGCACCATCATCGCAACCCGCCGCGGTGAATTTCCGGTGGCAAGAAATGCCACCGGGTCGGTGCTTTTAACTGAAATTGACGGAAAGCTGGCCGCAAATCTTGCGGTCGGCCCGGTTGTTATTTCCCGCACGGCTCCAGCCGATTTGCAGGCTGGCTCGCCGCTTGCCATTGACAAGCCATCTTTGCTCCGCCACCTCATGCCGAAACTCCCAAATGAAGGCGGCCGGCATGACCGGATATTTTTCTTCTCCCTTCCCGCGTCGCCGGTCGGTCGGCGTATCGGTCGGCGGCGTGATGGTCGGCGGCGGCGCACCGGTCGTCGTGCAATCGATGACCAACACCGACACCGCCGATGTCGACCAGACCGTCGCCCAGGTCGCGGCGCTGCATCGTGCCGGCTCCGAGATCGTGCGCATCACGGTCGACCGCGACGAGAGCGCGGCGGCGGTTCCGCGCATCCATGAGCGGCTGTTGCGGCTCGGCATCGACGTGCCGCTGGTCGGCGACTTCCACTATATCGGGCACAAGCTGCTCGCCGATCATCCGGCCTGCGCCGAAGCGCTGGCCAAATACCGCATCAATCCGGGCAATGTCGGCTTCAAGGACAAGAAGGACCGCCAGTTCGCCGCGATCGTCGAGATGGCGATCAGATATGACAAGCCGGTACGCATCGGCGTCAATTGGGGATCGCTCGACCAGGAGCTTTTGACCCGGCTGATGGACGACAATCAGGCGAAGGGCTCGCCGCTCACCGCGCAGGAAGTCACGCGCGAGGCGATCGTGCAGTCGGCGATCCTGTCGGCCGAGATGGCGGAAGAGATCGGGCTTGGCCGCGAAAAGATCATCCTGTCGGCCAAGGTCAGCGGTGTGCAGGACCTGATCGCCGTCTATACCGAGCTTGCCACCCGCTCCGATCATGCGCTGCATCTGGGCCTCACCGAAGCCGGCATGGGCACCAAGGGCATTGTCGCTTCTTCCGCGGCGATGGGCATCCTCTTGCAGCAGGGCATCGGCGACACGATCCGCATCTCGCTGACGCCGGAGCCGAATGGCGACCGCACGCGCGAGGTGCAGGTGTCGCAAGAACTTCTGCAGACCATGGGCTTCCGGCAGTTCGTGCCTATCGTCGCGGCCTGCCCCGGCTGCGGCCGCACCACATCCACTGTGTTCCAGGAACTTGCCCAGAGCATCCAGGCCGATATCCGCAAGAACATGCCGGTGTGGCGCGAGAAATATCCCGGCGTCGAGAACCTCAAGGTCGCGGTGATGGGCTGCATCGTCAACGGTCCCGGCGAATCCAAGCACGCCGATATCGGCATATCGCTGCCCGGCACCGGCGAGACGCCGACGGCGCCTGTCTTCATCGACGGCAAGAAGGCTGCGACGCTGCGCGGCCCTTCGATCGCGCAGGATTTCGAGAAGATGGTCGGCGACTATATCGAGCAGCGGTACGGACACGGCAAAGCCGCCGCGGAATGAACCGATGCGGCGTTTCCTAAAGGCAACGCTGCTCTTGTTTTTCGTGCTGATCCCGGCCGCCCAGGCATTCGCCGATCCGCCGCAGTCGAAGTCGGCCGCCAAGCGCCTGATTTCCCGCGTCTGCGATCTGATCGAGACCCAGGCCCAACAGAACGGCCTGCCCAAGGATTTCTTCGCCCGGCTGATCTGGAAGGAGAGCCGCTTCGATCCGGGCGCGGTGAGCCCGGTCGGCGCCGAAGGCATCGCGCAATTCATGCCGGGCACCGCGAAGATGCGCGGGCTCGCCGATCCCTTCGACATCGGGCAGGCCATCCCGGCCTCGGCGAAATATCTCGCCGAGATGAAGGTCAGCTATGGCAATCTCGGGCTCGCGGCCGCGGCCTACAATGCCGGCGAGAACCGCGTGTCGCGCTGGCTCGCCTCGGGCGGCTTCCTGCCGATGGAGACGGAAAGCTATGTCTTCGACGTCATGGGCGAGCCCGTCGACAAGTTCTCGGACAGGTCCTATGCCGGCACCGTCCAGCCGCTCGACCCGAAGATGAGCTTCGCGCTTGCCTGCCGCAGACTGCCGGTGATCATGTCGCGGACCGTCGCCATGGCCTCGATCAACGTCAAGCCGTGGGGCGTGCAGGTGGCGGGCAACTTCCGCCGCTCGGCGGCGATCGGCCAATGGCTGAGGGTCAAAAGCCGGTTCCCGGCCTTGCTCGCCAGCCGTGATCCGGTGGTGAGCCGGGTGCGCACGCCGATCGGCCGCCGCGGCATCTATGCGGTCAGGATCGGCGCCGACTCGCGTGGCGAGGCCAACGGCATCTGCACCAAGCTGCAAAGCGTCGGCGGCGCCTGCGTGGTGTTGCGCAATCGGTGACGCAACGCCAGGACAGGGGGCCGCAAGAGGTGCTCGAAACGCGCGAAAGCCGGCGTGCAGACCGACTGCCCGGACTTGCACGCTGGCAATTCGAACGCGTGCACCGAGGTGTCGCCTACGACCTTGAGCTCGACACCAGCCGGCTGATGCCGTCCGAATGTGCCCGCCTCATCCAGCAGCGATTTAATTGTAGCGACCTGCATTCCTTGCGGTGGCTCGATCTTCCGGTCGTCAACAACGCCGATAGCCAATTGCTAATATTGCGAGGAGAATCCGCTTGCCAGGGCGGTGGCGGTTAAATCTTAATGTGCTTCGCCATAGTAAGAGCGGGTTCAGTATTTCCAGGGCGCATTTTATTCGTGACCACATAGGGGGAGCATCATGCCGGGGGCGAATTTCCTTAAAAGGGTTATCGGCGAACTCGAGACGCCGCGCACCAAGCGGCCGTTCGGGTCCGGCTGGCTGTCCGGCTCGATCGCATTGCTTGCGGGCATCACCGCCCTCTTGATGGTCATCGTGTTGCGCTATCCATCGCTGACCTCGATGCCGGACCTGGCTCCGATCCACCAGATGCTGTTCTTCAAGCCGGTCCTCTATTTCGTGCTTATCTCCGGCTACATTCTGGCCATTCTGAGCATGATGCTGCGCAGGGAAAAGACACTTGGCGTGGCGGCGATGGTCACCGTGCTGTTGGCCTCGCTCATCGGCATGCTGCCGGTGCGTCACGAGTTGCGGATCGAGGGGGTGTTCTTCGGTCTCGACTTCTTCATCCTGAACGCCCTGTTCATGGGGGTTTTGTTCGTTCCGCTCGAGCGCATTTTTGCCCGCAACAAGGGCCAGACCGTGTTCCGCGACGAATGGCGCGAGGACCTGTTCTACTATTTGGTCTCGTCGCTGCTGGTGCAAATATTGACCTACCTGACGCTCGCGCCGTCCAATTTCGTCAATGCGCAAGGCGGTCTTGGGTCGGTGCGCGCCTGGGTCCACGATCTGCCTTGGATCGTGCAGCTGCTGGCGGTGATGTTCCTGACCGATCTCGCCCAATATTGGGTGCACCGCGCCTTCCATCGCATCCCATTCCTGTGGAATTTCCACGCCGTGCATCATTCAGCCAAGTCGATGGACTGGATCGCCGGCGCGCGGATGCATTTCCTGGAAATCATCGTGCTGCGCAGCCTGACGGCGACGCCGATGTTCGTGTTGGGCTTCGATGAATCGGCGATCCAGACCTATATCCTGATCGTCTACGTCTATTCGTCCTTCATCCATTCCAACATCGGAACGAGCTTCGGTCCGGCAGAAAAGGTGCTGGTGTCACCGCGCTTCCATCATTGGCATCACGGCCTCGAGAAAGAGGCGATCGACGTCAACTTCGCCATCCATTTCCCGCTACTCGACCGGCTATTCGGCACCTACCATCTGCCCGAGGGACGGTGGCCGAAGGGCTATGGCATTCACGGCCATCCGGTGCCGAAAGGCTATTGGCGGCAATTCCTGTATCCGTTCCGGCGGGGCTGAAGGCTCGAAAAGAGCTGGTTCAGAGTCGGCGGGACAGCGCCCCCTCTGTCCTGCCGGACATCTCCCCACAAGGGGGGAGATTTGGCCGCCACGTTTGCTTTCGCCAATCTCCAACGGACGGACGAAGCGCCGGAACTGCTGATCTCCGCCCAAGTGGGGGAGATGCCCGGCAGGGCAGAGGGGGGCGCGAAGGAACTCGACGGTGGCCGCCGAACGCACTTGGCGCCTGACGCTTAAGCCGTCTTCGCCGCCACGGTCTCGCTGAGCCAGGTGCCGATCTTGGCGCCGAGGCGGTCGGGCGAGACCGGTTTCGGCAGATAGTCGTCCATGCCTGCCTCGATGCATTTTTCACGGTCGCCCTTTAGCGCATGAGCGGTGACGCCGATGATCGGCGTGTGATCGCCATTCTGCGCTTCGATGGCGCGGATGGCGCGCGTCGCCTCATAACCGTTCATCTCCGGCATGGAGACGTCCATCAACACCAGGCGCGGGCGCAACGAGCGGTACATCTCGACGGCCGTCCGACCATTGCCGGCTATGCGATAGCTGAGGCCAAAACCGTTGAGGATCTGGCCGAAGACCAGCTGGTTCACGTCATTGTCCTCGGCGATCAGGATATCGATCGGGCCGCTCGGCGCTGCCGTCGATTCCGGTACCGCCGGCACGGACACCGACGGGCCGCGGATGACGGTGAAGGCCGGCGGGGCCGCCTGGGCCGCGACCGGCTCGCGCACGAAATGCGCCTTGGCGCCTTGCGTGCGCGCCTTCTGGATGGCGGCGATCACGGTGCCCAGCAGCACCGCCGAACGCGCCGGCTTGGTGAGATGCGCGACGATGCCGAAATCGATCACCATGCGGCCGAAATCGACTTGGTCGACCGAGGTGAGCAGCACGACGGGGATGGAGGAGAGGCGGCTGTCGGCGGCGATGGCTCTGGCGATGTCGGCGCCGTTTATGCCGGGCATCTGGTAATCGAGGATGATGCAGTCGACCGAGGCGCCGAGCTGGCAGGCGCGGTCGAGGAAAGCGAGGCCGACCGCGCCGCTTTCGGCGGCCGCGCAGTCGAAGCTCCAGCTTCTGAGCTGCTCCAGCAGGATCTCGCGGTTGACCGGATTGTCGTCGATGACCAGCACACGGGCGCCGGTGACATCGACCGGCACCAGCTCGTCACGCGCCTGCTGGCTATGCGCCGGCAGCGGCACGGCGAACCAGAACACGGAGCCGCGGCCGATCTCGCTTTCGACGCCGATCTTGCCGCCCATCAGGTCGACAAGCCGCGCGCCGATCGCGAGGCCAAGGCCGGTGCCTTCATGGCGGCGGGTCGAGGAGCCGTCGACCTGGGCGAATTTCTCGAACACGCTTTGCAGTTTTTCGGCTGGAATGCCGATGCCGGTGTCCTCGACGCGGACCTTGAGCTGAACCACACCGTCGACGACATCGCCGCCGACATCGATCAGGACATGGCCCTTCTCGGTGAACTTCACGGCGTTGCCGAGCAGGTTGGTGACGATCTGGCGGAAGCGCCCGGCATCGCCGACGACGAAGGCCGGCAGGCGCGGGTCGACGCGCACGATGAGCTCGAGGTTCTTTTCGGCAACGCGCGCCGACACCAGCGTCGCCACATCCTCGACCGCCTCCGCGAGGCGGAAAGGGGCGGGGTCGAGCGTCAGCTGGCCGGCATTGATCTTCGAGAAATCGAGGATGTCGTTGATGATGGTGAGCAGCGCGTTGCCGGATTTGACGATGACGTCGGTGAAGGTCTTTTGGCGCGGCGTCAGCTCGGTCTTGGCAAGCAACTCGGCCATGCCGAGAACGCCGTTCATCGGCGTGCGGATCTCGTGGCTCATATTGGCGAGGAATTCGGATTTGGCACGGTCGGCGGCCTCGGCCTTGAACAAAGATGCGGCGGTCTCGGCGAAGGCGCGGCGGATCGCATTCTCCATCGGCCGGAATATCAGAAACGCCGCGATGGCGAGCACAGCGAACAGCAGGCCGCTCGCCCACAGGAGCAGCCGGTCGCTGGAAGCATCGGCGAGGCGGCGCTCCTCGTCGAGCGCGGTGCGCACCTTCACCAGCATCGGCTGGGCGAAAAGGTCATTCTGGTTGCGGATCTCGCGGTAGCTCCACTCGTCGACCTTCTGGGCGACTGCCATCAAGTTGAAGTTGCGCACCATATCGCGCGCCGACCAGAACAGGTCGTCATTGACCGAAGCGGTGTCCAGCGCGTTGACGGTGTTGTTCGACAGGCGCGGCCTGATCGCGGCAAGCTGGGCGTTCAGGATCCCGATCTCGCCCATCAGGCGTTCGGAATGGCCGCGCGCGGCGGTCGCCAACGCATCGCGCGTCTCGCTGCGCCAGGCGGTGCCGGTGGTCTCGGCGAAATTGGTGGCGTTGCGCAGGTCGCGGGCGAAGATGACGAAATTGCCGCTGAGAGCATCGACCTCGTGGCGGTACGAATTCACACGGTTGAGCGCGAACATGACGGCGGCCGAGGCCAGCGCGAAGACAAGCAATCCCGAAATGTAGCGGATCCGGATCGACCGGAGGAAGGAAGAATATTCCGGCATGCGCAACCCCAACACATACGCACAATTTTAATGGTCGGGATTACGCTTGATTTACATTAAGATTTCGTTGGAGGGAGGTGGTCTTGTCGCAGCTTTTGATGCAGGGGCGACGTATCGCTGTCCGCGACAGACAGGTCTAGCGCACTGGACCTCCGGACAGCGCTTTGACCGGACGGCAGATCGTCAATCCGTCGTATCGGAGAGGATACGGTTTCCCTTGCGCAGCGTGATCCGCCGTCGAGGATGCTCGTCCCTTGCGGCTTGAAAAATGGCGCGGGCAAGCTGGGCTGTAACGGCGCGTGCGAGAACCCGTTCGATGACCTCATGGCTGTCGGCGTGCCAGAGTTCGATACGATAGGGCAGCGCTTCGGCCGAACGGGAAGAGTTGGCGCTCCGTGTCATAGACAGGCCCCTGCCTAATTCGCCGGACCGTTCCATCTCGAAACGAAATTGTTCTTGTGCCGCAAGGTGACGTAGCGGTCCGGGTGCTCACGCGTCGCTGCGTAATAGGCAGCGTAGCCGATGCTGGCATTTGCCGTGACGGCGAGGACTTGTTCGACACCGTTCTTGGTGGCGTTCCACAACTCGACCCTATACGGGAGTTCGTCGTGCTCGGCAGAGCCGAGTTCGTGAGAGACGGGATTTTCCTCGTCATCTCCAGGCTCGTTTTCCGGAGCAAAGCTGTACAAATAACCTGGGTTTCTGAGATTGGCTGCGAGAGCGGATGAATATGTCGCCATTGATCCAAGCTCGTTGCTATGCAGGATAGGCACGCTTATGTTGCAGACGCGTCACCGGACGAACTGCCTGATGCGAGCGTAATGCGGGTTCGACAATGCCACTGACCACAGCCGACGCGCAACACCTTTCCGACAGCCGCCGCCTCGAACTCTTCATCGACGCTGTCGCCGACTACGCGATCTACACCCTTGATGCAGATGGCTTCATCACCAGCTGGAATGCCGGCGCCGAGAAGATAAAGGGCTACGCGGCTTCGGAAATCCTGGGGCAGCATTTTTCCCGATTTTTCACAGTCGAAGATCAGGCGAATGGGGTTCCGAGCAGGATGCTTGCCGCGGCAAAGGCGGAGGGAAGATACGAGGCCGAAGGATGGCGGGTGCGCAAGGACGGAACCAGGTTCTGGTCGAGCGGCCTTGTTCAACGGGTACTGGACCGCAACGGCGTTCTTTTGGGTTACGCGAAGATCACGCGAGACATCACGGAGCGCGTCGCCGCGCATGAGTCGCTGCTGCAGAGCGAGCGGCGCTTCCGCATCCTTGTCGACGGCGTGACCGACTATGCCATCTACATGCTCGATCCAAGCGGCGTGATCACCAATTGGAACGCCGGCGCCGAGCGGCTGAAAGGCTACGCTGCCGAGGAAATCGTGGGCCAGCATTTTTCCAAATTCTATACTCGTGAAGAACGCGCAAAAGGCGCGCCGCTCCGGGTTCTCGAAGCAGCCGTGCAGAACGGGCGATATGAAGGCGAGGGTTGGCGCGTACGCAAGGATGGCAGCCGTTTCTGGGCATCGGTTGTCGTTACCCCGATCCACAACGACGCAGGCCGACTCGAAGGATTCGCCAAGGTCACGCGCGACATCACCGAACGCCGTGCGGCGCACGAAGCTTTGCGCCAAAGCGAGCGCCAGTTCCGCCTTCTGGTGAGCGGCGTGACCGACTATGCGCTCTTCATGCTTGACCCCAACGGGCTGGTGACCAGTTGGAACGCCGGCGCGGAGCGCATCAAGGGCTATGCGGCCGAAGAAATCATCGGTCAGCACTTCTCACGTTTTTACACGGAGCACGACCGCGCCGCCGGTTTACCTGGCCGCGCGCTCTATACGGCAACACGGGATGGACGCTTCGAGACCGAGGGCCATCGCGTCCGTAAGGACGGGACGCTGTTCTGGGCGAATGTGGTGATCGATCCGATCCGCGACGAGCGGGGAGAGCTGATCGGTTTCGCCAAGATCACGCGCGACATCACCGATCGACGCGATGCTGAGATCGCACTCCGGCAGGCGCAAGCGCAACGCGTTCATACGCAGAAAATGGATGCGCTCGGCCAACTGACCGGCAGCATCGTGCATGATTTCAACAACCTCCTGACGGTGGTCGAAAGCTTTGTTCGCCTGGGCAAGAAGGTCGGTGTCGATCCCGAAATGAAGCGCGCGACCGAATCCGTGGAGCTTGCGCTCCAGCGCGGCGCCGCATTGACACGCCAGTTGCTGGCCTTCTCGCGCAAGCAGGCTGCCCGCGCCGAGGTCGTCTCGCTGGCAGAGCGCGTGGAAGCCGTCCGCGCAATGATAGCGGGCTCCATGCGCAAATCGGTGAAATTGGTCGCCGCTGTCGGACCCGAAACCTGGCCAGTCAAGGTCGACCCCGGCGAACTGGAGCTTGGTCTCGTCAACATTGCCTTTAACGCGCGGGACGCCATGCCAGACGGTGGCCTGGTAACGATAACGGCGGAGAACGCGCTGTTGTCGAGCGAGGATAACGCAGCCGGCCTGCAAGGTGAATTCGTCGCGTTGCGGGTGACCGACACAGGCATCGGCATTGCGGCAGACGTGCTTCCGCAGGTTTTCGAACCGTTCTTCACGACCAAAGGGCCCGAGAAGGGTACAGGTCTCGGCCTCGCCCAGGTCTACGGCTTGGCGCAGCAGTCCGGCGGCGCGGTCACAATTGACAGCGAAGTCGGCAAGGGCACGACGGTGACGATCTATCTGCCCCGGGCCGATATGGCAGTCGCCGCGCAGAGCGCCGAGCCGGAACAGCCGGCCAGCGCGAATGTGGTGCCGTTGAGGACAAAGGGCCGTTTTGCCGATGATCAAGACTGATGACGTCGCCGCCGATGCTGTGAGGTGACGACGAGAGAGCGGTATCGGGCGGCCACGACCGCAATGATCGCCAGGTGAAGCAGGATCGCGAGAGCTGCGCCGATCAATTGCGGGACAAGACCTCCCGTCCGGCCGATCATCCAGATCGTGACGACGCTCAGTGGCAAAAACAAAATGACGCTGGTGACGAGGCCGGGATTGTATTTGCCGAGCCGCGCCGATGTGACGAGGTGCGCGAGCGCGTTCACGATCATGACATACGGGGCAACCAGGCCCCAGGCGGGTCCCCACAGGAATGCCGCATAAAGAGCCAGCAGGTTGATGCCCCAGACAAACGGCAGGTTGATGACGAGAACCGAGGCGACGGTAAGGGCGTCACGGCCGCCGAAAACATTTTCGTTCGCGAATTTGCGGAATCGGTCGCCGGCGTGCTCTTCGACCTGATGGACCATGTAAAACGGGCTGTGCAGGAAGATCAGGAACACCGGCAGCGGAAGCGATAAGACCGGCGCGGCCGCTATGAGCGATGCTGCCATGAACCCTGCACCGATGACCCAATAATCGGCCAGCCAGGCTTTCAGCTTAAGCATTGGTTCCCCGCCTCGTCAGTCAGCGATCCTGCACGAATGGACGCGCATCGCCAGAACTATTCAAGTGCGTGGACGCCGTGGCGCTACGTGACCATGTCGATATTGACTGCCGCGACCGCCCCTGAGACAGTCAATGGAAGATGCGCGCCTCCAAAACTTGGCACCCCGCTGGCTCGGCCACCCGTTGCGGCGTCTGGCCTTTCGCCATTGATCAGAGGTGGAAACGCGAGCATGAGAAGCGGCCGTGAGCGAACCTATACAGCGGACAGTTGAGACCAACGGCATCCGCCTCAATGTCGCGGAGCAGGGCGAAGGGCCGGTGGTGCTTCTGTGCCATGGCTTCCCTGAATCCTGGTATTCCTGGCGGCATCAGCTGGGCGCGCTCGCAGCGGCGGGCTTCCGTGCCGTCGCCCCCGACATGCGAGGCTACGGCAAGAGCGACCGGCCGGAAGCGATCGACCAATACACGCTCTTTCATCTGGTCGGCGACATGGTGGGTCTTCTCGACGCACTCGAGGTCCCCAGCGCCGTCATCGTCGGCCACGACTGGGGTGCGGTGGTGGCCTGGCATGCCGCGCTGCTACGGCCGGACCGCTTCCATGCCGTCGTCGGCCTCAGCGTTCCGTTCCGGCCGCGCGGCAATGCGCGTCCGACCAGCCTCATGCCGCGAACGGCGGAGTCCCAGTTCTACCAGCTCTATTTCCAGCAACCCGGCATTGCCGAGGCGGAGCTGGAACGGGACCCGCGGGCCACGGTGCGCGCCATGCTTTACGCGGTGTCGGGAGACGCTTCGGACGGCGGCGCCAGAATTGCCATGGTCCCGCACGGCGGAGGTCTCCTGCAAGCCGCCGAGGTTCCTGCAAGTCTGCCGCACTGGCTCAGCGAAAGCGACAGCGATTTCTACGCCGGCGAGTTCCAGCGCACCGGCTTTGCCGGAGGTCTCAACTGGTACCGCAACATCGACCGGAACTGGGAACTGATGGCGCCCTTTGCCGGCGCGCGGATCAAGGTTCCCGCTCTCTACGCAGCGGGCGACCGTGACCTTGTAGTCGCCTTCCCCGGCATGGATCAACTGTTGGCCAATCTTAGGAACTTCGTCCCGCAAATCCGCGATACGCTGATGCTGCCCGGCTGCGGGCATTGGACCCAGCAGGAGCGCCCGGACGAGGTCAACGCCGCGATGATCGATTTCCTGCGGAGCTTGCCGAAGCGGGGCTGATCCAAGGGAAAGCGAGTATCGGCTCCGACACGGAAAGTTGGGCGTGCGCTCGGCAAGCGACTCGCCCGGTTCAAGTCAGGCACTATCCTCGGCCCGGTAGGCGTCGGGAAGAATGAAGACCTCGTCGGCGCGGCCATAGCCTCCGTCGGGAACTTCCTCGATCAGCACCATGGTGTGGGGGCGTACACCTTCGCCGAAATAGTCGACGAACATCTGCGTGGTCTTGTGGACGAGGTCTTCCTTTTGCGCCTTTGTGAGGGCGGCCTCGGGCATCTTGAAGTTGGCAAAGGGCATTTCCAGGTTCCTTCCGGTGGATTTCACGGCTCTGGATGGAGGGCCGGGGAGGCGTCAGCGACCGGACCGATGATGTCCGTTCGTTGTCCTGGAGCGGATATAGACTGCTGCGGATGCCGGATAATCACCCGGCCATCGACAGCAGTATTCGAACATAGCGAACAATCGGAGCTGTTGTCGGCTTCCGCAATGGGCGCCCGCCGCGCCACAGTTCAGCTGTTGCGCGTCGCCACGAAGGTCGCCGCTTGCTTGAGCAGCTCAGCCCGCTCGCCATAGGGCTCGAGCAGCGCATGCGCCTGGTCGATGAGGCCGTGGAGCTGGCCGCGCGCCCAGCCGGGACCGTGCAGTGCTGCGAGCGTCGCCTTGCCGGCGGCCGCATCCTTGTTCGTCGCTTTGCCCATCTGCTTTGCGTCGGCGGTCAGGTCGAGCAGGTCGTCGGCGAGCTGAAAGGCAAGGCCGATCGCCGAGCCGAACTCCGCCAGCCGCTCGCGGTCGGCAGGAGGCGCGCCGGCGACGATCGCGCCGGCTTCGCAGGCGAAGCGGATCAGCGCGCCGGTCTTCATCGCCTGCAGCGTGATGATCCCCGCCTCGTCCGGCCGTTCGCGCTCCGCTTCCAGGTCCAGCATCTGGCCGCCGACCATGCCGCCGGCACCGGCCGCACGGGCAAGGGCGAGGACCAGGGTGGCGCGGCGCTCCGCCGCCAGCAAGGTCGCATCGTCGGCGACGACGTCGAAGGCCAAGGTCAGCAACGCGTCGCCGGCGAGGACCGCGGTCGCCTCGTCAAAGGCCCTGTGCACCGTCGGCTGGCCGCGCCTCAAATCGTCGTCGTCCATGGAAGGCAGGTCGTCATGGATGAGCGAGTAGCAATGCACGCATTCGAGCGCCGCGGCGACGCGCAGCGCCGCCTCGCTATCGGCGGAGAAAAGAGCCGCGCCTTCCATGACCAGAAATGGCCGCAGCCGCTTGCCGCCATTGAGCACGCCATGGCGCATGGCCGCCATCAGGCGCTCCGGCCGCACGATCTCACTGGTGAGCGGACGCGCGTCGAGGATCCGCCGCAGCTCGGTCTCGACCGCGGCGGCGCGCATGAAAAGCGCGGATTCGAAGGCGATCTGGTTGTCTTTGCCCATGGCCGGGACCGGTAGCCGACACTCAGACATTGCGCAAGCAGGCTCGCGCCTTTATGCCGGAAGAGGCGAGGCACGGGTGGACGGCTTGACGGAACCGATCGTCGAATATGAAAGCGAAGGGCTGGACATGGCGCGACGTCGGCGCCTGAACCGCGCCGGTCTCAAGCGGCTTGGCCGGCGTTGCCTGGTCGTGGCGCTCGTGCTGGCAGTCATACCGGTCGTGCTCACCTTCCTTTATCTGCCACCTTTCGTGCATCCGGTCTCGACGCTAATGCTGAAGGACCTCGTGACTTTTTCCGGCTACGACCGGCGCTGGGTGTCGATCGATGACGTGGCGCCGGTGCTGGCGCATTCGGTGATCATGTCGGAGGACGGGCAGTTCTGCTTTCATCGCGGCGTCGATCTGGGCGAGTTGCGCGGCGTGGTCGACGACGCGCTGGCCGGCGAGGCGACGCGCGGCGCCTCCACCATCACGATGCAGACGGTGAAGAACCTTTTTCTGTGGTCGCGCCCATTGGGCAGCGTGCGCAAGGTGGTCGAGCTGCCCCTGGCCGTCTATTTCGATGCTGTGATGTCGAAGCGGCGGATCATGGAAATCTATCTCAACATCGCCGAATGGGGGCCGGGCATCTATGGCATCGAGGCCGCCGCCCGGCATCATTTCGGCGTCTCTGCCAAGCAATTGTCGCGCCGGCAGGCGGCGCTGCTTGCCGTCAGCCTGCCCAACCCGATCGCGCGCAATCCCGCCAGGCCGGGGCCGGGCCTGCGGCGGCTGGCCTCGCTGATCGAGCGGCGCGCGAGCAGGTCAGGCGCCTATGTCGGCTGCCTTGACTAGGTGCATCGATATTCAAGTGAGCCCGGCCTGCGAACGGCGGCTACCTGCGCTTCCGGTGCTCACGTACTTAAGTACGCTCCGCTCCGGTTCTCGGTGGCCACCGTTCTCGGCTCGGCCTGACTTGAATCTCGACACACCTAGTTCCTGTCCTCCTGCGGCAAAAAAATTCGCGCCGGCGCTGGCCAAAACGGCGCAAGGCGTGTATAGGCACCCGACTTTCTCAGATTATGGCCTCGATGCGGCCCTTTCGCGAGGGTTGCCGGGGCATTTTGACCATGTAGTGGAGCATATCCATGGCCGTTCCAAAAAGAAAAACCTCTCCGTCGAAGCGCGGCATGCGCCGCTCGGCCGACGCGCTCAAGGCCCCGACCTATGTCGAGGACAAGAATTCCGGCGAAATGCGCCGCCCGCATCACATCGACCTGAAGACCGGCATGTATCGCGGCCGCCAGGTTCTTGAGCCGAAGGAAAGCTGAGCGGCTTCCGCGGTTCGTGACGTTTCAAAGACCGGCCTCTGGCCGGTCTTTTTGCGTGCGGCCCTTGGTTGAGGGAGACCTGGGTCTCGCAGGCTGCAGAAAAGCCGGACAACCGGCTGACATTGTTATTTCATTAGGTCTTAGAGCGTGTTCGCCGCCGCCGGCGAAAAGCCTTGACGGCGCGCCTGCCGCGGATTTTACAAAAGGGGTGCCCATGGAGTCGCCCAGATGTTCGGTGCCATCCCGCTGCTGATCGTGCCCTTCGTCCTCTACAATCTCGGCCTGCTGGGATTGTTCGGCGGCGGCGACGATCCCTGGACGACCGAGATGTTCTCCTTCCGCATGATGTCGGGCGGCGTGTTCTCGATGACGCTCGGTGGCCTGATGGTGCTGATCGGGCTGATCTTCCTGTTCGTCGAGATATCGAAATCGGTGCGCACCACCAATGCCTCGATCCTCGATCACCTTTTGTCGACGCTGGTCTTCATCGCCTTCCTGGTCGAATTCCTGCTGGTGAAGGGCGCGGCGCACTCCGTCTTCTTCACGCTGATGGTCATCGCGCTGTTCGACGTGCTGGCCGGCTTCTCGGTGTCGATGCGGTCGGCCAGCCGGGATATAAACTTAAATTGACGTTGCCTCAGCCTTTCGCGCGACCACTGCCTCATAGGCAGCGCGCAGTTGCTGGCGCACGGTCGGCGTGCCCGGCGGCGTCTTGGATGGTGCGCCCAAATGCTCGTGACGCAGTTCGTCCATGAATTGCTCCCATAGCGGCGGGCCGCCCTTTTCGAGCAGCTCGGCTCGGATCGACAATTCTTCCGTGACCGGCAGCCAGACGCGTCCCCAGGCGCCGAGCTGCGCCATGATGGGCACCAGCGTGATCGCCATCTCCGTGAGGCTGTAGATCGCCTTCTGCTTGTGACTGGGGTCGTCGGCCTTGGTCAGCAGACCGAGCTCCATCAGCCGCTTCAGTCGGTCGGCCAGGATGTTGGAGGCGATGCCTTCCAGCGAGCCGTTGAGCAACTCGCGAAAATGGCGCCTGCCGCCGAAGATCATGTCGCGCAGGATGATCAGACTCCAGCGGTCGCCAAAGACCTCGAGCGACAGATTGATCGGGCAGCCGGACCGACGGTCGATGCTCATGGCACTCTCCAGAAAAACCAGTTGCATTATGATATCGGTTTGATTATCGTGCAACTGATTGCAAATTGCAATCGGATAGGAGGAGCAGATGACCAACGCGGCGCAGCTTCCCGACATCATTTCGGAAAGCTTCGGGAGTCCGAAAGATCCGCCGATCCTTTTGATCATGGGCGCCATGGCTTCGATGCTGTGGTGGCCGGAAGCCTTCTGCCGGCAACTTGCCGGGCGCGGCCGCTTCGTCATCCGCTACGACAACCGCGACACGGGCCTATCGACCAAATTTCCGCCGGGCGCGCCGCCCTACACATTCGAGGATATGGTGGACGACGCCATGCGCGTGCTCGACGACCATGGCGTCGCCAAGGCGCATGTCGCCGGCATGTCGATGGGCGGCATGCTCGCGCAGAGCGTGGCGCTGAAATATCCCGAACGCGTCAGCGCGCTCACCGTGATCTCCTGTTCGCCGCTCGGCGTCGATACATCCGGCCTGCCCGGAACGACCGAAGCCTACAAGCAGCACTCGGCCGAAGGCGGCAACGTCGACTGGTCGAAGCGGGAGCAGGTGCTCGACTTCATGGTCAAGGATGCCCGCGCCATTGCCAGCACTCGCCATCCGTTCGATGAGGGGCGGACGCGCAAGATGATCGAGGAGGATTACGACCGCTCCGGCGGTCTCGCCAGCGCGACCAACCATTTCCTGCTCAAAGGCGGCGGCCCGCAGCGCACGGTGCGGGATCTTCGCGTGCCGCTGCTCGTCATCCACGGTAGCGCCGATCCGCTCTTCCCCATCGAACATGGCGAAGCGCTCGCCAAGGCGATTCTCGGCGCAAAGCTGGTCAAGGTCGAAGGGGGCGGCCACGAACTGCATCGCAACGACTGGTCGCAGATCATCGAGGCCATCGCCGCACACGGCTAGCGCCGGCAAGACGCCGGCTTGACTTGAGCCGTCCGCGACAATAGTGAAGTAGTTACTTCAGTATCGATTATCCGAATGCGAAAGAGAGCCGGAATGTCCCTGACGCTGCATTTCCACCCGCTGGCCTCGTTCTGCTGGAAGCCGCTAATCGCGCTTTACGAGAACGACACGCCATTCGAGTCGGTCATTGTCGACCTCGGCGACGAGGCTTCCCGCGCTGCATTCCTGAAAGTGTCGCCGACCGGCAAGATGCCGGCGCTGCGTGACGATGCGCGGGACCGCACGGTGCTGGAATCGACCATCGTCGTCGAATATCTCGCCGCGCATTACCCCGGGCCGGTCGAGCTCATTCCCGCCGATATCGATCTCGCCCTGCAGGTCCGCCAGGCAGACCGCTTCTACGATTTCTACGTGCAGCATCCGATGCAGAAGATCGTCGGCGACAGGCTGCGGCCGACGGACAAGACCGATCCGTTCGGGGTCGAGGAGGCCCGCGCGCAGCTGCGCAACTCCTACGCCATTGTCGACGAGGAGATGGCGGCAAGGACCTGGGCCGTAGGCGAAAGCTTTACCATGGCCGACTGCGCCGCCTCGCCGGCGCTGTTCTACGCCAACAAGGTCGAGCCCTTCGGCGAAAAATTCCTGGCCTTGAAACGCTACCACGACCGGCTGCTCGCGCGCCCGTCCTTCGCCCGGGTGATCGAGGAAGCGGGACCTTACTTCAAGCTCTTTCCGTACAATAACGGCTAGAGCGAGATGCTCCACGATCCCGCCCAGCTCGACCTGATGTTCCAGGCGCTCGCCGACCCGGCGCGGCGGCAGATGGTGGACCGTCTGTCGCGCGGGCCGGCTTCGGTCAGCCAGCTTGCTGAACCGTTAGCGATGTCGTTGTCGGCCGTCGTCCAGCATCTCAACGTGCTTGAGGCAAGCGGTCTGGTGCGGACCGAAAAGCTTGGCCGGGTGCGGACCTGCCGGATCGAGCCGCAGGCGCTTCGGGCCGCCGAGCACTGGATCAACGAGCGGCGGCTTGCCTGGGAGCGTCGGCTCGACCGCCTCGGCGATTTCCTCGCTGAAACGAAAGATGAAACCTGAAGGGTCCCGTCATGAGCGAACGATCCGTCGTCCATTCCACCTTCGTCATCGAGCGCGTCTATCCGGCGGCGCCGGAGAAGGTCTATTTCGCGCTGAGCGATCCGACGGCGAAGAAGCGCTGGTTCTTTGACCCCGACAACCCCATGCCCAGCCGGCATGAGATGGATTTTCGGGTCGGCGGCAAGGAAGTGAATGCCGGCTGTCCCAGCGACGGACAGATGCATTTCTACAACGCGATCTATCACGATATCGTGCCCAACCGGCGCATCGTCTACAGCTATGAGCTTCTGTTCGGCGAAACCCGAGTCTCCGTGTCGCTTGCGACGATCGAGCTCATCGCCGAAGGCAAGGGAACGCGGCTCATCCTGACGGAACAGGGCGCCTTTTTCGACGGCATCGACTCACCGGCCACCCGCGAGCACGGCACCGGCGAATTGCTCGACGCGCTCGGGACGGCACTGGGAGCTGAGGGCTCCGGCCAAAGCGGATCGCGCTTTGGGTCTTGACGCCTGTCGTTGTCTCAGAACCGCTGCACACTTCTGAGCGACATGCATCAAACGCCAAAGACTATTCCCCAGGCGCCGTTTCCCAGAATTGGTCGAGCCAGATATTGAGCCTGAGGAAGCCGGCGCTGCTGACAGTATAAACGCGCCTTGTGCCTTCGGCCTTGGCGTTGACCAGGCCGGCATCCAGCAGGACCTTCAAATGCTGGGAGACCGCCGGGCGTGAGACGGGCAATCCGGCGGCCAATTCGTTCACCGTCTTTGGGCCGCGCCGGAGTTCTTCCAAGAGATAGCGCCGGTTGGGATCGGCTATCGCCATAAAGGCGTCAGAAAACATCATGCCTTTATTTGTGAGGCAAAGTCTCGCGAATCTCAACTATCGGTTTCAACCTTTCTGCGCGGATCGAGCCGCGTGGCCTCGGGCGTGACCGCGCGGTCCGCGGGCTGCGTCTTGAAGGCATCGCGGTCTTCGATCGGCACCGGCGCGCGGGCGCGGATGCGCAGCAGCGTGTAGCCGGCGAGGCTGAGATGCGCGAGCGCGGTTGCCAGGAAAAGCCCCTCCGGACGCACCGAGCCCATCAAGGCCGCGGCCAAAAGCGGGCCGATCATCGTGCCGAAACCGTAGAGCAGCAACAGACCGCCGGAAACCTTGACGAAGTCCTCGGCGCGGGCGTGGTCGTTGGCATGCGCGACGGCGATCGAATAGAGCGTATAGGCGAAGGCGCCATAGGCGGCGGTCAGCACGATGACGAAAACACCCGAACGCGGCGCGACCAGGAAGATCAGCATCGCGACTAGCGCCGCGCCGAAGGCCGCGCCGGCCAGCACGAAGCGGCGATCGGTCGTGTCCGAGAGACGCCCGGCCGGAAGCTGCATGGCGGCGCCGGCGATGACCACAAGGCTCATCATCAGAGCGATCTCGGCGGTGGAGATGCCGATGCGGGCGCCATAGACGGCGCCGAGCGTGCCCCAGGCGCCGTTGGCAATGCCGATCAGGAGGCAGGCCACGGCCGACACCGGCGAATTGGCGTAGAGGCCTTTGACGTCGAGCTTGACGTCCTGCAGGGGCTTGGGATGCGACTGCGTCGACACGGCGGTGGGAATGAGCGACAGGCAAAACAGGATGCCGGTGATCATGAACAGCGAGGCAGACCGCACGTCGCCGCCCGCGACGATCATCTGACCGCCCATGATCGAGGCATAGGTGACCATCATGTAGAGACCGAAGACGGTGCCGCGGTTTTCGTTGGTGGCCTTCTCGTTGAGCCAGCTCTCGATCACCATGAAGGCGCCGGCCATGGTGAAGCCTGTGAAGGCGCGCAAAAGGATCCAGACATATTCGTTGATGATGAGGCCGGTGAGCAGCGCGATGATCGCGCCGGACGCAGCGAAGGCGCCGAAAGCCCTGACATGGCCGGCACGGCGAACAAGACGCGGCGCGAAGAAACAGCCGGTGACGAAGCCGCCCGCCCAGGCCGTGCCCATGAGGCCGAGCGATGCAGTCGAAAAGCCTTCCACCTGGCCGCGCAGCGGCAGGAGCAGCCCGTGCAGGCCGGATGCAGCGAGCAGGAACGCTGTGCCGCGAAGCAGCGAGAGGATCGGTCTGTAGGTTGCAAACATCGCTTGATCCGGGTTCGAGACGCAGGGCCTGAAGACAGATGTATTCGGGCTTTTCGGCGGCGAGAGAGCACGCCGAACAATTTATCCGCGGCGGAACAGCGACTCGGCGGCGGATTTGGTGGCGCCCTTGGCGGTGCGCTCGGCTTCCAGCCTGGCGATCTCGTCGCGCAGCAATGCGATGCGCTCGGACAATTCGTCGACGGACAACAAAGACAGGTCCTGGCCGATCTCGTGCGGGCGCTGCTTTTTCCTGGGTTCGTCGTCGAAGATCGCCATCCGTCGCTCCTCTCTTACTCGGCCATTTGCCTGATTTGGCAATCGGCATACATAGAGCAATTCCGGGAAAAGTGCGTAGCGGTTTTCCGTCCGGAA
The DNA here is from genome assembly GCF_020164735.1 of Mesorhizobium sp. ESP-6-4. Lineage (NCBI taxonomy): Bacteria > Pseudomonadati > Pseudomonadota > Alphaproteobacteria > Hyphomicrobiales > Phyllobacteriaceae > Mesorhizobium > Mesorhizobium sp. ESP-6-4. The sequence continues at coordinate 375,470 of NZ_JAIUGS010000003.1, forward strand.
TAGCGTAAGAACAAAGAGTTGGAGCAGGTTGGCGCTTCTTCAAGCGCCGAACTGCTCCAGGCAGATGCAAACGGGCGGCGATAGACCGGGATACAGGGAGAACACGACATCATGGCAAACGGACAGAAGATTCCGGCGAAGATGACGGCCATCGCGATCTCGCAACCGGGTGGGCCAAAGGTGCTCAAGCCGGAAACACGCGACGTGCCGGTGCCCGGCCCCGGCGAAGTGCTGATCCGGGTGCACGCGGCCGGCGTCAACCGGCCGGACGTCCAGCAGCGCAAGGGCGCCTATCCGCCGCCGCCCGGTGCATCCGACTTGCCGGGCCTCGAAGCGTCGGGCGAAATCGCGGCGCTCGGCGACGAGATATCGCGCTGGCGCATCGGCGACCGGGTCTGCGCGCTGACGCCGGGCGGCGGCTATGCCGAATATGTCAAGGTTCATACCGGCAGCGTGCTGCCGCTGCCGGCGGGTTTCACGCATTCGGAAGCCGCCGCGGTTCCGGAAAACTACTTCACCGTCTGGCACAATGTATTCGAGCGCGGCGGCCTGAAGAAAGGCGAGACGCTGCTTGTCCATGGCGGTTCGTCCGGCATTGGCACCACCGCCATCCAGCTCGCCTCGGCCTTCGGCGCCACTGTGATCACCACCGCCGGCAGCAAGGAGAAATGCGACGCCTGCCTGAAGCTCGGCGCCGACCGGGCAGTCAACTACCGCGAGGAGGATTTCGTCGCCGCCGTGAAGGATGCGACCGATGGCAAGGGCGCCGACGTCATCCTCGACATGGTCGGCGGCGATTATGTCGGGCGCAATTACGATGCCGCGGCCGTCGAAGGGCGCATCGTACAGATCGCGGTGCAGGCCGGGGCCGTGGCCAGCGCCGACTTCTCCAAGATCATGGTGAAGCGGCTGACCCATACCGGCTCGACGCTTCGCCCGCGTACCGTCGAGTTCAAGGCGGCGATCGCGGCCGCGCTGGAGGCCCAGGTATGGCCGCTGCTCGGCACACGCAAGGTGGCACCCGTCATGGACACGATCTTTCCGCTGACCGAAGCCTGGCGGGCGCATGAGCGGATGGAAGAGGGCGAGCACATCGGCAAGATCGTCCTCGACGTGGAGTAGGATGGGTCGTTATTCAGGTGAGGCCGGCCTGCAAATGCCGGGCTTCTGCGCTTCCGGTGCTCAAGTACTAAAGTACGCTCCGCTCCGGTTCTCGAAGTCCACCATTTTCGACTCGGCCTGACCTGAATCTCGACCCATCCTGGCGTCGGCGCGTGTCCGGTTCCAAGCTGAACGAAACCTTAATGCTGCATTGCACAAAACGCATTGCGGCCATGCAAAAGCGTCCGTTCAATTTGTGGGCAGGAGTGCCTATTTACGCGGCATCAAACGATTTGACCAAACGACTGGAGAACCATCATGAACCCGATCAGTGCTTTCCGTAAGTGGCGCATGTACAACGAGACCGTGCGCGAATTGAACAAGCTCAATGCCCGCCAGCTTAGCGACCTCGGCATCAACCGAGCCGATATCGAGCGTATCGCCCGCCAGGCGGTGTAATCAGACGCAGCCCGGCCTCGCGGTCGGGCTGCGACATGCAAGCCAGAGCCGTCGAGACGCTTGCTTTGTTTCCGGTTCCAAGCCCGCTGGACCTCGTCCAGCGGGTTTTGTCTTTTTAGGGGCCTTGAATCGGCCCTTCCCAAAAACATTGCGAAAATTGGAGGGAGCGTTTATACAGGCCGCGAATTTCCCATTTTGGTGGCTCTAAAACCACCGCCCGCGCGGGAAAGCGGGCGAACGAGAAGGATTTTTGATATGGCCAATTCGCTGCTGATGCCCAAGGCGACCGCCGTCTGGCTGGTCGACAACACCGCGCTTTCCTTCGAGCAGATCGCGCAGTTCTGCGGGCTGCATCCGCTGGAGGTCAAGGCGATCGCCGACGGCGAGTCGGCCCAGGGCATCAAGGGCATGGACCCGATCATCACCGGCCAGTTGACGCGCGACGAGATCGCGCGCGGCGAGAAGGACATCAACTACCGGCTGAAGTTGTCGGAGCCGAAGGTGCGGGTGCCGGAATCGAAGCGCAAAGGCCCGCGCTACACGCCGCTGTCGAAGCGCCAGGACCGGCCGAACGCCATCTTGTGGCTGGTGCGCAACCATCCCGAGCTCAAGGATGCGCAGATTGCCCGTCTCGTAGGCACCACCAAGTCGACGATCGAGCAGATCCGCGAACGCAAGCACTGGAACTCGGCCAATCTGCAGCCGATGGATCCGGTGACGCTCGGCCTCACCTCGCAGATCGACCTGGACCTCGAAGTCAACCGAGCCTCGCGCGGCCGCGAGCCGGCGCAGCCTGTCGGCGACACGCTGCTGCCCGCCGCGCTCACCGAACGGCTGGTGCCGGCGCCGGAGAAGCCGAAGGACGAGGACCAGGAGCTCGATGCCAACGCCGTCTTCGCCAAGCTTTCGGCGCTCAAGTCGAAGAACAAGGACGAAGACGAGGAATGAGCGCTCTTACCTTCTCCCCTTGTGGGAGAAGGTGGATCGGCGCGATAGCGCCGAGACGGATGAGGGGTGTTCCAGCGGAGTGAGACGTCGGCGTTCCCTGGAACACCCCTCATCCGGCCGCTTCGCGGCCACCTTCTCCCACAAGGGGAGAAGGAGAAAAGCGCAAGTCACGTCCGCGCGGCGCGGTCGGGGGCCATGCCGTAATCCTCTGAGCGCTCGACGGCGCGGTAGAAATCGGCGAGCTGCTTGCCCCGCTCCGGCTTGAAGATGCGGCCGGCAATGACGACCGAGGCGATGCGATCGATGCGGAAGGCGCGGAAATCGTCGCGCATCTCGCACCAGGCGACCAGTGTCCAGACCTTGCCCCAGAACCACAGCCCCAACGGCCTGATGTCGCGCGCGGTGCCGCGGCCGGCTTCGTCGGAATAGTCGATGGTCAGCACCTGGCGCTTCTCGATGGCGCGCTCGATCAGGTCGATCGCTTCCCGCGCGGCGTCGCTCACTACCCACATCGGCGTGTGGATCTCGGTGCGGGCGATGCGGTCCTTTTCCGTGTCGGGCAGCACGGCGCCGATCTTGACCAGCGCCTCGTCGGCGGCCCTCGCCATCGTAGCGCCGCCGAAGGCGCGCACCATGCGGGCGCCGGCAACCAGCGCCACGATCTCGTCACGTGTGAACATCAGCGGGGGAAGGTCGAATCCCTCCCGCATCATGTAGCCGACGCCCGCTTCGCCATCGATCGGCACGCCGGTCGACTGCAGGTCGGCTATGTCGCGGTAAATGGTGCGTTCTGAAACCTCGAGCCATGCGCCAAGCTTCTGCGCGGTGACCAGCCGGCCGCCCCGCAAATGCTGCACGATCTGAAAAAGCCTGTCAGCACGACGCATCGCTAGATCCCCCGAGGATTATGGCATAAGCCCTTCGCGCTTGCGCAGCGCGGCAACGAATTTCGCTCCGAAGGATAGTCGCGGCGACGGCTTGATGTGGTTGACGCCCGGTGCGTTCAGCTTGTCGTTCCAGCTTCTCACCATTGCGGATTACTCCGGATCGTCGAACCATGTTCGTTGCTGTCAGGATCGAAGCTGCTCCAATTACCGCATGCCTCCTGACAACATACTGTCAGGAGGCTGCGGCGAAGCTATCGGCAAACAAAGGCTTCTTTCCCTGAACTCAACATCGCTGGCCGCCATTACATCTGGGCGCGCTGCCGCCACAATCCAAGTCGCGGCAGCAAAATTTCAGTTTTCGCGCACGCGGCCCTGGTAAAGGTCCGGCCAGCCGATGTCCTTGCGGATGTCCGCCGGCAAGGTGTTCAGGAAACGCTGGGTGCGAATCTCGTTGCGCACGGTGCGGATTCTGCCGACATAATGCTGCACACTACGCAGAATTGTAAAACCGTTCATGACCTCACTCCTCTCTTTTTGATGGGAAGAGTATCTCACACCCCTCCTGACAGCAGTCTGTCAGGAGGTTGGCAGGGTGCGGAGAAAGACGGTGCGGTGCCGCTCGCAGCGTTCGAATAGGCCCTATTTCTGTCAGGAATGCTCCGCCCGAGGGTGCGCTCGAGAACAGCTTTGACAGTCGCCATCGATGCTGGTCAAAGGCGGCATGACGAAACTGCTCGCCCTTGTCATCTGCGGCATCATGCTGATCCAGGTCATCAAGCCGCTGGGCTGGCCGGGGCTGAAGCGGCGCGGCGATTTTTGGAAGCTGGCGCTGCTTGCGATGGCCGCGATCTCGCTGGCGGCGGTGCTTGGGCACTGGGCGTAGGCCTGTCCATATTCGGGGGAGGACGGCTCGCGAGTGGCGCGTCCTGCCGTTCACGCGCAGCAGTCCGGCCGGTCCTTGTCTTTGTCCCGATATTCGTCATGCAGGCGCACCCAGTCCATCAGGTTGTAATAGGGACCCGTTTCGCCGCGGCCCTTCGGCGTCATGTCGAGATAATGATAGGTGCCGATGAGCGCATCGCCGCCGCGGGCGCGCGACATGAAGGTGAGGAAGATGTCGCCGCACTCGTTGCGATAGAAGATGCTGGTGCCGGGCAGGTCTTTCGACCGCAGCGGGCGCTTCTCGAAATTGTAGGTGGTTTCGCCCGCCGCGATCTGCCTGTCGGTGAAGGAGACCTGCAGGTCGAAGTTGAAATCGGACGCATAGGACGACACCCAGTCGAACTTCCAGCCCATGCGCTGCTTGTAAGGCAGGATATCGGCCAGCGGCGCACGCGAGACGACAACCAGCGAGACGTCATGATGCTTCAGGTGCCGGTTGGCGCCGTCGATATGGTCGGCGAGGAACGAGCAGCCCTCGCAGCGGTGGTCGGAGCCCGGGGCCATCATGAAATGATAGACGATGAGCTGGCTCTTGCCGGCGAACAGTTCGGCAAGATGCTTCGGCCCCGCTTCGCTCTCGAAAACATAATCCTTGCGCAGCTTGAACCAGGGCAGTTGCCGCCGCTCCGCGGCGATAAGCTCGCGGAACTTTGTCAGCTCCTTCTCGCGTTCGAGATGCTTGCGATGCGCTTCGAACCAGTCTTCGCGCGAAACCACGGCATTGCGATGCATGACCATCTCCTGTCCTCTCCTGCCAAGGACGTTCGACATCGGCGCGATCCGACATGGCCGATAGCGGTCGGCGCCTGACAAGTGGGAACGCGGCTCGCAAAAAGCAAAAACCCGGGCTGCTGGCCCGGGTTTATGCACTGCTCAGGGATGGCGTCAGGCGGCCTTTTCCAGCGCCGGCTGCCATTTCCCGAGCGCCGCCAGATGGTTCATGTGGGCGCGGTGGGTGAAGGCAGCCTGGCCGGCAGCAACGTTCGAGGCCTTGCCACTCCATGCCTTCTGCGGCGCGGCCTGCAGCGCGCGGCCATAGGAGAAGGTCAGTTTCCAAGGATGCGGGCCGATGGCGTTGATGGCATTGAGGTTGGCGGTCGCCTCCTCGTCCTCCTGGCCGCCGGAGAGAAAGGCAATGCCCGGCACTGCCGACGGCACCACCTCGCGGAACAGCTTGATCGTCTTTTCGGCGATTTCCTCCGGGCTGTCGGTCTTGCCCGACTTCTTGCCTGAGATGACCATGTTCGGCTTCAGGATCGAGCCTTCCAGCACGACGCGGGCCGCGTAAAGCTCGTCGTAGAGCCTGATCAGCGTCGCCTTGGAGACGTCGTAGCAGGTGTCGATCGAATGCGCCCCGTCCATCAGCACTTCCGGCTCGACGATCGGCACGATGCCGGCTTCCTGGCAGAGCGCGGCATAGCGGGCCAGCGCGTGGGTGTTCGAGGCGATCGAATTGGCCGAGGGCACGCCCTTGCTGGTGTCGATGTCGATCACCGCGCGCCATTTGGCGAAGCGGGCGCCGAGCTTGTAATAGTCGGCAAGCCGCTCGCGCAGCCCGTCCAGGCCCTCGGTGATGGTGTCGCCGGGAAAGCCGGCGAGAGGCTTGGCGCCGAGATCGACCTTGATGCCGGGAATGGCGCCGGACGCCTTGATGATGTCGACCAGCGGTGTGCCGTCGGCGGCCTTCTGGCGAATGGTCTCATCGTAGAGAATGACGCCGGAGATGTATTTTGACATCGCCTCCTTGGACCGGAACATCATCTCGCGATAGTCGCGCCGGTTATCGGCCGTGGATTCGACGCCGATGACGTCAAAACGCTTCTTGATGGTGCCGGAGCTCTCATCGGCCGCCAACAGGCCCTTGCCGCCGCTCACCATAGCGGCGGCGATATCTTCGAGACGTTCGCTCATGGGTGCTCTCCTACGCTGCGTTTATTCCGCGCTAGCAGAACACTACCGCCAAAGGAATGACGCCGGAAAGCTAGAATCGATTGAAAGCCGCGCGGGCTTTGCCTGGTCTCGGACTGTTTACCGCTTCAGCACCTCGACGCCGGGCAGCGGCTTGCCTTCCATCCATTCGAGGAACGCGCCGCCGGCGGTCGAGACATAGGTGAAGTCGTCGGCGACACCAGCATGGTTGAGCGCGGCCACCGTGTCGCCGCCGCCGGCCACCGAGACCAGCTTGCCTTCCTTGGTGCGTGCGGCGGCATGCTTTGCCGCGGCCACCGTGGCGCGGTCGAAGGGCTCGATCTCGAAGGCGCCGAGCGGCCCATTCCAGACCAGCGTCGCGGCGCGGTCGATCCAGTCGTTGACGCTCTGCACGGTCTTTGCGCCGACATCGAGGATCATGCCGTCGGCCGGCACGTCCGAGATGGCGACGGTCTCGCTGGCGGCGCCCGCCTTGAATTCCTTGGCCACGACGCCATCGGCAGGCAGGATGATGGCGCAGCCGGCTTCCGCCGCCTCGATCATGATCTGCTTGGCGGTGCCGGCGAGGTCATGCTCGCAGAGCGATTTGCCGACATCGGTGCCGCGCGCGGCAAGGAAGGTATTGGCCATGCCGCCGCCGATCACCAGCGCATCGACCTTCTTCACCAGGTTCATCAACAGGTCGATCTTGGTCGAGACCTTGGCGCCGCCGACGATGGCCACCACCGGCCGTACCGGATCGCCGAGGCCCTTTTCCAGCGCGTCGAGCTCGGCCTGCATGGTGCGGCCGGCATAGGCCGGCAAATGATGCGCCAGACCCTCGGTCGAAGCATGCGCGCGGTGCGCGGCCGAAAAGGCGTCGTTGACATAGATGTCTCCATTGGCGGCGAGCTGTTCGGTGAAGGCCGGTTCGTTCTTCTCCTCCGCCTTGTGGAAGCGGGTGTTCTCGAGCAGCAGGACGTCGCCGTCCTTCATCGCCGCGACGGCGTCCGCGGCCTTGGCGCCGATGCAGTCGGCGGCGAAACCGACCGGGCGGCCGAGAACGTCAGCCGTGGCCCTGGCGATCGGCTCCAGCGAGAATTCGTCCGACGGGCCGTCCTTGGGGCGGCCGAAATGCGCAAGCAGGATGACCTTGGCGCCCTTTTTCGAGAGCTCGGCGATGGTCGGGCCGATGCGCTCGATGCGAGTGGCGTCGGTCACCTTGCCGTCGGCGACGGGAACGTTGAGGTCGACGCGCACCAGGACGCGCTTGCCGCTGACGGCGCCGATATCGTCGAGTGTCTTGAAGCCGGCCATGGTCGTTCCTTCCTGGTGCCTTGACGCAATCCGGACGGAAAACCGCCCACACTTTTCGTGGAATTGCTCTAGCGAAAACGCGGCGACCTTACTCGGCGCGGAAGACGATGCAAGGGCCGCGTCAATGGCGCGCGCGCAAAAATGATGTCGCCGTGAGACATCAGCCTTCGCCGGTTGCCTTCTGCCCGTCCGCTGCCGGCGCCACCGTGTCGACCGGCACGTCGTCGGCTGCCTGCTTCGCTGCCGGCCTGCGCCAGCTGCGGATCAGCGCCGCGATGCGGTCCCCGATCTCGCCGGCGCTCATGAACACCGGCACGCGCGCGACCGGCGCGGTCGGCTCGAAGGACAGGCCAAGGCCGGTGATCCTGCCTTTCTCGTCCACATCGCGCACGATCAGCTCGATCGGGCCGATCATCACACGGTCGGCATATTCGGCACGGCCGCCGAGCCGCTCGGTAACGAGCGCTGCAACGGTGAGCTTCTGCTCGGCCTCGGACAGGCCGGGGGCATAGGCGGCTTCCAGCTCCGCGGCCGAGCGGGCCGGATCGACGGCAAAGGCGCCGAAGAAGTCGGCATCCTCAGGATCGACCACGGCGCGGCTGGCAAAAAGCTTGTCGAGCAGGCGCGGGTAGCGGTCCGGTACGAAGATGTAGACCTGATCGCCGGCCGCCAGCCGGCCCATGTCCTGGAAGCGCATCGAGCGGCCGTCGCGCAGCACCAGCGAGGGCCTCGCCCAGCGCGGGATGCGCTCGCCCCGCGCCACCGGGCTGCCGGGTGCGACGCGATAGGCGAGCAGCTCATGATGTGCCGAGCCCGGCAATTCGAGCTCCACCTTGTCCAGCGGCCCAAGACGGGCCGGCACGATCAGCCCGAGGCGGCGCGCCAGCGGACCGACCGTCCAGCCCTGCACCACCAGCGACACCAGCACGATGATGAAGGCGGCGTTGAAGATCAGCCGGCCGTGCTCGAGCCCGCCGAGCAGCGGCGTTATGGCGAGCAGGATCGAGACCGCGCCGCGCAGGCCGACCCAGGAGACGAAGGCGACCTCTGGCCGCGGCAGCCGGAACGGGGTCAGGCAGAGCCAGACCGCGACCGGGCGGGCGACGAAGATCAGGAACAGGCCGAGCAGGATCGCCGGCACAAGGATTTCGGGGAATTGCGAGGGTGTGGCGAACAGGCCGAGGATCAGGAACATGATGATCTGCGCCAGCCACGACATGCCGTCCTGGAAACGCTTCAGGATGGTGACGGCGCGTATGTCGGAATTGCCGGCGATCAGTCCGGCAAGGTAGACGGCGAGGAAGCCCGAGCCGCCGACGGCACCGGCCGCCGCGAACACCATCAGCGACAGCGTCAGCACGAAGATGGGCAGCAGGCCGTGATCGAGATTCAACCGCTCGACCAGACGCACGATGGCAAAACCGCCGAGCACGCCGATGACGGCGCCGAGCCCCATATTGGCGAGGAAGCCGAGCAGAAGGTTTGTGGCCAGCACGTTGGCTTCCGGGTTGGCATGCGCGGCGATGATCTCGACCAGGGTGATGGTGAGGAAGATGGCGATCGGGTCGTTGGTGCCGGATTCCACCTCGAGCGTCGCGCGCACGCGCTCGCGCAGATGGATCTCGCCGGCGCGCAGCAGGAAGAAGACGGCGGCCGCGTCGGTGGAGGCGACGGCAGCGCCAAGCAGGGAGGATTCCAGCCAGCTGAGCTTGAGAACATAGGAAGCGGCGGCGCTGAAGATGGCTGTGGTCAGGATAACGCCGATCGTGGCCAGCGACAGCGCCGGCCCGGCCGCCTGGCGCAGCGCGTTGAGCGGCGTGCCGAAACCGGAATCGAACAGAATGATGGCCAAGGCCAGTGAGCCGGCAAAATAGGCCAGCCGCGCATTGTCGAATTCGATGCCGAGCCCGTCGACGCCGGTAGCAAGGCCGATGCAGAGGAAGAGGAGCAGCAAAGGCGCGCCGAAGCGGAAGGCGATCAGGCTCGAAAACGCGGCGGCGACAATGAGCGCCGTGCCGACCAGCGTCACGAGATAGATCGCATGCTCCATCCGCTATTGCCCCTCCAAGTCCCTCTGTTTGTGGCTTTACGGGAGAGTGGGGCGAAGACATGACCAGTGCAAGGCAACAGGATGTTTTTTGGGTTCAATGCTTCCAAACTTCGTCATTCCAGGGCGAAGCAGGAGCGAAGCTCAGCCGCGGATTCTGGAATGACGACGCGATTGGTGTTCCGGCTGTCACCAGGTGCGCTGATCCGCCGAGACTTAAACGAAAACGCCCGGCCGAAGCCGGGCGTTTTGAACTGTAAATTGACGAGCGATCAGCCGATGGTCTTGCCGAAGGCGACGGCGGTGTCGCCCATGCGGTTCGAGAAGCCCCATTCGTTGTCGTACCAGGACAGCACCGAGACGAAGTTGCCGTCCATCACCTTGGTCTGGTCGAGTGCCACGATCGAGGAATGCGGGTCGTGGTTGAAGTCGATCGACACGTTCGGGTGATGGGTGACCGACAGAACGCCCTTCAGCTTGCCATTGGACGCGGCGATGACCGCTTCGTTGATCTCCTGAGCGGAAGTCGAGCGCTTGGCGATGAACTTGAAGTCGACAACCGAGACGTTCGGGGTCGGCACGCGGATCGAAATGCCGTCGAGCTTGCCCTTGAGCTCGGGCAGGACAAGGCCGATCGCCTTGGCGGCGCCCGTCGAGGTCGGGATCTGCGACAGCGCCGCGGCGCGGGCGCGGTAGAGATCCTTGTGCATGGTGTCCAGCGTCGGCTGGTCGCCGGTGTAGGAGTGGATCGTCGTCATCATGCCCTTCTCGATGCCGACGGTTTCGTGCAGCACGGCCGCCAGCGGCGCCAGGCAGTTGGTGGTGCAGGACGCGTTCGAGATGACGATGTGGTCCTTGGTCAGCTTGTCGTGGTTGATGCCGTAGACGACGGTGAGGTCGGCGCCTTCGGCCGGGGCCGAGACGAGCACGCGCTTGGCGCCGGCGGTCAGGTGCGCGGCCGCCTTGTCGCGGGCGGTGAAGATGCCCGTGCATTCGAGCGCGATGTCGACGCCGAGCTCCTTCCAGGGCAGCTGGGTCGGGTCCTTGATCGCGGTGACCTTGAACTTCTCCTTGCCGACCGAGATCTGGTCGCCGTCCACGGTCACTTCATGCGGGAAGCGGCCATGCACGCTGTCATAGCGCAACAGGTGCGCATTGGTCTCGACCGGGCCGAGGTCGTTGACGGCGACCACGTCGATGTCCTTGCGGCCGGATTCATGGATGGCGCGCAGGATGTTGCGGCCGATGCGGCCAAATCCGTTGATGGCAACTCTGACGGTCATTGTTCTCTCCCTTGGGGCGGATGGGTCCGCAGTGTCATAACGGCGGAAGGCGCAAGAATCCAGCCGCAGAAGGTCGCATTTAAATCGATTAGGTTGGTCCAGCCCGGCAAAGCGTCAACCGACGTTGCCGGGCTGAGCCAATTCTTAGTTGCCGTGCAGCCGGGCTTCGACCGCCTTGGCCGCAGCTTCGGCGGTGATGCCGAAATGCGGATAGAGCTGCTCGATCGAGCCGGAGGCGCCAAAACCGTGCATGCCGACAAAAATGCCGTCGGTGCCGATCAGGTGATCCCAGCCCTGGCGGATGCCGGCTTCGATCGCGACCTTCACCTTGGCGTTGCCGATAGTCTTCTTGCGGTAATCCTCGCTCTGCTGGTCGAACAGCTCGAAGCAGGGCACAGAGACGACGCGGGTCGGATGGCCGTGCTTTTCCAGCAGGTCGCGCGCGCCAAGCGCGATCTCGACCTCGGAGCCGGTGGCGAAGATCGTCACCACGGCCTCGCCGCCGGCGGCGGCCAGCTCATAGGCGCCCTGGCTGGAGAGGTTCTTCGCCGAATGCTCCGTGCGCACGGTCGGCAGGTTCTGGCGGGTCAGCGCCAGCGTCGAGGGCGTCTTTTCGGATTCCAGCGCAATCTGCCAGCATTCGGCGGTTTCGACCGCGTCGGCCGGGCGGAAGACATTGTGGTTGGGGATGGCGCGCAGCGCCGCCAGATGCTCGACCGGCTGATGCGTCGGGCCGTCCTCGCCGAGGCCGATCGAATCATGCGTCATGACGAAGATCGAGCGGATGCCCATCAGCGAGGCAAGGCGCATCGACGGGCGGGCGTAGTCGGAGAAGCACAGGAAGGTGCCGCCATAGGCGATCAGGCCGCCATGCAGGGTCAGGCCGTTGATCGCCGCCGCCATGCCGTGCTCGCGAATGCCGTAATGGACATAGCGCTGGCCGTAATCATCGGGGGTGATGTTCTTGGTCTGGCTGGTCTTGGTGTTGTTGGAGCCGGTGAGGTCGGCCGAGCCGCCGATCGTTTCCGGCACCGCGCCGTTGATGATTTCCAGCGCCATCTCCGACGACTTGCGGGTGGCGACCTTTGGCTTGTCGGCCGACAGCTTCTTCTTGTAGTCGGCGATGACGGCGTCGAAATTGGAGGGCAGCTTGCCGGCGAGGCGGCGCTCGAACTCGGCCTTGAGCTTCGGCTCGGCCTTCGCCAGGCGGCCTTCCCAATCGGCGCGGGCCTTGGCGCCACCCGTGCCGACGGCGCGCCATGCGTCGAGGATGTCGGCCGGAATCTCGAAGGGCGGCGAGTCCCAGTTGAAGAATTTGCGCGCGCCGGCGATTTCCTCGGCGCCGAGCGGCGAGCCATGCGCCTTGTTGGTGCCGGCCTTGGTCGGGGCGCCGAAGCCGATGGTGGTCTTGCAGGCGATCATCGTCGGCTTGTCGGAATGGCGCGCTGCCTCGATGGCATAGGCGATCGCTTCCGGATCGGTGCCGTCGATGTGGCTGGCGTTCCAACCGCTGGCCTGGAAGCGGGCGACTTGGTCGGTGTTGTCGGCGAGCGAGACCGGGCCGTCGATCGAGATGTTGTTGTTGTCCCAGAAGACGATCAGCTTGTTGAGCTTCAGATGCCCGGCCAGCGCAATGGCTTCCTGGGATACACCTTCCATCAGGCAGCCGTCCCCGGCCAGCACATAGGTATAATGGTTGACGAGGTCGTTGCCGAAGGCGGCGTTCATGATGCGCTCGCCGAGCGCGAAGCCGACCGAATTGGCGAGCCCCTGGCCAAGCGGGCCGGTGGTGGTCTCGATGCCGGCGGCATGGCCGTATTCGGGATGGCCGGCGGTCTTGGAGCCGAGCTGGCGGAAATTCTTGATCTGGTCGATCGTCATGTCCTCATAGCCGGTGAGGTACAGGAGCGAGTAGAGCAGCATCGAGCCGTGGCCGGCCGACAGAATGAAGCGGTCGCGGTCGGCCCAGTGCGGTGCCTTGGCGTCGAATTTCAGGAAACGGCTGAACAGCACCGTGGCGATGTCGGCGCAGCCCATGGGCAGGCCTGGGTGACCGGAGTTCGCCTTCTCGACGGCGTCCATGGAAAGGAAACGGATCGCGTTGGCCATCCGATCATGTTGTTCACGCGAGGTCATGCTTCCTCCGGAAGTGAGTTGGAGCCTGGGGAGAACCCTTGGAAAAGGATGCCGCGACACATAGCAGGCGCGGTCTTTTAGTCAACAAATCGGGATGGATTTTGCCGGGCTTGTTATGGCACCCGGCGCCTACATTAGCGATAGCGGGGGACAGTCGCGAGAGCTTTGTTGACGTGCCCTTCACCCGGCGCCTAATCTTTCCCAGATAACGCGTTCTGAACACGTGCGATTCGGTGATGGGCAGGGCATAGGACGAAGCCATGACCGGGGAAACGACCCTCAAGGAAGTCATCGCCAGGCTGGGCAAGGCCATGGAAGGGCTGGAAAACGCCGTGGCGGCGAAGCTCGAGCATGAGCGCGATTATTCGGAAGCCGAGGCCGAGGTGCAGCGCATGAACGCCGACCGCTCGCGCCTGGCGCAGGAGCTCGACAATTCCGAAGCGCGCGCCGAACGGCTGGAGGACGCCAACAAGGAAGTGTCGCGGCGGCTGGTGACCGCCATGGAAACCATCCGCGCGGTCCTGGACAGGTAAGGCAATGGCACAGGTCACGGTTTCCATCGACGGCAAACAGTATCGCATGGCCTGCGACGAAGGCCAGGAAGAGCATCTGATCGACCTTGCCGAGCGCTTCGACCGCTATGTCTCGCACCTGAAGGATTCCTTCGGCGAGATCGGCGACCAGCGGCTCACCGTCATGGCCGGCATCATGGTGATGGACGAGCTCTCGGAGCTCACTAAGCGTGTCAAAGGCATGGAGAGCGAAGTGCTGACCTTGCGCAAGACGCGCGACGAGGCGCTGACCAAGGCCGACAAGAGCGACAGCGTGCTCACGACCGCGCTCGGCGCGCTCGCGCAGCGCATGGAAGACCTCACGGCGACGCTCGCGATAAGGAAAGCCTGAGCGGCCCACCCTCTCGCGAAAGCGCAAAATCCTGCCGAAGAGCCCCGTGCTCGCCAAAAAAATATTTGGCTGCAGCGGGCTAGGTTACGGCTCCTGGCGTTTGACCGATGCCGCGATGGTGGTAGCTTAGAATGCTTGCCGGCCGCGCCGGCCATCGTTTCATAAAAAAGGGTAGGGATAGGTCATGAGTCTTCGTATCAACGATGTCGCGCCGGATTTCACGGCCGAGACCACGCAGGGCACCATCAAGTTCCACGACTGGATCGGCGACGGCTGGGCGGTGCTGTTCAGCCATCCGAAGAATTTCACGCCGGTCTGCACCACCGAGCTCGGCACCATGGCCGGCCTGGAAGGCGAGTTCAAAAAGCGCAACGTCAAGATCATCGGCATCTCGGTCGATCCGGTATCGAGCCACGAGAAGTGGCAGGCTGACATCAAGACCGCCACCGGCCAGACGGTGAACTACCCGCTGATCGGCGATAAGGACCTCAAGGTCGCCAAGCTTTATGAAATGTTGCCGGCAGGCGCCGGCGAGACCTCCGAGGGCCGCACGCCGGCCGACAACGCCACCGTGCGCTCGGTCTATGTCATCGGCCCGGACAAGAAGATCAAGTTGGCGCTGACCTATCCGATGACCACGGGCCGCAACTTCGACGAGATCCTGCGCGTCATCGATTCCATCCAGCTGACGGCCAAGCACCAGGTGGCGACGCCGGCCAACTGGAAGCAGGGCGACGACGTCATCATCACCGCCGCCGTCTCCAACGAAGACGCGATCAAGCGTTTTGGCGCGTATGAGACGGTGCTGCCGTACCTCAGGAAGACCAAGCAGCCGACGGCCTGAGCCTTTCCTTCTCCCCGTTCCACGAGGAGAAGGTGCCCGAAGGGCGGATGAGGGGCGGCGCCGCGGTCGAGGATCAGCGCGGCGGCCTCGCGAAGACAGTCGCTGGAAAAGACAACCTCGCTGCCTCGGCGCTGCCCCTCATTGCCCTGCCGGGCATTTCTCCCCGTATAGTGACGGGGAAAGGGGCGCGCGACCGCTTTCGCCAAACAAAAAAGGCGGCGCCGAAGCGCCGCCTTATTGATTGATTCCTTGAGCTTGTTACGCCGCCGGCTGCGCCTCGATGGTCCGCAGCGCCTGGGTCTGGCGCTTGGCGGCCGCCTTGACCGCGTCCTGCACCTTCTCGAAGGCGCGCACCTCGATCTGGCGCACGCGCTCGCGGCTGATGTCGAACTCGGCCGAGAGTTCTTCCAGCGTCAGCGGCTCTTCGGCCAGGCGACGCGCCTCGAAGATGCGCCGCTCGCGGTCGTTGAGCACCGACAGGGCGCCCGACAGCATGGTGCGCCGGTTTTCCAGCTCGTCCTGCTCGATGAGCATCTCTTCCTGGCTCTCGTGGTCGTCGACCAGCCAGTCCTGCCATTCGCCGGACTCGCCTTCGCTCGCCCGGATCGGGGCGTTGAGCGAAGCGTCGCCCGACAGGCGGCGGTTCATCGACACCACTTCGGCCTCGGAAACGTTGAGGCGAGTGGCGATCTCGGCGATCTGCTCGGGCTTCAAGTCGCCATCGTCGAGCGCCTGGATCTTGCCCTTCACCTTGCGCAGGTTGAAGAACAGACGCTTCTGATTGGCGGTGGTGCCCATCTTGACCAGGCTCCATGAGCGCAGGATGTATTCCTGGATCGAGGCCTTGATCCACCACATGGCATAGGTGGCGAGCCGGAAACCACGCTCCGGTTCGAATTTCTTCACGGCCTGCATGAGGCCGACATTGCCTTCCGAGATCACCTCGCCGATCGGCAGGCCGTAGCCGCGATAGCCCATGGCGATCTTGGCGACGAGCCGCAAATGGCTGGTGACGAGCTTGTGCGCAGCCGTAGTGTCCTGATGCTCGGCATAACGCTTTGCGAGCATGTACTCTTCCTGCGGCTGAAGCATCGGAAAGCGGCGGATTTCTTCCAGGTAACGGGCGAGACCGCCTTCACCGGAAACGATACTGGGTAATGATTGGGCCATGATAGCGCCCCTCTCTCTTTGGAGTGGATGCCCCCGAAACGCGGCGGGCGTTCGTCACGGATGCCAAAGGCTCATCCGCGACAACCTGTGTATATAGGAACAAAACCAGAAAAGACAGGCATTTGTTCAACGCTAAACAGTCTGTCAAGCTAAAGTGAACAACGCCGGTCAGGTTTTTTGATGGCTGGTTTGCAGCTTGTTCGTGGCGGGTCGGTTCAGAGTTTTCGAAAGTCGCCGACGAGTTCCTCCATGTCTCCCGGTATCGGCGCTTCGAACCTCATCGTTAGATGGGTGGTCGGATGCCGGTATTCAAGGAGCCACGCGTGCAGGGCCTGCCGGGGAAAGGCTTTGACCTTGGCCTTCAAGGGTCCGGGCAGCCGGTTGGCCTTGGTGCGGAAAGCCTGCCCGTAATCCGGATCGCCGATCACGGGGTGCCCGATATGGGCCATGTGGACGCGGATCTGGTGGGTCCGGCCGGTCTCCAGCCGGCATTCGACCAGGCTTGCCGTGGCGAAAGCCTGCTGTCCTTCGCCGAAACGTTCGACAATGCTGAAATGGGTGACGGCATGGCGGGCGTCGTCGCGACTTTCAGACACCACCGCGCGGCGGACGCGGTCGGCGGCGCGACCCAAGGCAGCCTCGATGGTGCCGGTCGGCCGTTGCGGGATGCCCCAGACCAGCGCCAGATAGGCGCGCTCGAGGTCGCCGGTGCGGCCATGATCGGCAAAGGCTTCCGACAGCGCCTTGTGGGCGCGGTCGGTCTTGGCCACGACCATGACGCCGCTGGTTTCCTTGTCGAGGCGATGGACGATGCCAGGACGCCTGACGCCGCCAATGCCGGACAGGCTGTCGCCGCAGTGATGGATCAGCGCGTTGACCAGCGTGCCGGTCCAGTTGCCGGCGCCGGGGTGGACGACCAGTCCCGCCGGCTTGTTGATGACGATCAGCTCGTCGTCCTCGTAAAGAATGTCGAGGGGAATGTCCTCGCCCTGTGGCTCCGCCGGCTCCGGAGCGGGCACCAGGATCTCGATCGTCTCACCGACCGTCAGCTTGCGCTTGGCTTCCAGCACCTTCCTGCCGGCGATGGAGACTGCGCCTTGCTTGATCAGCGCCTGCACGCGGCTGCGCGAGAGCTCCGGACCGAGCTTGGCGGCAAGCCACTGGTCGAGGCGCTGGCCGGCGGCATCGGCGCCGGCTTCCAGGACGGTGGCTTCGCTTGCGGCCAACTCACCGTCCGTCGGTTCCTCCCCTATCAATGTCGAACTCTCTTCGTTATGAGCGCTCATCGAAACCCGTTGCGGATTGTTTAGCCATGGCCCGGCCGATCGCCGAAGAAGATGAGGAAAAGCCGCTCGACCCCGCGGCCGAGAATGTGCGCCGCAAGCTCGTCCGCTTCATGATCGTCAATCTCGGCCTTCTGTTCCTGGCCCTTATGGTGGTGATCGGGGCGCTTGTCTACAAAGCCCGCAACGCGCCGGTGGCCGGATCGGCGCCCGCCGGCGATGTTCAGGCTCCGGCCGGTGCGCCGCTCTCGGGCGACATCGTGTTGCCCGTCGGCGCCAAGGTGATCAGCCAGTCGCTCTCCGGCAACCGCCTGTCGATCGACGCCGAGCTTGCCGATGGCGGCCGTTCGATCTTCGTCTACGACATCGCGGAGCGCCGCATCATCGGCCAATTCGCGGTTCGCAACAAATGAGCGGCTTTGCCGAGCAGCGCAGCATTGCGACCGTCGCGCTCGTCGTCGGCAATTACGACGAGGCGATCGCCTGGTATGTCGAGCGGCTCGGTTTCGTGCTGAGCCAGGATGTCGATCTCGGCGGCGGCAAGCGCTGGGTCACCGTCGCGCCGGCGAAGGGCAAGGGGGCGAGGCTGCTCCTGGCGGAAGCATCCGGCGAAGAGCAGGCAAGCCGCATCGGCAACCAGACCGGCGGCCGGGTCTTTCTCTTCCTCGAGACAGAAGATTTTTCCCGCGATCACCGGGCGATGCTCGCCAAGGGCGTCGAGTTCCGCGAAGCGCCGCGCTTCGAGGCCTACGGCACGGTGGCGGTTTTTTCCGATCTCTATGGCAATCTCTGGGACCTGATCGAGCCGAAACGGCAGGGCTGACCGGGGCATTTCGCTAAGTCTACGGACAACCTGAAACCCCAGTTGCTTTTTCCCAGCGGCCAGCCTATGTAGCCGGTTCTTGAGCGCGCCCATCGTCTAGCGGTCAGGACACCGCCCTCTCACGGCGGGAACAGGGGTTCGATTCCCCTTGGGCGTACCAAGCAACTCTCCTGTAGACCGAAAGACCAATCCCTGCTGGGTCCAATCTGGCGTTCGCGCGTTCGTCCGTTCTGGCGCAGCGCTTGCAGTTGCTTTAGCATTCTCTGCACAAAGCCTGCCGCAAGTGCGGGCGGGAGGAGTCCAATGCGGAAGCTGCAGTCGCAAGGCGTTCATCACATCACGCTGGTCGGCGCCGGGCGCCAGACCTCGATCGACTTCTGGGAGGGCGTGCTCGGCATGCCTTTCATCTTCGAGCAGCCCAATCTCGACAAGGCGAGCGAAAGCCATCTCTACTTCGATCCCGGCGACGGGCGGCTGATCACCGTCTTCACCGACGAGACCCGGGTCCCGGTCAAGCGGCGGACACCGACCGATATAGGCTGCGTCCATCACATCGCGTTCTCGGTGTCGCGGGTCACATTCCTGCAGGCAGTCGCGCGGCTCGACGAGCGCGGTATCAAGCACAGCGGCGTCAAGGATCGCGGCTTCATGGATTCGATCTATTTCGAAGATCCGCTCGGGCTGTTGATCGAGCTCGCGTCCTACCGCTTCGACCCGCCGGTCGGCTTCACCCATGCCGACGTGCTGATGGAGGCGCACAAGATCCGCGTGGCGCGCGACGACTACAACATCGCCGAATTGCACCTTGCCGACGCCATCCAGGCGCTGGTCGAGCGGTCACGCGCTACCCTGTCGGAAAACAGGGCGCCGAAGAATCCGTACTGAGCGAGCAAAGGGAGGGACATGAAATGGCAAAAGCCGCAACAAAGAGCGCGAAGAAACCCGCTGCCAAGGTAGCGCCGAAAGCCGCGGTAAAAGCCGCCGCGAAATCGGGCGCCAAGGCATCGGCGAAGGCGACTGCCAAAGCGGCCGCGACCTCGAAAGTGGCGAAGCCAGCTAAGAAGCCGGGCATAAAACTCAGCATGCTGAGGCCGAGCGTCAACAACATGACGGTGCGGGTGTTCGCGCGCGCGGCCGGGCTCGATCCGGCGGAGACCGATGCCTGGGGCCTTACGCGTTCGCCCGAATTCCTGGCGCGCAATCCGGCGCATCTGACGCCGATGATCGAGGACAAGGGCCTGCCGCGCGGCGTGCTGTGGGAAAGCTGCGCCATCATGCAGTATCTCGCCAACAAGCACGGGCTGGACAAGTTCTATCCGAAGGCGCCGGCCAAGCGGGCGATGATCGATAGCGCCATGTTCTACCTGGTCGGCACGCTCTATCCCTATGTCGCGCGCGCGACGTATCCGGCGCTCGGCTTTCCGCAATATGCTGGCGAGGTCGGCCACAGCGACGCCCATCCCGACAAGAAATCGGAAGCGCAGAAGGCGGCGATGGCTGCGATCGCCGAGCCGCTCGAGGTGTTTCACTCCTTCTTTCGTAACGGCAAACCGTTCATCGGCGGCAACAACCCGTCGATCGCGGATATAAGGCTGGCGGCGACGCTGGAATTCCTGGCGGTCATCGACTACGCGCTGCCCAGCTGGGCGAAGGAATACATGGCGGCCATGGAGAAGAAGCTCGGCAAGGCCTATGCGGAGCCGGCAGGCGACGTGCGCGGCTACATCGCGCATGTGAAATCGCAGGCCAGGGCCTAACAGCCGGCTCAGGTTAAGGTTTCATTTACCCAACGCCTGTCTACTGGTCACAGTCCTCGCCGCGACCACGGATGTACTGGCGCGAAGCGGAGGCGAAGGGAAAGGTCGGCCCAGCGCCGGCCTTTTGCTTTTCCGGCGGTTGTATCGCCTCCCGCCGGCAATCACGACATACGACTTATCCGGTGCCAGACTGGTTGAAATCCTATTGTCATCGGCGGGATTGATCCTACCATACCCTGGGGTTGACAGGTGCGAGCCGGGCAAAAAGCGATGAGGACGGCGATGACAAGAACGGTGAAATTTTCCGCGGTCGCGGTCGCGCTCCTGGCGAGCGCCGCCATCACGGCCGAAGCCGCGCCGCTCAACGGTATGAACGAGGTTGGCGCCGCCTTGCTCGCCTGCTGGACGCCGCCGGCCAATTCCGACAATTCCTCGGTGACGCTCAGCTTCAGCTTCAAACGCGACGGCACGCTGATCGGGCCGCCGAAAACAACCGCTATCCATGTCAGCGGCGACGACAAGGCGCGTAAGGCGTATATCGACGCCGCGACCAAGGCCCTGAACGATTGTCTACCGCTCAGCCTTTCGCCCTCGCTGGCGCAAGGCATCGCCGGAAACGTCTTCACGCTGCAGTTCAACTCGCCGAAGAAGTAGGTCACGGCGAAGGCACCGAGCCTAAGGCGCGTCGCGATCGTTCTAGATTCGCTCCATGCGCTTTAGGTTTTTGGGCATGTCTTTATCCCGAAATCGGTTCCCACTTTCGGCAGACATGTTCTAACCGTGTCGCACTTTCCTGGAATTGCTTTCAGGTCAAACCGCGTGCGCGCCTGATCTGGGCGTGCTTTTCCAGTTCCGGCATCTCGAAGACATAATCGTTCCAGGCGGAGTCCGGGATCTGCCCGGCCAGGTAGCAATCCAGCAGAAGGCTTTGTTCGGGGGTAAGGGCTCTCGGCGCGTGCTCCAGCCCCAGCGAATGGATCAGGTTCCTGGTCAGGCCCGAGACGGTGAAGTGAAAGGACATCTTCAGTCTCCTCTGCGCAGCGCGCGTCACATCAACGCCAACAACGTCCGTCACCGGGCAAAGGTTTCATCAGCGATCCGTGATCGCGCCGCGGTCGCGGCCGGGCTGAATCTGTCGGGCTGTCTTTCTTCACGGGCAGTGGATCCAGCCGGCATCGACCGGCGGATTGAGGCAAAGCTACTCGCAGACGACGCGGTAGCGCTTGCCGGTTTCGCCGACATTCCTGCAGGTAAGAGCGGTCTGCTCGCCCGAAGGCTGATCAGCCAGATTCTGGTTATGTGAGGGCCTTGCCGGAGACCTGGAATAGCGCCGGACCGACGGGCCTTGCGGCGCGCCCGGCGGCGGCAAAGGAAACACGTCCGACGCGATCTGCCGCGACGCGGTCGTTCCCGGCGGCGCCTTGTCCCAGACACGCCTGACGTCCATCCGGCTCGGGACGATCACCGTGCCGTCGTCGCTGCGCGCGCAGCCGCCCGCCGCAAGCAGCGCCGGACACAGGATGAAAGCCGCGATTCGACCAAACATTAGCAACACCTCAGGCACCTTATAATGCGTTGTTGCCATGATCGCCAACGGGCGGATTACCGCAGCCGGCGCCAGGACCGGAAGCTGGCTCAACGGCACCGGGGGCAGGCGGTTGCAATCATTATGGTTAGCGGATCGTTAATGCTTGTCGGGCACATTCCCCCGACGGACCGGCACAGTTCGGCCTTGGGGGTAGGAATGGCGGATACGGACGGGACTGTCGAGGCGGACAACAAGGCGGACAGACGCGGCAACGAGGCCTTTTTCGGCGACGTCCACGATATGGCCGGGACCTCGGAGGCGCTTGCCAATCTCAGGCTGATGGTCGATTCGATGCCGATCGGCGTCATCGTTCTCGATGCCGAATTGCGGGCGGAGGTGGTCAACCGGGCATTTTACGACTTCTGGCAGATCGATCCGCGGCGCGCTCCGGCCGGCAGTCGCTTTCGCGACCTCATGGAAGCTAGTCGTGATGCCGATCCGTTCGGCGCCGAGGAACAGGCCTGGCAAAGACATGTGGCCGAACGGGAGGCCGAAATCCGGGCTGGAAGCGCAGGGTCCAGGCAGTTGCCGCGCAAGGACGGCCGCACGCTGATAGCCTCGCTGGCGCCTCTTCCAGGCGGCAAGCGGCTGATCTCCTATGTCGACATCACCGACATGAAACAGCGCGAGACCGAGACGGAGGACGCGCGCAAGAACCTCGTCACCGTGCTGGAGTCGCTGCCGGCGGGGGTCATCATCTACGATCGCGACGACCGCTTCGTCTTCGCCAACCGCAAGCTGCAGGATACGCTGCCGGCGCTGAAGCCGGCCTGGCAGCCTGGCCGCACGTTCCGCGAGGCGTTGGCGCTTGGCCACTCCGTCGGCTACTTCCGCTCGAGCGGCGACCCCGGAATCGACAGCCTGTATGGCGTCGACACCGAGCGTTGGCTTGACGCCATGCTCAAGCGGTACCGTTTGCCGAGCTCGGCCTACGAACGCCTCAACGCCGACGGGCGCTGGTACCAGGTCTATGACATGCGTACCGACGACGGCACATTCATCGGCGTGCGTGTCGATATCACCGACATCAAGGCGCGCGAGAAGGCGTTGCGCGATTCCATGCGCCAGATCGACCTTTACCGGCATGTGATGGACGAATTGCCCGTGGCAGCCTTCATCAAGGCCGACGATCTCAGCATAGAATTCGTCAACAAGGCCTGGTGCGCGCTGACCGGACTGCCCAAGGACGAGGTGCTCGGCAAGACTGATCGCGAGCTTTTCGCGGCCGAAGAGGCGGACGGTTTCAGCAATGACGACAACGAAGTTGTGGCGACCGGCGCGGGACGCGAGATCGAGGAAGCCGTCACCCACCGCGACGGCACGGTGCGCCAGCTGATGACGCGCAAGAGTCGGCTGGTGGCGATCGACGGGTCGGTGCATCTGGTCGGCTCCAGCACCGACATCACCGACGTCAAGGCGCGCGAGCAGGCGCTGCGGCAGAGCATGAGCGAGAACGAGGTGTTCCGCAGCCTCATCGACAATGTGCCGGTGTCGATCTACGCCAAGCGCTCGGACCTCAGGCAATTCTACGTCAACAAGGGCTGGTGCGATCTCACCGGCTTCAGCAGGGAAGAAGCGATCGGCAAGACCGACGTCGAGATTTTCGGCGCGGACGGCGAAGCCTTCGTCGCCGGCGACCTTGCTGTGCTTCGCACCGGCGAGACGCAGGAGATCGAAGAGACGGTGACGATGCCGGACGGCAGCGTCAGGCATCAATTCGCGCGCAAGGGCGCGATGATCGCCTCGGACGGCTCGCTCTATCTCATCGGCTCCACCACGGACATCACCGAGCTCAAGCAGCGCGAGGCGGAGCTCAGCGAGGCACGCCGGCGCGCCGTGCTCGCCGACCGGGCCAAGTCGGAGTTCCTCGCCAATATGAGCCACGAGATCCGCACGCCGATGAACGGGGTTCTTGGTATGGCAGAGCTGCTGGCAAAGTCGGACCTCGATCCGAAGCAGAAGACGTTCACCGACATCATCGTCAAATCCGGCAATGCGCTGCTCACCATCATCAACGACATCCTCGACTTCTCGAAGATCGATGCCGGCCAGCTGGTGCTCGACCCTGCACCCTTCAATCTGGCCGAGGCGATCGAGGATGTGGCGACGCTGGTCTCGACGCGCGCCAAGGAGAAGGACCTCGAGCTCATCGTTCGCATCCAGCCGGGCCTCGACGGCCAGTTCGTCGGCGATGTCGGCCGTGTCAGGCAGATCGTCACCAACCTGCTCGGCAACGCGGTGAAGTTCACCGACAAGGGTCATGTCCTGGTCGACGTGACGGGTGAGCGGGTTCCGGCGGGAACGAGGCTCACCATTTCCGTGACCGATACCGGCATCGGCATTCCGGAAGACAAGCTGAAGCAGGTTTTCGAAAAGTTCAGCCAGGTCGACACCTCCTCGACCAGGCGGCATGAGGGCACCGGGCTTGGCCTTGCCATCACCTCGCGTCTGGTCGAGATGATGGCCGGCGAGATCGGTGTCGACAGCGCCGAAGGGAAAGGTTCGACCTTCTGGTTCACGATCACGCTGCCCAAGGCCGAGCAGGGCGGACAGCGCATCATGCCGGTCGACGTCACCGGCGCGCGCGTGCTCATCGTCGACGACAATGCCGTCAACCGCTCGATCCTCAGCGAGCAGATGGCGTCATGGACGTTCGATTCCTGCGCGGCCGAAAGCGGCGCCGAAGGGTTGAAGGTGCTGATTGCCGCCGCCGCCTACGGCGTGCCGGTCGACTGCGTGGTGCTCGACTACCAGATGCCGGGCATGACCGGCGCCGAGATGGCGCGCATCGTGCGCAATACGGCGGGCCTGGCGCATACGCCTATCATCATGCTGACCTCGGTCGACCAGTCGCTTGCCAACACCACCTATCGCGACCTCGGCATCGATGCGCAGCTGATCAAGCCGGCGCGCTCCTCCATTCTCCTGGAAACGCTGGTCTCGACCATCCAGCGCCACCGCCACAGCAGCGCGGCGGCGCAACCCGCCATTGGCACCGCCAGCTCCCCGCAAGCCGCCCCGGCGCAGACGGCGGCATCGGAGCGCGCCATGCTGCAACCGCCGCCGGCGCGGGCGCGTCCGCGCCCCGCCGATGCCGAGCGCGGGCTCGACATCCTCGTCGCCGAGGACAATGAGGTGAACCAGATGGTGTTCACCCAGATTCTTGGCGAGACCGGTTACCGCTTCGAGATCGTCGGCAACGGCCGCAAGGCGCTCGACGCCTTCGGCAGGCTCAATCCGCGCATGATCCTGATGGATGTATCGATGCCGGAAATGAACGGGCTGGAGGCGACGGGCGCCATCCGCCGGCTCGAGGAGGACATGGGCACGCATGTGCCGATCGTCGGGGTCACCGCGCATGCACTGAAGGGCGACCGCGAACGCTGCCTCGAAGCCGGCATGGACGATTACCTGCCGAAGCCGATCAGTCCGCGGGCGCTGCTCGAAAAGCTCGAGCGCTGGCTGGGTTCGGACGTCGAGACCCGGCGCAACGCCGGTTAAAACGAATTTGGCGGGCAGGACGGCGGCAAGGGGCTGACGCATGCGTATGGTGCGATCGCACCATACCAAAGCAAGCGCCAAGCTCGGACAATCATGACATTGATTCCGCTCTTCGGTTACGGGCGGGAGCAGCGACCGCCGACAAGAAACAGCGTCGACTCTACCCCAACGGACCCTGTTTTCGGCGATGGCCACGCCATGATCCGCTCTGGCTTACTGGCAACGCACTCTCGTCCGGATTTTATTTCCCGGCGGCCGTCATCCGGCCGCCGGGATAAATTTTGTTTCAAAAGTCAGACAAGTTGCTGATTTCCGCGGCAAACTCCGGCCGGTCCTTCGAGGCTGACGCGGACCCTTCCGTGCATCCCCGTTCAGGCGTTACCGGGCTGACACGAAACTGTCATGCGACTGTAATAATCGAGGGCTATTGCGCTGACCGGGCGCCGATACAACGGGTGCCGAAAGACCATCTTCCGAACAGGAGCAGGCCACATGAGACATTTCATCCGCTCGGCGGCCGTTGCAATTGCAATGGCTGCGGCATCAACCCTTAGCATGGCCGCCGCGATGGCAGCCGACATTTCCGGCGCTGGCGCCACCTTCCCCTATCCGATCTACGCGAAGTGGGCCGACGCCTACAAGAAGGAGACCGGCATCGGTCTCAACTACCAGTCGATCGGCTCCGGCGGCGGCATCAAGCAAATCAAGGCCAAGACCGTGACCTTCGGCGCTTCGGACGCGCCGCTGAAAGGCGAGGATCTCAACTCCACCGGGCTCGCGCAGTTCCCGATGGTGATGGGCGGCATCGTTCCGGTCGTCAACCTCGAAGGCATCAAGCCGGGCGAGCTGGTGCTCGACGGTCCGACGCTCGCCGACATCTTCGCCGGCAAGATCACCAACTGGAACGACGAAGCAATCAAGAAGCTCAACCCCGACGTCAAGCTGCCCGACCAGGCGATCGCCGTCGTCCACCGTTCGGACGGCTCGGGCACCACGTTCAACTTCAGCTACTACCTGGCCGACGTCAGCGCCGACTGGAAGTCGAAGGTCGGCGTCAACACCGCGCTCGAGTGGCCGGTGGGCATCGGCGCCAAGGGCAATGAAGGCGTCGCCAACAACGTGTCGCAGACCGGCGGCGCGATCGGCTATGTCGAATACGCCTACGCCAAGCAGAACAAGCTGACCTACACCGACTTGATCAACAAGGACGGCAAGAAGGTCGAGCCGACCGCCGCCGCGTTCTCGGCCGCTGCGGCCAATGCCGACTGGAGCTCGCAGCCGGGCTACGGCGTCATCCTGGCCAACCAGGCCGGCGCCGAATCCTGGCCGATGACCTCCGCCACCTGGATCCTCGTCTACAAGAAGCCCGATGACGCCGCGGCGACGACCGAAGCGCTCAAATTCTTCGCCTGGTCTTATGCCAAGGGCGATGAGCTGGCCGCCGGCCTGGACTATGTTCCGATGCCCGACGCGGTCGTGAAGAGCGTCGAGGAAATGTGGAGCAAGGACATCGTCGACGCGAACGGCAAGCCGCTCTACTCCGGCATGTAATTCCCGCAAAATAAGGAGGGCGTCTACGGCGCCCTCCTGTCTCTTTCGAAATGCGAGGGGCTAAATGACAGCCGTTTCCGAAGCCGCGACATCGTCCGCCATGCGGACCAGAGAAGCGACGGTGCGCCGCTTCGCCGTCACCGACATGGTTTTCCGGACGGCGACGCGCCTTTCCGCCATGCTCGTGCTCGTTCTGCTCGGCGGGGTCGCGATATCGCTGGTCGCCGGATCGTGGGAGGCGCTGTCGAAGTTCGGCTTCTCCTTCCTGACCACCGAATCCTGGAACCCGGTCACCGAGAATTTCGGCGCGCTCGCGCCCATCTACGGCACCATCGTCACCTCGGCCATCGCCATTCTCATCGCCGTGCCGATCGGGATCGGCATCGCCGTCTTCCTGACCGAGCTCTGCCCGCGCCCGCTCCGGCGTCCGATCGGCATCGCGGTCGAGCTGCTCGCCGGCATTCCCTCGATCATCTACGGCATCTGGGGCCTGTTCGTCTTCGCGCCGTTCCTGCAGACGACGGTCCAGCCCTTCATCATCTGGCTGTTCAAAGGCATCCCCGGCCTCGACAGCCTGTTTGCCGGTCCGCCCTACGGCATCGGCTTGCTGACCTCGTCGCTGATCCTCGCCATCATGGTGCTGCCTTTCATCACCTCGATCACCAAGGACGTGTTCGACACGGTGCCGGCGGTGCTGAAGGAATCGGCCTACGGCATCGGCTGCACGACCTGGGAAGTGACCCGGCGCGTGACCATCCCCTATACCCGCGTCGGCATCATGGGCGGCGTCATGCTCGGCCTCGGCCGCGCGCTCGGCGAGACGATGGCCGTCACCTTCGTCATCGGCAACGCGCACCGCATCAGCGCCTCGCTGTTTGCGCCGGGCACGACGATCTCGGCGACCATCGCCAACGAATTCACCGAAGCCGACGGCAACCTCTATACATCCTCGCTGGTGTCGCTCGGTCTGATCCTGTTCATCATCACCTTCATCATCCTCGCGCTCGCACGCTACATGCTGTTGCGCATCGATAGCCGCACGGGAGCCTGACCGATGTCGACTGCCGCATCGCTTCACCAAAGTCGCAAGCGCAAGAATGCCGTGATGATGACGCTGTGCGTCGTCGCGGCGGGCATCGGGCTGGCCTGGCTGGCGCTGATTCTCGGCGCCCTGCTCTACAAGGGGCTTTCCGGGGTGTCGCTTCCGGTATTCACAGAAATGACGCCGCCGCCCGGCGATGCCGGCGGCCTGCTCAATGCCATCTACGGCAGCATCGTCATGACGATCATCGGTATCATCGTCGGCACGCCGATCGGCGTGCTGGCCGGCACCTACATGGCCGAATACGGACGCTTTTCGAAGCTCACGACGGTGGTGCGCTTCATCAACGACATCCTCTTGTCGGCGCCGTCGATCATCATCGGCCTGTTCGTCTACGAGCTGATGGTGCGGCCGATGGGGCACTTCTCGGCGATTGCCGGCGCGGTCGCGCTGTCGATCCTGGTGATCCCCGTCGTGGTGCGCACCACCGAGGACATGCTGAACCTTGTGCCCAACGCGCTGCGCGAAGCAGGCACCGCCATCGGAGCGCCGCGCTGGGTGGTGATCCGCTCGGTTGCCTATCGCGCGGCACTCTCCGGCATCGTCACCGGCATCCTTTTGGCGATCGCCCGCATCTCCGGCGAGACGGCGCCGCTTCTCTTCACCGCGCTCAACAACCAGTTCTGGTCGAGCAATCTCAATGCGCCGATGGCCAGCCTGCCGGTAACCATCTTCCAGTTCGCTCTCAGCCCTTACGAGGAATGGCAGCAACTGGCCTGGACGGGCGCACTCATAATCACCCTGACGGTTCTCGGGCTGAGCATCATCGCCCGCAGCCTAACCGGACGCAGAGAGGACAGATGAAACCGATGTTGTCCACCGACCTGAACGCAGCCGACACGACCGTCGAGAAGGCCAAGATCGAGGTCAAGAACCTCAATTTCTACTATGGCCAGTCGAAGGCGCTGAAGGACATCAACCTGTCCCTGCCCGAGCGCAGCGTGACCGCCTTCATCGGCCCGTCGGGCTGCGGGAAGTCGACGCTGCTGCGCGTGCTCAACCGCATCTATGAGCTCTATCCGAAACAGAGCGCCGAGGGCCAGGTGCTGCTCGACGGCAAGAACATCCTCGACCGCTCGCAGGACCTCAATCTGCTGCGCACCAAGATCGGCATGGTGTTCCAGAAGCCGACGCCGTTCCCGATGTCGATCTACGAGAACATCGCTTTCGGCGTCAGGCTCTATGAGAAGATCAGCAAGGCCGAGATGGACAGCCGCGTCGAGCAGGCGCTGAAGCGCGCAGCACTCTGGAACGAGGTCAAGGACAAGCTCAACGCCAGCGGCCTCAGCCTCTCGGGCGGCCAGCAGCAGCGCCTGTGCATCGCCCGTACCGTTGCGGTGAAGCCCGAGGTCATCCTGCTCGACGAGCCGGCCTCGGCGCTCGATCCGCTGTCGACCGCCAAGATCGAGGAACTGATCGACGAGCTGCAGGCCGACTACACGATCGTCATCGTCACCCACAACATGCAGCAGGCGGCGCGCGTGTCGCGGCAGACGGCGTTCATGTATCTGGGCGAGCTGGTGGAGTTCGACCGGACCGAGAAGATCTTCACCTCGCCCCGCGAAAAGCGCACGCAGGACTACATCACCGGCCGCTTCGGCTGAGCTCATACGAGGACATCATCATGGCCGAACATACCGTCGCTTCCTTCGACGAGGATCTGAGGCAGATCAGCCGGCTCATCAACGACATGGGCGATCTCGCCAGCTCGATGGTCGGCGCTTCGACCAAGGCCCTGCTCGAGACCGACAATGCCATGGCGCAGCGCGTCGTTTCCGACGATGCCATCATGGACGCGCGCCAGCGCGAGCTCGACGACCGTGCCATCACGCTGATCGCCAAGCGCCAGCCGATGGCCGACGACCTGCGCAATGTGGTCGGCTCGATCCGCATGGCGGGCGACCTCGAACGCATCGGCGACCTCGCCAAGAACATCGCCAAGCGCGTCGGCTCGGTCGGCGTCAGCGCCGCGCCGCGCGACCTCACGCATTCGATCGATTCCATGGCGCAGCTGGTGCTGATCCAGGTCCAGGCCGTGATCCAGGAATATACGGTGGGCGACGCCACGGCGCTGGCCAAGCTTCGCAACGACGACGAGCGCATCGACGTCAAATACACATCCGTCTTCCGGGAGCTCCTGACCTACATGATGGAAGACCCGCGCAACATCACCGCCTGCACGCATCTTCTGTTCTGCGCCAAGAATCTCGAGCGCATCGGCGACCATGTGACCAACATCGCCGAGAACGCCTATTATGTGCTGACCGGCACGCAATTGCCCGCGAATCGTCCCAAGCAGGACGAGACGACAATGTCGGCGCCGGCGGCCTGACGAAGGTACCTGCCAATGATCGCGCCACGCATCATGGTGGTGGAGGACGAGGAGCCGCTTGGGGTGCTGCTCCGCTACAATCTCGAATCCGAGGGTTACCAGGTCGAAGTGGTGACCCGCGGCGACGAGGCCGAAATCCGCCTTCAGGAAAACGTTCCCGACCTGCTCGTGCTCGACTGGATGGTGCCGGCGGTTTCCGGCATCGAGCTCTGCCGGCGTCTCAGGATGCGGCCCGAGACAGAGCGGTTGCCGATCATCATGCTGACAGCGCGGGGCGAGGAAAGCGACCGCGTGCGCGGCCTTTCGACCGGCGCCGACGACTATCTGGTCAAGCCGTTCTCGACGCCGGAGTTCATGGCGCGCGTCAAGGCGCTGCTGCGCCGCGCCAAGCCGGAGGTGCTGTCCAGCGTGCTCAAGGTCGGCGACATCGTGCTCGACCGCGAGTCGCACCGCGTCTACCGCAAGAAGAGCGAGATCAGGCTCGGCCCGACCGAGTTCCGGCTGCTGGAATTCATGATGCGTCATCCCGGCCGGGTGTTCTCGCGCAGCCAGCTGCTCGACAATGTCTGGGGCGAGACGATCTATATCGACGAACGCACCGTCGACGTCCATGTCGGCCGCCTGCGCAAGGCGGTCAACAACGGCCGCATGCCGGATGTCATACGTACCATCCGAGGCGCAGGTTACGCGATCAGGGAAGATTAGGGGTAAGGCGCCGAGGCGCTGACGGATTCTGTCTCCAGCATCGGATCGCGTGCATTGGCGATTAGCCGAGACGCTTGTGCTTCGTCATCCACGGGCGGAGCAAGGAGCGCAGCGACGCAGCGCAGACCCGAGGATTCATTCCGTGATGTCGATGCGTTGCGACAGTCCAGAATTCTGTGCCGCTGCGCTCGACGCGTGAGGTAGCGGCATGGATTCCAGGGTCTCCGCGACGGAGCTTCGCTCCTGCTCCGCCCTGGAATGACGAAGCTGCGGGGCCTTCCCTTCGCTAATTTCAATCGTCTGCTGCTGTCCCCGGACCTCTTCAAGGCTGCCTCAGGCCACGTTCTTTCCCGTCCCCGCTCTTGCCTGGCCTCCCGGCGCGAAAATCTCCTGGTCGACGAAGGTCAGCGCGCGCATGGCGCAGCCTTCGCGGATCAGCGGCAGTTCGTTCGGCTCGGTGTCGAAGGAGATCGATTCGGAGTGCTGGCCGCCGGCCGTCTGGGCGATCGCCTCGCGCAGCGCCGGCTCGATCAGGTCGAAGGCGGCCGCGCTGACGCCGACCATGGCGACGGGCGCCGGGTCGATGAGGGCGAACAGGCTGCCGAGACCGAAACCAAGCGCCTCGCCGGCCCGGCGGTAAGCCTCCCGTTCGGGGCCGTCCCTCTCGCGCGCCTTCGCGGCAAGGGCCCGCATGTCGGCGTCGCCGACGTCGACCGGCTCGGCGTCCTCGCTCATTTTCATGGCGCTGCGCCAGATCGCATAGTTGCCGGCATAGGCCTCGACGCAGCCGCGGCGGCCGCAGCGGCAAAGCGCCCCGCCCGGGCGGTGAATCATGTGGCCGAACTCACCGCCGGAGGAATGCGTGCCGGTGAACAGCGCACCCTTGAGCACGAGACCCATGCCGATGCCGTGCGACAACAGGATGGCGATGAAGTCGTCGCGATAGCGCTCCGGGTCGCGCCATTGCAGCGCTACCGCCATCATGTTGCAGTCGTTCTCCATGGTGGCGGAGATGCCGAACTCCTTCTCGAGAATGTCGGCGAAAGGAATGTCGGTCAGCGGCGTTATCGGCGACCAGAGCATGGCGCGTGCATTAGAATCGGTGATGCCCTGAATGCCCATGGCGATGCGGGCGACGCTGCCAACGTCGAGGTCGGGATCCTGCAGCCGGCGCCGCACGATCGCCACGCATTCGCCGATCAGCTCGTCGCGGGGCATGACAAGCGTGTCCAGGCGCTGCTGCTCCTCGGCAACAACCTGACCGGCATAATCGATCACGGCGACCGACAGGAAGTTCAGCGACAACACCACGGTCAGCACCGCGGCGGCTTCAGGGTTCAGCGCCAGGCCGATCTGCGGCCGGCCGCGCTTCAACGCCGTCGGCTCGCTGGCCTTGCTTTCGGTGAGAATGCCCTCCTGGATCAGGTCGGCGGAGATCGCCGAAATGGTCGAGTGGCTGAGCCCGGTGGTGGCGGCAATTTCGGTTCGTGATGGCTGACCGGCGCGGCGTACCGCCGAAATCACCATGGCGCGGTTGCGCCGGCGCAAATCGTCATGGCGGATTCCGACCGACATCGTTTCGCACGTCCTCCCCGGTCATCGCGGCCTTGTGATAATGCCATGGCCTGTCGCTGACACGCTAGGGATTGTGGCAGAAGCCAGGGGCCATGTCATTATTTATTGCGAACACCGAAAAAAATGCCTGAGCCCATCAAAACCCATCAAAATCTCGGTTGACAGCGCTGTTGTGCTGGACCACTATTTTTTTGAGGCTCGAAAAAAAGCCTCTGTGCCGGCCTTTGGGCCAGTCTGGGTCGCGCCGCACGGGCGCAGGGAGGATATCATGAAGAAATTTGCAGCCGCCATTCTGGCGGGCGTTGCCATGTCGCTGACGCTGGCGTCCGTCGCCGAGGCGAAGGACAAGGTGATCGGCGTGTCGTGGTCGAATTTCCAGGAAGAGCGCTGGAAGACCGACGAAGCAGCGATGAAGGCCGCCATCGAGGCCGCCGGAGACAAGTATATCTCGGCCGACGCGCAGTCCAATCCGGGCAAGCAGCTGACCGACGTCGAAAGCCTGATCTCGCAGGGCGCCAACGCGCTGATCATCCTGGCGCAGGATGCCTCGGCGATCGGCCCGGCGGTGCAGAAGGCGCTCGATGAAGGAATCCCGGTCGTCGGCTACGACCGCCTGATTGAGAACAAGGACGTGTTCTACCTGACCTTCGACAACAAGGAAGTCGGGCGCATGCAGGCCCGCGAGGTGTTCAAGGCCAAGCCGGAAGGCAACTATGTCTTCATCAAGGGCTCGGGCTCCGATCCGAACGCCGACTTCCTGTTCGCGGGCTCCATGGAAGTCCTGAAGGACGCCATCGACAGCGGCAAGATCAAGAATGTCGGCGAGGCCTACACGGACGGCTGGCTGCCGGCCAACGCGCAGAAGAACATGGAGCAGTTCCTGACCGCCAACGACAACAAGGTCGACGCGGTCGTGGCTGCCAATGACGGCACCGCCGGCGGCGTTGTCGCGGCGCTGACGGCGCAGGGGCTGGCCGGCACCGTGCCGGTCTCGGGCCAGGACGGCGACCACGCGGCGCTCAACCGCATCGCGCTCGGCACGCAGACCGTGTCGGTGTGGAAAGACGCGCGCGAGCTCGGCAAGAACGCCGCCGAGATCGCCTCGCAGCTCGCCGACGGCAAGAAGATGGGCGACATCGCCGGCGCCAAGGACTTCACGACGCCCGGCGGCAACACCGTCAAGTCGCTGTTCCTGACGCCGGTCGCGATCACCAAGGACAATCTCAACGTCGTCATCGACGCCGGTTGGATCAAGAAGGACGAGGTCTGCGCGGGCGTGCCCGCCGGCAGCGTCCAGGTCTGCAACTGAGCCTTGCCGACGTTCGATCAAAAATACCTGCGCCGCGGCCAGGAGCGGTTCAATGAACCGCTCCTGGTTTTTGTTGCCGCAATCCCGGACGGAAACCCGCTACGCACTTTCCTGGGGATTGTCTTAAAGCCGCGGCGTTTTCTCAAAAGATTTTGCCGTTCTGCCTCAGGCGGATAGCTTCTAGGCTGAGTTCCGGCATCCGCGCCAGACGGCAAGCCGGTGGGAGGAAATCATGACCGACACGACGTCTACCCAACCGGCGGACACCGCGCGAGCGTCGGAACTCGGCACTGTTGCCCGGTTCCTGAAGGCGACCGAGCTCGACACCCGCATGCTGGGCATGATCGGTGCGCTGCTCCTCATCTGGATCGGGCTGCATGTGATTTCCAGCCTGCGGCTCGGCGTCAACCCGCTCGACTTCGACAGCCGCACGTTCCTGACGCCGCGCAATCTCTGGAACCTGTCGGTTCAGTCTTCGGCCGTGGCGATCATGGCCTCCGGCATGGTGCTGGTCATCGTCATGCGCAACATCGACCTGTCGGTCGGGTCGGCCGAAGGGCTGATCGGCATGGTCATGGGCTTTGCCCAGGCGCATTTCCTGGTTCGCTTCGTCGGGCTTGAACTGGGAAACCCCTGGATCTGGGTTCTGGCGTTGCTGATCGGCTTGGCGCTCGGCCTTATCATCGGCGCCTTCCAGGGCTTCGTTATCGCCTATCTCGAAGTGCCGGCCTTCATCGTCACGCTGGGCGGATTGCTGGTATGGCGGGGCGCTGCCTGGTGGGTCACCAGCGGTCAGACCGTTGCGCCGCTCGACGCCACGTTCCAGTTGATGGGCGGCGGCCCGGCGGGCTCGATCGGCGCCAAATGGAGCTGGGCCGTCGGCATCGTCGCCTGCCTGGCGGTTATCTTCATGCATTTCAACGGCCGCGTGCAGCGCAAGCGCTTCCGCTTCCCGCTGCGTCCGGTCTGGGCCGAGACGCTGCTTGCCACGGTCACCTGCGCGGTCATCCTGGGCGCGGTGTGGCTCGCCAACTCCTATCCGTGGCCGGTCGGCATCGTGAACCGCTACGCCGCGGCCAACAACATCACCGTGCCCGAAGGCGGGCTGTTCATCGCGCATGGCATCGCCATTCCGGTGCTGATGGCGGTCGCCGCCGGCCTGATCATGACCTTCGTCACCAAGCGCACTAGATTCGGCCGCTACGTCTTTGCCATCGGCGGCAATCCGGAAGCCGCCAATCTTGCCGGCATCAACACGCGCTGGATCACCATGAAGGTGTTCATGATCATGGGCGTGCTGGCGACGATCGCGGCGGCGATCTCGTCGGCCAGGCAGAACTCCTCGACAAACGCGCTGGGGACGCTGGATGAACTGCTGGTCATCGCCGCGGCGGTCATCGGCGGCACGTCGCTCGCAGGTGGTTCCGGAACCGTGCTCGGCGCCATGCTGGGCGCATTGCTGATGCAGTCGCTGCAGTCCGGCATGGTGTTGCTCGGCGTCGATTCACCGCTGCAGAGCATCGTCGTGGGCGCCGTGCTGGTCGTGGCGGTGTGGCTCGACACCCTCTATCGCAAGCGCGTCTGAGCAGGACTATAGGGAGGAAAGGGATCATGGCTGACAAGACCGCTCCCGCCGGCGTTCCGCTGGTCGACATGCGCAACGTTTCGATCGCCTTCGGCGGCATCCGCGCCGTCGACGACGCATCCGTCGATCTTTTCCCCGGCGAAGTGATGGCGCTGCTCGGTCACAATGGCGCCGGCAAATCGACGCTGATCAAGATCCTGTCCGGCGCCTATAAGCGCGACAGCGGGCAGATATTCATCAATGGCGTGGAGGCTTCGATCTCCAATCCGCGCGACGCCAAGAAATATGGCGTCGAGACGATCTATCAGACGCTGGCGCTGGCCGACAATGTCGATGCCGCGGCCAATCTCTTCCTCGGCCGCGAGCTGATGACGGGTTGGGGCACGCTCGACGACGTCGCCATGGAAGCCGAGGCGCGCAAGGTGATGGGCCGGCTCAATCCGCGTTTCCAGCGCTTCAAGGAGCCGGTCATGAAGCTGTCGGGCGGACAGCGGCAGTCGGTGGCGATCGCGCGCGCGATCCTGTTCAACGCCCGTATCCTGATCATGGACGAGCCGACGGCGGCGCTCGGCCCGCAAGAGACGGCGCAGGTCGGCGAACTGGTCAAACAGCTCAAGGCCGACGGCATCGGCATCTTCCTGATCAGCCACGACATCCATGACGTGTTCGAGCTTGCCGACCGGGTCTGCGTGATGAAGAACGGCCAGGTGGTCGGCACGGCGCGCACGACCGATGTCACCCAGGACGAGGTGCTCGGCATGATCATCCTCGGCAGGTGCCCGCCAGGCGCCATTCCGGGCCCGGGGGCGCTGAAAATCGCGGCATGAAGTCGAACTGGTAGCCGGCTAATTAACAGCTGCGTGATGTACCAGCCGCGGTGATGGTTTGACGGCGCCATTGTGTTGGCGCCGAGACTTGCCCATAAAGATCGTCGACCGTCCACGGGCCGCATCCTTGATTTGAAGAAGCTCTTTCCGATCCTTGCCTTTGTCGCCGTCGCGCTGATCAGCCTGACCATGGCAGGGTTCGCCTATTTCGCGACGCAGGAGGCGGCGCGGATCAAGTTCGAGGGCACGGCCGACGACGCGCTCAACCGCATCGAGAGCCGCGTCGACCTGCATCTGTCGCTGCTGCGTTCGACGCAGGCGCTGTTCGATGCCCGCAACGGCGACATCTCGCGCGGCGAATTCAAGGCCTTCTTCACCGCCCTCGACATCGACGACAATTTCGCCGGGCTGCGCGGCATCGGCTTCCTGAGGCTCGCCAAGACCGGCGACGAGGCGGAGGTGGAACGCGACATCCTGCACGATCATGGGTCGGCGCATCCGATCTATCCTGCCACGACGCAGCAATGGCGCACGCCCATCGTGCTGTTCGAGCCGCTCGCTGCCTCCAACCAGTCGATCATCGGCTTCGATATGTTTACCGAGCCGGTTCGGCGCGCGGCGATCGAAAAGGCGATGGCAGACGACCGGCAGCATGCGAGCGGTTTGGTCCAGCTCGGCCAGGGCGCCGGCGTGGCGCAGACCTTCACCGGGTTCCTGGTTTTCGTGCGACTGAACGTCGAAACCGCGCCCGAGGTGATCAATGCAAGCCGCTCCTCCACGTCCGGCTTTCTCTACGCTGCCTTCCGCGCGCAGGACTTGTTCCAGGTCGCGCTCAGCCGTTCTCCGCTGCTGCCGGTCAATGTCGAGGTCTATGACGGCAAGCCCGAGGACGGCAATCTTCTGTTCCGTTCGGAGGCGCCGCCGGCAGAACGCATCGGGGCGACGCTTCTGGCGCGTCGCGATATCGTTGTCGCGGGCCGGCCCTGGACCGTGCTGTTCAGGCCGACAAGCGCCTTCGAACCGCCGTCCTCGCGCGCCATTCCGGTGATGCTCGGGCTGTTCGGCCTGCTGCTTGCCGGCGCCATCGCGCTGGTGGCGCGTTACCAGGAGCGCGCCTATGAGGCGAAATCGGCGCTGCATGAGGCGACCGAGAAGAGCCTGCTGGAAAAGGATTTGATCCTGCAGGAGATGAAGCACCGCATCAAGAATTCGATCACCCGCGTGCTGGCGATCGCGCGACAGACGGCTTCGCAAGCCACCGACGTGAAGGAGTTTTCGGCTTCGTTCTCGGCGCGCCTGCAGGCCATGGCTGCATCGCAGGACATGCTGACCCGCTCGCGCTGGCAGAAGGCCGATCTTGGCGACCTGCTGCGCATCGAGCTCGGGCAGGTGTTCGGCAAGGACCTTCCCGACGGCGTGTTGTCAGGGCCGGAAGTGCTGCTGGACGAGACGACGACGCAGGCGCTCGGGCTGACCTTCCACGAACTTGCCACCAACGCGCTGAAATATGGCGAGGCGGGCAGTTCGGTGGGCGCCCTCAAGGTCGACTGGAGCGTCAACGGCCGCGGTCGCGAGCGGACGCTGGTTCTGAACTGGCGCGAGGCGGGTCAAAAGGAACTGGAAGCGCCAGTCAAGACTGGCTTCGGCACCAAATTGATAGATCTCAACGTCACGCGCGAGTTGCGCGGCACCATCGCGCGCGACTACCACGCCGACGGCTTGAAGGTGGAAATCAGGATCCCGCTGGGCGCGTAAGGCAAAACAGCGACTTGAATTTGATTTAGAGCAAACCGGAGGCCGGCTGCCGGCCCCCGGTCTTTCCCGTGCTGAACTAGTTGCAGCGAGCCGTGTAGATCCGGCCGCGATGATCGCGATACTGGCAATAGCCGTTGCGCAGGTTGCGAACCAGAAGGCCCGACCCGGCGCCGACGGCCGCGCCGATCAGCGCACCCTTGCTGCCGCCGACCAAGCCGCCTACGCCGGCGCCGATCAGGCCGCCGCCGACGACGTCCTGCTCGGTCGTTGTGCAGCCGCTGACAGCGACCACGGCAACCATGGCAATCATCATCTTCCGCATAGAATTGCTCCTCACTTTTGTCCTCACTTTCGGCAGTGCCAGCAACCATTTAGCATGAAAAAAGGTGCTTTGCCTGCCCGATTTTACTGTTGCCTAACGTAGTGTTTTCGGAACGCTTGCCGTTCGACGCGACAAGCATGCCGGGCACCTCCAGCGTTGCGAATTGCGTGCCGTCGGGCCGCACGTTCCCGACGATCTGATCGCAGTCGTCCAGCGCGGGATCCATAGTAGCCGACAAGTCAAAGCCGCGTGCGGGGTCAGAACAATTGCCAGGCCGCGGTCAAGGCCACGGCGGCCAGAAGCGCGATCGCGCCCAGGCGGAGCGAAAGATGCGACGACCGCGGCGCCGGCGGCAGCTCGGCATCCTGGAAGCCGCCCATCGAGACGCGGGCGGCCTGCTCCAGCCTGTTCATGTCGGCAAACATCATTTCGGTCTCCCCAGGTCGCGCCGGGGCGCGGATGGGTTTCCGGCGTATCGTCAGCCGGGAGCATAGGATCGGACTTAATGGTGAACAGCCGGTTAAAGCGCCTCCGCCGGCAAAGCGCTCCCGTCTCCGTCTGACGCAATTGCGGACGGATGGTTACGGCGAGCCGCCTGACCGTTGCGCACTTTGCCTGGAATGCTCTTACACCATCGGCAGCGATCTCAATCGGTCTCGAAATTCCCGTGCGGGACGGTGAGACGGTATTCCATCCGGTCTCTGCCGATTTCCAGCGTCGCGGAGCCATTCAGCGACATCGGCACGACGCGTTCCAGCGCCACGCTGCCGAAACGCTTCTCATTGCGCTGCGCGTCGCCGACCGCCTCCGTCCAGGTCAGCAAGAGGTTGGGCGAGGTTCCGTCTTCAGCCTCGAGCTTGGCCCGCACCTCGACATGGCCGTCCGGCCGCGACAGTGCGCCATAGCTCACTGAGTTGACGGCCAACTCATGCATGGCGAGACCGATATGCAGGGCGGCGTTGGGGTTGAGGTAAGGATTTTCGCCCGCGAACCGCAGGCTTTGAGCCAGATCGCTGCTGTAGCGGCCGACCTGGCCGGATACGAGCTCGTGCAGCGCTGCTCCTCGCCAGTTGGAGGATGTGACGAGATCCTGCGAGGACGCGAGCGATTGCAGCCGGCCGCGAAACCGCGCCAGGAACTCGCCGAGCGTCTCCGTATACCGCCCGGTCTGAGTGGCGACACTCTGGATGATGGCGAGGAGATTTTTCGATCGATGGCTAACTTCGCGCAGCAATGTCTTCAGGGTCTGCTCGCGGCGTTTCTGCTCCGTCGTCTCCACCATCGTCGTGACGACGCCGAGGACATCGCCGGCCTCCCCGCGGTCTGCATCGATCCAAAGCTGGAACCAGCGTACCCCCTGGTGCCCCGGAATGCTGAGCTCGAGCTGGTCCGGGTTGCCGGATTCGATCACCTTGAGTTTGGCGGCCCTTATGCGTTCGGCCTGCGCCGGCGAGAGCAAGTCCTTGCCGTCGGCTGTATCGGCGGCCCAGGGCGCGTTCATGTTGCGCGCCCAGACCGTTTCCATCTGCCGATCCTGGTAGAGAACCGAAATCCCTGCGTTGTGCAGGGCGTGAAGCAAGGCCCGCCCCACCTGCATCCCGCTTTCCGAGGGATGCATCGCGATCACTTCGCGCTTTTCGAGCCTGTTTTGTGTGGGACCTTGGGAAGGCATCGGAAATCCCCCACTCGGGCCTTGAACGGCCCAATCCGCAACTTGTTCCGCACGAGACGACACCCTGAAATTGGGCTTTCCAAAAACGGTCCGCCGGACGGTGCTCTTTCGAGGCGCCGTCCGGCGGTGGCTGGAAACCGTTTGAGGGGTGCGGCTTCCAGTGTTGCGGTCAGGCTCTCCTGAAGAGGCCTGCGATGAGCGAAATCACCAGGAAGGCGAGAAAGATGAAGAACAGGATTTGCGCGATGCCTGCCGAAGTGCCGGCGATGCCGCCGAACCCAAGCGCGCCGGCGATGATCGCAACTACGAGAAATACGAGCGCCCAGTACAGCATGATGCGTCTCCTTCTTATGTCGGGAAAAGAACGTGGCCAGATGCCGTTTGTTCCACCATTTGCTGAAAAAGACGATCCCCCAAACCGAGCTTTTCAGACCGCACACAACCAAGCGTCACGCATGGCGCGGAGCCCTGGCATGACACTCGAGATCCAGGTTAGGAAGGGATCAGGCGGCGGCCTTGGCCTGACGGTCGAAGAACAGGGCCTGGCTGATCAAAGCCTTGACCATGTCGGGATTGAACGGCTTGGTGACCAGGAAGGCCGGCTCGGGCCGTTCGCCGGTCAGCAGGCGTTCAGGGAAAGCAGTGATGAAGATCACCGGCACAGGCGTCGAGGACAAGATCTCGTTGACGGCTTCGATGCCCGAGCTCCCATCGGCGAGCTGGATGTCGGCCAGAACCATTTTCGGCCGCGTCCTGCCGAACAAGGCCACAGCCTCGGCATGCGTGCGCGCCGTGCCGACGACGCGGTGGCCGAGGCTCTCGACCATCTCCTCGATATCCATGGCGATCAGCGGCTCGTCCTCGATGATCAGCACGTCGGTCGCAACTTGCCGGGAAATCTCGTTGCTCGCCTGGGCAAGCAGCTCCGAGAACTCATCCTCGTCGACGTCGAGGATCTCCGCCGCCTCGTCCTCGCTGAAGCCCTCGACGGCAACCAGAAGGAAAGCCTGCCTCGGCAGGGGCGCGATCGCATTCAGATTGGCCGCGGCCCGCTGCTCCCAGGCGGTCTGCGCCTGTTCCTGCGGCACGCGGATGGCCACGGAGGTGAACAGCCTGGCGAAAACCTTGTACAGCGCGATGCGGTCGCTCGAGGCTTCGGGGAAGATATTGGTATCGGCGATAATGGCTTCCAGCATCGCGGCGACCAGCGCGTCACCGCTCTCCTGCGATCCCGACACCGCGCGCGAGAAGCGGCGAAGGAACGGGAGATGCGGAGCGATGGTTGCGGACAGACTCATTATTGACGTCTCCCTCAGATGACGTTTCATGTTCAAGGCCGCATTGGTTGCAAGCCCCTCTGCTTCAAACGCCGGCTTCCGGAAAAAGTTCCGCCCGGCCGCGGAACTAAATTAGCAGGCAAGCGTTTCGGATCCAGGGATGGGCAACCAGACGAGGGTTCCGCTTGCGTTGTGGTTTGAAGTCGAAGAGCGGCTCGGGTGCTGGAAATTAGGGCTATTATGAAGGAAATGTCAAAAAAACAGATGGCTGATGCCGCAAGCAGGCATCGGAACGGGGATGGCAATCCGCTTGGTGCAAACTCCGAAATCGCCCGCAAGCTCAAGCAGTATTATGACGAACTGGTCTCGGATCATGTACCGGACCGTTTCGCTCAGCTGCTCAGCCAGCTGGAACAGACCGAACCTGCCCAGAAAAAGGACTGAGGCATGGCGGCGGTATCCCAGAGCTTCAAGACCGAGCTGCTCGGCGCGATTCCGAGCTTGCGGGCTTTCGCCGTGTCGCTCACGCAGAATGCCGACCGGGCCGACGACCTCGTCCAGGAAACGCTGGTCAAGGCATGGGACAAGCATGAGAGCTTCCAGCCGGGCACCAATTTGAAGGCCTGGCTGTTCACCATCCTGCGCAACGAATTCTATTCGCAGATGCGCAAGCGCGGCCGCGAAGTACAGGACAGCGACGGCATCATGACGGCCAGGCTTGCCGTTCATCCGGCTCAGCATGGCCAGCTCGATCTCAAGGATTTCCGCGGCGCGCTCGAGCAACTGCCCGAGGACCAGCGCGAAG
The DNA here is from genome assembly GCF_020164735.1 of Mesorhizobium sp. ESP-6-4. Lineage (NCBI taxonomy): Bacteria > Pseudomonadati > Pseudomonadota > Alphaproteobacteria > Hyphomicrobiales > Phyllobacteriaceae > Mesorhizobium > Mesorhizobium sp. ESP-6-4. The sequence continues at coordinate 417,184 of NZ_JAIUGS010000003.1, forward strand.
CCATCATCCTGATCGGCGCTTCCGGCTTCTCCTATGAAGAAGCCGCCGAGATCTGCGGCTGCGCGGTCGGCACGATCAAAAGCCGCGTCAGCCGAGCGCGCGCCAGGCTGCAGGAGATCCTCAAGATTTCCGGAGAGGACGAGTTCGGACCCGACGCGATCTCGGCGCAGGTCACAGGTTCGAACGCGGCTTAACTTTCGGGACGCGAAGGCGACAAGTTCCTGCTCGCGCCATTCGGCACGCTTGACGTATCCGGCATTTCCTTGGTGAACCCGGATTCGCACCGGCCATGATGTGAGCGCGCAAGGCGGCCTGAGATCGCCTCGGCGGCGACCGTCAGGCCGCCGGGGCGGCCCGTCCGCAGGCGATCGCCACGGCTTCGACGAGATCGTCGCCCGAGTAAGGCTTGGTCACCAGTCGAACGTCGGGGAACGAGTTCTTGACTTCGTCCGAATCCGAATAGCCGGAGGCGAATACGAACGGCACGCCCTCTGCGCGCAACCGCGCGGCGAAATCCAGGGTCGACACCCCGCCAAGCATCAGATCGACAACTGCCGCGTCGAAGCTCGAAGGCAGCGCCTGCCCGTCGATGTCGGCGATCTCGCGCGCGATCGTCACATCCGCGGCGCCGTGGTCACGGCAAAGCTGCTCGACATCCATCGCTATCAGGAACTCGTCTTCGAGGACAAGAATGCGCAATCCGTCAAGCAATGCTGTCACCTATGGGGTATCTCCTTGGCAGCCGCACTCATGCGCGCAATCCGTCACGATGTCATTTAAAAAAGACATGGACATGACCCAGCGGAACCGCTGTCCCCCTCAAACGTTTCCTTGCGCCCCCTGGGGCAGGGATTTCGAAGAGGGGTCGAATGTCCGCACGTTTGGTTGCCACTCGCCAATATCCTTGCGAAAAATGCCCGCTGCGGCCGCTGCCGGCCTTCCGCGAATTCGACGAGCAGGAATTGTCATTTATCGACACCTTCAAGCGTGGCGAATTGGCGGTCGACAGAGGTGCGACCGTGCTGGTCGAAGGCAGCCACAGCGCGCATCTTTACACGGTGCTGTCGGGTTGGGCGTTCCGCTACAAGCTTTTGCCCGACGGGCGCCGGCAGATCCTCAATTTTTCCATGCCTGGCGACCTCATCGGCCTGCAGGGAAGTCTGATGGGCGAAATGCAGCATTCCGTCGAAGCCCTGTCGCCGATGCTGCTTTGCGTTTTCGAACGCGATCAGCTGCAGGAACTCTATCGCAGCCATCCCAGCCTTGCCTATGACATCACCTGGATCGCGTCGCGCGAGGAGCGCATGCTGGATGAGAACCTGCTCAGCATCGGCCGCCGCACCGCGCTTGAACGCGCCGCCTATCTTATCGCCTTCATCGCCCGCCGGGCTCGCGGCGCCGGCCTCAACGGCAAGACACCGGTGCAGATCCCGATCACGCAACAGCACATCGCCGACACGCTCGGCCTCTCGCTGGTCCATACCAACAAGACGATCCGCAAGCTGATGGACCGCAAGCTCATCATGTGGCGGGACGGCGGCTGCGAAGTGATCGACTATGACGGGCTGAAGAAGCTTGCCCGCTGGGAGGGGCTAGGCGAGGAATGCAGGCCGCTGATCTAGGTTTGGCTTGCGACGACCGGAACCATGGCGCCGAACGGGCGTTGAAACCAACGCAAACACAAGGAGTTAGAGAATGGCAACCGCCGCAGGCAAATCCGCCACAGACGAAGCAACCGCCGCCGATCTGGAGGCCGATATCGAGCAACTGAAAGCGGACATCCAGCGACTCACCGAGCAACTCGCCACGACCGGTCAACACGGCTACGGCGCGGCCCGTCGCGCCGCCGCCGACGGCGTCGAGCAATTGCGCGCGCAGGGCGAAGCCGCGTTCGAGAGCATGCGGGGAAGAGCCGAGGATATCGAAGCGCAGCTGATCGCCAAGGTGCGCGAGAAGCCGGTGACCTCGCTGGCCATCGCGGCGGGCGTCGGTTACCTGTTCGCCCTGCTTTCCCGCCGCTAACCGCAGATGGGGACGCTTGTCTCGCTGATCTCGGCCCTCGCCTCGGGCGAGGCGATGGCCGCTTTGCATAGGGCGCGGACCGCGGCAATCCTTTACGGGCTTGCCGCCATTTTCGCCTTGTGCGGTGTCGGCTTCCTCATCGGCGCCGCCTACATCTGGCTGGCGGTCCGCTTCGGACCGATGGCGACCAGTCTCGGCTTCGGCATCGGCTTCCTGGTGGTTGCCGGGCTCATCCTCGTCATTCACAAGCTGGCGGCCGGCATACGCAGCAAGCGCCGCGCGCGGCGACGCCAGGCCAATATGACGGCGGCGGGCGTTACCGCAGCACTTGCCTTGCTTCCGGCCCTCGCCAAAAGCAAAGGCGGGCTTGGAGCCGTTGTCGCGCCTGCCCTGGCGGTCGTCGCGTATGCTATCTATCGCGAGAACACCAAGTCCGGGCCGTCGAAGCCGGACCCGGAAGACTTGCCTTGAGCAGTGCCGGAGCGCTCATTTCAAGGACGGCTCGAGCGGCATCGATATTTCGGCGAAGACGCCCTCCGGGCGAAATTCGTGGGTCACCTCGCTGTCGATGACCTTGGCGAGGCTGCGGCGGATCAGGATCGAGCCAAAACCCTGGCGATCCGGAGGCTCGACCCGCGGCCCACCGCTTTCGCGCCAGGTCAGCACCAGGCGGCGCGCACCTTTGCGGCCTTGCGTCTTCCAGTCGAGATCGACTTTTCCCGACGGCGCGGAGAGCGAGCCGTATTTCATCGCGTTGCTGGCGAGCTCATGCAGGATCAGGCCGAGCCCGACCGCTTGATCGGGCGAGAGCAGAAGCTCGGGACCCGAAATTGCGATGCGCGGCTGGCGGCCCGTGTCGAAAACCCTGACCTCGATGCGTGCCAATTCGCCGATGCCAATGCCGCGCCATTCGCGGTCGGACAGCAGATTATGGGCGGCGCCGAGCGCCTGCAGCCTGGCACCGAAGGCCTCCAGGAACGCACTCGGCTGGCGAGCGTGGCGGACGGTCTGCGTCGCCAGCGCCTGCACGGTCGCCAATGTGTTCTTGACGCGGTGGTTGAGCTCACGCAGCAAGAGGCGCTGCCGCTCGTCGCCGAGCTTGCGCTCGGTGATGTCGTAGTTGACGCCGAAGATCAGCGTCGGCTTGCCCTCGCCGTCGCGTTCGATCACGCGTCCGCGCGTGGCGATCCAGCGGGGTGGATGGACCCCCTTGGCCCGGTACTCGCCAAAATAGTCGTCGCTGCCGCTCAGCGCGTCGCGGAAACGCGTCTCGGTCTGGTAGACGTCGCGCGGGTCGATGGCGCGCAGGATGTCGCGCGCCTTCAGCCGGTTCGAAGGCGGCAGGTTGAAAAGCTCGGCCAGAAGCGTGTCGCATTCGATCATGTCGGTGCGTATGTCCCACGCCCAGCTCGCCAGTGAGGCGGCGTCGAGCGCGATGGCGCGGCGCTTTTCCTCGCGCGCCAGTTCCGCCTTGGCGATGGCGCCGTCGCGGGTGGCGTCCTTCAGCGCGAACAGGCTGGCCGCGAGGTCGGCCAGCATTCTCAGCTTTGCTACCTTGTCCTCGGCCGGAAACGGTCTCGGCTGGCGATCGAGCACGCAGAGCGTACCGATCCTGGCATCGGCCACCATCATCGGCACGCCGATAAAAAAACGGATGTGCTGCTTGCCCGTGACCAGCGGATTGTCGACGAAACGCGGATCGAGCGTGGCGTCGGTCACCACCATAGGTTCGTCGCCGGCGGCGATGGCGTGGGCGCAGAAGGAAGTGCTGGCCGGCGTCTCCTTCTCATCGAGGCCGATGCGCGCCTTTAACCGCCGGCGACTGCTTCCGATCAGGCTCACCAGCGCGACAGGCGCTTCGGCGATTGCCGCAGCGAGACCGGTGATACGGTCGAAGTCCGGATCGGTTGCGGTATCCATGGCGCCCAGGCCCTGAAGCAGGGCGAGCCGTTCCGCATCGATCACGACGCGGCTGACGTCCGCTGGCAAACTATCCGCCTTGCTGCTCACCATTCCCTCAAAACGCCGCGCAATCGGCCATCATATACACGCAATCGGTTGCCGCATGCTTGCGGGGCGTCTTTTCCGACACGGAACCTTCCCGAACAGGATCCGTTACCGACCATGTCGTGCCTGAAGCGCCCGCCGCCGCGCAGCATGGAGGCCAATCGTGACCAAGATCGTACCTGAAGACAAAGCTCGCCAGGGGCATTGGGGCTGGCACGCCCTCAGAATCCTCATCGCCGGGCTGCTGCTCGCCTTCATCGCGTGGGGCGCGGTCGAGATCTACGGCGAGCTGATCAAGTCGCCGACGACCCAGCAGAACGTGCCGACGGCGCCGCCCGCCGAGCAGAAATCCACTCAAGGCAGCTGATCTTTCCATCACGCCGCCTTCGCCTGCGCATTGCGGGACGGGACAAGCACGTTCAGGGCGCCGGGGTGACTCTCGACCGTGGTTTCCCTCTCCAGCCTGATCAATTCGCCGTCCAGCACCGCGCTGAACTTCCTGGTGGGCGAACGGATTTTCAGCACGACCTTGCCAGCCTGATGCAGTTCGACATGCGCGCTCTGGCGCAACCTGCCGCGCAGCATGTCCAGCAGCAGCTTCGCCAGATGATGACGCCGGCGCGCGACGCTGACATAGATGCCGAGCACGCCGCCAGCCGGGTTGTCGGCATAGGGCAGGTGGCCTTCGCCGAACAGATTGTTGGAGATGCCGATGCCGGTCGTGCGGGTGACGATCTCGGCCTTGCCGATGCTCAGGCTCACCTTGAGCGCCGGCGGGTTCTTGATAGCCGCCCACGCCGCGCGCACGGACGCCTGCATCTTTCCAAGGCGCGAGCCGAAATCCATTTTCTCGCGCAACTGGACCATCTTGGCGTGCATGCCGACGGAGAACTGATGCACGAAAGGCTGGCCGTTGGCGCTCGCCATATCGACGGCAATCACCTCGCCGTCGGCAAAGGACTGCAACGCCGCTTCCAATGTCTGCGGGATGCCCAGGCCGCGCGCAAACAGGTTCATCGTGCCGGCCGGCAAGATGGCCAGGGCCTTCTTCTTGTTCATGAGGAGGGATGCCGCGGTGGAAATCGTGCCGTCGCCGCCTCCGGCGAGAACAACGTCAATATTTCGCCTGGCGATGACCTTTTCCAGCGCCGTGGCGACGTCGCGACCGGCAACGATGTCGATCTCGACCGAATGCCCCGCCGCTTCGAGGGTCTGACGCAGCTTTTCGGAAAATGCTTCCATGTCGATGGTGCGGAGGGTGCCGCCGTCCTGGTTCAGCACCGCAGCAAACCGCATATCGCGCTCCGTGTTCGAGTCATTTTGAGCCGGCAGACCCTCAGCCGCAGGCTGAACGAGGAGGCCGCCGCAAAGGTTCCGCCGGGAGGTCAGCAATCCATGGACGCGTGAACGTGTTGCGGTTGGAACAACCCTCCGGTCACAACGTTGTGAACCTGTAGACATTGCCGCTTCCGACCTGCCGTCAAGAGGCTGGCCAAGAAGCGTCATGCGCAGATCAGGCACGAGGAGAGACCATCATGATGATCCGCACTCTTTTTGCGACGACCGCGATCGCAACCCTTCTAGCAACCGGGGCTTTCGCGCAGACGACGCCCGCCCCGGCTCCACAGCCCCCAGCAGCCGAGAATCCGGCGCCGGTCCCGCGCGCCGATGGCGCCCTGATGAGCAATATTATCGGCGAGTCCGTCTATAACGGCACGGGAGACGATGCACAGAATATCGGCAAGGTTGACGATGTCGTCTTCGATGCCAGCGGCAATGCCAAGTCGGCCATTATCGGGGTCGGCGGGTTCCTTGGCGTCGGCAAGAAGGACGTCGCTTTCGACTACGGCAAGCTGGAATGGGCAGAGAAGAACGGCGACCGCTGGCTGGTCGCCAAGTCGACCAAAGAGGAGCTGAACGCTCTGCCGTCATTCGACCGCAAGCCGTATGATCCGGCGCCGACGCAGTCGACCGGTGCTACGCAGCCCGCCAATAACACGACGACAGCCCAGGCTCCCGCGGCCGCACCGGCCGAGCCGGTGAAGAAGGCGGAGGGCAACATCGCCACCAACATCATGGGCGAGTCGGTTTATAATGGCACTGCGGACGATGCCCAGAAGATCGGCGACGTGAAGGACATCGTGCTTGCCAAGGACGGCAAGGCCGAGTCGCTGGTGATCGGCGTCGGCGGCTTCCTCGGCATCGGCACGAAGAACGTCACTTTCGACTTCGACAAGGCGAAATGGGCGGAGAAGAACGGCGACCGCTGGCTGGTGGCCGAGACAACGAAGGAGCAGCTGCAGGCCCAGCCGGAGTTCGACCGCAAGCCCTATGATCCGGCGCCCGGCACGACGACGGCCGCGAACAACGCGCCGGCAACGACCACGCCTGCGGTGGTCGCTTCGGGCACGACGTCCGATAAGGGAGCGAAGCCGGCAGAGCCCGCCAAGTCGACGGCCGAGAACAAGCCTGCGACGCCGCCAGCCCAGAGCACGGCTGAGAACAAGCCCGCCGATAATAGCGGCGCTGCCACCGACCAGACCAAGACGGCTTCCATCGATAAGTCTACACTGACTGAGATGCCGATGGGCAACATGCGCGTCGACGACCTCAAGGGCACAACGGTCTACGGCGCCAACGACGAGAAGATCGGTTCGATCGGCGACGTCGTGCTGACGCCCGACAACAAGCCGGACGCGGTCATCGTCGATGTCGGCGGCTTCCTCGGCATCGGCGCCAAGGAAGTGGCGATCGGCATGGATAAGCTCAAATTCATGACCGACAAGAACGGCAAGAAGTATCTCTACACCAACTTCACCAAGGAGCAGCTGCAGGCGCAAACGGCCTATGACAAGAGCAGTTATGCCGCCAACCGCGACCAGCAGCGGATGATTCTGAAGTGACGATCAGGCAGTAGGCAGTAGGAATTAGGCAGTAGGGAATAGGGAATAGGGAAAGAGGCTATTGCCTCCGGCCATCCAACGCGGACCATCTCCTACTGCCTACTGCCTACTGCCTACTGCCTACTGCCTACTGCCTACTGCCTACTGCCTACTGCCTACTGCCTACTGCCTACTCACGTATCCCATCACTCCATCTTCCGTCAGTTCCGCCAAGGCAAGGGACTGATCGAGGTGAGCGGCACGCCAGGCAAGCATCTTCTCGGCGAACTCGAGCCGTACCGGGAGATAGGCCGGGTCATTCGCCACATTGTTCAGCTCGCCTGGGTCCTTCGATAGGTCGAACAAAAGCGCCGGCAGGCCGCCGCCGAAATGGACATATTTGAAGTCCGCCGCGCGGATAACGGCGAGGTTGCAGGCGTTCGATGCGACACCGAAATGGCGTTCGGCTTCGCCTTGGGCGACCGTGCGGAAATCAAACTCCCAGTGCGCGGCGTCGCGCCAGGCTTCCGGTTCCGTTCCGTCCAGCCAAGGCGCGAGCGAGCGGCCGTCGAGGTGGCGCTGCGGCGCGGCGCCGATCAGGTCGAGCATAGTCGGGAAGATATCGACGGCTTCAGTGAAGCGATCCACGGACGAACCGGCCGTGGCTTCCCGGCGCGGATCGCGGATGATCAACGGAATGTGGTAGCTGGCGTCGAAGAAGCCGCCTTTGCCGAGCATGAAGTGATCGCCCATCATCTCGGCATGGTCGGAGGTGAGCACGATCACGGTGTCGTCCCAGGCGCCCGCTGATTTGATGGCCCGCCAGATGCGGCCGAGCTGCGCGTCGACCTCGGAGATCATGCCGTAATAGATCGCGCGGATGCGGCGAAAGTTCTCCTCGCTCCAGTCGGGCACGTTGCCCTCGATGCCGGGGATGAATTTCGTCCGCTTCTGCCCGGCCAGATCGTGGGCGATATAGGGATGGCTGCCGGCCTCGGCCTGCCAACTTGCAGCGCGTTTGAACGCGGGACCTTCAGCCGGATCATACATGGTATTGTAGGGTTCGGGCACGATGAAGGGCGGGTGCGGGCTGATGAAGGAGATATGCGCGAACCACGGCGCGCGCTTCTCCTGCTCGCCAAGCCAGCGGATGAATTCGCCGGCCAGGAACGCGGTCGGCGTCTGGTCTTTCGAATAGACCGGCGGCGCGTTGGTCACGTCGCGTTCCGCCTGGCCGCGGGCCGGACGGTGGATGTCGGGGCTGCCTGCGCCGGTGTCGATGCCCTGGGTCCGCAGCCATGACAGCCATTGCTTCTGATGCTCGGGCAGGGCCTGGCGCACGGTGAAGCCCGGCAGCACGCCTTCATAGCTGCGCAGGCACGGATCCCCGGCCGGCAGCCGGCGCGGATCGAGCGCGACATCGGTGTAGCCGAACAGGGTGGGATCATAGCCCGCCGCGCGCGCCGAAAGCGCGATGTTGCCATGGCGCGTGTCGAGCGGCGTGCCGTTGCGGCAGACGCGATTGTTCATCTGGTAGAGCCCGGTGTAGAGGCACGCGCGGGCAGGCGAGCAGGGTGCCGCCCCGCCGTAATGGCGGCGGAAAAGCACGCCTTCCGCGGCGAGAGCATCGACGTTCGGCGTCTTCACCACCGGATGGCCGGCCGCCGACAGGCAATCGCCACGCCACTGGTCGCAAGTGATGAGCAGGACGTTCGGGCGGTGCTTGCGATTGTCCAAGATCGTCTCCTTGTGGAAGCGTTCAGATGGAACGGAAATCACCCGCGTTGCAAGCCAAGCTTGGTGACAGATCGGTGAACATGTTTCGAACTGTCGTTCACTTTCATGATACAGTCCATTCTATGTTTGCCCGCTTTGCCGCAGGCCCGCTCATCCTCATATTGGCGTGGACAGCGGCAAGGGCCGCACAAGGACAAAGGGAAGGAGCAGGATCGTGCTCAATCAGATACAGGGGCTGCATCACGTCACCTCGATGGCGAGCGATGCACGCCGCAACAATGAGTTCTTTACGAAAAAGCTTGGCCTGCGCCGGGTGAAGAAGACCGTCAATTTCGACGCGCCGGATGTCTACCATCTCTACTATGCCGACGAGGTCGGCACGCCGGGTTCGGTGATGACCTATTTCCCGTTCCCCGATATCGCCAAGGGCCGGCACGGCGTCGGCGAGGTGGGCTCGACAGTGTTCTCGGTGCCGGAAGGCACGCTGGCCTATTGGGAAAAGCGCTTTGCCGATGAGGGTGTGGGCAACGTCGCCCGCACGGAAGCTTTTGGCGAGAAGCGGCTTACCTTCACCGGTCCCGACGGTGACAGTTTCGCGCTTGTCGAGGACAAGGCCGACAAACGCGCGCCGTGGGTCAAAGGCGGCGTTCCCGGCGACGAGGCGATCCGCGGCTTTCACTCGGTCTCGCTGCGGCTGAAGGACGGCGGCGCCACCGAGGAGCTTTTGAAATTCATGGGCTATGAGGAGGTCGACAAGTCCGGCAATATTCGCCGGCTGGCGATCAAGAACGGCAACGGCGCCGACGTCGTCGACATCGAATCGCTGCCGGGTGCCGGCTTTGCCAATCTCGGCGCCGGCTCGGTACACCATGTCGCCTTCGCGGTCGAGGATCGCGCAAGACAGCTGGAAGTGCGCAAGGCGCTGGTCGACACGGGCTATGGCGTGACGCCGGTCATCGATCGCGACTATTTCTGGGCGATCTATTTCCGCACGCCGGGCGGCGTGCTGTTCGAGGTGTCGACCAACGAGCCGGGCTTCAACCGCGACGAGGACACCGCGCATCTCGGCGAGGCGCTGAGGCTGCCGGCGCAGCACCAGCATCTGCGGCCCTATCTGGAACAGCATCTGCAGAAGCTGGAAGACTGAAGCCATGAGCAAGGACGCTTACATCCACAAGGTGCTGCCCGGTACGCCGGGCAGCCCGCTGCTCTTCGTCCTCCACGGCACCGGCGCGGACGAGAACCAGCTTCTCGGTTTCGGCCGCGAGCTTATGCCTTCGGCGACGATCGTCTCGCCGCGCGGCGATGTGTCGGAGCACGGTGCTCCCCGTTTCTTTCGCCGCACCGGCGAGGGTGTCTACGACATGGACGACCTGGCGCGCGCGACATCGAAGATGGCGAGCTTCGTCAAGGCGCATGTCGAGACCGCAAAACCTTCGGCGGTGTTCGGCCTCGGCTACTCCAACGGCGCCAACATCCTGGCCTCGGGGGTGTTCGCCGAGCCGGGCCTGTTCGACGCCACGGCGCTGATGCATCCGCTGATCCCGTTCGAACCCCGCGTCCAGGGCAGCCTTGCCGGCCGCCGCATCCTGATCACGGCCGGCAGGCGCGACCCGATCTGTCCGCCCAACTTGACGTCGCGGCTCGAGGCCTATTTGCGCGCCGACGGCGCCGATGTCACAGTGGAATGGCACGACGGCGGGCATGAGGTTCGGCCGAATGAAATCGAGGCGGCGCGGCGGCTCTTCGCGCCGGCGCCGGTTGCCGAAGGAGGCAAATAACATGGCCGACCAACTGCCCGAGATCGAGCTTGAAGACCGCGGCTCCAAGGGACGTTACGTGCTGCGCGGCCCGGGCGGCGCCGAGGCCGAGATGACGTTCACCAAGATCGGCGAGCACCAGCTCATCATCGACCACACCGAGGTGCCGGATGTTTTTCGCGGCCAGGGCGCCGGGCTTCGGCTCGTCACCCGCGCGGTCGAGGATGCGCGTGCCGCCGGCAAGAAGATCATCCCGCTCTGCCCCTTCGCCAACGCCCAGTTCCGTCGCCACCCGGAATGGGCGGATGTGCTGAAGCGGTAGCATTTTGCCTTCCCCCCGTGTGGGGGAAGGTGGCCGCGCAGCGGCCGGATGAGGGGTGTTCCAGCGGAGTGAGACGTTCGCATTCCCTGGAACACCCCTCATCCGTCTCGGCGCTGCGCGCCGATCCACCGCCCGGGGCGAGCCACGCGTCTCGCCCGTCCTTCGGACCCCACCAGGGGAGAAGGGGAAGCTCTTGGCATTTGCACCGCCCGGTCATCTTGCCTAAGTTGACGGTTCGCCCGGACGAAACCTGTCGTCCCGCCCGTCTCCGATTTGAATGGCTTCCCTGATGACCGATACCGACCTGATCCCCGTTTTCGACGGACATAACGACACGCTGCTTCGGCTCTACCAGTCGAAGGAAGCCGACGTCGAAAAGCTGTTCATCGAGGGGACGCCGGGCGGGCATATCGACCTGCCGCGCGCCAGGAAGGGCGGCTTTGCCGGCGGCATGTTCGCGATCTTTCCGCCTCCGGTCGAAAAGTCGAAACGCAGCGCCGTGCCGCCGGCACCGAGCGACAATGAACCGCTGCCGCCGGAACTGCCGCAGGCCGAGGCGATCACCTCGACCATCGGCATGGCTTCGATCCTGTTCCGGCTGGAGCGCGCCGGCGCATTGACCGTCTGCCGCAGCGCCGACGATGTGCGGGACGCGATGGCCAAGGGCTCGATCGCGGCGGTGTTCCACATCGAAGGCGTCGAGGCGATCGATCCCGGGCTTGCCATGCTCGATGTGCTGCACGCCGCAGGGCTGCGCTCGCTGGGCATCGTCTGGAGCCGCCCCAACGCCTTCGGCAACGGCGTGCCGTTCCGCTTTCCGTCCTCGCCCGACACCGGGCCAGGTCTCACCGATGCCGGCAAGGCGCTGGTCAAGGCGTGCAACCAGCTCAGGATCATGATCGACCTCTCGCATCTCAACGAGAAGGGTTTTCGCGACGTGGCCGAGCTTAGCGATGCGCCGCTGGTCGCGACCCATTCCAACGTGCATGCGATCTGCGGCCATTCGCGCAACCTGACCGACTGGCAGCTCGGCGCGATCCGCGAATCCGGCGGCATGGTGGGCCTGAACTTCGCCACCGGCTTCCTGCGCGAGGACGGCCGCATGAACGCCGACACCAGCATTGATATCATGGTGCGCCACATCGACTCGCTGTTGCAGGCGCTGGGTGAAGACGGGGTCGGGCTAGGCTCGGATTTCGACGGCGCCATGATCCCGGCCCCCATCGGCGACGTCGCCGGTCTGCCGAAGCTCATCGACGCGCTCGCCGCGCGCGGTTTCGGGCGCGCGCTGATCGAGAAGATCGCTTACCGGAATTGGTTGAGCGTGCTTGAGCGCACCATAGGCTGAGACCCTGTCGATATTCAGGTGATGCCGGCCTGAGTTGTAAACTTGCAGTGTGGATTGGCTGACGCCCCGAAATTCGTCATCCACGGGCGGAGCGGGAGCGAAGCGGACGCGCAGACCCGAGGATCCATGCCGCGACTTGGCGCGAAGGATAAAGGCGGCGCAGAACAGAGGCTTTTCTGCACGTGGCAACGCCTCGAAGTCACGGAATGGATTCTAGGGTCTGCGCCGCGTCGCTTCGCTCCTTGCTCCGCCCTAGAATGACGAAGCCAAGGCACCCATGCGTTTCAGCCATTCCTTGCCGACGCCGCGGTCGCGGATGATTGGCAGGGGATCCTCATGGTCGAGCCGGGCGCAGATGCGGTAGACCTCCAGCGTCTCGGCATTCATCTCCCCGCGCTTGAAGAAATACATCGCCGCCGCGTAGCGGGTGCGGCCGGACCACATCTCGCCGAGTGGCGTGTTGACCAGCTCCCACTGCTCGGCGGCTTCCGTTTCCAGGTCTTCCGCTTCGCTTGCCATGTCAAAAGTCCGCAGGCGGGCTGGCGGTGCGGCGGTCGAGCCTGATGAAGGGCCGCTGCACCACCTTCGCCTTCTTCATCAGCTTCTGGTACTGCAGCTCGCGCATGGCGTAAATCTCGACCCAGAGGTCGTCGACGATTGTTTCGCCATAGGGCCGCCGCAGCGAGGCGAGCGCGATGTTGCGCTTGGCCATGGGCGACCATATCGCCGCGCTGACCAGCCCAACCTCCTGGCTTTTCTTGTAGTAGACGATCGCATGCTCGGCCGGGATGTTGCCTTCGATCTCCAGGCCGACCAGCACATGGCGCAGCTTCTTCTTCGTCCGGGCTTCGAGGATGGCACGGCGGCCGTTGAAATGGCCTTTGTCGGGATCGATCATGAAGCCGAGGCCGATCTCGTCCGGCATGCGCAGGCGGTCGGCGCGGATGGCGTGCTCGGCAGCTGTGAAATCGGCATTGGCGACGATCAGCCCGGCTTCCAGCCGGGCCCGGTTCAGCGCCGTATAGCCGATGGCGCGGATGCCGCGCAGCTCGCCCGCCGCCATCAGCCGGTCCCAGAGGCTCAGCGCCTTGTCGGCCGGCACGAACAATTCGTAGCCGAGATCGCCGGTGAAGCCGGTGCCCGAGATGGTCACGGCAGCGCCGTCATGCGCGAACTCGGCGAGGTCGAAGATTTTCAACCGCTCGACGCCGGCAAAGCCCGCCTCGCGCAGGATGGCGAAGGAAGTCGGGCCCTGCAGCGCAAGTCCGGCGACCGCTTCGGTCTCTTCCTCGACACTGACCTCATAGCTGATCGCACTGTCGAGCAGCCAGGGCAGATGGCGCTCTTGCGAGCAGAGACGGAAGCGTGTCGGCGAGAGCCGGAACAAAGTGCCATCATCAAGGACAAAGCCATCGTCGTCGCACCAGGCGGTGTAGTGGACGCGGCCGGGTTTCAGTTTGGTCACGTCTCGGAGCGTGACGCGGTCGAGATAGGCTTCGGCGTCCGGGCCCTCGATGCGGTACTTGGTCATCGGCGAGATGTCGAAGAGCGCCGCCTGGCTGCGGATGGCGAAATATTCGAGCTCCTCGTCCCACAGCGAATGCGGCGCGCGGTAGCCGGCCCAGTTGTACCAGTCGTTCGTCAGCGCCAGCGCGTCGATGCGCGGCTGGAAGGGGGTGCCGAGCCGCAGCGTGCGGAAGTGGGATTGGGCGAGGGTGCGGGCGGCGTCGGTTTTCACATGACGATTCATGACGGCGTTCCTTCGCGCCCCCCTCTGTCCTGCCGGACATCTCCCCCACAAGGGGGGAGATTGGACGTCACGCTGACTTTCGCCAATCTCCAACGTCGCAAGAAAAGCGCTAACACATCGAGCTGCTGATCTCCCCCCTCGTGGGGGAGATGGCCGGCAGGCCAGAGGGGGGCGCCATGGAGCGCGACTTCAGCGATTTGCAAAAACATATTCACCCCCTCATCGCGATGATGCGGCGCGCGGCGTTGAGGCCGGGCGCGCCGGAGATGCCGCCGCCCGGATGCGAGCCGGCGCCGGCAAGGAACAGCCCTTCGAGCGGCGTGTCGTAGCCCGACCAGCCGGAGACCGGCCGCGACATCAGCATCTGGTCGGCCTGCAACTCGCCATGGTGCCAGTGGCCGCCAGGCATGCGGTAGCGCGCCTCGATGTCGGCGGGCGTCAAAAGCTCGGCGTGGCTGACCGTTGCGCCGATGCCGGGCGCATAGGTCTCGAGCTGCGCCATGATCGCCTTGAGGAAGCGCGGCTTGCCGGCGGCCCAGCCCTCTCTCAACGCATAAGGCGCGTACTGCACCACAGCCGAAAGCACGCAGGCGCCGGACGGTGCGAGCGATGGGTCGGCCAGGCTGGGCAGCGTGATCTCCATCACCGGCTCGGGCGAGAACTCGCCATATTTCGACGGATTGAAGGCGCGCTCAACATGATCGGACGAAGGCGCGACGACGAGGCGACCTTTGTGGCCGGCGGCGTCGACGCCCGAAAATTGCGGCGGCCGGTCCAGCGCCAGATGCAGCTTGGCCGCATCGCCCTTCATGCGGATGTTCTTCACCTTGCGCACGAAGCCGGTATCGACGTCGCGCGGGCCGACGAGGTCGAGGATGGTGGTCGCCGGGTTGATGGCGGAAACCACGCTCTTAGTCCGCAGCGTTTCGCCGCCCTGCGTGACGACGCCGACGGCGCGGCCCTTCTCGACGATCACCTTGGCGACCGGCGAAGCCGGCCGGATCGAAACGCCCGCCTTTTCCGCCGCCGCGCGGATGATGGCGACGACGGCGCCCATGCCGCCTTTCGGCTGGACCTGCGCGCCGGCAAGGCCGCCAATCTCGCCGGCCAACCTGTAGTAGAGGCCGAGCAGCGAAGTCGGCGAGCGCGGCCCAAGATGCGAGCCGAGCGTCGCGTCGAAAGCAAGCAGGCCCTTCAACCGGTCGTCCGACAGCTGCTCGTCGAGCAGATCGTAGACATTCATCAGAAGCACGCGCAGGAAATCCCGCATGTCTTCCTTGCCGAGTCGCTTCAGCGCCAGCGCGGTCTGGCCGAGCCCGGTCACATCGGCGAGCGACATGCCGCCAAGATCAGGCGGTCGGCGCGACAGGAAAGGCTTCAGCACGCCGGCATAGCGCAGCAATTGCGCGCGCAGATCTTTCCAGGCGGACTGTTCCGAAGCGCTGGCGCCCGTCAGCACCTCGCCATAGGCGCCGTGGAGCACCAGCGGGCCGTCCTTCGACAGCGCAACCGACGGCACTAAGTCGCCGCGCTCTACCGTCAGCCCGTGGCGTTCCAGCTCCAGCGTCTTCACGACATCGGGATGCAGGCGATTGAGCAGATGCGCGACCGTGGAGACGCGGAAGCCCGGCGCAAATTCCTCAGTGCGCGCGGCGCCGCCGACCTCGTTGCCGGCCTCGAGCAGCAGCACCTTGCGGCCGGATTTCGCCAGCGTGGCGGCGGCGACCAGGCCGTTGTGGCCGCCGCCGATGACGATAACGTCCCAGTTCAAATCAGATGACGTCATGGGCCGGGCTCATATGCAGGGTTGGCTTGGCAAGATCGCGCAGGATCTCGGCGGCGGCATTGCGCCCGGGCGCGCCCATGACGCCGCCGCCCGGATGGGTGGAAGAGCCGCACATATAGAGCCCACCGACCGGCGAGCGGTATTGCGCGTAGCCCGGCACCGGGCGGTTGAAGAGCAGCTGGTCGAAGGTGAGCTCGCCCTGAAAAATGTTGCCTTCGGTGAGGCCGACCTCGGCCTCGATCTCGCGCGGCGTGCGCACTTCCATATGGACGATGCGGTCGCGGAAGCCGGGCGAATATTGCGCGATCTGCGCAATCACGCTTTCGGCGAAGCCGTCGCGATCGGCATCGGTCCAGTCCGCCCCCCTTATCTTCGGCGGCGCGTATTGCACGAAGCAGCTCATGAAATGCTTGCCCGGCGGCGCCATGGTCGGGTCGAGCGTGGTCGGGATCATCATGTCGAGGAAGGGATCGGCCGACCAGCGTCCGGCCTTCCAGTCGTCATAGGCGCGCTCCATGCGCTCGATGGAATCGGTGAAATGCATGTCGGCGCGATAGACCGGCGAATCCTTCGGCAAAGCCGGGAACTCGGGCAGGGAATCGAGCGCGATGTTGACCTTGCCGGACGAACCGCGGATTTTGAAATTGCGGACGCGGCGCAGGAAGATGTCGGGCAGCTCCTTTTCCTCGACCAGCTTCAGGAAGGTGCGCTTGACGTCGGCATTGGAGATGACGAGCTTGCCGTAGATCTCCTCGCCGCCGGCAAGCACCACTCCCTTGGCCTTGCCTTTCCTGATCAGCACATGATCGACCTCGGCGCCGGTGCGGATGGTGCCGCCTGAAGCCTTGAAGGAAGCGGCGAGGGCCCTGGTGACGGCACCCATGCCGCCGCGCGCGTAGCCCCAGGCGCCGACCGAGCCGTCGACCTCGCCCATATAGTGGTGGAGGAGCACATAGGCCGTGCCCGGCGACATCGGGCCGAGCGCCGTGCCGATGATGCCGGACAGCGCGAAGTTCGCCTTGATGACGTCGGTCTCGAAATACTCGTCGAGGAAGTCCGAGATCGACATCGTCCAGAAGCGCAAGGTCAGCGCCATCTCCTCGGCCGAGAGGCCGGCGAATTTCTTGCCGAGATAAAGCAGCTCGCCCAGGTCGCGCACCCTGAAGCTCGTCGGATCGGGCGCGGTGCGCATCAAGAGCGGCTGGATGAAGCGGCACTGTCGCGTGACGTCGTGCGAATAGCGGTCATAGGCCTCGGCGTCGCGCTTCGAGAAGCGCGCGAACTCGCGGCGATGCGCGTCGTGGTCGCGGTAGTTGGCGAGGTAGTCGCCGTCGCGCGTGAATACCGCGCCACCCTCGTAGGAGATAACCTGCAGGCCGAAGCGCGGCAGCTCCAGGTCGCGCATGATCTCGGGCCGGAACAGCGAGCAGACATAGGAACAGTTGGAATAGAGGAAGCCCGGCGTCAGCTCGCGGCTGGTGGCCGCGCCGCCCACCCAATCGTTCTTCTCAACCACCAGCACGTCCAGGCCGGCGCGCTGCAGATAGCAGGCGGTGACCAGCCCGTTATGGCCGCCGCCGATGACGATCGCGTCCCATGCCTTCATGCGCGCTCACCCTCCATCCGGCCGCCCTTCTTTTCGGTGCGTCTTGTTCCCGATTGCCCGAATTTGGCACGGACCACAGTTTTTTGTCCAGCCATATTGAATGAATGTTCAACAAATGATGTTGCGTTTTCCCATTGATGCGCTAGGCTTTGCCTTGATCTCTGGATTGATACGCATCGGCATTTGAGATTGAGGATCCGATGATCGAGACGGCCGACGCCGAGCCGGAATATGACGACACCGCCATCCGCTTCCTCGAAGCGCTATGGGGCGAGGGTTACTTGTCGCCGGGCGGTCCGGACGAGGTCGATCGCGTGGTCGAAGGCCTCTCCCTCAAGGGCAAAACGATCCTCGATATCGGCTGCGGCGCCGGCGGCATCACGCTGGATCTTGTCGCGCGGCACGGCGCTGCTCAGGCCACCGGCTTCGATGTCGAAAAGCCGGTGATCGAGACGGCGAGGCGAGGGGCTATCAGGCAGGGCCTCGAGGACCGTGTCAGCTTTGTCCAGGCGCCGCCGGGGCCGCTGCCTTTCACGGACGCCTCTTTCGACGTCGTCTTCTCTAAGGACGCGCTGCTGCATGTGCCGGGCAAGGACGCGCTGTTCGCCGAAATCTTTCGCGTGCTGAAGCCCGGCGGGGTGTTTGCGGCGTCGAACTGGATGATTTCGCATGACGGCGAGCCGTCGCCTCAGATGAAGGCCTATATCGCGGCCGAAGGGCTCTCCTTCGCCATGGCCTCGCCGGCGCGCTATGCCGAGGCGATGCGGCGCGCCGGCTTTACCGACATTACGGTCCGCGACCGCAATCCGTGGTACCGCGAGGTCGCGCGCGAAGAGCTTTCGCGGCTCAAGGGACCGCTCTACGCGCAGGCCGCGGCAGCGGTCGGCGCGGCCTATGTCGACAAGAACATCAAGACGTGGGAGGCGATGCAGAAGGTGCTTGACAGTGGCGAGCACCGCCCCACTCATCTGCGCGGTTGGAAGCCGGTTGGATAGCCGGCGATGCTGGAGATCGTCACACCCATGAAGACTGCAGAGGCGAGCGATGCTCTCCCCGAAACGGCGCGGAAAGGCGACGCCGAAAAGCGCGGCCGCAAGGCCTCGAAAGAGGTCCGGCGGCTGCAGCTGATCGAGGCGACGATCGATTCCCTGGCCAAGCGCGGCTATGCCGAAACGACGATGGCGGACGTGGCCGACGGCGCGGGCCTGTCGCGCGGCATCGTCAACTTCCATTTCGAGAGCAAGGAGAAGCTGCTGATCGCCACGCTGCAGCACATGTATGACGAATATTCGGCGCATTGGCGCACTTCCCTGCAGAAGGCGGGCGACGATCCGGCGAGACAGCTGCAGCATCTGGTATGGGCCGATTTCGACCGCTCGATCTGCAACAAGCGCAAGCTTGCCGCATGGCTCGCCTTCTGGGGCGAAGCCAAGTCGCGGCCGACCTACCAGGCGCTGAGCAGCTCGCGCGACGCCTATTATCAGCAGGTCTTCATCGATCTCTGTACAACGCTCAAAGAGAGCGGCAACTACACCTATGACCCGCAGGTCATCGCGCTGGCGCTCAGCGCCATGCTCGAGGGCTTGTGGCTGCGGCTGATGATGGGGACTGAGGACACCACGCGAGAGACCGCATTGCAGGCGGCGAATGCGTTTTTGGCCGCCGCCTTCCCGAAACACTATGGCTAGCGAGAACTGGAGCTAGCGAGAACTGGAGCTAGCAAAAGCCGGGTTAGCAACAGCCGGCCAATAAGACCGGCAAACCAAAAGAGGATGGAACAGCATGAAGAAACTCAGCCGACGCCTGACATTGACCCTGGCGCTTGGGAGCGCGCTCGCCGCTTCGGCGGCGGCGTTCGCGGTCGCCGCCGACAAGGATCTGATCGTCTTCGACTGGTCCGGCTATGAGGATCCGAGCTTCCACGGCAAGTATGTCGAGAAGAACGGCGATTCGCCGACCTTCGCCTTCTTCGGCGACGAGGACGAGGCCTTCGAAAAAATCCGCTCCGGCTTCAAGTCCGATCTCGGCCACCCGTGCTCGCAGAGCGTGGTGAAGTGGCGCGAGGCGGGGCTGCTGCAGCCGCTCGACACCTCCAAGATCGCAGGCTGGAAGGATCTCAACCCCGGCATCATGGCGATGAAGGATCTTGCCACGACGTCCGACGGCAAGGCCTGGTTCATGCCGTGGGACTGGGGCAACACCCAACTCACCTACAATTCCGACAAGATCGCCGAAAAGGACGTGCAGTCGCTGAAGGCGTTCGCCGATCCGAAATACAAGGGCAGGGTTTCGATCGGCGATAATGTCGACGACGCCTACGCGCTGGCCAGCCTCGCCATCGGGCTCAAGGACTGGACCAAGATGACGGACGACCAGTTCAAGCAGGCATCCGATTTCCTGCGCCAGGTGCACAAGAATGTGCGCTCCTACTGGACCGACACCACCGACATCGTGCAGCTGCTTTCCGGCGGCGAGGTCGACCTCGCCTGGGCCTGGAACGATGCGACCGTGCAGTCGGTCAAGGCCGGCGTGCCGATCAAATCCAAGAAGGACACTGACGAAGGCATCTCGACCTGGGTCTGCGGCTACGTGCTGTTCAAGGACGCGCCCGGCAACGTCGACAAAGCCTATGACTACCTCAACGCCGTCAACGATCCGGAAGTCGCCAAGGTGCTGGTCAAGGATTGGGGCTACGGCCAGGCCAATGCCAAGGGCATGGCCGGCGTCGATCCGGCGGTCCTGAAGGAAAAGGGCTACGACAACGTGGAAAAATGGGTCGACAAGACGCTGTTCCAGCAGCCGCTGCCCTCGGAGCTCAAGCTCAAGATGATCGCCGAGTTCGAGAAGATCAAGGCCGGCTATTGAGCAGCATCATCGAAAGGACCGACGTCGTCATCGTCGGCGCCGGCTTCACCGGCCTGTCCACCGCACTCGAATTGAAGCGCGCCGGTATCGATTTCCTTGTGCTCGAGGCGCGCGACCGCGTCGGCGGCAGGGTAGAGGCTGTGCGCAATGGGCTCGGCGAATTGGTCGACAGCGGCGGCCAGTTCTTGTGCGTGGACATGCCCGAAGTGATGGCGCTGGCGAGGGCCTACGGCAAGAGCTTCGTCGAGACCTATGTCGAGGGCGAATTCATCACCTATCCGTCGATGACGCCGGCGCGGGCGGAGCGGACCTATCATGTCGCGATGTCAATCCGCGAGCGCATGAACGGGATCGAGCCGGACGATCCGTCGATCGCCGGGTTGACCGTGGCGACATGGCTCGAGCGCCAGGCGGACACGGCCGACGCCAAGGCAGCCTTCCGTTCGATGATCGAGGGCCTGTGGTGCCTGCCGCTGGACAAGGTGCCGTTGTGGTACCTGATCGACAATGATCGCCGCATCACCAACGAAGTGTTCGAGCTGCAGTATTTCCTGCGCGAGACGATGCGGTCGCTGGCCGATGATCTGGCAGCAGATCTCGGCGACCGGCTGCGGCTGGGCGAAGCCGCGACGCGGATCGAGCGCGGACGGCAAGGCATTCGCGTCGTCTCGACCGGCGGTGTTGTCGAGGCGGGCGCAGCGCTGGTCGCCTTGCCGCCGGCGACGGCCGCGAAGCTCGACTTCGCGCCGCCTTTGCCGACTGAGCTGGCGAGCGCGCTCGGCGTCTGGGAAAGCGGCGCGGTGATCAAGATCCTGGTGCGTTACGCAATGCCTTTTTGGCGCGAGCGCGACCTGTGCGGCATGGTCATGTGGCGCGACCAGCCGGGGCTGTTTGCCTGCGACGCCAGCACGGATGCCGACCATGCCGCGCTTGTCGTCTTCGTCGGCGGGCCGCTGGCGCTGCGCTGGCATACGCTCGGCGAGGCGGCGTTGCGTGCGGAAATCATCGCGAGGCTTGTCCAGGCGCTCGGCCCGCGGGCCGCCGACATCGTCGATTTCAGCTCGCGCGACTGGACGCATGACCGCTGGAGCGGCGGCGCTTATAGCGACCTCATCGTCGACGTCACCGCGCGGCATGCCGAGCGCGTCATCCTTGCCGGCGCGCCGCCCATCTATTTCGCCGCCTCGGAAGTGTCGCCGTCTTTCCCGGGCTATGTCGAAGGCGCGATCGTGGCGGGGCGCATCGCTGCTGCAAAAATTCAGTCCGCCATCGCCACCAGCGCCTCGGGGTCGTAGGCGAGACGGATCGGCGCGCCGACCGGAATGTCGTCGGCGCCGAAATCGTTGGTCTCGGTCACCGAGAGCGGCTTTTCCAGTCCGGGGATCTCGACGATCAGATGCGTGATCTCGCCGAAATAGTGGCGCTCGACGACCTTGCCTGAGACCTCGAACTTCGCCGTTGCGTTGTCCCACAATACACGCAGCCGCTCGGGCCGAATGCCAAGCGTCGCCGCGCCGCCATTGCGCACGAAAGCCCTTGGCTTGTCGGTCCTGACGCGGCCGAAGCCCAGCGTGTCGAGCACCAGCGAAGCGCCGTTTTCCTCGACGATCTCGGCCTTGACGAAATTCATGCCGCCGAGGAAGTCGGCGACCTGGCGGTTGACCGGGCGCTGGTAGATTTCCTTCGGCGAAGCGACCTGCGCGATCTTGCCGCCGAACATCACGGCGATGCGGTCGGACATTGCCAGGGCCTCGTACTGGTCGTGCGTGACCAGCACGAAAGTGATGCCGACCGCCTGCTGCAAGCGGCGCAGTTCGACCTGCATCTGCTCGCGCAGCTTCTTGTCCAACGCCGAGAGCGGCTCATCGAGCAGCAGCACCTTGGGCCGCATGACCAGCGCGCGGGCCAAAGCGACGCGCTGGCGCTGGCCGCCGGAAAGCTCGGTGGCGCGGCGCTTGCCGAGACCGGTAAGCGAGACCTGCGCCAGCGCTTCCTCGACGCGGCGCTTCTCCGCGCCGGCGTCGAGCTTCAGCCGCTTCAGGCCGTAGGCGACATTCTGCTCGACATTGAGATGCGGGAAGATCGCATAGCTCTGGAAGACCATGTTGGTCGGCCGGCGGTTGGCGGGAATGCCGTCCATCGGCTGGCCGTCGACGGCGATGGAGCCGCTGGTCGGCGTGTCGAAACCGGCGATCATGCGCAAGAGCGTGGTCTTGCCGCAGCCCGAGGGCCCGAGCAGGGAGAAGAACTCGCCCTCCCTGATCGCCAGCGAGGCATTGTCCAGCGCCTTGAAGGAGCCGTAGCTGCGGGTAACGTCGCGGATCTCGATCATGGTGCGATCCGATTGCGTGCGCTCGGACTGGACCCGCTCAAGCATAGAGGCCTCCCTCGTTCTGGGTGCGTCTCGCCGCACGGCGGCGCAGGATTTCGGCAATCGTCATCAGCAGGAACGACGCGAAGAGCAGCAACGTGCCGAGCGCCAGCACGCCGGGAAGCTTGGCCGCAAACCGCAACTGGCCCCAAATGTAGATCGGCAGCGTCGCCTCGGTGCCGGTGAGGAAGAAGGCGATGATGAATTCGTCGAGCGAGATGGTGAAGCAGACGAGCAGGCTGGAGATGATCGCCGGCGCGACCATCGGCAACGTCACGCGCCGGAAGGTGCCGAACGCGCTCTCGCCGAGATCGGCCGAGGCCTCCTCGAGGCTGCGATCGAAACCCTCGAAACCGGAGGTCAGCACGGTCATCGAATAGGGAATGCAGACCAGCACATGGCCAAGCACCACGGTGAACAGCGACAGGCTCAGGCCGAGCTGCAGCATGACCAGCAGCATCGAGATAGCGACGATCACTTCGGGAAGCACCAGCGGCGCCATGATCAGTCCGTTGATGGCGCGGCGGCTGGGATAGCGGTAACGGGTGATCGAGCGGGCGGCGAGGATGCCCAGCACCGTCGACAGGATCGAGGCGGAGACGCCGACGATGAGGCTGTTCCAGGTGGCGTCGATCAGCGCCGGCGTGCGCGGCAGGTCTTCGTACCAGTGCAGGGTGACGCCCTCGAGCGGGAATTTGGGCGTCGCCGCCGTGTTGACCGAGAAGATCGGCAGGAAGACCACCGGCAGGTAAAGGAACAGCAGATAGAGGGCGGCATAGCTCGACAGCCAGCCGGGCAGGTAACGTCTGATCGCCGTCATCGTGCCAGCCTCTGCAGGGCGCGGAAGACCAGCACAGTGGCGCCGGCCATCAACGAGACGATAATCATCGTGGTGACGGAAAGTGCTGCACCCAGCGGCCAGTTTGACGCCTTGCCGAATTGCGCCTGGATTGCGTTGGCGATCATGACGCCGTCCTTGCCGCCGACGAGCTTCGGCGTGACGTAGTCGCCGACTGTCGGGATCATGACGATCAGCGCCGCCGAGATGACGCCGGGCGCCGACAGCGGCAGGGTGACGCGTAGGAAGGAGCGCAGCGGCCCGTCGCCGAGGTCGGTCGCCGCTTCGACCAGGGTCCGGTCGACCTTCTCCAGCGAAACGAAGATCGGCAGGATCGCGAAGGTCGCCCAGGCATGGGTCAGCGTGATGATGACGGCGGTGGAATTGTAGAGCAGCGCCGTCGACGGCTCGTCGATGATGCCGAGGCCCATCAGGCCGGAGTTGAGCACGCCATTATAGCCGAGGATCACCTTCCACGACATCACGCGCAGCAGGTAGCTGGTCCAGAACGGGATGGTGATGAGGAACAGCCACAAGCTCTTGTGTCGGCCGCCATGGAAGGAAATGAAATAGGCAATCGGATAGGCCAGAGCCACGGTCAACAGGCTGACGGTCAGCGAGATGTAGAGCGAGCGCCAGAGCAGGTCGCGGTAGATCGGCTCGGTCAGCGCGATCCGGTAATTCTCGAGCGTGAATGTGTGGTCGATGGTGAGATAGTTCTGCGTCCAGAAGGAATGGGCGATGACGACCAGGATCGGCAGGACGAGGAGAATGAGAGCGTAGACGAAGGTGGGACTGATCAGGGCAAAGCCCTGGACGGCTTCCGATTGCAGAAGGGGCCTTCGTCTCGATCCCGCCATGCGCAACGGGGGCGACCCTTCCGCGGCAACCGTCATTGCAGCGCTCCGGGCGTGATTTCGGTAGCTGGCTCGGACTGTCCCGCCATGCGCCTTCCCATTCGTGGCGCCGGCTGCCTGTTCCCGAATTATGCTTGGAGCGCGATCGCTCCCTGGCTTGCCGGCTTTCTTTCATCATGAGCGCATCCGCCGATTGAAATCAAGCGCTATTTCTGCGATATTGATTGAACGGATATTCAAAATGAAGTGATGAAAAGCTGAGTTTCCATGGTTTTCCGCGCAATTTGATATCCGGTGGAAATTCAAAAACCTGGCAGATGCGAGGCGAAAATGGCGGCTCAAAGCAAGATCAAGGCAAGCGAACTCATCGATGCCGGCGATGACGACGCGGTCGAGCTCGCCAAGCGCCATCTCTTGCAGCCCTGGCCCTATGCCGGCTCGGTCGGCAACGAGGCGCGCGCGCTGATCGGCGAGGGCCACGGCATCTACATCACCGACGCTTCCGGCAAGCGCCTCATCGACGGCCCGGCCGGCATGTGGTGCATCAATGTCGGCCATCGCCGCGAAGAGCTGGCCAAGGTCATGTACGACCAGGCGATGGCGCTCTCCTACAACACGCCTTGGTATACGATGAACGCGCCCTCGGCCGAGCTTGCCCGGCGCATCGCCGATGCGGCACCTGGCGATCTCAGCCACACCTTCTTCACCACCGGCGGCTCTTCGGCGGTGGAGACGGCGCTGCGCTTCATGCAGTTCTATAACAATGTGCGCGGACGGCCGGAGAAGAAGCTGATCCTCAGCCGCGGCGGCGCCTATCATGGCTCGACCTATCTGTCGGCCTCGCTCAACGGCCGGCCGCGTGACCGCGACTGGATGGACGGCGCCGACGATCTGGTGGTCAAATTGTCCTCGCCCGACCCGTTCCGGCGGCCGAAGGAGATGAGCA
This sequence comes from Mesorhizobium sp. ESP-6-4, assembly GCF_020164735.1. NCBI lineage: Bacteria > Pseudomonadati > Pseudomonadota > Alphaproteobacteria > Hyphomicrobiales > Phyllobacteriaceae > Mesorhizobium > Mesorhizobium sp. ESP-6-4. Next base: position 442,281 of record NZ_JAIUGS010000003.1, read on the forward strand.
TCGCCGCCTTCATCGATTTCCTGGTCGACCAGTTCCGCGACACCGTCGCGCGCGTCGGCGCGGAGCGCATCGGCGCTTTTGTCGGCGAACCGGTACAGGCTTCTGGAGGCGTCATCGTGCCGCCGGACGGGTACCTGAAGCGTATCCGCGAGATCTGCCGCGAGAACGACATCCTCTATGTCTCGGACGAGGTGGTGACCGGCTTCGGACGGCTCGGCCATATCTTTGCCTCAGGCGACGTGTTCGGCATCGACCCGGACATGATCACCTTCGCCAAGGGCGTCACATCGGGCTATTTCCCGCTCGGCGGCGTCATCATCTCCGAGCGCCTGCTCGAAGAGCTGCGCCGCTCCAACCATCCCGATGCGCTGTTCGGCCATGGGCTCACCTACACCAGCCATCCGATCGGCTGCGCCGTCGCGCTGAAGAATCTCGATCTGCTGGAAGAGGGCGTGCTCGCCCACACGCGCGAGATCGCGGCCTATTTCCAGGCGCGACTTAAGACGCTGGAAGAGTTGCCGCTGGTCGGCGAGGTGCGTGGCGTCGGGCTGATGGCTTGCGTCGAATGCGTCGCCGACCGCGACAGCAAGGATCCGCTGCAGCTCGACAAGAATGTGGGCAAACGCATCGATGTGCATTGCCACGAGCTAGGGCTTCTGGTGCGGCCGCTGATCAATATGTGCGTGATGTCGCCGCCGCTGATCATCAGCCGCGAGCAGGTCGACGACATGGTGGCGATCCTGCGCGAAGGTATTTCACGCACCATGGATGATTTAAGGAAGGAAGGGGTCTGGCGGGGGTGACGGCCCTTTTCCTTCTCCCCGTGGAACGGCGAGAAGGTGCGAGCTCATCCCCTCGACCTTAGCGCCTCGTTCAGCCCCCACATGTCCTTCTCCTCGGGCGGCGTCTCCAGATTGAGCACCGGGACCTGCCTGCGCAAATGGTCGTGGTGGGTGCGCACACCGTATTCGAGGTCGGAGAGGTAAAAGCCCTCGAAGGCTTCCGACAGCATGGATTCGTTCGACCACACCGAGAGCTGCACGTCCTCGTTCATGGTGTCGCGGTCGATGCGATAGGCGAGGTAGCGGGCCGCCGCCTGTTGGCGCGTCTCGTCCTTGTAGCGGTAGATGGCGCCGCGCAGCAGCGTCTCGCCGGTCGACAGCGGGAACTCCTGATAGAACTGGACGGATTCCGGCATGATCGACAGCGCGTTGTTGGGGAAGATGCCGTAATAGATCCAGGCCTTGCGCAGATGTTCCGGCAGATGCGTGGCCTCGGGCGCGAGCTTGATGTACTCGCGAACGCTCCAGCGCCGCCCGGCATGCGGATTGTAGGTGGCGAGGGACCGCGACACGCCGTTGATGAAGGGCTCGTCAAAATAGGTCTCGCCATAGAGGTCCTGCAACGCGGGATGGGCCATGGCGACGTGGTAGCCTTCATTGTCGACGTCGCGCACCGACTTCCAGTTGACCGGCGATTTCTGGGTCCAGATGCCCCAGGACGGGACCATGTCGGCGACATTGTAATGCGCCATCTCGGCCTCGATCGGCTTCAGCAGCTCGGCCACCGAAGGCTGCGGGCCGCCCTTGCGGAAGCGGATGAAAATGAAGCCCATCCAGATTTCGAGGTCGAGCGGCATCAGGCCGAACTCGGTCCTGTCGAGCTCGGGAAAGGAACGCGGACGGGCAGCACCGCGCAGCGTGCCGTCGAGATTGTAGACCCAGCCATGGAATGGGCACACCAGGGCGTTCTTGCAGGTGCCCTGGCTGTCGGCGACGACGCGGCTGCCTCGGTGGCGGCACATGTTGTTGAAGGCGCGCACGACGCCGTCCTTGCCGCGCACGATCAGGGCGCGCTCGCCGATGACATCCATGGTCAGATAGTCGCCGGAATTGGGCACGTCGGAAACGTGGCCGGCAATCTGCCAGTGGTTGCGGAAGACGTACTCCTTCTCAAGCTCGAGAACGGCGTTGGAATGGTAGCTCCACCCCGGCAAACCCCGCCGGTCCCAATCGTTGGGGATCGCCACGTCACGGAGGTGCGGGTTCATGGATATGCTCTGCTTTTTGTTGAATGCTCATTCAATATAAGCATATTTTTCATTGAAATGCAATGGCTTGCGGAAATATGAAAATTCCATGGCGGCAAATCCGGCCCCGCCCGGGCTGGAAAAATCCCGGAAAATCCGGGTCTTAATTGAGGAAGCGGAAGGGTAATTCAGAAGGCGGATACCCGTCTCGGAGAAGGCCTGTTTCGACGGTCACGGGCGTGCGTAGACAGCGGCGGAGCGCTCGATTCAGGCGTTGCTGTGTGAGGCTGTTTACAGTCGGGCCGGCACGGCAGGCGCATATCTGCGCCGACCATTTCGATGGCCGCTCGAATGGTTGCCTCGGATTGGGAAGGCTGGCGCCCCCGGCATCTGTTTCAATCCTGTTACACAGGCAATCATCGCCGACCATCCGGCAGTTACCTGGTGCGATTATGTTCGTTTCATAGCAAAAAAGAAAGACAACGAAGGGAGCAACCGATGTTTGCGAAAGTTCGCACCACCGATGCCAATCGCCGCCTGCATGGACCGCAACGCAATGACCGCCGGCCGAAGCTTGCGCTGCGGCAGCGCGCCAGCGACCATCCGATGGCGATGTTCATGCTGATCGGCGCCTGCGCCTTTGTCGCCATGCTGGCCGCGCCTGCCTCAGGGCCGGCTTTCGCCTCGATCAATCCGCCGGCCAATGTCGTCGAGGGCGCGCAGACCACGCTCAAGACCGCTCGCCTGCCGGAATCCACGATCGACTTTGCCTGCAAGGGTCAGAACTGGGGCGCCGAGAGCCTTGAGTGCCTGCGCGCCATCGCCGAGCAGTCCGGCCAGCACAGGGAGCGCGCGGTGCGCATGATCGCCAACGCCGCGCCGCTCACCAACACGCCGAACGTTTTTTAAGACCTCCCCTGAGCGCGCCCTCCTGCGCTCCAGTCAGGCTCCCGCCGTGGAAATCGGTCGGGAGCCTCTTTTTTTGGTGCCTGTCGATATTCAGGTGAGGCCGGCCTGCGAAGGGCAGCTTCCTGCGCTTCCGGTGCTCACGTACTGAAAGTACGCTCCGCTCCGGTTCTCGGAATCCATCCTTCTCGGCTCGGCCTGACCTGAATCTCAACAGACCCCGCGGCGGCGCTCATGAGAGCTCGGCCGCGTAGTCGGCCCGCTTTAGATGTGGGCGCCGTTGTCGGCGGCGGCTTCGTCGGCAATGGTCGAGAGGATGCCGCGGACGTCGAGCGTCGAGAATGGCTTTTCCAGGATGTGCGGGCGCTGCTGCGGCGGCAGCGCTTCGATTTCCGCCTTGGCACCGATCAGATCGCCGGTGACCAGCACGAAGCGCTGCGCCAGCGCGGGCCGCTGAGCAAGCAGTTCGCGGTAGATCGCAATGCCGCTGATGCCCGGCATGCGCAGATCGGAAAAAACGATGTCCGGCGGCATGTAGCCGTTCAACACGTCCGCCGCCGATGTCCAGCTTGCCACGACGCGCGACTTCACGCCCATCAGTTCGAGTATGTCGGACAACGAGCCGGCGACGTCCGGCTCGTCGTCGATCACCAGTGCGTGGCGCAGCCCGCTTGAACGCGCCGGACCTTCGCCAGGCGCGGCGCTGCCGCCCGCGATCGCCGGCAACTGCACGACGAAGCGCGCACCTTGCGGCTCGACCTCCTCGAACCAGATGTTGCCTTTGTGGCGCTCGACGATCGATTTCGAGATCGACAGGCCGATGCCGGTGCCGACGCCGACCGGCTTGGTGGTGAAATAGGATTCGAAGATGCGCGAGCGGATCGCCGCGGGGATGCCCGGGCCGTTGTCCTCGACCGAGAAGCCCGGATTGCCGTGCTCGTTGCGGAACGTCCGCACCTTGATGCGCCGTTCGCCGGCGATGCCGGCAAGCGCATGCTGGCTGTTGATGAGGAAGTTTGCTGCGACCTGCGTGATGTGGTCGGCGTCGGCCATGGCAAGCAGCGGCCCGCCGGTGAAATCGGTGTCGATGATGATGCCGCTGGAGCGCGCGCCATAGGCGGTGACTTCGAGCGCCGAGCGCACCACCTGGTTGAGATCGGTCTCGGCTTGCTCGGTCGGGTGTAGGCGCACCATCGACAGGAAGCTCTTGACGATGCGGCCGCAACGCTCGGCGGCGGCGCGCACTTTCTCGGCGCGGACCTTGGTCTGCGGATCGCCGGCGAATTCGTGCAGCAGCGTCGACTGCGCCACAACCACCGCCAGCGGGTTGTTGAGCTCATGCGAGACGCCGGCAAGCAGCGAGCCCATCGCCGCCATCTTCTCGTTCTGGTGCAGCTTCTCGCGCTGACGATTGATCTCTTCCTCGGCCTGCAGCTTTTCGCGCAGGTCGCGGATCGAGCCGAAGATCAGGCGGCGGTCGGCAACCCGCATCTCGGTCGCCGTCAGCTCGATCGGGAAAATCTCGCCGGCAGCGTTCTGCGTGACGGTCTCCAGCCGCTGGCCGACCATCGGCGCGCCGCGGCCAGCCATGTATTCGGCGCCAGAGGCATAGCCTTTGCGGTAGTATAGCGGAACGATGGTATCGAGCAGGTCCTTGCCGAGGATTGCGCTGCGCTGGAAGCCGAACATCTTCTCGGCGGCCGGATTGAACTCGATGATCGAACCCGTCTCGTCGATGACGATGATGGCGTCCAGTGAGGCCTGCAGCATGGTGCGGCGGATCACTTCACTGGCATGCGCTTCCGATGGCGAGCGCTCGATGGCGTCGCCGATCGCCAAAGCGATGATGTGCAGCGTCGCTTCTTCCTCATCCGTCCATTCGCGCTCAGCGATGCAGTCATTGATGGCCAGCGTGCCCCAAAGGTGGCCATGCGCGAAAACGGAGACGGACAGGAACGACTTGATGTTCTGCTTCTCGAAATCGGCCCGCAGGAAACCCTCGAGGTCGCGCGTGTGGCCGGAGAAAATCTTGCCTTGCCGCTCGTCCTCCTGCAACTGCTCCAGCAGCGAGTCCGAGTTGATGATCGACTGCATGATCACCGTGGGCGAGGCCAGCTCGCCGCCGAAGTCAGGATCGATCCAATAAGCGGCGACGGACTGGGCGAAGCCTTCGCCCGGCAATTCACGCAGGCGGAAAAGGATGCCGCGCTGGCAATCCATCTTGCGGCACATCGTCGCTAGTATGTCGTCCATCTCGCGCTGCCAGTCGCCTGCCTCGCGCAGGCGGCGCACGACATGGACAGCCGCCATGGCGGCGCCGCCCGGACGCGAGCCATTCGTATCGGTGCGTGCTGCATCAGCAGTCATGGTCATCCAAGGCCCGGACGTCGGTCGTTCAGAGCGTCCCTCCGTTCCACGGAAACGGCGAACCGCTCTACCGCTTTGTTTTGACGCAATTCCGGACGGAAGGCTACGGCCAAGGCGCCGAGCCTAGCCGTTTCATGCCATTCCCGGAATGCTCTAGTTGGCGTCGCCGCTCGGCAGCGAGAAGATATAGCCTTCGCCGCGCACCGTACGCAGGAATTTCGGATTGGCGGGGTCGGCCTCGATCTTCTTTCGCAACCGCATGATGCGGATGTCGACCGCGCGCGAGGATTCCGGATCCTCGACGAAGCCGATCGCTTCCGAAATCGCCGCTCGCGTTAGAAGCCGGTTGGCGCGGGTGAGAAAAACCTCGAGCACGTCGAACTCGCTTTTGGCCATCTCGATCACCGCGCCATCGGCGCCGATGACCAGACGGCCGTCAAAATCGGCCTGGAAGCCGCCGAAATTCACGAAACGGCGATTTGCGGTTTCGGCCTTCGCCGCCTGCGGCTCGGCCGGCTGCGGCACGCGGCGCAGCACGCTGCGCACCCGCGCCAGCACCTCGCGCAATTCGTACGGCTTGACTATATAATCGTCGGCGCCGAGCTCCAGCCCGACGATGCGGTCAAGCGCGGTGCCGGCGGCCGTGGCGTAGATGACGCCGATCTGCGTTTTCGAGCGCAGCCAGCGGCCGAGCGACAGCCCGTCCTCGCCAGGCATGGCGATGTCGAGAATGGCGAGGTGGAAGGACTGCGCCTCGAACAGCGCGCGCGCGGCGGCCGCATTCTCGGCCGTCACGACGTCATAGCCGCTGGCGCCGAGATATTCGGCCACAGCCTCCCTCAGATCCGGTTCGTCCTCGACGACGATGATGCGTGCCTTCACGACGAGCTCGCTCCCGCTTTCAGCAGAAAGTAGATTGGGTATAAACATGATGTCCAGCACTCATCTCGAGTTGTCTGTGGCGGGGTGAAGAAAATGGCCGCACGATCCGTCATTGCGCTTGTGTCCGTCGCCGAGGTGGTGGCCAAAAATCTCGCCGACCATCTCGAACGGCGCGGGCACGATGTGCGCCAGGCGCGCCAGCCCTGGGAGGCGGAGACGCTGCTTTCGGCCGGCGGCATCGATGTCGTGGTCGTCGGCGACGACGTCACCCAGGCCGAGGGCCGCGAACTGCTCAGGCGTTACAGCAGCCAGGGCGGGGGTGGCGAGGGCGGTCCCGACTTCATCCTGATCTGCCGGCCGCGCGACCTTGTCGACAAGGTGCTGGCGCTCGAGCTGGGTGCCGCCGACGTCATCGAAAGCCCGCTCAACGTGCGCGAGCTTGCCGCGCGCATCGGCGGCCTGCTGATGAGACGCGGCAGGGCCGGCGGCGAGCTGGTCGTACTGGAAAACGCCACCGTCGACCTGCGGTCGGCCATGGTGATGCATCGCTCGGGCGCGGAGGAGCAGCTTTCCCCGGGCCAGGTGGCGCTGCTCAAGCTGTTCCTGGCCAGCCCGCGCAAGGTGCTGACGCGCGACGATATCATTGCCGCGGCGCCGGCGGAGAATGCAGATGCTTTCGACCGTTCGATTGATTCGCGCATCGTGCGGCTGCGCCGCAAGCTCGACACCGAGACCATCACCACCATCAGGGGTGCCGGCTATCGTTTCGATCCGCCGGTTCCACGCAAAGAGTAAGCTTTGATCAGCGAGGCTTTTGAGCATCGGCTTCCCCAAAGCGGTGGTCATTTTGGGTCCGACAACGCCTGGCGTTCAGCGCACGACGATGACCGAGGGTCCAGTTGGAACGTTCGCGCTGACGGTTATCCCGGCCTGGGCGCGCTCCTTGAGCAATACCGTCGCAAGAGCGGCAAAGCCCAGCAAACCCTGCGCGTAAAGCAGCGCGGAAAGCACCGAGGCGGCAAATTTCGTCTTCATCTCTTCAAATCCTCGATCTCGAAATCGGGCTTCAGGAAACTCCCGAAGCGCCCGCGCCGCTGACGGAGCCCCCCGCTGCGGCGCGGGCCTTCGGTCCTCTCGGCAGCAAGTAGCCGGAGGGGCCGCGCGTCCTCATCAACCGGAGGCCGACCCGCCAGAAGGCCTTCAGCCGGTGGACGCGCAGGCTGGACAAAATCCAGACCGTGGCGATGAACAGAGCCATGTGCAGCGTCGAAACCTCGCCGGAAGTCATCGCCGCCAGCGTCGTCGCCGGCTTGCCGGCTACCGAGCCGGCGCCGCCGAGCACGATCGCCGCGACGCTGATCCTGGGAAACCAGGAGCGGAGTTTCGATTTCCTGCCCATTTTCATTTGTGGATGTCTGTTCCCGTTGCGTCAAATTTGATGCCGGCCTGTATCCAAATCATGCCGCCGCAGATGCATTTTGTTGCAGATCGGTTTCGAAAGTGGGGCCTAGTCTTTCATATACATACGAAATGAACTTTCGTTTCTGGCCGAAGCCGATTGTGCGACGCCTGACCGCCACCTCTCGCAAGGCCGCGGTACTGCTCAACCGGCCACGCTGTTAATTTGCAGAAACGAATTCGAAACAGAAACGAGTATTAAGCGAAATAGGTCTGAAACGGACGAGCACGATAAGGCCCCATCGAAATTGAAGCCGGACACAACGGCAAAAAACAGAGGGATCGTCATGCACTCCGCCAATTCCGCCAAGCTCATCAACATCACCGCCGCCGCGCTCACCGGCGCGGCGCTTCTGTTCGGCGCCGGCAATGCCGCCCACGCCAACCAGCTCGTCGCCAAGGTTTCGCTGTCGCAGCAGATCATGGAAGTCACGGTCGATGGCCGCCCGACCTATATCTGGAAGGTGTCGACCGGCGACAAAAGGCACATCACGCCGACCGGCTCGTTCAAGCCGACCCGCCTGCATGAGATGTGGTATTCGAAAAAATACGACAACGCGCCGATGCCGCATTCGGTGTTTTTCAGCGGCGGCTACGCGGTCCACGCCACCTATGCCGTCAGCCGTCTCGGCCGCCCCGCTTCGCATGGCTGCGTGCGGCTGCATCCCGATGCTGCGGCCGATTTCTATCAGTTGGTCGAGGCCTTCGGCCCCGGCAACACCAGCATCGTCATTGTCAAATAAGGCTTGGCCAAGTAACCGGCTGGGTAAGAGTAGCAGGCAGGTTGCCGCCTTCCACCGATCGCGAAGCTGTGAGGCAGCCGCCAAAAAAAGAGGCCGGAAATTCCGGCCTCTTTTGTTTTTCGCTTCGGTTGTCGTCTCAGCTCGGCAGCGCCGGCATCAGATTCGGATCGGGCTTCTCGGCGAGATGCGGCAGGTCCTTGCTGGCGATGAAGGTGTAGAACATCGGCACGACGAAGAGCGTGAACATGGTGCCGACCAGGATGCCGGTGAAGATGACCAGGCCCATTGAATAGCGCGCGGCTGCACCGGCGCCGCTGGAGACGATCAGCGGCACGACGCCGAGCGCCATGGCCGCCGTGGTCATCAGGATCGGCCGCAGGCGCACCTTGGCCGAAGCGATGATGGCGTCGCGGCGCCGCATGCCATGGATTTCACGCTGCTGGTTGGCGAATTCCACCAGCAGAATGCCGTGCTTGGTAATCAGGCCGATGAGCGTGATCAGGCCGACCTGGGTGTAGATGTTCAGCGTCCCCAGGCCGATGTTGAGCGGCACGATCGCGCCGAAGATCGACAGCGGCACCGCCATCATGATGATAAGCGGATCGCGGAAGCTCTCGAACTGGGCCGCCAGCACCAGGTAGATGACGATCACCGCCGCCGCGAAGGCGATCAGGATGGTGTTGCCCTGCTCCTTCTCCTGCCGCGACTGGCCGGAATAGTCGACGAAGAAGGTGTCGGGCAGGGTCTCCTTAGCGAGATCCTCCAGCACCTTCAGTCCGTCGCCGGTGGTCACGCCAGGCAGAGGCAAGGCCGAGATCGTCGAGGAGTTCAGCTGGTTGAACTGCTCGATGGCCGCCGGCGAGGCATTGGTCGAGATCTTCACGACCGCCGACAGCGGCACCATCTTGCCGTCGACACTGCGCACGAAATACTCGCCGAGCTTGTCGGGATTGTCGCGGAATTCCTGCGGCACCTGCGGGATGATGTCGTAGCTGTTGGAGTCGCGGTCGAACTGCGCCACTTCGGAGCCGCCCACAAGCAGCGTCAGCGTATTGCCGATATCCGCGATCGGCAGGTTCAATGCTGCTGCGCGCTCGCGGTCGATGGTCACGGTCACCTGCGGCGCATCGTAAGACATCGAGTTCTGCACGACGATGAAGCGGCCGGAAGCCTGCGCCTTGCTCTTGATCTTCTCCGCCTGCTCGAAGACCTCCGAGGGAGCTCCGGTGGAGCGCACCACCATGGAAATCGGCAGGCCGCCGCCGGAGCCGGGCAGCGTCGGCGGCGCGAAGACGAAGGCTTCGACGCCGGCGACCTTGGCGAGGCGGCCCTGAATGTCGGCCTGGAGCTCCTTCGAACTGCGCTTGCGCTCTGCCCAATCCTTGAAGGCGAAGCCGACGAAGGCACCGTTGGTCGCGCCGCCGAAGGCGACGGCAGAGAATTGCGCCCTGGTCTCGGGAATGTCCTTCACAAGGCCAAGCATCTGATTGACGTAGGCCTCGGTGTAATCCGATGTCGCATAGCGCGGCGCGGTGACGATCGAGAGCAGGAAACCTTGATCTTCTTCCGGCGCCAGCTCCGTCGAGGTCTTGGTGAACATGAAGCCGGTCAGCGCCACGAGAGCGACAACGATGATCAGCGTCACCGGGCGGTTCCTGAGCGAAGCGGTGACCGCCCGTTCGTAGACGCGCTCGATGCGGCTGAAGGTTCCGTCGACGATCCGCTGGAAGCGGCCGTGCTGGCCCGGCTTCAGCAGGCGAGCGGACATCATCGGCGTGATGGTCATGGCGATCACGCCCGACAACACCACCGAGCCGGCCAGCGTCACCGCGAATTCGCGGAACAGCGCGCCGGTCAGGCCGCCGGTGAAGGCAAGCGGGGCGAACACGGCGGCCAGCGTGATGGTCATCGCCACGATGGCCGTCGCGATCTCGCGCATGCCGTTGAAGGCCGCCTGCATCGGCGACATGCCGTCTTCCTCCATGTGGCGGTGGATGTTCTCCACCACCACGATGGCGTCGTCGACGACAAGGCCGATCGCCAGCACCATGGCCAGCAGCGACAGAAGGTTGATCGAATAACCGACCGCAAACAGGATGAAGCAGACGCCGATCAGCGACAGCGGGATCGTCACGATCGGCATCATCACCGAGCGGAACGAGCCCAGGAACAGGAGGATGACCACGATGACGATGGCGACGGCTTCGCCGATGGTCTTGAACACTTCCTCGATCGAGGCGCTGATCTGGCCAGTGGCGTCGTAGACGACCTCGATCGTCATGCCTTTCGGCAGCGTCTCTTGGATCTGCGGCACGAGCCGGGTGACCGCGGCGGCGGTCGTCAGCGGGTTGGCCGCAGGCGTCGGGAAGATGGCCAGGAAGGTTCCCGGCTTGCCGTTGAAGCTCACCCTGGTGTCGGTGTTTTTCGCGCCGAGCTCGACATGCGCGACGTCGCGCAGGCGCACCACCTGGCCATCCGTCGAGCGTATCGGGAGCTGGGCGAAGGCCTCAGGCGTCTGCAGGGTCGAATGCACGGTGATCGAGGAGACCACATATTCGTTCTCGGTGTTGCCGGGCGCCGACAGGAAGTTCGAGTTGTTGATCGCGGTCAGCACGTCCACGGCGGTGGCGCCGCGGGCGGCAAGCCTGATCGGGTCGATCCAGACGCGCATGGAATATTCCTGGGCGCCGAAGATCTGGACGTCGGCGACACCTTCCACGGTCGAGATGCGAGGCCGGATGACGCGCTCGATATATTCGGTGAGCTGCTCCTTCGTCATGTTCGGGTTCTGCATCGAGATGTACATCATCGCGAACTGCTGGCCGGTGCCCTTGACGATGACCGGATCCTTGGAGGCGTCCGGCAAGGTGCCGCGCACGCCCTGGACCTTGGACAGCACCTCTGCCAGCGCGACGTCCGGATTGGAGCCGAGCTTCATCTGCACCGTGACCGTGCTCGAGGACGGACGGCTGGACGAGGTGACGTAATCGATGTTTTCGGTCGAGGCGACGGCGCGCGCGATCGGGGCCGATATGAAGCCCTGGATCAGGTCGGCACTGGCGCCGGGATAGGCCGTGGTGATGGTGATCGCCGTCTCGTCAACCTTAGGATATTGACGGATCGACAGGCCGAAGATGCCCTGGAAACCGAGCAGCAGGATCAGGCAGGCCAGCACCGTCGACAGCACGGGCCGGCGGATGAAAAGGTCGGAAAAGCTCATTGCTGAACCTGTTTGTTCGCCGATTTGCTGGGATCGATGGTGTTGTCGACGGCAACCGACATGCCGTTGAAGAGCCGGTTCTGGCCGGCCGTGACGACCTGGTCGCCGTCCTTGAGGCCCTCGACGATCTCAACCATGCCGTTGTTGCGGCGGCCGAGCTTGACGAAGACCTGCGAGATGGTGAGCGCAGGCTGCTGCGCGGCCTCGGCCGGCTTGGCGGCGTCGCCGGCCGCTTTGTCGGCCGGCTTCGCGTCCGCCGGCTTTGCGGCGTTGTCGGCTGGCTTGGTGGCGTCCGCCTGCGGCTTGGCGGCATCGCCGGCCGCCTTATCGGCGCTAACCTTCTGCTCATCCGGCTTCGCCGGCGCGGCAGCGGCTGCGGGCTTCGCCGGCTCGACCACGAAGACATAATCGCCATAGAGGCTGGTCGTCACCGCCGTCTGCGGCACGGAAATGACATTGTTTTCCTGCGGCAGCTCGACACGGATCTGGACGAACTGGCCAGGCGTCAGCTTGCCTTCCGGATTGGCGACCTCGCCGCGAATCGAGACCAGCCGGCTGGCGGGATCGATCTTGGGGTCGATGCCGCGAATGGAGCCGGCAAATGACATATCGGCGAGATTGGTGCCGAGCTTGATGGTCTGGCCGATCTTAAGCAGCGGCAGCTGCTGTTCGGGTACCGTGAAGTCGACCCGCATCGTGTCCAGGTCCTGGATCGTCACCACCGCGTTGCCTGGCGCCAGATACTGGCCGATGTCGATCTTCGGGATACCGACCGTGCCGCCGAATGGCGCGGATAATTGCTTCTGGTCGAGCACTGCCTGCAGCTTGTTGACCTGCGCGGCCGAGGCGTCCGCCGCAGCACGCGCGGCGTCAAGCGTCGCGTCGGTGCCGACGCCGCGCCGCTGCAATTCGATCGCGCGGGTCAGCGCCGCCTGGTCCGAGGCGGCCTGCGCCTTCTGCGCCACCAGATCGGCTTTCTCGACGGCATCGTCGAGCTGCACCAGCACCGCGTCGGCGGCAACCTTCTGGTTGGCGTGGAAAAGGATGTCCCTGACGATGCCGCTCGTCTCGAGGGTGAGATCGACGCCCCGCACGGCGTTGACGGTGCCGATGGCCTCGATGCCGGGGGTCCATACCGAAGGCTTGACCGTCACTGTCGACACCGTCGCGGCCGGCGGCTTCATGGTAGCGAAATACTGCTTGATGCCGGCGTCGCGCATGAAGTTGAAACCAACGATGCCGACGCACACCAAGGCAAGCAGCAGCAAAAATCCGGCGATGATGAAAAAGCGCTTCACGGACAGTCCCCTCGAGCCGGCAACCGGCAAAACAATCGATGCCGGGACACATATCGACGATAAGTCCCGATTTCAAATCGGCGCGCTTTACTGTACCGGCTGGACGGTCTTGTCAATTCCGCCTAAGCTAATGTACGGGGAGCGCGATGAGAGTACCTAGGGCGAACTCACGCGAAAAGATACTTGCCGCCGCCGCCGACGTAGCGCGCGAGGCAGGCCCGGGAAGCCTGTCGCTCGAGGCGGTCGCCAGCCGCGCCGGAGTGTCGAAAGGCGGCCTGCTCTATAATTTTCCGACCAAGGCCAAGCTGATGCAGGGCCTGGTCGAAAGCTATCTCAGCGACTTCCAGAAGGCGCTGGAAACGCGCGCCACCGAGGCCGGCCACGAGAGCGTCCTCTCAGCCTATATCAAGCTGTCGGCCGACGACTGCGAGCGGCCGAAACCGTCGGCGTCCTGGATGTTCTCCGCGATTGCGGAGGATCCCGATTTTCTGACACCGATCAAGGCCTTCAAGCGCCAGCTGTTCGAAAGGCTGAAGGGGGAGACGGACGACCTCGGCTCGCTGCTGGTCTGCTTTCTCGCCATCGAAGGGATGCGCAGCATGAATCTGTTTGATTCAGACGTGCTCTCAGAAGACGAGCGCAAGCTTCTGGTGTCCTCGCTCCTGAAGATAGCCGGATAGGTCACCAACGGTTTGGTGGTGACCAAACGGCTTGGTAGTGGTGGTGACCAAACGGTTAAGAGCGTCACACCAGCTTCATTCTAGGGACATAGCGTCCTTCCCGGTTCTTTGCTGCAATGCAAAAGGAGTGGGACAATGGTGGACGTAGTTTCGAGTGAGGCGGGGATCCCGAGACCGGATCATCCCCTGGAACAATCGGGCGGTGCCAAATGGTTCCTGCCGACCTTCGGCGTGCTGGTGCTCGTCGGCATCGTCTATGTCGGCTATGCGCTCAGCCAGGATCTGGCCATCGCCAAGACGGTGCCCTGGATCCTGCTTGGCATCGCGCTTCTGATCGCGCTGGGCTTCGAATTCGTCAACGGCTTCCACGATACCGCCAACGCGGTCGCCACCGTCATCTACACGCGCTCGCTGCCGGCCAATTCGCCGTCATGTGGTCGGGCGTCTTCAATTTCCTCGGGGTGCTGACCTCGAGCGGCGCGGTGGCCTTCGGCATCCTGTCGCTGCTGCCGGTCGAGCTCATCCTGCAGGTCGGCTCGTCATCCGGCTTCGCCATGGTGTTCGCCCTTCTGGTCGCCGCCATCCTGTGGAACCTCGGCACCTGGTTTCTCGGCCTGCCGGCTTCGAGCTCGCACACGATGGTCGGCTCGATCATCGGCGTCGGCCTCGCCAACCAGTTCATGGCCCCGGCCGGAAGCGCCACCAGCGGTGTCGACTGGGGGCAGGCGACCAATGTCGGCATCACCTTGCTGGTCTCGCCGATCGTCGGCTTCTTCGCCGCCGCCATCCTGCTCTATGCCATGAAGCTCCTGGTGCGCAATCCGGCGCTCTATGAAGCGCCGAAGGGCAATGCGCCGCCGCCATGGTGGATCCGCGCGCTGCTGATCTTCACCTGCACCGGCGTCAGCTTCGCGCACGGCTCCAATGACGGTCAGAAGGGCATGGGGCTGATCATGCTTATCCTGATCGGCGTGGTGCCGACAGCTTACGCGCTCAACCGCACGCCCGACATCAACTATCTCGACGCCTACAAGGCGGCCTCGGTGTCTGTCGAGCAGGCTCTGGGCAAGTACCTCAAGCCTGGCGTTGCTGTCGCCGATGCCAATGCTGCCAAGGCTGCCGTGCAGGAGGCTGTGCGCAGCAAGAGCTGGAACGATCAGACCACGATCGCGCTGCAGACCTATATCCACAACACCACCGCCGGGCTGCAGCCTTACGCCTCGGTCGACAACGTGCCGACCGACCTGGTCAGCAACGCGCGCAACGACATCTACCTGATCGGCGAAGCGCTGAAGCTGATCGACAAGAAGAAGCTGCTGCCGATGCAGGACGCCGATCTCAAGGCGGTCACCGATTATCACAAGGCGGTCGACAACGCGACGAAGTTCATTCCGCTCTGGGTGAAGATCGCCGTGGCGCTGGCGCTCGGCCTCGGCACCATGGTTGGCTGGAAGCGCATCGTCGTCACCGTCGGCGAGAAGATCGGCAAGAGCCACCTGACTTATGGTCAGGGAGCCGCCGCCGAGCTTGTCGCGATGATCACCATCGGCATGGCCGACCGTTTCGGCCTGCCGGTGTCGACGACGCACGTGCTGTCGTCCGGCGTCGCCGGCACCATGGCAGCCAACGGTTCCGGCCTGCAATGGTCGACCGTGCGCAACCTGCTGCTGGCCTGGGTGCTCACGCTGCCCTGCTCGATCGCGCTGGCCTTCGTGCTGTTCGTGATCCTCCGCCAGGTGTTCTGAGCAGGAAGGCCCTCAAAGAAACGGCGTGGCTGGCGGCGCCGTTTCTTTCTATCGCCGTGCAATTTCCGCCCTGCTGGAGCGGTTCACCGTTTCACGGAAACGGCGAACCGCTCTATCTCTTTGTTTTGCGCAATTCCGGACGGAAAACCGCTCACACTTTTCCTGGAATTGCTCTAAGGCGGCGCAGCTGGCGCAGCGACAAAACATGCAGTAGGATTGAGCTTGGCACCACGAAAGCAGGGGTCAGCACACCCGGATAATCGCCAGCGCCGATGCTCAGCACATCCGGAACGATCAACTGCCACGGGCCGGGCGAGGTGATTATGCCCATGGTGATCGCGACAGCGAAATCGGCAAGGCCGAGGATATTCCAGAGAATTGCTGCCCTCCGGCCCCCGGCTGTGCCGGTCGCCACCGCGATCGCCGCAGGCAACGCGAACAGCCCTGTCAGCACGTCGCCGACGCCTGCCGGCACCGCGAATACGCCGGGCAGCGCACCATGCAGCCACGCCGCGAGCGCCCAACTGCCGAATACGCGGTAGAGCTGAACCGCGACGAGCCAGCTCGCCGGCGTCGCATCGAGCACCTGCCCGACCCGCCTGGAGAACAGCAACAGCGGCGCACCGATGATCACCGGCAGGAAGATGGCCGATGGCAACGCCGGTAAAGCCGTGGCGTCCGGATGGAAGATGCCATTGATCGCGGCGCTCCAAGCGACGGCGAACCACAGCGTATCCGGGATCATGATCGCCAACCAAGTCGCGCGACGTTGACCCGGTGTCAGGCTCGTATGTTCGAGGCCGAGCCACAATCCCAGGGCGATGAGCCCATGGGCCGCGAGCTGGTGGAACGTGGTCGGAACGCCGCTCTCCGGGATCGCCGGCCAACGATAGATCAAGAGTAGCCAGAGCGTTGTGAGCGGCACAAACCACAGCAGGCCTCGCCAAGCGTCACGCAACGGAACGACGGCAGGGGGAACAGCTTCGGCGGTCATCGGCGGTACTCCATTGAGCCCAGCGCATTTTGCTGACGCCCAGATGTAAGCCCGCTCTCCGCGAGGCGACTATCCGCGACAATGTTGATGGCCTGTGAAGCAGAGCTTCACAGTTTGCGGGCTCCCAGGCGAGCGGCCGCTGTGACTTTTTCCCGAGATTGCTCCGCTTGTGGCGGATGCAAATATCAGGTCGGATCTTCGCGATGCAGGTCGTGGATGGTCACGCCGTCGGCGTTGTCGGGCAGCATCAGCCACTTCTTGTGACGCAGCGTGCGCTCGGTGTCTTCCAAGCCCATCTCCCAATGCTCGCGCATCGAGGTGCCGGAGAACTCGTAGTCCTTGGCGTGGCCTTCATAGCCTTTGTGCTGATAGATCAGGTGGACGATGTTGACCACGCCTGCGTCGGAATAGTCGGCTATCAATTCCTTCTCGCCATCCTTGAGCTGGTCCGGCGGCACGCGTTTCAGCGCGTCGAGCAGCTTCATCTTGAGCGCATGGATGCGCTGGAAGTTGTCGGTGTTCTGGCGCGTGCGGCTGGAATACATGATGTCCTTGTGGCGCGACAGGACGTCGGCCAAGCCGCGCGGCAGCACGCCGCGGGCGCTGAACAGATCGACCTGGAACACCAGCGAGGAGCGGTCCTCCTCCTGGTCGAGCAGATATTGCAGCGGCGTATTGGAAACAATGCCGCCATCCCAGTAATACTCGCCTTCGATGCGGATCGAGGGGAAGGCCGGCGGCAGCGCGCCGCTCGCCATGATGTGCTCCGGCCCGATGCGCACCTTGTCGGTGTCGAAATAGACGAAATTGCCGGTCCTGACATTGACCGCGCCGACGCTCAGCCGCTTCTTGCCGTCGTTCAGCACGTCGAAGTCGATCAGGCTTTCCAGCGTGTCCTTGAGCTCGGCGGTGTCGTAGAAGCTTGTGGCGCCTTCCGCTCCCGCCAGCTGGAACCAGGGGTTGGGATTGCGCGGCTTGAAGAAGCCGGGCTGGCCCATAGTCATGGTCATCAATGACGAGGTCTGGTTGCGGATGTCGCGATAGATGTCGCCTTCCGGCGTATAGGCCCAGATCTTACGGCCCGAGATCGTCTGCCAGAACTGCTCCAGCCGCTGCAGGCGGCGGCTCGGCTCGTTGCCGGCGATGATCGAGGCATTGATGGCGCCGATCGAGACGCCGGACAGCCAGGTCGGCTCGCAGCCGGCGTCGGCAAGCGCCTGATAGACCCCCGCCTGGTAGGCGCCGAGTGCGCCGCCGCCCTGGAAGACCAGGGCAATGCGGTCATATTGCGCCGTAATTTCCGCGATGGTGGCGGCGGCCGCCTTGTTGCTGGTACGCTCAAGCACCGGCTTTCTCCAGTTCCTTCGCGCCGGCAGCCGATCGGCCGTGGTCGGCGAGATAATCATGCACGACTTCGCCGAGACCCAGCGTCAGATCGGCGGTGAAGTGAACGGCCGAGACGATGTCGAGCACAGGCAGCTTGGCGACATCGGCCATGACATGCGGGCGAAGGTCGAGCGCGGCGGGCGCCGTCCAGGCTTCCTTCAGCGTGATGTCAGTGAGGTAGTAGCGGACCAGCTCGCAGATTCGTGGGCTGCTGTCGACGTGCGGGATGATCTTGATAAGGAAGTTGGGCGCGGCGAGCGAGGCGAGCACCTGGTCGTGGTCGGCTTCGCGGTGCTTGTAGCCCATGGTTCCGGTGGCGCACAGAACGCTGCCATAATGCAGCGTGCCGACCACCACCTCGCCTTCATGCACGATCTTGGGGCTGGCGAGCTTTTTTGGAAAACCCCAGAGCTCGCGGCCGCCGGCAATCGGCGCGTCGTCGTCGAGATACATTGAATGCACGTAGCCGCCATGCTGGCCCTTGTAGCGCACCGGGATGACCTGGCCGGTCTCGGTGTAGTCGCCGAAGCCCGTCGAATCCGGCATGCGGATGAACTCGTATTTCACCAGCGGCTCGTCGATCTCGAGCGGCGCCGGCACGACCGCCTCAAGAGCTTCGCGCGTCGTGCGATAGGTGATGATGATGTATTCGCGGTCGAAGAAACGATAAGGGCCGGGTGGGAAGGACGGATTGGTGAGCGGCATCGCATAGGCGCGCTTCACGACGTCGGCGATTTCCATGGCTGGTGCCCCAGTAAAGTTTGAAAAGACCCCGCGCGAATGCGCTGGCAAGTATGTTGCACGGCAGCATGACAGTGCGGTGTCAGCCCGGCGACACGCCGCCAGAGCCGGCAAATGGCGCTGCCGCGCTGTAATCGAGCCGACACATGGCCGTGCCATTGTCGTGCTGCATTGCACCAACTATCTGCTCTCCCAACTCATTGCGTTGATAAGTCCCTCCCACCTCTTGCGAGATCTCCCATGGGTTCCCTGTCTTCGAAGAACGCGCTCGTCACCGGCTCGACCAGCGGCATCGGCCTTGCAATCGCGCGTGCCTTCGCCGCGGAGGGCGCCAACGTCACCATCAACGGCCTGGGCGACGCGGCGGCGATCGAGCAGGAGCGGTCCGGCATCGAAAAGGATTTCGGCGTCAAGTGCCGTTACTCGGGCGCCAACATGATGGACGGCGCCGCCGTCACCGCCATGATCCACGAGGCCGAGGCGGCGTTCGGCAGCCTCGACATCCTGGTCAACAATGCCGGCATCCAGCATGTCGCGCCGATCGAGGAATTTCCCGACGACAAGTGGGAAGCCATCATCCGCATCAATCTTCTGGCCGCCTTCTACGCCATCAAGGCGGCGGTGCCCGGCATGAAGAGCCGCAAATGGGGCCGCATCATCAACACGGCTTCGGCGCATGCGCTGGTCGCCTCGCCGTTCAAGTCGGCCTATGTCTCGGCCAAGCACGGCATCGCCGGCCTGACCAAGACGGTGGCGCTGGAAGTGGCGCAGGACGGCATCACCGTGAATGCGATCGCGCCTGGCTATGTCTGGACGCCGCTGGTCGAGAAACAGATTCCCGACACGATGAAGGCGCGCGGCATGACCGAGGAGCAGGTCAAGCACGACGTGCTGCTTGCGGCGCAGCCGACCAAGGAATTCGTCACCGTCGAGGAGCTGGCGGCGCTGACTTTGTTCCTGTGCTCGGACGCCGCCAGGCAGATCACCGGCACGACGCTGCCGATGGATGGCGGCTGGACGGCGCAGTAAGCGCAACGGCGATCGCAAAACGAAGGCGGTCGGAGGCAACGCCTTCCTTGACAATCGGCGGTGATCGTTCCAGCATTCCGGCAAGGGGTTCCCCGCGACGACCCCGTGAGGCGTCAGCCCAACGATCGCGTCCAAACTCTCTTTGCTCAGGAGGTGGACGCCATGCCGTCAACAACCGCAATCACCGTTCCGCAGCTTTCCCGTCTCGTCGGCTTGCCCGATGCGCCTTGCCTGGTCGATGTGCGCATCGACGAGGACTATGAAGCCGATGCGCGCCTGTTGCCGGCGTCATGCCGGCGCGATTTCAGGACTGTCTCAAGCTGGGCGTCGGAATTTTCGGGACGCAAAGTCGTCGTGATCTGCCAGAGGGGACAGAAACTCTCGCAAGGCGTTGCCGCGTGGCTGCGCCACGAAGGCATTCCGGCGGAATCGCTTGAAGGCGGCTTCGAGGCCTGGGTCGCCGCCAGGGCGCCGTTGGTCAGCGCCGGCGCGATCCCGCCCCGCGACGAGAAGGGCCGCACCGTATGGGTCACGCGTTCGCGGCCGAAGGTCGACCGCATCGCCTGCCCCTGGCTGATCCGCCGCTTCGTCGATCCCGAGGCGGTTTTCCTGTTCGTCGATCCAGCCGAGGTGCCTCTTGTGGCCGATCGCTTCGCAGCGGTTCCCTTCGACATAGAAGGCGTGTTCTGGAGCCATCGTGGCGATCGCTGCACTTTCGACACGATGATCGAGGAATTCGGTCTGCGCGTCGAAGCGCTCGATCGCCTGGCGCTGATCGTGCGCGGCGCCGATACGGCGCGCCTCGACCTCGTGCCGCAGGCGGCCGGGTTCCTCGCCGCCTCGCTCGGCCTGTCGCGCATGTTCCGCGACGACCTCGAGCAGCTCCAAGCCGGCATGCTCCTCTATGACGCCTTCTTCCGCTGGTGCCGCGACGCCACCGACGAGACGCATAACTGGCCGGTCGGAGGCAAGGCGTAATGACAGCACTCGCCAAGAAGGACGCCGCGCCGCTGGTCGATGTCCCGACCGTGCCGAGCTTTCGCGAGGCGACGCGGCTGTGGGCCAAGATCGGCCTGCTGTCCTTCGGCGGGCCGGCCGGGCAGATCGCGCTGATGCACAAGGAACTGGTCGAGGAGCGCCGCTGGATCGGCGAGGAGCGGTTCCTGCACGCGCTCAACTACTGCATGCTCCTGCCCGGGCCCGAGGCGCAGCAGCTTGCCGTCTATATCGGCTGGCTCCTGCATCGGACGGCAGGCGGTCTCGTCGCCGGCAGCCTGTTCGTGCTGCCGGGCGCGCTGGTCATGCTGGGCTTGAGCAGCTTCTACATGCTCTACAACGATGCACCGGTCGTCGAGGCGCTGTTCTTCGGCGTCAAGGCGGCGGTGCTTGCCGTCGTCGTCGAAGCCGTGATCCGCATCGGCAAGCGGGCGCTGAAGAACCGGGCCATGATCGTGATCGCGGTGGCGGCCTTCCTCGCCATCTACGTCGCCAGAGTGCCGTTCCCGCTGATCGTGCTCGCGGCAGGCCTCATCGGCTGGATCGGCAATCGGTTTGCGCCACGGCTGTTTTCCGGCTCGGCACATGGCAAGGGCAGCGTCGCCGACATCAAAGGCGTGGTCGACCTGATGTTCGAGCGCGGTGAGCTCGGCCACACCGTGCCGACCAGATGGCATGCGGCCCGCACCATCGCCATCTGGCTGCCGCTCTGGCTGGGGCCTGTAGCACTGGTCGCCTTGCTGGCGGGGCCGGGCAGCGTGTGGGCGCAGGTCGGCGGTTTCTTCAGCCTGATGGCCGTGGTCACATTCGGCGGCGCCTATGCGGTTCTCGCCTATGTGGCGCAGGCGGCGGTGACCTCGTTCGGCTGGCTTTCGCCTGGACAGATGGTCGACGGGCTCGGGCTTGCCGAAACGACGCCCGGGCCGCTGATCCTGGTGTTGCAATTCGTCGGCTTCGCCGCCGCCTATCGCCATGCCGGTGCAATCAATCCTTTGCTTGCCGGATCGCTCGGGTCGGCGCTGACGCTCTGGGCCACTTTCGTCCCGTGCTTCTTCTGGATATTTTTGGGCGCGCCCTACATCGAGCAGCTCAGGCAGAACAAGGCGCTGGCAGCGGCGCTCGGCGCGATCACAGCGGCAGTCGTCGGCGTGATCATGAACCTTGCATTGTGGTTCGGGCTGCATGTCGTCTTCGGCAAGGTCGCAAGCGTCGGCTGGGGCGTGGAGGTTCCGGTCCTGTCCTCGCTCGGCTGGCGCGCCGCGCTTCTGTCGGCGGCGGCGATGGTCGCCATGTTCAGGCTGAAACTCGGCATGCTGCCGACGCTGGCGGGATCGGCTCTGGCGGGGCTTGCGCTGCAGGCGCTGTAGGCCCGCACGCCGTTCGATCAAGTTGGCGTTAACGAAAAGGCCGACCGGCCGGGAATAAACCGCCCGGTCTGCGGGTCTCCAGAGCATGCGCCATTTGTGCGCAACAGCAGGAGACCGACCATGAAGCGGCGCGAAGACAAATACGCATGTGAACAAGGCGAAGGCGTCAGCCGCCGGCGTCCTATGGAGCGGATGAGCCGGGCGCATCCGGTCCGGGCGATACCGCCTCGCCGCCGGCCCTGATCCGTGCCGATCGCAACCATCGAGATCCACGACCATGACGGCGATCGCCCCTTTGCAGCCAGCGATGCGCCGTCCTCTTCCGAGGCACGCCTTGCTTCCGAGACACTTGACTCCGGTGACACCAATGCCTTCTCCTCCCTCGAAGCAGGCGCCATCGCCTGCGGTCGCGATCTTCACCCACACGAGCAGGGACAGATCGTCGCCTCCCGCTGAGGGCGGCAAACCCATGGCGGGAGCGCCCGACGGCGGAACGGTGTTGAGCGAAAAGATGCTGGCAGCGCGTTTTGCCGAAGTGGTGCTGCCGCATCTTGGCGATGCGCTGTCGCTTGCCCGCTGGCTGACCGGCAATCAAGCCGACGCCGAGGATGTGGTGCAGGAGGCCTGCCTCAAGGCGCATGCGGGCATTGCCGGGTTCGCTGGGGGAAACCCCCGCGCGTGGCTGCTCACCATCGTGCGCAACGCTTCCTACACATGGATGGCGCGCAACCGCCCGCGCAGCGTGGTCGCCGTCGGCGACCTCGCCGATCTCGACGACGTGTCGCCGCCGCCCGACACTGACACCGACAGCCCGGAGGCGGCGCTGATCGCCAAGGCCAATTCGGCGGCGGTGGAAGCGGCGATCGCCAGGCTGCCGCAAGCCTTCCGCGAAACACTTGTGCTGCGCGACATCAACGGTCTCAGCTACCGCGAGATCGCCGCCATGCTCGGAGTGCCGCAGGGCACGGTGATGTCGCGGCTGGCGAGAGCCCGCGGCCTCTTGATGACGGAACTCGGAGGGCGCCACCATGAGCCCGCATGAAAATCGCCCGCGTGAGGATGGATTGCCGCAAGACTCGCAGGATATGAAGCTGATGATCCACGCCCTTGTCGATGGCGAGCTCGATGCCGCGGCCGCTTTGGCGGTCGAGCGGCGGATAGCCGCCGATCCGGAGCTGGCCGCCGAACACGCGCGCCTGGTGGCGCTGCGCGGCGCTGTCGCCAATGTGCCGCGCCAGACGGTCCGCGACGATTTTCTGGCCCGCATTGCGGCCATCGCCGAGGTGAGTGGGGCCGACGAAGCCGTCCAATCCACAGCCGTGAAGGCGCAGTCACAGCCGCAACAGCAGCAAGGCAATGTCGTCGAGATGCGGCCGCGCGCGGCACGCTGGTTCGACTCCTTCGACTGGCGCCAGATGGCGGCCTCGATCGTGCTGACGGCGTTTCTGGCCAGCGGCGCGACGCAGTGGCTGGCGACGGCGGACAATGGGTCCGACAGCTTTGCCGTGGCCGTCGCCAACGGCCATCGCCGCAGCCTGCTCGCGGCGACCCCGGTCGACATCGTCTCGTCCGACCGCCACACGGTGAAGCCATGGCTCGACGGCCGCATCGGCGTCTCGCCGGCGGCGCCCGACATGGCCAAGGATGGTTACGCCCTGCTTGGCGGGCGCGTCGAGGTGATCGGCGACAGGCCGATGCCGGCTCTGGTCTACCGCCATCATGAGCATCTGATCACGCTGGTGGCCGCGCCCCGGCAGAACGAGGCCAAATCCGTACCGGTGGCGGACGATCTGTCGGCAGGTGGCTTCCTTCTGGTCCACTGGACCGACGACGCCTTCTCCTACTGGGCGATCTCGGATGCCGAACGCCCGGCGCTGGACGATTTCGTCGCCCGCTTCCGGGCGGCGATCATCGCCAATCCGGCGGCCGGCAGCCCGGGTTAAGGATACGAAACGTTTTTCGCTATTTCTGAGCCGATAACCCGTTTGGCGGGATGAGCGAAGGCAGATGCCTGTCCGTCCGAGCTAATCGCGCCAAGCACTTGCCCAGTTGCGCAGGCCCTTTTGGCGCGCCCATGGATAAGTCAAAGTCGGCCTTGGTATGTTATATACGCTTCGTTCTCGGGGCGGACACGAGTCGATGGATCAGGAAAGACTTCTAGCCGCGGTCCTCTTGGCTGACGTCGTGGGCAGCACGCCGCTCTATGAGCGCATCGGCGACGATGACGCTTTGCGGCAGGTCTCGGATTGCCTCGACGCGATACGCGAGATCGTCGCCCAACACGGCGGTGATTTCATCTACTCGAAGGGTGATGACGTGCTCAGCCTGTTCGAGAGCTCGGAGGCGGCGCTGATGGCGGTCTGCCAAATCAGCCATCAACTGTCGAAAAAGCCCTTGATCGCCCGGATCGGATTGCATTTCGGGGCGGTCATTCGCGCGCGCGGCGCGCTATTCGGCGACGTTGTCAATGTCACCGCAAGGTTGTCCGCCACGGCCAACCCCGGGGAGGTCCTGATCAGCCAGAGCTTCTTCGAAGCCCTTTCCGCGGGCAGCCGCAGTACCTTGCGGCTCCTCGACAAGATGGCCTTCAAGGGCAAGCAAGAACTCTTCGATGTCTATACGCTACGAAGCGACAATGAGGCCCTCAGCACGCACATCGCCAACCGAGGTACCTTTATCGATAGGCGCTCTGCCCCGCCGCCGCCACCGATCAATCTGATCATCCGCTATGAAGATCAGTCGCGATCCTGCCGAAACAACGAACTGGTGACGATCGGCCGATCTCCGGAATGCGATATCGTCGTCCAGCGGCCCTGGGTCTCAAGGCACCACGCGACCTTCACCATTTCGAACGGCAAGGCCCGGCTTGTCGAGCGGAGCTCGTCGGGCACATTTGTGTCGATGGGACCCGGCCAAGAAGTGTTCATACGCCGCGAAGATATTCTCCTCTTCGGCTCCGGCGTCATCTCGCCCGGACGCAGATCGTCCCTCGACGACGCCCAGATCCTTCACTACGAAATTATCTCAGGCTGACCTCGCTGGCGCCGACAAGTTTTAGCTTCCTTACGCGATCTCTCGCTTGCGACCCGGATATGCCGCTTCACGCGGTCCATTGGACAACGGATTGGAGTAGCTGGAGATAACTGCAGGGAAACCACGCTCCATGACATCAGCCAATATTCTGATCTGCGATTTTGTCGGGCTGCGCTTTGGCGCTGACGGCAATCCCGACCACAGCGAGGTCAAGGCCTATATCGAAGCCAAGGGCGGCGTGTTCCACCAGACAGGCATCGCCAAGGCCGGCGCCCTTGACCCCGACAGGCTGCATTTCTTCTACCTGCCGCAATTGAGCACGCGTGACGAATTGCTGGCAGAGGCCGGTGACGGCCGCTACGACGCCGTCATCGCCGCCGCGACGTTCATTCCGGCCGAGACCAGGTTCCGCCTCGGCGGCGTGCGCATCGGCGCCGGCACCGGCAATATGGGCTCGGCATCGTGGGGTGGAGGCAGCGGGGAAGGCGGCCAAGCGCCGTTGATGAACACGCCGGGCATCAACAGCCGCGCCACCGCGCAAATGGCGATGAAGGCGCTGCTGAAAGTCAGGCCCAATCTTCCCGTGGACAAGCTCAACACCCTGGTCGCCGGCGGGCAGTTCGATACGGGAAAAGATCTGCGCCATTACCCGACCGAGAAGCTCGAAGGCAAAAGGCTGGCGGTGCTCGGCTATGGCAATATCGGCCGGGAATTCGCCAGGCTCGGCCAGGCCTTCGGCATGCGGGTCGCCATCCATGCGCGGCCCCGTCACCAAAAATGGATCGAGGCGGAAGGCTTCGACTATGCCCAGACCATGGAAGACGCCGCGCGCGGCGCCGACGCGCTTTCGGTCCACCTAGGCCTCGGTCCCTTCCATGCCGGCCAGCAGCGATACGCCAATGCCGGACTGATCGGAGATGAAGTCCTCTCCCTCCTCAACCACGGCGCGGTGCTCATCAACTACGATCGCGGCGAGCTGGTCGATGTGGCAGCACTGGAGCGCGCGCTGGCGTCAGGGCGCCTTTCCCATGCGGCGATCGATGCGGACCTGTTCAAGGACGGCAGCACGCTTTCGGGACCAATGCTGCCCTATCTCAGACTGGTCGAGGCCTATGGCCAGCGTCTGGAACTCCTCCCTCACGCCGCGGCCGACACCGACCACCCCTCCCGTGTCGCCGGCGCCAAGCAGGCCGTCGACCAGATCTACGCCGCCATCGTCGAGCATCGCGTCCACAATCTGAAAGGATCGCTGCCTCCGGGCTTTCTCGACATGGGAGCGAAAGTGCCGCCCGGCATCGGCGGCATTACATCTCGGCATTTGGCGGCGCTGGCCGACGATCAAAACGCGGCCGCCGATCTCGCCCGGTCAAGCGCCGTCGTCGCCGCGTTCTGGGAACGCGTCCTGGCAGCGCCCGAGCAGGAAAGACCGGCGCTGATCGCTTCTGGAGGCGAAGCATTCGCCGAAGCGGCGAACCGCCTCTCCACGCTTATGCGCAGGCACCATCTTTCGGGGCCGTTCACTTCGCTCTGATGCCCGCCGTCGTATACGGCCGGCACGCTTGCATTCGGCAATTCCTGGTGGCGGAGCGATCCGGGCCACGCCGTGGTGGAAACCGGCGCGTCGGATCAAATGGCCCCCCGAAAGCTCTCGACCAACCCGCAGGCTTGGCGGATTTCAGGTCGCGTGCGCTCATGCCTTAGGGCGCTGGATCAGAAGCCCTACCACCAGTGAGCCGATCCGGCCAACGAACAGCGACACGTAGAGCGAGAATCCGCCGCCACCCCAATAGATCAGCAGCGCAATAGCTGCGGCCATCATGGTTGGGACGATTAACCCGATCACTCGTTCTCGAACCGAAACAGGTCCCGTGCGCTTGGCGAGCCACTTATCCAAATACGCAGCCTCTGCGGATGTCAGTCCTTCGGCTTCGCCAGCCCTCGGTTTTCTATGTCGCGTAGGTTGCTACCAACACGGGGCGACATGAAATTGCGCCGATCTGATCCCAACCCATTGAATTCGTTGGTGATCCCGACAGGAATCGAACCTGTGACCTACAGATTAGGAATCTGCCGCTCTATCCTACTGAGCTACGGGACCACGCGGCCCGACACATAAACGCTTCGGGCCGGTTCGCCAAGAGGCATGCTGTCCTCCCCTTGGGCTGTAACTCATCTCGGCGGGCCGGGCGGGCCAAGCCGTTTTGGCAGGACGCTCGCCGCCTTCGCCTGCGTGCGCTCAGGTGGCGAGCGCGGTCTCGGCCAGCTTCACCCAATAGCTCATGCCGTGCGGGATGACCTCGTCGTTGAAGTCGTAGGCCGGGTGATGCAGGCCGGCCGAGTCGCCATTGCCGATGAAGATGAAGGCGCCGGGGCGCGCTTCCAGCATATAGGAGAAATCCTCGCCGCCCATCACCGGCTGGATGGCGCGGTGGACATGGCTGTCGCCGGCGATGTCGGCGGCGATATCGCCCGCAAACACGGTTTCCTCCGCATGGTTGAAGGTGACAGGATAGTTGGCGTCGTAATCGACCTCGATGGTGGCGCCGAAGGCGGAGGCGAGGCCGGCGCAGAGTGCGCGAATGCGCTCCTCCGATTTCTTGGCCACTTCTTTCTTCAGCGTGCGCACGGTGCCGGCGATCTCGGCGCTTTCGGGGATGACGTTATAGGCGTCGCCGGCGTGGAACTTCGTCACCGACACCACCACGGACTCGACCGGATCGGTGCTGCGCGAGGCAATGGTTTGCAGCGCGCCGACCAACTGGCTGGCGATGACGATCGGGTCGATCGTGCCGTGCGGCATCGCGGCATGGCCGCCGCGGCCCTTGACGGTGATGGTGAATTCGGCGGTCGCGGCCATGATCGGGCCGGGCTTGATGGCGAACTGGCCGACCGGCAGGCCCGGCATATTGTGCATGCCGAACACCTTTTCGATGTCGAAGCGCTCCATCATGCCGTCCTTGACCATTTCGTTGCCGCCGCCGCCGCCTTCCTCGGCCGGCTGGAAGATCACCGCCACGGTGCCAGCGAAATTGCGCGTCTCGGCCAGATATTTGGCGGCGCCCAAGAGCATGGCGGTGTGGCCGTCATGGCCGCAGGCATGCATCTTGCCGCGCACGGTCGAGGCCCACGGCTTGCCGGTGATCTCGTCGATCGGCAGCGCGTCCATGTCGGCGCGCAGCCCGATGGTCGGGCCATCGCCCTTGCGGCCGCGGATGATGCCGACGACGCCGGTCTTGCCCAGTCCCGTCACCACCTCGTCGCAGCCGAAGGCCGTCAGCTTCTCGGTGACGAAACCGGCGGTCTGAAAGACGTCGAAATTCAGCTCCGGTGTCTGGTGCAGATGTCGTCGCCAGCCGGCAACTTCTTCCTGCATTTGCGCGGCGCGGTTCAGAATCGGCATGGTCGGTCCATCTCTTGGTTGACTGGCGGCAGTCGGTTCAGGGCCACTGCTCAGCAATTGTGAATATATGGCACTTTGCCATTTTGGCGTCACATAGGGTAAATAGCACCGCAACAATGCGGCCCGGGGTCGAGGGTCGGGTCGCATTATGCTGGCGATGGGTAACGAAATCTTACGGAGCCAGCGGCGATCACGGCAAGAGGCGATTTCGGATTTAATCATGCGGCAAAGGCATTTCCTCAACCTGTTGCTGGCAGGCGCGCTGGCGCTTCCGGTGCTTGCCGGCACGGCGCGCGCCAATCCGGTCGTGCTTTTCGACCTCAAGAGCGGCACTGTGCTGGAGCACCAGGACGCGTTCAAGCGTTGGTATCCGGCCTCGCTCAGCAAGCTGATGACCGCCTATGTCGCCTTCCGCGCGATCCAGGCCGGCGAGGTAGCGCTCGATTCGCCGATCAAGGTGACGAAGCATTCGGCCGGCGAGCCGCCGAGCAAGATGGGCTTCAAGCCGGGTTCGGTGATGCGGCTCGACAATGCGCTGAAGATGATGCTGGTCAAGTCGGCCAACGACATAGCCATGGCGGTCGGCGAGAATATCGGCGGGTCGCAGGCCGCGTTCGCCGAGCGCATGAACGCCGAGGCGGCCCGGCTCGGCATGGTCGGCACGCATTTCGTCAATCCGAACGGGCTCTATTCGCCGGACCAGTATACGACCGCGCGCGACCTTGCCGTGCTGGTGACGGCGTTGCGCAATGATTTTCCGCAATATGCCCCGTGGTTCTCGATCGAAGGCCTTGCCGTCGGCAAGAAGGCGCTCCCGAACTACAATCTCCTGATCGGCCGCTATCCGGGCGCCGACGGCATGAAGACCGGCTTCGTCTGCCCGTCCGGCTTCAACATGATCGGCTCGGCGACGCGCAACGGGCGCACGCTGGTCGCCGTGGTGCTTGGCGAGAAATCGGCGATCAGCCGCGCCGAAGCGGCGGCAAAGCTGCTCGACCAGGGTTTTGATAAACCGGCGGCGGGTTCGACCACGCTGGCCGCTCTCAAGCCCTATGGCGACACGCTGTCACCCAACGACATGCATGACGAGATCTGCGCGAAAAAGCCGAAGGCGGAGCAATCGGAGGCGGCGCCCGAGGTTGCCGCCAAGAATAAACCGAAATCGCCCTATCAGGTGAAGCTCGCCCATCCCACGCTCATCGCAGTCGGCCTCGGCGGCGCCACGGGACCCGCGCCCAAGGCGTTCGTCGACCAGACTGACCAGAACTATGCCGACGTGCCGCTGCCGATCTGGCGACCGGACAGGCCGGCGCCGCCCGGCGCCGAGCCGCTGGCGACCGCCGCTGCCGGAGCGCAGGGCGACCAGCCCGTCAAAGCTGCCAATTAGCTAAACCAATGAGCGGCTTTCCCATTCCCGTTTCGGTGCTCACCGGCTTTCTCGGCGCCGGCAAGACGACTCTGCTCAATCGGCTGCTCAAGGATCCGGCGCTTGCCGATACGGCGGTGATCATCAACGAGTTCGGCGAGGTGGCGATCGACCATCTGCTGGTGGAGCAGGCGTCGGACGGCATCATCCAGCTTTCCGACGGCTGCCTCTGCTGCACGGTGCGCGGCGACCTGGTCGATACGCTCGCCGATCTGGTCGACCGGCTGCAGACCGGCCGTATCGCGAAATTGGCCCGTGTCGTCGTCGAGACGACGGGCCTGGCCGATCCGGCACCGGTGCTGCAGTCGATCATGGCGCATCCGGCGCTGGTGCAGGCGTTCCGGCTCGACGGCGTCATCACGCTGGTCGACGCCGTCAACGGCGAGGCGACGCTGGACGCCCATGTCGAGGCGGCGAAACAGGCCGCGGTGGCCGACCGCGTCGTGCTGACCAAGACCGACCTTGTGGACCCGGCCGCAGTCGAGGCGTTGCGGGCAAGGCTCAAGCAGATCAATCCGGGCGCCGTCGTGCCCGATGTCGAGGAGGCCGGCGCCGCGGCGCTGTTCAATTGCGGGCTCTACGATCCTGAAACCAAGTCCGCCGACGTGCGGCGCTGGCTTGGCGAGGAGGTGGCGCACGACCATGGTCACGACCATCACCACCATGACGGCGACCATGATCCTCACCACCATCATGAGCATCGCCACGACACGCGCGTGCGTTCGCACTCGCTTGTCCATAACGGCCCGGTGCCGTTCTCGGCGATCGAGATGTTCCTCGACCTCCTGCGCTCGACGCATGGCGAGAAACTCCTGCGCATGAAGGGCGTCATCGAACTCGCGGAGGATCCCTCGCGGCCGCTGGTCATCCACGGCGTGCAGAAGATCCTGCATCCGCCGGCGAGACTGCCAGCCTGGCCCGACGGCCAGCGCGGAACCAGGCTGGTGCTGATCACGCTCGACATGCCTCAGGACTATATCCAGCGGCTGTTCGCGGCCTTCACCAACAAGCCGTCGATCGACACGCCGGACCGCGCAGCGCTGGAAGCCAATCCGCTCGCGATTGCCGGGCTTTAAGCTGAAGCAAGCAGGTCAGCCGCGTTGCCGCGCTCGACCAGGAAACGGTGGCCGCCAGTGACGGCCGTCGTCTCGAGCAGCTGGTGACCGGCATCGGCGCAGAAGGCCGGGATGTCGATCACCGCCAGCGGATCGGTGGTTTCGAGCCACAGCCGGGCGCCGGGCCGCATCGCGGCCAGCCGCTTGCGGGCCTTCAGCACCGGCAACGGACAGTTCAGTCCCTTGAGATCGTAGATGGCGGGCGGCTTTGCCAAGCGGAAGTCTCAGCCGCCGAACATGCCGAGAAGCTTCTTCTTCAGCTTCGACACGGTGCCCTGGTCGGCGTCGGCGGCAGCCTGCGTTTCCTGCGCCGGCTGGGCGGGCGCGGCTTCGACGCCAGCGGTGACGACCGGTTGCTGCGCCGCTTGCTTGGCGGCCTCCTTCTCGGCCAGCGCCTGCGCCCTTGCCTCTGCCTTGGCGGCCTTGGCCGCCTCGATCGCGGCCAGGCGCTGCTCTTCGGCCTTGCGCTTGGCTTCCTTTTCCGCGTCGGCTGCCGCCATCTTGCGGCCGAGCGGGGAATCGATGCGGCCCATGCGGGTCGTTTCGGTCACCGAGCCGTCGGAATTCAGCGACGGCGGGTCGATCGGCACGCGCTCGCCGCGGGCGCGGCGCTTCGACCAGTCGGAAACGATGCTCGCTTCCTTGATGCCGGCAATCGTCGGCTTCGGCGGCGGCGTGCTGGAATTGACGGCTGCTTTGAAGGCCGCGTCATAACGCTTCTCGTAGTCGGCGTAGGCCGTTTTCAACGAGTCAGGCTGCATGGTCGCGGGGCAGGGGCCGGTCGGGTCGAAGGTCGTGCCTTCCGGCGCCACCTGGTTGAAGACGTAGCGCTTCTCGCAGACGTCGACCTTCGGCGGCACCTTGGTGATCTCGAAATTGTCGTAGCCGACCTTCAGCATCTTCCAGAACTCGTAGTTCGGGTCGTTGCGGTAGCGCGCCATGTTGGCGGCGGTCATGCGGAACGGAAAGGCCTGGATTTGGAACTCGGTCTGGCCGCCTTGGAAGGCGTCGCGGCCGAAGGCATAGATCTGCTCGATCTGGGCATCGGTCATCGAATAGCAGCCGGACGACGAGCAGGCGCCATGAACCATCAGGTTCTGGCCGGTGCGGCCATTGGCGCGGTCATAGGCGTTGGGGAAGCCAATGTTGAAGGACAGATGGTAATTCGAGCGCGGATTCATCTGCGACGGACGCACCGTGTAGAAGCCTTCCGGCGCCTGGCGGTCGCCCTCGGTGTATTTGGGGCCGAGCTTTCCCGACCATTTGCAGATGTCGTAGGTGGCGACAAGATCGTAACGGCCATTGGTCTTGGCCTTCCAGATCTCGAGCTTGCCCTCCTCCTTGAAGATGCGCGCCATCACCGAGGAGGTGCGTACCATGCCCTTGGCCCTCATGTCGGCGAGGATCTTATCGGGCAACGGCTTGTTGGCCTCGGGCGCGAAGTCCTTCATCGACGAATCGTTGCAGCCGGCGATGCCGATAGCGGCGATCAGGATTCCGGTGCGGGCAAGCTTGGCAAACATCGATACGGCTACGTCTCTTCTCTCGGGCCAACGGCTGTCGGCATGGCCAGGCCCATAGGCTGAACACCAGTGGACCGTAAGCCCGTTAACCTTGAAAATTCCTTACCGCAAGCCTTGGCAAACCCCTCACGGCGATTTCCATTGAGCCGAATCCGGCGGCATTTTTGTGGCGGAATTGCTTATTCCGGCCACAGTTGAACGTCTTGCCGGAACTTAGGAGGTCAGAGGCTGCGGCCCATCGCCAGGTATTTCTCGCGGCGCTGCTCGCGAAAATCGGTGTTGGCGCCGGCGAAATCCTTCATCGTCCTGGCGATGAGGTCGCCGGTGGACGCAATCACTGTTTCCGGCGCGCGCTGGGCGCCGCCCATCGGCTCGGGAATGATGGCATCGATGATCTTCATCTCGAGAAGATCCTGCGCGGTGATCTTCATGTTGGTCGCCGCGTCCTTCGAGCGCGTGGTGTCGCGCCACAGGATCGAGGCGGCACCCTCGGGCGAGATCACCGAATAAATGGCGTGCTCCAGCATATAGACGCGGTTGGCGGTGGCGATCGCGATGGCGCCGCCGGAGCCGCCTTCGCCGATGACCACCGAGATCGACGGCACCTTCAGCGAAAGACAGGCCGAGGTCGAACGCGCGATCGCTTCGGCCTGGCCGCGCTCCTCGGCGCCGACGCCGGGATAGGCGCCGGCGGTGTCTACCAGCGTCAAAAGCGGGATCTGGAAGCGGTCGGCCAATTCCATCAGGCGCACCGCCTTGCGATAGCCTTCCGGCCGGACCGAGCCGAAATTGTGCTTGATGCGGCTTGCGGTGTCCGAACCCTTTTCCTGGCCGATGATCGCTACCGGCTCGCCGCGAAAACGCGCGAAGCCGCCGACGATCGCCTGGTCGTCACCGAAATTGCGGTCGCCGGCCAAAGGCGTGAAATCGGTGAACAGCCCTTTGATGTAGTCGACACAATGCGGACGGTCGGGATGGCGCGCTACCTGCACCTTCTGCCAGGGCGTGAGCGCCTTATAGAGGTCGCGCAACGCGTCGCGCGAGCGCTTTTCCAGCCTGCTGATCTCTTCGCCGACATCCACCGCCTCGCCGTTCTCGGCAAGCTTCTTCAGCTCAAGGATCTTGAGCTCCAGATCCTGCACCGGCTTTTCAAAGTCGAGGTAGTTGTACATGCTTGAGCGGACCGATCCGTCGGAAGGCAAATGGCTGGCGGAACCGCTGAAATGCCGGCTCCGGGCGGTGGAACGTCGCCCTCACATAGCGATATGAGGCCTAGTCGGCAAGCGGGTGATGATCGTTGACCAGCCGCACCAGCCGCTCCTCCAGCACATGGGTGTAGATCTGCGTGGTCGAGATGTCGGCATGGCCAAGAAGTTGCTGAACGGCTCTGAGATCGGCGCCGTTCTGCAGGAGATGGCTGGCAAAAGCATGGCGAAGCACATGCGGCGAGATCTTCGTCGACGCTATGCCGGACCGAGCGGCCAACCCCTTGAGATCGCGGGCGAAAACCTGCCGGGAGAGATGGCCGCTGTCGGAAGAGGCCGGAAACAGGAACGGGCTCTCGGCAAAAGCCGGCCGCTCGGCCCTTACGGCGAGCCAGGCACGCATGGCGGCGCGCGCCTTGGTCGAGAGCGGCACCATGCGTTCCTTGTCACCCTTGCCGCGCACCATGAAGAAGCGATCGTCGCGCAACGCCACCGTGACCGGCAGGCCGACCAGTTCCGACACGCGCAAGCCCGTTGCGTAGAGCACTTCGACCAGCGCGTGCAGGCGCAACGCGGCCAGCCTGTCGCCGTCTGGCCCGGATTCTCCGGCTTCCTGCGCTGCCCGGTCGAGCAGGCGCCCGGTCTCGGCTTCGCTCATCGTCTTCGGCAGCGGCCGGCCCTTGCGTGGGCTGTCCAGCGTGCCGGTCGGGTCGTCGCCGCGCAGCCCTTCGGCATAGAGGAATTTGAAGAACTGGCGGATCGCTGACAATTTGCGCGCCTGCGAGGTCGGCGCGAAGCCGCGCGCGGCGATGTCGTCGAGATAGGCGCGGATGTCGGCCGATCCCGCGCCCGCCAGTCCGCCCTTGATCGCCTCGGAAGCATCCTCCAGGTCGCGACGATAGGACGAAAGCGTGTTCTCGGCCGCGCCTCGCTCGGCGCTCATCATCTCGAGGAAGGCTTCGATGCGGGCGGCGCTGTTCATCGGGCCGGGATCAGCTCTTTGTCGGTGTTCGTGGGTCAGTTTTTCTTCGGGTTGAGCTTTTCAGCCGGAATGCGGATGCTCATTTCTGCTTTTTTCGGCTCCACGAACATCGCCAGCGCGAACATCGCGCCATAGGCAATGCCTGCAAGAACCGCCAGCGTCACGACGAAGCGAAACAAAGTCGGCATTCAATTTTCGCCCGTCTTGTTGTTCTGCTTTTCCAAAGCCCTGTGCCCTTATGGGACGCCGATCCGGTCAATTCAAGCACGAAGCATTCCGGTGAACAGGAGGTTTTGCCGGGGAAGCTTCGCGGCCGTTTGTCCGGCCGTGCTTGACGCAAACAGGCTTTTGATGTCGATACGGCGCAAAGAGGCCCCGATGAACGCTCTGCCACCAAATCCGACGGACGAAGGCCGCGCCGCGCTGATCGAACGGCTCGGAAGCCGGTCGATCGTCTTCGTCGGACTGATGGGCGCCGGCAAGACCGCGATCGGCCGCAAGGTGGCGGCGATGCTGTCGCTGCCCTTCATGGACAGCGACCAGGAGATCGAAAGCGTCTCGCGCATGACGGTGCCGGAGTTGTTCGAGCGCTATGGCGAGCCGGAATTCCGCGCGCTGGAGCAGCGGGTGATCCTGCGCCTGCTGGAGAACGGACCGCAAGTGCTGTCGACCGGCGGCGGCGCCTTTATGAATGCGCAGACGCGCGAGGCGATTTCCGCGCATGGCATATCGGTCTGGCTGAAGGCCGATCTGGATCTGTTGATGGAGCGCGTTTCGAAGAAGCAGAACCGGCCATTATTGAAGAATCCGGATCCGCGTGGCGTGCTGGAGAAGCTGATGGGCGAGCGCTATCCGGTCTACGCCATCGCCGACCTGACGGTGCCGACGCGCGACGATCGCAAGGAGATCATCGCCGGCGAAGTCGTCGCGGCGCTTTGCGCCCATCTCGGCCTCGACGCGATCGCAACGGGCGCTGCGAGCGCCACAACTGGCGAGAATCAGTCGTGAGCAATGCCGAACCGGTGAAGGTCGAGGTCGGACTCGGCGACCGCGCCTATGACATATTGATCGGTTCAGGATTGCTGGCGCGCTCCGGCGAGGAGATCGCGCGCCGGCTTCCCGGTACCCGCGCGGCCATCGTCACCGACGAAAATGTCGCCGCCGCACATCTCGACACGCTGAAGGCTGGGTTGGACAAAGGCGGCATCCAGTCCGCCGTCATCACGCTGCCTGTGGGCGAGAAGACCAAGAGCTTCGTCCATCTGGAGGAAGTGGTCGACGGCGTGCTCGCGGCAAGGCTCGAACGCCGCGACGTGGTGATCGCGCTCGGCGGCGGCGTCATCGGCGACCTTGCCGGCTTTGCTTCCGGCATTGTGCGCCGCGGCATGAATTTCGTGCAGATACCGACCTCGCTGCTGGCGCAGGTCGATTCTTCCGTCGGCGGCAAGACCGGCATCAACAGCGCGCGCGGCAAGAACCTCGTCGGCGTCTTCCACCAGCCCAGGCTGGTGCTTGCCGACACCCAGGTGCTCGACACGCTGCCGATCCGCGAGTTCCGCGCCGGCTATGCCGAGCTTGCCAAATACGGGCTGATCGACCGCCCGGCCTTCTTCGCCTGGCTCGAACAGAACTGGGGGCAAGTCTTCGCCGGCGGTCCGGCGCGGGTCGAGGCGATCGCCGAGGCCTGCCGCGCCAAGGCCGACGTCGTTGCCCGCGACGAGTTCGAGACCGGCGACCGCGCCTTGCTCAATCTCGGCCACACTTTCGGTCATGCGCTCGAAGCTGCCACGCAGTATGACGGGAGCCGGCTCGTCCATGGCGAGGGCGTCGCCATCGGCATGGCGCTGGCGCACCGCTTCTCGGCGCGTCTCAACCTGGCGAGTCCGGACGACGCGGAGCGCGTCGAAGCGCATCTGCGCGCCGTCGGCCTGCCTTGGCGGATGGCCGACATTCCGGGCGAGCTGCCGGACGCCGAGGCGCTGCTCGGCTTCATCACCCAGGACAAGAAGGTCTCGCGCGGCGCGCTGACCTTCATCCTGACGCGCGGCATCGGCCAGGCTTTCATCGCCAAGGACGTGCCGTCGTCGGAAGTGCTCTCCTTCCTCAAATCGAGCCATCCCGGATGGCTCGAGATGAGCCATCCCAGATGAACGGCGCCGGCTGGATCGTCGCCGCCGTCCTTGCCGCCATCGTGCTTTTGGCGCTTTTCTTCCGCGCCCGATTGCTTGCCGCTTGCGGCTATGCGCTGCGGCCGATCGAGCCGCCGCAGCGGTCCGAGCGCAATGGCAAGGATGAAGACGGCGACGAACCCCGGCGCGATGACACGGCTGCCGAGGAGCGCAATCGGCTTGAGGGCCTGTTCGATCTCGACGAGCTCGAAGTGTCGGATGTCATGGTCCACCGCACCAATATGCGCTCGGTCAATGCCGACAATGCGCCGGAAGCGGTGGTGCGCGAGATCCTGCAGAGCCCGCACACCCGCATGCCGCTGTGGAAGGGCTCGCTCGACAACATCGTCGGCGTGTTGCATGCGAAGGATCTGCTGAGGGCCCTCAACGAGGTCGGCAACGATTTTTCGCGGATCGACGTCATGAAGATCGCGGCCAAGCCGTGGTTCGTGCCGGACACCACCACCTTGCAGGAGCAGCTCAACGCCTTCCTGCGGCGCAAGGCGCATTTCGCCATCGTCGTCGACGAGTATGGCGAGGTCGAAGGGCTGGTGACGCTGGAAGACATCATCGAGGAGATCGTCGGCGAGATCGCCGACGAGCACGACATCGACATGCAGGGTGTGAAGAAAGAAGCGGACGGCTCGGTCGTCGTCGACGGCACGGTGCCAATCCGCGATTTGAACCGCGCGCTCGACTGGGACCTGCCCGACGAGGAAGCCACGACGATCGCCGGCCTCGTCATTCATGAGACGCAGTCGATCCCGGAGGAAAAGCAGGCCTTCACCTTCCACGGCAAGCGTTTCGTGGTGATGAAGCGCGAGAAGAACCGCATCGCCAGATTGCGGATACGTCCCGCCAGCGAGGGCTAAGGCGCGTGTCGATGTCCGGCGATGCCGCTCAGAGTTCCTTGGTCCAACGCTCGCTGAGTATCGCGCCGGTACCGGCATCGATTGCCGCCAGGCTGACATCATAGCCCCAGAGGTTGCGGATATGGCGCAGCGTCGCGTCGCGGCTCTGGCCCTCGAGCATGACGCCATCCTTGACCGCGTGCTGGAGCCGCAGATGCCGGTCGCCGAGCAGGTCGACGTCAACCACCTGGATGTCGGGACGGTTGGCGCCGATATCGTAGCTTTGCGCCAACGCCGACCTTATCTTGCCATAGCCGCGCTCATTGTGAATCGAGGCTACCTCATAGTGCGGCTCGTCGGCACCGTCGGCCAGCACGAAGAGCCGCCATTTGCGGATCAGCCTTGGGCTCAGATACTGCCGGATGAAAGATTCGTCGCGATGGTTGGCCCAGGCGTCGAGCAAGGTGTCGCGCCAGTCGCCGCGGCCGGCGATGTCGGGAAACCAGTCGCGGTCCTCGGCGGTCGGCGCGGTCGAGATGCGCTGGATGTCCTGCATCATGTCGAGACCCAGCGCATAAGGATTGATGCCGGAAAAGCGGGGGTCGTCATAGGCCGGCTGGAAGACCACGTTCGAGTGGTTGCGCAGGATTTCGAGCATGGCGCCTTCGCTGATGCGGCCACGGTCGAACAGCATGTTCATGAGCGTGTAATGCACGAAGGTCGCGCAACCTTCGTTCATCACCTGGGTTTGCCGCTGCGGGTAAAAATATTGCGCGATGACGCGCACGATCCTGACGATCTCGCGCTGCCAAGGCTCGAGGACGAGACTGTTCTTCTCGAGGAAGTAGAGCAGGTTCTCTTCCGGTAGATTGAGCGATTTCTTCCGCTCGGCCGCGTCGTCGTCACCGGCTGTTTTGGTATCGTCGCTCTCTTGCGAAGGCGGTAGTGTCCGCCAGAGATCGTTGAACGAACGCTCCTCGTATTCCAGGCGCTCGCGCAGCCCTTCGCGCTGCTGCTCGGACGACAGTCTCGGCGGCCGATGATAGCGGAACACACCCTGCTCCATCAGCGCGTGGGCCGAATCCAGGATTGCTTCCACGGCCGCCAAGCCATGCCGTTCCTCGCATCGGGCTATGTAGCTCTTGGCAAAATCCAAATAGCTCAGGATGCCGCCGGCGTCCGTCCATTGTCGGAAAAGGTGATTGTTCTTGAAGAAATGATTGTGTCCCAGCGCGGCATGCGCCGTCACCAAAGCCTGCAGGGCCATGGTGTTTTCTTCCATGAGGTAGACGATACAGGGATTGGAGTTGATGACCAGTTCGTAGGCCAGACCGCGTGCGCCCTTGCGGTAGAGCAGTTCGTTATAGAGGAAGTGCTTGCCGAATGACCAATGCCGGTACATCAGCGGCATGCCCACCGACGAATAGGCGTCTAGCATCTGCTCGGAAGAAATGATCTCCATCTGCACCGCGTAGATGTCGAGGCGAAGCTCTTCGAGGCCGATCGCTTCGATCTCGTCATAGACCCGGGACAGCTTGTTGAAATCCCAGTCCGACCCGGAAAACAGCAATTCGGATTTGCGCGCCTGGCTGACCATCGGCCTATGTCCCTTCGAGCCTCAGTCCTCAAGCGCTCTTGCGCAGATCAGGTTGCCTGGCGAAGAGCTCGCGGAAGACCGGGTATATGTCGGCCGGCGCGGCGATGCGCCTCATCTGGAAATTCGGCCATTTTCCGTCGACGGCGTTGTAGGCGCGCCAGAGCGATGTGCCGTTCTCGGTCGAGCCGAAAATGTGGCTTTCCCGCTCGTCGATGATCTCCACATAGGCGAAATACTGGCAAAGCCGCATCAGCTTGCGGTCGAGCAGTTCTATGCAGCGCTCTGAATCGGTGGCGAAATTGTCGCCGTCGGAGGCCTGTGCGGCGTAGATGTTCCATTCGGCGACCGGATAACGTTCCTCGATGATGCGGTGCATTTCCTCGAGCGCGGTGGAGACGACCGTGCCGCCGCTTTCGGTGTGGTAGAAGAACGTATGCTCGTCCACCTCCTTGGCTTCGTGGGTGTGGCGGATGAAGACGACCTCGGTGCGTTCGTAGCGCCGTGTCAGAAACAGATGCAGCAGCACGAAGAAGCGTTTGGCCAGATCCTTCTCGCGCTCTCCCATCGAGCCGGAGACGTCCATCAAACAGAACATCACCGCGCTGGCGTTCGGCACCGGCTGGGGATCGAAGCGATTGAACCGGATATCGACCGGATCGACATAGGCAATTCGCCTGCGCCTGCGCTCGATCCGGTCGAACTCCTCGCGCAGGGCAGCGATGCGTTCGCTCATGGCCGTGCTTGCCGGCTTCGCTTCAAGCTCGGCAATCTGCAGGGCGATTGCGTCCAACTCCGCCTGCTTGGGGCGTCTGAGCGCGATGCGGCGCCCATGGCTGTTGCGCATCGTGCGCCCGACATTGATGTTGGTCGGCGCTCCGCTTGCCGTGAAGCCTGCCCGTCTCGGCTTGAAGCTCAGTATCTGCTTGAGATTGAGCTTGACCAGATCCGGCAGTTCGAGGTCCTCGAAGAAAAGGTCGAGCACTTCCTCGCGTGACAGCACAAAGCGGAAGTCGTCTTCGGATTCCGTGGTCCCTGGAGCCGATCCGTAGCCTCCGCCGCCGCCCGGTTTGGAGATAAGATCGCCAGGGCTGAATGTCCTGTTGCCGGGCAGGATGTGCTGGCGCCTGCCGCTTTCCTTGTCGTCACCGAAGGTCGGTTCGCTGGTGCCCTTGCGAGGCATCGGCACGGCATGCTCGCGGTCAATGTCGGCGATACGACCTGTCCGGACGTGGTCGCGGATGCTGCGCTTGAGCTCATCACGGGCGCGCCGGAGGAAGCGCTGGCGATTGCCCAGGCTCTTGTCCTTAGGGTTCAGGCGGCGGTCGATGAAGATCGGCATGGAACCGTCCCGGCTTTGCTCAACCCGCCTTGTTCACGCGCATATACCAGTCGACCAGCCGGCGAACCTGCCGCTGGGTGTAGCCGCGTTCCACCATACGCTGCACGAATTCGTTGTGCCGCTTCTCCGTGACGCTGTCTTGCTTGGAGCCGAAGCTGATCACCGGCAGCAGGTCCTCGACTTGGCCGAACATGCGCTTCTCGATGACCTCGCGAAGCTTTTCATAGCTCGTCCAGGAGGGATTGCGGCCATGGTTGCGCGCCCGGGCACGCAGGGTGAATTTGACCACTTCGTTGCGGAAGTCCTTGGGGTTGGCGATGCCGGCCGGTTTTTCGACCTGCGACAATTCCTTGTCCAGCACCTCGCGGTTGAGGATCTGGCCGGTGTCGGGGTCCTTGTAGTCCTGATCCTCGATCCAGGCGTCGGCATAGGCGATGTAGCGGTCGAAGAGGTTCTGACCGTACTCGCTGTAGGACTCCAGATAGGCCTTCTGGATTTCATGGCCGATGAACTCGGCATAGCGCGTCGCGAGTTCCGACTTGATGAATTCGAGGAAGGCGGCCTCCGTTTCCTTCGGGAATTGCTCGCGCTTGATGGCCTCCTCGAGGATGTACATCAGGTGCACGGGATCGGCCGCCACCTCCTTGGTGTCGTAGTTGAACGTCTGCGACAGGATCTTGAAGGCAAAGCGCGTGCTTACCCCGGTCATGCCCTCGTCGACGCCGGCGGCGTCGCGATATTCCTGGACCGACTTGGCCTTGGGGTCGATCTCCTTGAGGTTCTCGCCGTCATAGGCGCGCATCTTGGTGTAGAGTGGTGAGTTCTCGTGCTCGGCAAGGCGGGTCGAGACGGTGAAGCGGCTGAGAATGTCCAGCACTTCGGGCGCGCAGGGGCTGTTTGCCAGCTCGCTCTCGCGCAGCAGCTTCTCGTAAATGTGCCTCTCCTCGGTAACACGAAGGCAATAGGGAACCTTGACCACGAGGATGCGGTCGAGGAAGGCTTCGTTGTTCTTGTTGTTCTTGAACTGCTGCCATTCCGATTCATTGGAATGGGCCACGACGATGCCCTGATAGGGGAAGGCACCGAAATTCTCGGTGCCGTTGTAGCTGCCTTCCTGGGTTGCCGTCAGCAATGGGTGCAGGACCTTGATGGGCGCCTTGAACATCTCGACGAATTCGAGCAGCCCTTGCGTGGTCCGGTTGAGGCCGCCGCTGTAGGAGTAGGCGTCCGGGTCGGACTGGCTGAAGTGCTCCAACTGCCTGATGTCGACCTTGCCGACCAGGGCCGAGACATCCTGATTGTTCTCGTCGCCGGGCTCGGTCTTGGCGATGGCGATCTGGCGCAGCCGCGACGGCATCAGCTTGACCACGCTGAATTTGGAGATGTCGCCCGACAGTTCGTCGAGGCGCTTGGCCGCCCAGGGCGAAATCAGTCCGTTCAGGCGGCGGCGGGCGATGCCGTATTTATCCTCCAGCAGATCGCCCATGCGATCGGGATGGAAAAGGCCGAGCGGCGATTCGAAGACCGGGCTGATCTTATTGCCGACCTTGAGCGTGTAGATCGGGCGCTCCTCCATCAGCTTCTTCAGCCGTTCGGCCAGTGAGGATTTGCCGCCGCCGACCGGGCCGAGGAGATAGAGGATCTGCTTGCGCTCCTCGAGGCCCTGCGAGGCATAGCGGAAATATCCGGCGATGCGCTCGATCGTATCCTCCATTCCGTAGAAATCGGAGAAGGAGGGATAGACCTTGATGGTGCGGTTGGAGAAAATGCGGCCGAGCCGCTCGTCCTTGCTGGTGTCGACCAGGTTCGGCTCACCGATCGCCTCGACCATGCGTTCGGGCGCCGACGCATACATGGATTTGTCTTCGCGGCAGGCCAGGAGATATTGCTGCAGGCTGATCTCTTCCTGAGCCGCGTTGGAATAAATCTCCGAAAACAGATCGAAGACGTCTGATTGGTTCTCGCGCATGGTGCTTTGCCTCGGAGCCGGTGGGCTGCCAATCGGCTCATCGCTGCATCAACTGCCGGAAAGCACTCTTTGTTCCCTTCACATGAAGGATAGCGCATGCAATCTGGCATTGACCCGGGGGATACCCGACGCGGCCGAAAATGCTCGCCCGAGAAATACGTGGTGATTGCCGGCGGAGCTTCAAGGTCCTGATTTGGTTTGCTGCCCACAAGTTGTCATTATTGATCCAATCGAGGTGCGTGGCGCGCTTGCGCCGCAGCCTGGCCGGAGATGACGATGATCGATCGACGCGGCTTCATCGCGGCATGCCTTGGGGCGTTGCTGCCGGCAGGTGCGTCAGCCGCCAGGCGTCCGGGCCGGCCGGCACCGCAAACCCTCGATTACGGTCCGGCCAAGCTCGATATTTACGCGCCGGACGGCGCAAACAACCTGCCGGTGGTTTTCTTTGTCCATGGCGGCGCCTGGCGGTTCGGCAAACGCGGCCAGGTAGGCTCAAAGCCGGACTTCCTGCTCGCCAATGGCTTCGTGTTCGTCTCGATCGATTACCGCATGCTGCCGGAAGCCGATGTCGCCACCCAGGCCGGCGACGTCGAAAAGGCCTACGCCTATGTGCGCGCCAACATTGCCCGATACGGCGGCGATCCCAATCGCATCGTCGGCATGGGCCATTCGGCCGGGTGCCATCTGATCGCGCTGACCGGCATGCGCGGCGGTTTGCCCGGTGTCGCCGCGCTGATCCTGGACGATACCAGGGCCTATGATCTTGCAGCGCTTTCCAGGAATGGTGGCATGATGGGCGCCTATGCGCGTGCCTTTCCCGACCCGACACAATGGGCGGCGCTATCG
This sequence comes from Mesorhizobium sp. ESP-6-4, assembly GCF_020164735.1. Taxonomy (NCBI): domain Bacteria; kingdom Pseudomonadati; phylum Pseudomonadota; class Alphaproteobacteria; order Hyphomicrobiales; family Phyllobacteriaceae; genus Mesorhizobium; species Mesorhizobium sp. ESP-6-4. The sequence goes on from NZ_JAIUGS010000003.1 coordinate 485,576, forward strand.
CCGTCGGCCCATGTCGAGGGCAGGAAACATCCGCCGACCTTCATTGCCTATTCGCGCGCGCCCGGGCGAGGCGAAGCGTCCAAGGCTTTCGCGGAACGTCTGCGCGCCACCGGCGCCAAAGTCACGTTGTTCGACGGCAGCGCCTATACGCACATGTCGATCAATCGCGATTTCGGCCAGGACGGCGACGCCTTGACCGCGGCTGTGTTGGCCTTCCTCAAGGCGAGCGTCGGCTGAGAGCTTACCAGCGCGTCTTCTCGCCGGGCGCCGCCGGCTCGATCGCCAGCGCATGCACGCCGGCTTTCAGTTCGTCCGCGAGCAATTCGTTGACGGCACGGTGGCGCTCGATGCGAGCCATGCCGGCAAAGCTCGGCGAAACGATGCGAACGCGAAAATGCGTCTCGCCGGCGCCGTCGAACGTCGCGTGGTGGCCGGACTCCACGTGATGATGCCCGGCGTGAAGGTGGCTCTCATTGATGACCGCTAGCCGTTCGGGCGAAAATGCCGCTTTCAGCTTGTTTTCGATTGTCGACTGTATGGACATCCGGGTTTCCCTTCCCCACATCTGCGGCATAGCCGCAAAATCTTGAATTTCGACCGCTTTTAAGCCGCGATTCAGCGGTTAGGGCGATCATCGGCGAAATGTCAATTCTTGTTTCGCACATGCGAACAGCCCATAAATGGGTGAGATGAAAGCGTACCCCAAATATTTCGAGAAAATTCGAATTCGGCCGGAGAAGGACGCGGAGCTGAAGTCGCGCGCCCCGATCTGCCAGTGGGACGGCTGCAACGAAGCCGGCACGCATCGCGCGCCGGTCGGGCGCCTCAAGGAGGGCGAGTATTTTCGCTTCTGCTTCGACCATGTGCGCGAATACAACAAGGGCTTCAATTACTTCTCCGGCGTGTCGGACACTGAGATCGCCCGCTTCCAGAAGGAGGCGCTGACCGGCCACAGGCCGACATGGCGCATGGGCGCCAATGGCGGCGGGACGCGCTCGGCGCCGGATTTCGCGCAGCAGCGTTCGGGGCGGGCCGGCTACTACAACCGCATGCGCGATCCCTTCAATCTGTTCAGCGGCGGAGCACGCGAGCCGCGCGAGCGCAAGGCAAAGCCACTTGAGGCCAAGGCGCTGGAAACGCTTGGCCTTGACACAAAGGCGACTGGTCAGGACATCAAGGCGCGCTATAAGGAACTCGTTAAGCGCCACCATCCGGATGCGAATGGCGGCGACAGAGGTTCGGAAGACCGGTTCCGCGATGTGCTGCAGGCCTATCGCGTGCTCAAGCAAGCAGGATTGTGCTGAGCGGCCCCACGGTACCAAGTCGTTTTTCCAACTTTCATATGGTTGGAAAAGGCTCTAAGACCGCCCCCGGACAAAATCGATTGCCGGCGAAACGCGGCGTTTCGCCCGTGGAGACGTTGATAGTGATGAACAAGGTCGATCGCGACATCGCCAACCTGCCCGACACGACCGTGCCGGTGAAGGAGAAATTCGGCTTCGATTCCAAGATGATCGTTCCCGCCTATTCGGCGGCGACGGAGCATGTGCCGGACATCGACCCCGACTATCTGTTCGACAAGGCGACGACACTGGCGATCCTCGCCGGCTTTGCCTACAACCGTCGCGTCATGGTGTCGGGCTATCACGGCACCGGCAAGTCGACGCATATCGAGCAGGTCGCGGCGCGGCTCAACTGGCCCTGCGTGCGCGTCAACCTCGACAGCCATGTCAGCCGCATCGACCTCGTCGGCAAGGACGCCATCGTCGTCAAGGAAGGGCTGCAGGTCACCGAATTCCGCGACGGCATCCTGCCCTGGGCCTATCAGCACAATGTGGCGCTCTGCTTTGACGAATATGATGCCGGCCGGCCGGACGTGATGTTCGTCATCCAGCGCGTGCTGGAATCGTCGGGCCGCCTGACCCTGCTCGACCAGAGCCGGGTCATCCGCCCGCACCCTGCATTCCGGTTGTTCGCCACCGCCAACACGGTCGGTCTCGGCGACACCACGGGTCTCTATCACGGTACGCAGCAGATCAACCAGGCGCAGATGGACCGCTGGTCGATCGTCACCACGCTCAATTACCTGCCGCACGACAATGAAGTGAATATCGTGCTGGCCAAGGCCAAGCACTATCGCGACAGCAAGGGCAAGGACATCGTCAACAAGATGGTGCGCGTCGCCGACATGACGCGTTCGGCCTTCATCAATGGCGACCTGTCGACCGTGATGAGCCCGCGGACCGTCATCACCTGGGCCGAGAACGCCGAGATTTTCGGCGATATCGGCATGGCGTTCCGGCTGACCTTCCTCAACAAGTGCGACGAGCTGGAGCGTTCGGTGGTGGCCGAGTTCTACCAGCGCGCCTTCGGCGAGGATCTGCCGGAAAGCGCCGCCAACGTGGTGCTGGGGTAGGCGCGCGGCTGAAAAGGCCTCCAGCCTTTCAGCATGAATCGCGCAGGGAATGATCATGGCGGGTCCAGGCGACAACACGCGCAACAAGCCGAAGAACGGGTCTGAAGCCGACAGCTTCAAGCGCGCGGTGACCGTGTGCATGCGCGCCGTCGCCGGCGACAAGGACCTCGAGGTCGGTTTTGCCAAGGACCGGCCGGCTTTGGCCGGCAACCGCGCGCGCCTGCCCGAACTGCCGAAGAAAGCGTCCCGCAACGACATTGCGATCACGCGCGGCCTGGGCGATTCCATGGCGCTGAAGCGCGCCTGTCACGATCAGCGCATCCACAACAGGCTGGCGCCGGAAGGCAAGCTGGCGCGTTCCATCTTCGACGCCGTCGAGCAGGCGCGCGTCGAGGCGATCGGCAGCCGCGCCATGCAGGGCGTGGCCGACAATATCGGCTCGATGCTCGAGGACAAATACGCCAAGGCGAACCTCGTCGACGTCAGGGACAAGGCGGACGCGCCGCTCGAGGAAGCGATTGCGCTGATGGTGCGCGAGAAGCTCACCGGACGTTCCGTGCCGAAGAGCGGCGAGCGGCTGGTCGATCTCTGGCGTCCCTGGATCGAGGAAAAGGCGAGTGGCGAGCTGGACGGCCTGTCGGCCAAGCTCGAGGACCAGCAGGCCTTTGCCCGCGTCGTGCGCGACATGCTGGTTTCCATGGAAATGGCCGAGCAACTCGGCGAAGACCAGGAAACCGACGACTCGGAGGAAAACGAAGAGAACGAGCAGCAGGGCGAGGAACAGAGCGAGGAAGGCGGCGAGGAGGATTCAGGCTCCGAGCAGTCGCAGTCGGAAGATGCCGAAGCCTCCGCCGACGACGAAGAGTCGGCCGAGACCGAAGCGACCGACGCCACCTCCGACGACCTGTCCGATGAGGACGACGCCGACGCCGAGACGCCGGGCGAGGCCAAGCGCAACGACAATCCGTTCCTGAACCTGCCGAAAGAGATCGATTACAAGGTGTTCACCACCGCCTTCGACGAGACGGTAGGCGCCGAGGAACTGTGCGAGGAAGAGGAGCTCGACCGGCTGCGCGCCTTCCTCGACAAGCAGCTCGCCAACCTTTCCGGCGTTGTCGGGCGGCTCGCCAACCGGCTGCAGCGCCGGCTGATGGCGCAGCAGAACCGCTCCTGGGATTTCGACCTGGAGGAAGGCTATCTCGATCCGGCCCGACTGGTGCGCGTGGTCATCGACCCGATGCAGCCGCTGTCCTTCAAGCAGGAGCGCGACACCAAGTTCCGCGACACGGTGGTGTCGCTGGTGCTCGACAATTCGGGCTCCATGCGCGGCCGGCCGATCACCGTCGCCGCGACCTGCGCCGACATCCTGGCGCGCACGCTGGAGCGTTGCGGCGTTTCGGTCGAAATCCTCGGCTTCACCACGCGGGCGTGGAAAGGCGGGCAGGCGCGCGAGAAATGGCTGAAGGATGGCAAGCCGCCTAATCCCGGCCGACTCAACGACCTGCGCCACATCATCTATAAGTCCGCCGATCATCCATGGCGGCGCGCGCGGCGCAATCTCGGGCTGATGATGCGTGAGGGCCTACTGAAGGAAAACATCGACGGCGAGGCGTTGCTATGGGCGCATAACCGCCTGATCGGCCGGCCGGAGCAGCGCAAGATCCTGATGATGATCTCGGACGGCGCGCCGGTCGACGATTCCACGCTCTCGGTCAACCCGGGCAATTATCTGGAACGGCATCTGCGGGCAGTCATCGAACTGATCGAGACGCGCTCGCCGGTCGAGCTTCTGGCGATCGGCATCGGCCACGACGTCACGCGCTATTATCGCCGCGCCGTCACCATCGTCGATGCCGAGGAACTCGCCGGCGCCATGACCGAGCAGCTCGCCTCGCTGTTCGGCGAGGAGAGCGCACGCGACACGCGGCGCGGCGGATTGCGACGCGCCGGATGATCCTTTCGGGGCGGTGTGCGCGGCGGACGCTTTTCGCCTGCGTGCTGGCCTGCGCATCGCCGGCAATTGCCGCTCCAGGAACTCCCGTCGCAACAGTCGGGATTTCGGCGCGGCCGATCAGCCAGTTCCATATCGGCCGCGACGAGACGCGGTTCGGGCCGCTTGAATTCGTCGGCGGGCTGGAGATGACTTCGCAGGCGCGCGATTTCGGCGCGCTATCGGCCTTTCGCTTTCTGAAGCCGGGCAGCGACTTCATCGGCGTCGCCGACACCGGCTTCTGGTTCTTCGGCACGATCACGCATGACGCCGACCGACGTCCGTCGGGCGTTTCGAACTTCCGCCTGCAGCAGATGGTCGACGCTTCGGGCCGGCCGATCAACCGGAAATGGAAGGTCGACGCTGAGGGGCTCGCGGTCAGGGACGGTATCGCCACCGTCGGCTTTGAGCGCGACCAGCGCGTCGCCCAGTTCAAGATCGATCCCGACAATATGAAAGCGCCGATCGGGCAGCTCGATTACCAGATCCCCGCCCGGGAGCTGCGCCAGAACCGCGGCTTCGAGACCGTCACCCATGCCTATCCTTATGGGCAGCACGCGGGCGGCCTGGTCGTGGTCTCGGAGAGGAGCCTCGATGAAGCCGGCAACGTCTACGCCGCCATCATCGAGGGGCCGCATAAGGGCGTCTTCACCGTCAGACGCGACGGCGATTTCGACGTAACCGACGGCGCCTTCCTGCCGGATGGCGACCTGTTGCTGCTGGAGCGCAGTTTTTCGATCGCGCGCGGGGTGAAAATGCGGCTGCGGCGCATCTATGGCGAAAGCGTCGAGAAGGGCGCGGTCGCCGACGGGCCGGTGCTGATGGAAGCCGATATGGGCTACCAGATCGACAATATGGAAGGGCTGGACGTCTGGACCCGCGACGACGGCGCGCTGATGGTGTCGCTGATATCCGACGACAACCATTCGATCCTGCAGCGCAACCTCTACCTGGAATTCATCCTGCACCAGGATTGACGACGGCTGGTTGGCATGGATTCAGCTGTGCCGACGGTGGGCGCCGAGAGATTACCGGCCGACGTGGCGGACTTCGTTCATCACGAAATTGGCCGCGCGCTTGCTCCGGTTGCGGATCTTGAGCGTCGCGGTGTTGTCCACGAAATAGGTGTGAAGGATGCTGTCGCGGGTGCGGACTTCCGGCCCGACGGTGTCGACCGCGTGCCAGGTGTCGGTGCCGACCGCAAAGGCGTAGCCGGTGTTCGGCGAAAACGACATCCGGTGCGAATTCTCGAAACGCCCGTCCGGCATGCGCTCGGCGAAGCGGGTGCCGATATGGTTGATCGAGTCGTCCTCCGGCAGGTAGAACTGGACCGTGATCCCTTTCCATTTCGTGTCGGTGTGGAAGCCGATCTTGTAGCCCGCCACGTCGCGCGTCAGCATCGGCACCGGATACATGCCGACCTTCATGAAGTCCGAGCCGAACCGGCGCTCCAGGCCCGGGGCAAGGCGGCGCATGAATGCGTCCTTAAGCTGCGGCGCGTGCAATGCCTTGCCAACCAGGGACCAAATCGCCCGCTTCTCCTGCGGCAGATGGCGGATGTATTCGGGGTAGAGGTCGATCTTGATCCGCGTTGCGGTGCCGTCAGCCTTGATATTCACATTGTTGCGTCCCTTGAGCGCACGATATTCGCGCGCCTCTGGCATGGCGGCGCGCATGCGCCGATAAAGGTCCGCCGGGAAAACATCGGTCATTTCCAGATGCCAGAAAGGCTTTTCCACAAACGCGGCGCGGTTCACGGCGTCCACCATGTGAGAGACAACATGCTGCAGCGTTTGTGTAGCTGATGCTGGCGCCGCCGCGCCCTCTATGGCCGACATGGATGTCTTCTCCCCAAGCTAAAACCCCGAATCCAAATTTCTTGAATACATATATCGCCGCCTAAACGAAATGCTAACCAAAGCACAGGCTGGATTGCAACGATCCACGGAACTGATTTCGATAGCGGTTTTCTAAATCACGCAGTGAAATTGCATCAGCGCAGAGCAGGCGTATTGCGAAGGGCGCTGTCGACGATGCTGATATGGCTGCGGGCCGATATTCAACGAACCTTGTAGATCTCGATCGGCTTTCCCGCGGTAGACTGGTCCAGTTCGAGCCACTCAGGCAGGTCGCCCCGCAGCAACGCCGCGACAAGGCCCTTCGGCGCGTCCAGAGCCAGCGATATCTCTTCCGTGTTGCCGCGGCAGATCGCGACCAGCCCGACATGCTCGCGTTCGATGACGGCGCGGGCGGCGTCCGGCGTCCCCATGAACGCATCGAGCATGGCGAGATTGCCGCCGACATTGCGGTGGTAAGGGCCGGCCAGCGCCCGATGGCCGGTGAACGCCAATATTCCCGAGCCGAGATTGGACGAGGCAAGCACCGTCGTCGCGGGCATCGCAGCAAGATCGTGGAAGTCGCCCGGCTTGCCGCAGGTCACGGCATGGTCGGGGTCGGAATTAACCCGCTGTGGCGCCTGCCGAACCACGGACTGCGCCGCTACCGCGACCCCGGCCCAGGTCGCGTTGAGCGAGACCAGCCACGCCATGACAATGCCGGTGGAAAGGCGCCATGAGGGCGCGGCGTCCGCCCGCAGGCGGATTCTCGCGATCCAGGCCGAGAGCGGCAGCACGGCGAAGGCGACGGAGAAAGTCGAGCCGCGCACCTGCCATAGGCTGACGCCGAAGGCGACGACGAGCAGGATGGCGGCGAGCGTTTCCTCGCGGCGCAGGCGACGGGTTCGCAGCTGAAAGCCGACCAGCAGGATCGCGATGAAAGGCGTCACATAGCGCGCCGCCATCAGCTTCGGCTGGTGGATGGCGACGCTCCAGAAGGGCTGCGCTTCGACCACGTCGGCCAGCCAATAGGTGCGGATACGTTCGTCCATGCCCGCATAGGGCGATGCCAGGCATTGCGGGAAGAACACGACCACAACGACCGCGACCGCCGCCATCAGCGCCAGCATCGAAACCAGCCGCGCCCGGCGGCTCGATGCGGCAAAGGTACTGGCGATCACGAGGCCGAAGCCGGACAATGCGGCCACGGCGAACTGGAAGGAGGAGAAGGCGTCGCATTGGGCCACGCCCCAGTCGGCGGGCCGGATGGTCGCCACGAAGACCAGGGAGGCGATGCCGGCAAATCCGATGCCGAAGCCTCGTGCCGTGCCGCGCTCCTTGTCGTCGAGGATGAACAGGACAGCGGCGCAGATGCCGAGCACCGCCACATAGGGAGCCGTCTCCATGCCGACCGCGAGCGTCAGGCCGGCGCAAATGCCCGACAGAAGGGCCGCGGGCCGCCAAGAGGGCGCTTCCATCAGAAGCCAGAGGCCGGCCGCCGTCAGAAGCAGCTGGACATTGTGGTGATCGATCACGCCCGGGCTGTAGATCACCAGGTAGAAAAGCGCCGCCGTCGACAGAATGACTGCCGGCATCGCGACATTCGCAGCGGCGAAGCGCTGCGAGGCGCGCATCAGCACGAATATAGTCAGCCCGTAGAGGAGGGTCGGCCAGATGATCTGCGCGGCGCGCTCGGCCGCGGCCGTGCTGGCGCCCAGCGCATCGAAGGCCATGATGATCAGCGCGAGCGGCGTATCGACAAGCCGCGACCAATGCATGACGAAGCCGCCCGAGGTGCCCATCCTGTATTGGTGGAGATCGAACCAGCTTTGGCCGCCTAGCAGGTCGCGAATCTCGACCAGCCGCAGCATGCTGTCATTGTCGGCGCCATAGTCGCCAAGGGTCGGAAAACCGGAAACGGCGTTGATCGTCAGCACCACCAGCATGGCGCAAAGCGCAAGCAGAAGGTCGTTTTTCCAACCGATGCCTTGCACGGTCATGCTGGTCGCGATGCCCTAGAGCAATTCCAGGAAAAGTGTGCCACGGTTTTCCGTCAGGAATTGCGTCAAAACAAAGAGATAGAGTGGTGCGCCGTTTCCGTGAAAC
>NZ_JAIUGS010000030.1:0-38541 GCF_020164735.1 Mesorhizobium sp. ESP-6-4
CCGCCTATCTGATCGTCATTCTATGGCGGAGCAAGGAGCGAAGCGACGCGCGCAGACCATAGAATCCGTTCCGTGACGTCAAGGCGTTGCAACAGCGCAGAATTCTGCGCCGCTGCGCTCTTCGATCAAGGTCACGGAATGGATCCTCGGGTCTGCGCGCCGCTTCGCGTCGCTCCGCCCGTGGATGACGAAGTTCGGATGCCTCGGCTAATCGTCGAAGTCGCGAGTTGCTTCTTTGGGAGCAAAGCGTTCACCAACCTTCGAGGTTAGCCGAAACATTGGTCAAGTCGTCATCCACGGGCGGAGCAAGGAGCGAAGCGACGCGCAGACCCGAGGATCCATTCCGTGACCTGTAAGCGTTGCGGCGGTCCAGAACGGCCCTGTCCTGCGCCGCGTTCATTCTTCGCGTGAGGTAACGGAATGGATCCTCGGGTCTGCGCGTCCGCTTCGCTCCCGCTCCGCCCGTGGATGACGAAGCTGGCAGATCGCGGCCAATCTCCAGCGTCACTGATGGCCTCAAGCCTTCTCACCCGCCTTCGGCCAATAGGTGCCGAAGGACCAGACATTGCCTTCCGGGTCGAGGCAGATGAACTCGCGGCTGCCATAGTCGCGGTCGACAAGTTCCTGGATGATTTTCGCGCCGGCCTTCTTGGCACGCGCATAGGCGGCGTCGGCGTCATCGACGGCGATGTAGATCGACTTGCTGCCGCCACCGCCGGGCGCGCCGACCATCTTGCCGTAATCGTCGTCGCGTGCCGTACCCAGCATGATCATCGAGGACCCGAAAGTGAGCTCGGCATGGTGGACGATGTCGCCCTCGCCATAGCGGGCGCGCGCCTCGAAGCCGAAGGCCTCGCATAGCCAGTCGATCATCTTGGCGGCGTTCCTGTAGCGCAGAGCCGGGTAGAGACGGGGTGCTTCGTTTGCTGTCGGCATGACAATCTCCCTGGTCGGTTGATGAATGCCAGTCTGTGCAAAGGCGGTCTCGGCGTCTTGAAGAAATGTTACCTGGGTCAGACCTACATCGACGCCGCGAGACCGGTCGGCGTTTCGCCGGCCAACTGACGGAACTCGCGCACCAGATGCGCCTGGTCGGCGTAGCCGCAATCGGCGGCGATGCCGGCCCAGTCATCGTCCTGCCGCTTCGACAGGGACAGCGCGCGATTGAAGCGCACGATGCGCGACAATGTCTTCGGGCCGATGCCGATCGCGTCGGTGAATCTCGCCGCCAGATGCTTGCGGCTCCAGCCGATCTCGCCGGCGAGCGCCGAAATGCGGGTGCGGCCGCCCGACGCAATGACCGCCCTGTAGGCCCAGGCGATTTCCGGTGAAAGCGCATTCGCCTCGACAAGGCGGCTGGTAATGAATCCCTCGGCAATGTCGAAGCGCGCGTTCCAATCCGATGCCTCGCCGAGCCGTTCGCGCAATGCGATGCCGTCAAAGCCCAGCGCATCGTCCAACCCGACCATGCGATCGCGCAGCTCGCTCATCGGCAGGCCGAAGAATTGCCTGGCTCCGAGCGGGGTAAAGTTAACTTGGACGCAGCAGGCGCCGCCAAAGGATTCGATCATGACCGGCCCGGCATAGAGGCCGGCGGCGAAGCTGGCGTGGCGGTCATTGTCGCCCGGGCTGTGGCCGAGCCCGATGGCAAAGGCTTCGGCGAAGCTGATCACCAGCGGCACGGTCAGCGAAGCATATTCGACGATGCGGAAATGGCCGGGACAGGTCTCGCGATAGCCGCAGATATCCGTGACGACGCCCGCAAGCGAGGCGGCGGGCTTGCGCCGCACCATCTCGAAATGGAGGGCGGGAGAGCGATTATCCTGGCGATGGCGCTCTGGCTCGTCGGACATGCTCCGAGCCTAGCAGAACACCCCTTCGAAAATCAAAAGCGCCCGGCAGGGCCGGGCGCTCCGAGTTGCCTGAGAATGCTGTGCTCAGGTGCCGCGCATCAAACAGCCGGCGGCGAGCACGATGTAGGCGATAAGCATGATCCAAACGGACGCAAGCGGAATGAATGCAAGAACGCCAAGCGCGGCGAGAAGGCCGATGACGGCGATAACCAACGAAATAATGAACACGATCTGGGTGGGCGCACTGAGATTCATGTCTGGTCCCTCCAACATGATTCGCAACACCAGAACTCTACCAGCAGGAGGCCTCACACACCAAACAGTTGGCGTAAGGGATTGGCGGGGTCGGCCAAGAGCTTGATCGCGAGCGCCACGCACACGACCACCAGCAGCGGCTTGATCAGCTTCGCGCCGGTGCGGATAGCCAGGCTTGCGCCGACACGGGCGCCGATGAACTGCGCCACGCCCATCATCAGGCCGATCTTCCAGTCGATGACTCCGACGGCGGCGAAAACGACGAAGCCGCCGATGTTGGACGCGAAATTGAGCAGCTTGGTGTGCGCCGTCGCCTTGAGCACGCCGTAGCCGGCGAGGGTGACGAAGGCGAGCATGTAGAAGGAACCGGCGCCCGGACCGAAGAGCCCGTCATAGAAGCCGATCAGCGGCGGGACGCTCAGTCCGAACAGGAAGGGCGACAGCCGCTCCGCGCGGTCGACGTCGCCCATGTTCGGCTTCAGTGCGAAATAGAGCGCGATGGCGATCAGCAGCAGCGGCAGCAGGGCACGCAGGAAATCGCCCGGCACGACGGTCGCCAAAAGCGCCCCGACCGCGCCGCCGGCAAGCGCCAGCGCGGCGGACGGCAGCTGGCGACGCAGGTCGACCTGACCCTTGGCGGCGTAGTGGATGGTAGCCGAGCCGGACCCGAACATGCCCTGCAATTTGTTCGTGCCAAGTGCTGCCACCGGCGAATAACCGGCGAGCAGCAGCGCCGGGATGGTGATCAGCCCGCCGCCGCCGGCGATCGAGTCGACAAAACCCGCCGCAAAAGCGGCGGCAACGAGAATAAGGACGGTCTGCAGGGTAAGGTCGATCATCGGGGAGGGAGTGAGGCGAGGGAGGGAGCCGCAGCTTCCATCACGCTCGCCCCGTTTGCGCAAGAGCGATTCCAAGCTAACAATCAGATCAGACTCGCAAAGGGAGCTTGGTGGCGATGGCGCTGCTCGACCAGATACGTTCGATCTTCGACGGTGACCCGGGTGTGCGCAAGGTGGCGGACGACCCTGTGCTGTCGGCGGAATTGCTGATGCTGTTCCGCATGATCCTGGCCGACGGCTCGGTCTCGGAGAGCGAGATGGTCGTGTTCCGGCATATCTGCAAGGAAGCCTTCGGCATTCCGGAGGCCAGCATCGACAGTGTCATCGAATATCTCAACGATTATGGCTACGAGACCAACGGCTCGCAGGCGATCGCGCTGTTCCGCGACCTCGATGTCGAGCGCCGGAAGCTGCTTGCGCGCCACATGGCTGAGATCGCCAAAGCCGATTCCAAGCTGGCGGAGAGCGAGGTGAAGCTTCTGCGCCGTACGCTCGACCTGCTCGACATCAGCCCCGTCGATCTGGTGAAGCCGGAGAGCTGAACTACCCCTGTTCCTGCATGCGCCGCGCGATCGCGCGATGAAGGTCGGGTGCCGCCGCGACCAGCGCCTGCGCCGCCTCTGAGCGCGGATGGTCGAGCACCTCGGCCGCCCGGCCGCGTTCGACGATCTTGCCTTCATGCATGACCAGCACCTCGTCCGCCATGGCGCGGGCGACCGTCAGGTCATGGGTGATGAAGAGATAGGCGATGCCGAGCTTCTGGTTGAGCTCGGCGAAAAGGTCGAGAATCTGGGCGCGGATCGAGACGTCAAGCGCCGATACCGGCTCGTCGGCCACTACCAGCTTCGGACGGGTGATGATGGCGCGGGCGATCGACAGGCGCTGGCGCTGGCCGCCGGAGAATTCATGCGGGTATTTGTCCATGTCGCGCTGGCTAAGGCCGACTTCCTGCAGCGCATGCGCGACCATCTCGCGGCGCTCGGCTTTTGCCGGCTGCTTTTCCAGAAGATGCAGCGGCTCGGCCACCAGCTTCTCGACCTTCTGGCGCGGGTCGAAGGAACCGTAAGGATCCTGGAACACGACCTGCATGTCGCGTCGGGCCGGCTTCAGCGTCGACTCCGGCTTGCCGGTGATGGGCTCGCCGCGAAAGCGGATCGTGCCCGCCGTCGGCTTGTCCAAGGCGAGGATCATGCGGGCAAGCGTGGACTTGCCGCAGCCCGAGCGGCCGACGAGCGCCACCGATTGCGCGGGCTCGATGGTGAGCGAGACATCGTCGACGGCGCGGATCGGTTGCGCCGGCCGGAACAGCGATTTGCGCCGCCCCGGATAGTCCCGGCCGACGCCCTGGACTTCGAGCAAGGGTTTTGCCGATCCGGCAAGGTGCGGTTTCGGGCGCGCCGGCACGTGCATGGAGGCCAGCGCCAACTCGCGCGTATAGGGATGCTGTTGCTCCGACAAGGTCCGGGCGGTGTCGCCGGCTTCCATCACTTCGCCGTTGCGCAGGATGGTCAGGCGATCGGCCATCTCGGTCACCACGGCGAGGTCGTGCGAGATGAGCAGCAACCCCATGCGGTTCTCGCTGACCAGGTCGCGTAAAAGGTCAAGAATCTGCGCCTGCAGCACCACGTCGAGCGCCGTCGTCGGCTCGTCGGCGATCAGCAGCTTCGGTTTCAGCGCGCAGGCGATGGCGATGACGACGCGCTGGCGCTGACCGCCGGACAGTTCGTGCGGGTAGCGCGACAGCGGGAATTTGGCCTCGGGCAGGCCGACGCGGTCGAGGGTTTTTCGCGCGCGCTCCTCGGCCTCGGCGCGGCTCGCCTTGGTATGCCAGCGGATGCCTTCGGCGACCTGTTCGCCGATCGTCTTGACCGGGTTGAGCGCCGTCATCGGCTCCTGGAAGACCATGCCGATATCGTCGCCGCGCAAGGCGCACATCTGGTCCTCGGTGGCAGCGAGGATGTCGATGCCGTCGAAGGCGACGCGGCCCTCGGCGCGGGCCAGATGCGGCAGCAGCCGCATGATTGTCAGCGCCGTCATCGACTTGCCGGAGCCGGATTCGCCGACGAGGCCCACGACCTCGCCCGGTGCGATTGTCAGCTCGACGCCTTTCAGGATCGGCGTATCGCCGATCGAAAGCGACAGGTTTTCGATCTCGAGCAGGTTCATCTACGCCGCCGCGATTTCGGATCGAGGATGTCGGCAATGCCGTCGCCGAGCAGGTTCAGCCCAAGCACGGTGATCACGATCGCCATGCCGGGGAAGATCGCCATCCAGGGCGCGGTCACCATGCGCGTCTGGGCGTCGAACAGCATGCGGCCCCAGCTCGGCATCGGCGGCTGGGCGCCGAGGCCGACATAGGAAAGCCCGGCTTCGGCGAGGATGCCCAGCGCGAACTGGATCGTGCCCTGGACCAGCAGCAGCGTCGCGATGTTGGGCAGGATGTGCTCGACGGTGATCTGTGTCATGCCCTTGCCGGCGGCGCGCGCGGCAAGGATGAATTCGCGGGGCCAGATGGCCAGCGCGCCCGCGCGGGCGACACGCGCGAAGACAGGGATATTGAAGATGCCGATGGCGATGATGGCGTTGACGGCGCCCGGGCCGAAGATAGCGGTGATCATGATTGCCGAAAGCAGCGCCGGAAAGGCAAAGACCAGGTCGTTGAGGCGCATCAGCGCCTCGTCGACTATCCCGCCGCGCGCCGCGGCGACGGCGCCGAGCGGCACGCCGATGCCCATGCCGATGCCGACCGCGACCAGCGCCACGGCGATCGAGTTGCGGGCACCGACCATGATCATCGACAGGATGTCGCGGCCGAAATGGTCGGTGCCGAACCAGTGCGCCCAGGAGGGCGCCTGCGTCTTGTCGGCGATCACCAGCTTGGTGACGTCGTAAGGCGTCCAGGCAAAGGAGAGGAGCGCGACGGCCACAACCAGCAGCGTGATGATCAAACCGATCAGGAAGGAGCGGTTGCCGAAGGCCTTGGCCAGCACGCCGGCAAGCGTTTCCTCGGGCAGGTCGACGCGCATGGTCATTGCCGGCCTCTCGAGCGGTTCCGCGTTCCGCGGAATCGCTGAACCGCTCTCAGTATTTGTTTTGGCGCAATTCCGGACGGAAAACCGCTACGCACTTTTCCTGGAATTGCTCTTAGGCGCGGGTCGACGAGGGCGTAGGAGAAATCGACGAGGAGGTTGATGAGGATCACGGCGGCGACCAGCAGCATGACGATGCTCTCGACCACGATCAGGTCGCGCTGGGTGATCGCCTGAAAGATCAGCCGGCCGAGACCAGGCAGGTAGAAGACATTCTCGATGATGATGGTGCCGGCAAGCAGGAAGGCGAATTGCAGGCCGAGGATGGTGAGCACCGGGATCATGGCGTTGCGCAGCGCGTGGCGCCAGAGCACGGCGCGGTAGGGCAGGCCCTTGGCGCGCGCGGTGCGGATATAGTCCTCGTTGAGCACCTCGATCAGCGCGGAGCGGGCGACGCGCGCCAGGATCGCCGCCTGCGGCAGCGCAAGAGCGATGGCCGGCAGGATCAGGGATTTCAGCGCCGTCCAGATGCCGGCGCTCCAGCCGGGGAAGCCGCCGGCCGGCACCAGATGCAGCCATACGGCAAACAGATAGATCAGCATCAGCGCGAACCAGAAATTCGGCACGGCGACGCCGAGCTGGGCGGCGCCCATGGCGAGCGTGTCGCCAGCGCGGCCCTGGCGGCTGGCGGAGAACACGCCGACCGGAATGGCGATGATGGTCGAGAGCGCCAGAGCGATCAGCGCCAGCGGCAGGGAGACGACGACGCGTTCGCGCACCAGGTCGATGACGGGCACCGAATAGGTGTAGGAGCGGCCGAAATCGAGGCTGAGCAAGCCGCCCGCCCAGTGGAGATAGCGCAGCACCAGCGGCGCGTTCAGCCCCATCTGGTTGCGCAGCACCTCGACCTGATCGGCGCTGGCATTGAGGCCCAGCATCAGGCGCGCCGGGTCGCCGGGCAGGATCTCCATGACCGCGAACACCACGATCGAGGCCAGCACCAGGGTGAGGGCGGCGATGATGATGCGTTTCAGGAGATAGGCGGTCATGGGAGGCTATCGGGCGATCGCGCCGGCCTCAATCCGTCCACTTTACCTTGGTGAGATCGTCCGCCTCGATCGGCCAGTTCGTCCACATGCCCTGCAGCTTGGCATCCCAGACGCCAATCTTGGGCAGCTCGAACAGGTAGACGGCGGGCACATCGTGCGCGAGAATCTTCTGCGCCTCGCCCAGCAGCTCCAACCTTTTGTCCTTGTCGACCGTGGTGCCGAGCTCTTTGATGAGATCGTTGAACTTCGGATTGTCATACTGGAAATAGTAGCCCGGCCGCGAATAGATATCGATGTCGTTTGGCTCGACATGAGAAACAATCGTGAGGTCGTAGTCCTTGTTGGTGAAGACCTGGCTCAGCCACTCCGCCCATTCGACCGGAATGATCTGCAGATTGACCCCGATCTCCTTCAGCTGGGACTGAATCACCTGGCCGCCGTCGCGTGCGTAGGGGACGGGCGGCAGCTTGATCGTGGCCGAAAAGCCGTTCTCCAGCCCCGCTTCCTTCAGATATTCCTTGGCCTTAGCGATGTCGTGCGGATAGACGCCAGTGAGATCGACATAGCCCGCGTCGCCTGGCGAAAAATGAGAGCCGATCGGCTTTCCAAGACCGTTCGAGGCCGTGGCGATGATGGCGCTGCGATCGATTGCGGAGGCGAGCGCCTGCCGCACCGCGAGCTTGTCGAAGGGCGGCTTCTTGTTGTTGATCGACAGGATCGTCTCGCCCTCGGTCGAGCCGATCACGACGCTGAAGCGCGGATCGGACTGAAGTTGCTCGAGCGCGTCTTGTGCGGGCATGTTGGCGAAAGCCTGGATGTCGCCCGAGAGCAATGCGGGGACAGCCGCGGCCGCGTCGGGCACGATACGGAATGTCGCCTTGTCGAGCGCAGCGGGCGTACCCCAGTAGTCCGGATTCTTGACCAGCGTGATCTCGGAACCCTTGGCCCAATGATCCAACTTGAACGGACCGGTACCGATCGGCTTGTCCTTGTTGCCGTCGGCCGATGCCTTCGCCATGATCACCGCCGCAACCTGGCCCATGTCATAGAGGAAATCGCCCTGCTGACCGTCGAGCGTGACCTTGACCGTTGACGGATCGACCGCTGTGACATCGGTGATATGCGCAAAGAGCGGCTTTTGCGGATTGAGCGAATCCTTGGCGCGCGCCCGGTCCAGCGAGAATTTCACGTCGGCGGCGCCGAAGGCCGAGCCATCGTGGAACTTCACGCCGGAATGCAGCTTGAACGTGTAGACCTTGCCGTCGTCGGAGACGGCCCAGCTCTCGGCGAGGGCGGGCTGAACCTGGCCTTTGTCGTCGATGCGCGTCAGCCCTTCAAAGACATTGGCATAGGTGACTTCGCCGATGGCCGCGGCCGCGCCGGCGGTCGGATCGAGATGAGGCGGCTCGAGCACGATGCCGAGCGTGAGGTCGGTGCGTGCGGCAAAGCCCGACGTGGCGGCGGCAAGCGACAGCACAGCCGCGGCCAGGATGGTCTTCCACAATTTCATCGCTGAACTCCCATTTGCTCAAAATGCGCTCAAGCTGGCGGATAGAAGCGTGATTTGGCCTGCGAGTAAATTGCGTTTCGTGCTGCCGGGCGGCGCCAGGCGGAATGTTTTTGCGGATCAGCCGGTTGTACCGCGCAAGAGCACATTGAGGCCGATAGCCATCACCTTGGCCGATTCCAACATGTCGGCGATGCCGACCCATTCGTCCGGCCGGTGGGCGAGGTCGAGAATGCCCGGGCCATAAGCGATGCAGTCATAGAGGTGGCCGATGCGCGCGACATGCTTCTGGTCGTAGGTGCCGGGCGAGATCACATAATCCGGTTCGCGGTCGAAGACCTCCATGATGCCCTTCGCGACGGCCTTCACCACCGGCGCGTCGCGCTCCGTCATCAGCGGCAGCACCTCCATCAGATCGCGGATCTCGTAGTCGAATTTCTCGCGCTCGCGTTTCAGCCGTTCGAGGATGCCGGTGACTTCGCCTTTGACGGAGGCGATGTCTTCTTCGAGCAGAAAACGCCGGTCGATGGTGAGCCGGCACCAATCGGGCACGTTGGGCGAGGGGAGCCCCGGCCGGAAATCCTCGGTCTGGCCGCCATGAATGGAATTGATGTTCATGGTCGAGCGCCTGGCGCCTTCCGGAACCACCGGCATGCGCGTCATCTTGCGGTCGAGCGCCGGGAACAATTCCTCCTCGAAGGCCCGCAGAACGGCGCCCATGTGGCGTACTGCATTGTCGCCGAGGAACGGCATCGAGCCATGCGCGATCTCGCCCTTGGTCTCGATCTCGGCCCACCAGACGCCCCGATGGCCAAGGCAGATGCGATCCTTGTTCAGCGGCTCGGGGATGATGACGTGGTCGACTTTCGGCTTCGAGAAATAGCCGAGCCTCGCCAGATGGCCGACGCCGCCGAAACCGCCCGATTCCTCGTCCGCCGTGCCTGATATCTCGATGGCGCCGGGAAAATCGGGATAGACTTCCACGAACGCTTCGACGGCGATGACGGAGGCAGCCAGGCCGCCCTTCATGTCGCAGGCACCGCGGCCATAGACCTTGCCGTCCTTCACCACGCCGGCGAAGGGATCGACGGTCCAGCCGTCGCCGGCCTCGACCACGTCGATGTGCGAGTTGAAATGCACGCAGGGGCCGGGCGAGCGGCCCTCGAAACGGGCAACGACGTTGACGCGCGGGTAGCGGTCGCTGTCGCCTGGCGCGCCTTCGGCACGAATAAACTCGGTCTCGAAGCCGAGTTTCTTCAGGCGCGCGCCGAGAAACTCGGCGCATGGCCGGTAGGCTTCGCCCGGCGGGTTTACGGTCGGAAAGCGGATCAGGTCGGCGGTCAGCGCAACGAGGTCGTCGGCCCGATCCTCGACCGCCTTGAGAAGTCGTTCATTCATCCGGCGGATTGAAGAAGGAACGCGGTGCTTTTGCAAGCGACCAGTCGCTCATTGCCACACAACGACCGAAGCATGGACCAACGCCTCGCCTAAACTTCAGAGGGTGCGTGGTGCGGCAGCAACTATACCGCGAAAATCGTTCAAATTCACCGCATTGCATTGGCGGATTCGTCAAGGAGTGTGTGGTACTTAACGCATCTGCCGGCAAAAAGATGGAAGAACCGCGCGAATGGCAGGGGCAATCAAAGGGGTTTGATCGCATGAAAAACTTCGTTCTCACGGCAACCGTGCTGGCAACCGCGTTGTTCGGCATGTCCATCGCAAGCCGGGCGGCTGCGCTGGTGGCCAATATCGACGTCTCGTCACAGACTATGACCGTCAGCAAATACGGCCAGGTGGTCTATCGCTGGAGCGTGTCGACCGCGCGCAAGGGCTATTTCACGCCGCGCGGCAGCTACCGGCCGCAATGGACCGCCCGGATGTGGTATTCGCGCAAGTATGACAACTCGCCGATGCCCTATTCGGTGTTCTTTCACGGCGGCTACGCCATTCACGGCACCGGGTCGGTGAGAAATCTCGGACGACCGGCATCGCATGGCTGCGTGCGCCTGCATCCGGCTAACGCCGCGGCCTTTTATTCGATGGTCAAGGAAGTCGGCTTCGGCAACACGCGGATTGTCGTCACCAACTGACCTAAAGGCCGACTGTCGCCTTCGACTGTCCGCGCTTACGGCGGCGGCCGCTGATTTCCCAGCGTTTGTGGAACCACATCCACTGGCCGGGGTCCTCGCGCACCCAGCGCTCGACCACATCGGTGAGCAGCTGGGTGGTGGCGCTGACATCGACGCTACCGCCTTCGGTGCGCGGCAAGGTCAGCCTGTCCTCGATTTCCAGGCGGAAGCGGTTGCCCGGCAGCCTGACGCAGCGGGCGGGGTAGACATCGCAGTCATAGTGGCGGGCCAGCATGCCGAGCATCGGATTGCTCTGGCATGGGCGCCCGAAGAAGGTCGTGTCTACGCCGCCCGAGAATTTCTGATCGACCAGCACGCCTATATTGCCGCCCTTTTCGAGGATGGCGGCAAGGGCGAAGGATGCGCCGGCGGCGGAGGGCAGCAGGGCGCCCATCGAGGAGCGGCGCGTCGAGTGGATGTAATCGGCGAGATAGGGGTTGTTCGGCGGGCGAAACAGCGCCGTGATGTTCATGCCGAAGGTGGCCGCGGCCACCGGCAGCAACTCGAAATTGCCGAGATGGCCGGTGAACAGGATATGCGGCTTCTTCTCGCCGGCGATCTCGTGGAAATGCTCGACGCCGCGCACCTCCACCCGGCCCGGCTTCGAAGCGTTCGGATCGAAGTCGAACAGCGCGTCGAGGAAGATGTATTCGGCGGCGAGGCGGGCCATGTTGCCCCACATGTCGCGCGCGATGGCTTCGATCTCGGCGTCGCTCTTTTGCGGATAGGCAAGGCGCAGATTGTTGACCGCAACGCGGTGGCGCCCGACCATCGGGCCGATGCGGCGGGCGACACGGTCGGCGAAGTTGAGCGCGCTGTCCGGCGGCAACAGGCGCAGCAGCGAGAGCAACACGATGGCGAGCTTGGCGACCAGCCAATGCTCCAGCTGGCGCAGCCGTCGGCCGTAGCGGAACATGAAGTCCCGGCGGGCTTTCCTGAACACCTTGCCGACCATCCTGTCTTAGGAAACGCGCAGGATGATCTTGCCGAAGACGTCGCGGCCTTCCATGCGCTTCAGCGCGGCGTCGATGTCGTCGAAGCCGACTTCGGTATCGATGACCGGCGCAACGAGGCCGGCCGCCATCTTCTGCATGGCGTTGGCCATGTTCTCCATGCGGCAGCCGAAGGAGCCGAGCAGCTTCAGCTGCTGCTGGAAGAGCTGCATCAGGTTGACCTGCGTCGACACGCCCGAGGTCGAGCCGCAGGTGACGAGGCGACCGCCACGCTTCAAGCACAGCATGGAACCGGCGAAGGTGTCGGCGCCGACATGCTCGAACACCACATCGACACCCTTCTTCCTGGTCAGCTTGCGCACAACGCCTTCGAAACGGTCCTCGCGGTAGTTGATGACATGGTCGGCACCAAGCGCTTTGGCCTTGTCGATCTTGTTGTTCGAGCCGACCGTGGTGATGACAGTGCAGCCCATCTTCTTTGCGAGCTGGATGGCAGCGGAGCCGATCCCGGAGCCGCCGGCATGGACGAGGATGGTTTCGCCTGGTTCCAGCCTGGCGTTGTCGAACAGCATGTGCTCGACCGTGCCGAAGGTGACAGGCGCGACCGCCGCGCCGATCTCGGTGACGCCGGGAGGCGCGGGCACCAGAAGACGCGCCGGCAGGTTGATCTTTTCCTGGGCAAAGCCGTCGAGATGGAAGCCATGGACGCCGGAAACATGCTCGCAGAGATTGTCGCGGCCTTCGCGGCAGGCGCGGCAAAGCCCGCAGGTGCGCGCGCCGTAGATCGACACCAATTGTCCCGGCAGCAGGTTGGAGACGCCGGGGCCGACCGCCTCGACCTCGCCGGCGGCCTCGGCGCCGACGACCAGCGGCAGCTTGCGCTTGGCAAACGCCATGCCGCGCCAACCCCAGACGTCGATATGGTTGAGCGCCACCGCCTTGATGCGGAGCGTCACTTCGCCCAGCGAAGGCGGCGGGGGAGGCGGCAGGTCCACCGTTTCAAGGCGGCGGTCCTCGATAAGTTGCAATGCGCGCATGTGGCCTGTCGGGTCTGTAAGAGCGGAAAAAGTCCGCTTAGACCGGTTCCCGCGCCATGACAAGGCAGGTGTTCTGGCCGCCGAAGCCGAAGGAATTCGACAAAACCGTGCCGACTTCGGCGTTGCGCTTCTTGTTCGGCACGACGTCGAGCACGATGGCCGGATCTGGATTGTCGTAATTGATCGTCGGCGGGATGACGCTTTCGCGCATGGTCATCAGCGAGAAGGCGGCCTCCACCGCGCCGGCGGCCGACAGGGTGTGGCCGATCATCGACTTGTTCGACGAGATCGGCATCGAGCCGATGCGCTCGCCGAAGACGGTGGACAGCGACAGGTGCTCCATCTTGTCGTTCTCGGGCGTCGAGGTGCCGTGCGCATTGACGTAGTCGATCTCGTCTTCCCCGAGGCCCGCATCGGCAAGAGCGGCGCGCACCGCCGCGATCGCAGGCGAGCCGTCGGGCTTGGAGCGGGTGCGGTGAAAATCGTCGGCCTTCTCGCCGCAGCCGCGCATGATGCCGAGGATTGTCGCGCCCCGCGCAAGGGCGCCTTCCAGCGATTCCAGCACCAGCGCGCCGGAGCCTTCAGCCAGCACGAAGCCGTCGCGATCCTTGGAGAAGGGCTTTGAGGCCTTTTCGGGGATATCATTGTGGGTGGAAAGGGCCGAGAGCAGCGAGAAGCGGATCAGCGCTTCGGCGGTGGCCGAGCCGTCGGCGCCGATCGACAGCGCCTTGTCGCACTCGCCGCGCCGGATCGCCTCGACCCCAAGCTGGATGGCGGTGGCGCCCGAGGCGCAGGCGGTCGACAGCGTGATCGGCAGACCACGCGTGCCGAAGCGGTCGGCCAGGCGATCGGCGATCGAGCCGAACTGCGTGGTCTCGAAGACATCCAGCTCCTTCAATCCGCGCGCCACGCGCAGCAACCTTTCGGCACCGGCGTCCTGCTTGTCGGAATTATAAAGCGAGAAGCGGTCGATCCAGTCGAGCTCGACCGGCGGCGAGGCCAGGAACAGCGGGCCGCCGAAATCGCCGGACTCCAAACCAGCTTCCGAGACGGCCTCCTGGGCCGCCGTCTCGGCCAGTTCGTAGGTTAGGTGGCTGGCGCCCTTCGAACTCGAGGGCAGGAAGTCGACCATACCGGAAATGCGGGTGTTGAGGTGGTCAACCGGAAAGCGGGTGATCGGATGGATGCCGGATCTGCCCGAGGTCAGCGCCGCCCAATTGTCGGCCTTGCCGACGCCGAGCGAGGTCACCACGCCGATGCCGGTAACGGCGACGATCGGCCTGCCCATGTGGTCGCGAAGATTGGCCATGCTTTGTCTGCCTCGCTATCGAGCAATTCCAGGAAAAGTGTGTAGCGGTTTTCCGCCCGGGAATTGCGAAAAACCGATCTAAGCGGCTTTAACCAGCCCCAGGCCCTCGAATTGGTGATAGCCGATCGCGGTTGCAAGGACGGAATTGGGAGCGCCTTCGAATGGGCGCTCCACCGTGGCATCGAAGGCAGGATAACCGGCCCCGCGATCGACGGCCATTGCCGCGAGCGCAACCGCAAAGGGGAATTGAGCCTCCTTCATATGGCCGGTCAGCGTCGAGAAGGCGCGCACGGCCAAAGCCGGGTTGGCATCGAGAACGGCCTTTTCGGCCGCGGTGGCGGCGTGGGCGCCGGAGGCGGCGGAAATCGTGAGCAGATCGCCGTCGGGAAGGGCAGCCTGCTTCAGCAGCGCAGCAATCTCAGAATTCAACTCGCCTTGCCGGCGCCTGGCGCGGCCGGAGACGACATGGCCAAGCTCGGCGTAGATCTTGCGGCCGCGGTTTTTTGCGTGTTCGCGCTGCTCGAGCACCAGGAAGGCGCCGCCGGAGCCCGTTACCACACCGCCGCCTTCTGAGCCCTGGCGTTGCCAGACCGGTTTCCATGGTCCGCGATGCAGGTAGCCGGCAAGCTCGTAGCCGAGCAGCATGTCGGAATGCTCGGTCTGGAAGGCGCCGCCGACCAGAACATGGGTCGACTGTCCCGAGCGGATGCGCGCGGCCGCGGTCTCGACGGCCGAGACGCCGGCGCCTTCCTCGCCCATGAAGGTGCGCGACGAACCGGTGACCTTGTGGACGATCGAGATGTTGCCGGCGAGCAGGTTGGAGAGCTGGGCCAGGAACAAAGTCGGCCGCAGTTCCGTCGTCAGCTTCTCGTTGAGCAGCACGTCGCGGTCGTTGCGGCTTTCGGAGGCTGCAAGGATCGCGGCATCGACGGCTTCGTCGCGCTCGCCGCCGCCGGCCGCCACGACCATGTCCATCGTGGCGCAAAGCTCGTCATTGCCTTTGATGCCGGCGTCGTCGAGCGCCAGGCCGGCGGTGTAGGTGCCGAGACGCTGCCAGGTTTCCATCTGACGCTGGTCGC
Organism: Mesorhizobium sp. ESP-6-4; assembly: GCF_020164735.1. NCBI lineage: Bacteria > Pseudomonadati > Pseudomonadota > Alphaproteobacteria > Hyphomicrobiales > Phyllobacteriaceae > Mesorhizobium > Mesorhizobium sp. ESP-6-4. The sequence goes on from NZ_JAIUGS010000030.1 coordinate 15,040, forward strand.
CGCGCTTGGCGATCTGCAGGTTCCAGTCGATCTCGGGCAGGGGATGGATGGTGTAGGGTGCGAAGCGCTCTGCCTCGAGCACCGGCTCAAGGCCCGGTCGGGTGAGCTTCTGCCAATGCGCATCAGGGCCCTCTCCAAGCGAAGAGACAAGGCCGATGCCGGTGATGACGACGTCGTGAGAACTCATGGGCGGCTGTTGTGGGTCAGCTGGCGGGGCGCGTCAAGACCGCGCCCGAGCCGGCTCAGGCGGCCTTGGCCGCGACCAGCGCGTCGATCTTGGCGCACAGGTTCTTCATCACGAAGTAGTCGTCGGTCGAGGCCTTGCCGTCATTGACCTCCTGCGTCCACTTCTCGAGCGGCACCTTGATGCCGAATTCCTTGTCGATGGCAAAGACGATGTCGAGGAAATCGAGGCTGTCGATGCCGAGATCGTCGATCGTGTGGCTCTCGGGCGTGATGGTGTCGATATCGATCTCGCTGGTGTCGGCAATGATCTTGGCGACTTTCTCGAACGTGGTGGACAAGGGCTCTTCCTTCGGTTGCGGGCGGAATCTGTCCGCATCTTGTTTGGGCGCTGTCTAATCGGTTTTTCCCGGCAGGAAAAGGCCTGACGCGCCGGGGCAGATGGGATGTGGGCTTTGGGAGCGCAAGAGGGGCCGCCGGCCTGCCCGGCGGCCCCTCCCATTTGACGCGGCGTCAGCTTTTGTTTCGCATGCCGTCTTCCCAAAGCCGGAACCACTTTGGGCGACATGCATCAGTCGCGGAGCTTGACCAGGTCGTTGAGCAACCCGCCCGTTCCGTTGTGGACGGTGAGCCGCTCGACCTTGCCGGCGATGGCTTCGAGAGCCTCGAGCTCCTTCAGTCGCAGCATCACCGGGTTCTCGGCCATCACCTTGGCCGTGTTGAGCAGCGAACGGGTGGCGTTCGTCTCCTCGCGGCGGCGGATGACGTTGGCCTCGGCCTGCTTCTCGGCCGAAACCACCTGGTTGAGGATCTCGCGCATGTCGCCCGGCAGGATCACATCCTTGAGAGCGATATCGCTGACCTCGACGCCGATCACGGCCATGTCGTCGCGCACCTTGGCAGCCGCGTCCTCGTCGACCGTGACCTTCTTGTCGAGGATCTGGTCGAGCGTGAGCGCGCCAAGCGTCTTGCGGAAGGCATATTGCAGGGCGCGGTAGAGGGCTTCGGAGAAGTCCTTCACCGTGCTCACCGCCGTCACCGGATCGACGACCCGGTATTCGGCGGCGATGTTGACGCGGATCGTCACGCGATCCTTGGTCAGCATTTCCTGCCCGGCAACATCGAGCGACTGGCGCTTGACGTCGACAACCTTCACCTGGACCATGCGCCCGACATTCCAGAAGGCGTGCACACCCGCGGCAAGCGTGCGGGTGTAGACGCCATCCACGAACAGCAACCCGACCTGGCCGTCCACGACCGGATAGAGGAACACATGTTCCGTCTTCCGGGCCTGGCCGATCCGGCGCATCAAGGCCGGATCGACGGCGAGATCGGCCGCCGTGTCGACGGACGTGACCTTCCACGGGCCGGCATCCGTCCACAGCACGAGCTTGCGATCCGGGTTGAGCACGGCATGCAAGGCGCCGTCGCGCTCGACGACGGCGACGTCGGTACGCCCGGTGCGGATGACGGTGAGGTGACGCGCGGCCACATCCGGGAGCTTGTCGAACAACGCCTTCTCGTAAGCCGAAACGAATTCCGGGTTCTTCAGGTCGTGCCTGGAGATTTCCAGGTTGCCGCGCCGGTTGGCGAGCCAATGCTCGCCCGGCATCAGGATCGCCCGGATCTCACCCTTGTAGAGGGCGACGGCACGTTCACTTTCCTTCACCAGGACGCGCTGGCGTCCAAGAGCCTTTTCGAGAATGGTCTTCATTGTCTTACTCCTGTCGGGCATGGCCCCATGTGAGGCGTCACGTCATGCGTCGATCATCCTTTCGTTTCTCGTTTCACGTCGTCGTACTGTCCTGGGCACGAATGATCCGGGGACCGGTGGCATCGGCGCGTGGCGGGCCCGTGGGAGCGGATCGCGGGGCGGCGAAGCGGGCGCCGGAAGCCGAAGCTTCCTTTGCCGGCCGCGCCGCGCCTTGATCGTCACCGCGAACCTGGCCGCGAGCCGATGGCGCAGAATGTCACCGCCCGGCGAGGCCGAAGCCTTGCCGTCCGTGAAATCCTCGCATTCCGGTCCCCGGACCGTTTGGATAACACCACCTGAAGGTGTCGGCTTATCAGGCCGTTGGAGAAGGAATCGAACCTTCGACAGTCAGATGACAAATCTGATGCTCTACCAACTGAGCTATCCGTGGTGCTGATGAAGGGACTCGAACCCTCGACCTCCGGACCTAAATCCGGCGCTCTAACCTCTGAGCTACATCGGCGATCCCAACACCCGAAACGGCGCCGCACACAGCGCGGCAGAGCCGGCTGCGCGGGCGGAGACGAAAGCTCCAACCGTTGTGCTCGCTTCGGTTTTCGTGACCGGGAGCGCGCCTATAGACCCTGCGACGGGTTGTCGCAAGCGGCATTGTCGCGGCGGATTTGCGGCTTCTTGCGACTGTGCCGTTTCGGCAACAGTGGCGCCGATCACATCCCAGGCTTGAATGTACCAATGTACCATGGTACATCGAACGCATGACGATAGAACGTGTGCAGACCGGTGTGCGGCTGGAAAAGCGGCTGGTGAAGGTGCTCAAGGCTTTGGCCGAGCATCAAGACATCAGTCTTGGCGATCTGATCGAAGGTATCGTGCTGCATGCCTTCGAGGGGCAAACGCCGTTTTCGCCCGGGACGCTCGAAACGATCGGGCAGTTGAAGCGCATCTACGGCTTGGAACTCGGCGCGGCCGACAGCCACCGGCTGGTGGAAACGACGGAGAAAGCAAATGACGAACCATCTTGAGCGCTGCCACAGCATCGACCTTGCCGGCCCCATCGATCGCGTCTTCCCCCTGTTCACGCCGATCGGAGAGACCTTGTGGGTCGAGGGCTGGGATCCCGAATTCCTCCATCCGCGCGGCGGCGAAACACAGGAGGGGATGGTCTTCCGGACGAGCCACGGCGACGAGACTACGCTGTGGGCCTGCACCGACTGGCAGCCTAGCGAGCATCGCGTGCGTTATGCAAGGGTGACGCCGGGATCGCGTTTCGGATTTGTCGAGGTGACCTGCCGAGACACCGGCGGCGAGAGCACGCAGGCGTCGATTGCCTATACGTTCACGGCTCTGGGCGAGACCGGACAATCATATCTGTCAGAGCTGACGGAGGACGCCTTCGTCGATATGATCGAAAGCTGGAAGATCGGCATCAACGCCTGGCTGTCGAAGAATGGGGCGGCCAGTCCGGCCTGACTCAAAAAGTCACGCGGCCGAGCACCTTGAGACCATCACCGTCCGGTGCCACCACCACGGCCTCGCCCTCGCGCGGCGCTACGCCGGTGAGCGCCTCGATGTTTTCCACATGCGTGACCAGCACCAGATTATCGGAGCCGGAATAGCCACGGATCTCCTTCATGATCGCGGCCATTTGCGCGGCCTTTTCGGCCGGGTCGGTTTTGAGCAGATCGAGCGGCGCGAAAGGCTGCGGCTCGGATTCGAAAGCGATGCGGGCAGTATCGAGGCAGCGGCAGTAGCGGCTGGAGAGCACGTGATCGATCGGCGCCGAGCGCGCCGCGAACAGCGCGCCGATGCGGCTTGCCTGCTGCTTGCCGCGCTCCGACAGGTTGAGCTGCGTGGCGCAATTGCCGATGTCGAAATTGGCCGGGTCGGCAGCTCCGGTGACGAAGGCATGGCGAAGCAGAACGACATGGCCGCCGTCGCGCAGCAACGCCCAGCCCGCGTCGGTCGCGTGAGCCAGGGTGGGAACGGCAAGCAGGAAGAGCGCCAGGGCAAGTCGCAGCATCGGAAGTCCTATGGCAGCCCGCAAAGGCAAGGTGGTGATTGGCATATAGGGACCGCAAAGCAGGCTGAAAGACAAGCAGCGGGGCAGCAGAGCAAATGGAGCGCCGTTCCGTTCGGTGCGATTGCACCGCAGTCAGGGCCCGCCTATCACGGGAAAAATGTCTCCGCCCAAGAAATGACTCCGCTTACCGAAACCGTCCTCTTCGTCTTCAGCCTTGTGGCGCTCGGCTATCTGACCGGGCTCACCCTCTATCTGAAGCCGGCGAGCGGGGAGGGCATTTCGGAATTCGCCGTCAGCGTGGCGATGCCACTGCTGCTCTTCCGGACCATGGTCAAATCGGATTTCCATGGCGTAACGCCCTGGTCGCTGTGGGGCGCCTATTTTGCGGCCGCCGCCATCACCTGGACCACGGGCCATCTGATGATGACGCGCGTTTTCAAGCGAGATGCACGCGCGGGCATCGTCGGCGGCGTGTCCTCGGCTTATTCCAATGTCGTGCTGCTCGGCGCGCCCTTCGTCCTCGGCATATTCGGCGCCAGCGGCTTCGAGGTGCTGTCACTGCTGGTCTCGGTCCACCTGCCAATCATGATGATGGCCTCGATCGTGCTGTTCGAGATGTTCGGGCGCGGCAGCGGCGAGACGGTGCATCCGCTGCGCGTCCTCAAAAACTTCCTCAGGCGCCTGTTCCTCAATCCGCTGATCATCGGCATCCTGGTGGGGCTCGCCTGGCGCCTCACCGGCGCGCCGCTGCCGGACCTGGTCGAACGGTTGGTCAATACGCTCGCGGACACGGCCGGTCCGGTGGCGCTCTTCGCCATGGGGCTCAGCCTGCGCCGCTTCGGCATCTCCGGCAATATCAGGCCGGCGCTGGCGCTGTCGGTGCTGAAACTGTTCGTGATGCCGGCGCTGGTGCTGGCCTTCGTCTGGCTGCTCGGCCTGCCGCCGCTGACGGCCAAGGTCGCGGTGGTGGTTGCGGCACTGCCTTCTGGCATCAACTCCTATCTGATCGCCGTCCAGTTCAACACCGGCCAGGCGCTGGCCTCGAACCAGATGACGCTTGCCACCGCAAGCGCGGTGGTGACCACCTCGTTCTGGCTGACGGTGGTGATCCACGTCTTCGGATAGAGCCGCTGAAGGCGGCTCGCTTTTGCTGGCCCAACCCCTATATGCCATCTTGTGATTGCTTGCCCGCCTTTCCCTAGGTAAGAGCAATGCGCCGGCGTGCGGCTCTTGAAGCACGCTTCAACGGATATCCAGAAAAACGGCCGATCAGCGCGCCGAACGGAGGCCAGACCATGCTTCAGAAAACCAGCCATTTCATGCGCCAGGCCAACCTCATCAATGGTGAATGGGTGCAGGCCGACAGCGGCCAGACCATCGACGTCAACAATCCGGCGACCGGCCTCAAGATCGGCACCGTGCCTAAGGCCGGCAAGGCCGAGACCCGCCGCGCGATCGAGGCCGCCGAGGAAGCCTTCAAGGGCTGGCGCAAGACCACCGCGCTCGAGCGCTCGAAGCTCCTGCGCAAGCTGCATGACGCGATGATGGACAATCAGGATGTGCTGGCCGAGCTCTTGACCATCGAGCAGGGCAAGTCGCTCACCGAATCCAAAGGCGAGATCGGCTCGGCCGCCAGCTATATCCTCTGGTTCGCCGAGGAAGGCCGCCGCGTCTATGGCGACATCGTTCCGTCGCCATGGGGCGACCGCCGCATCCTGGTGACCAAGGAGCCGGTCGGTGTCATCGCCGCCATCACGCCGTGGAATTTCCCGTCCTCGATGCTCGCCCGCAAGATCGGCCCGGCTTTGGCCGCCGGCTGCACCGCGGTGGTCAAGCCCGCCTCGCAGACGCCTTACTCGGGCCTCGCCTGGGGCGCGCTTGTCGAGGAGGTCGGTTTCCCGAAAGGCGTCGTCAACGTTGTCACCGGTTCGGCCGGCGAGATCGGCGACGAGATCTGCGCTAACCCGCTGGTCAAGAAGATCACCTTCACCGGCTCGACCGAGGTCGGCAAGATCCTGATCCAGAAGTCGGCCTCGACGGTCAAGAAAGTGTCGATGGAGCTTGGCGGCAACGCGCCGTTCCTGGTCTTCGACGACGCCGATGTCGATCGCGCGGTTGCCGGCGCCATCACGGCCAAATACCGCAATTCCGGCCAGACCTGCGTGTGCACCAACCGCTTCCTGGTGCAGGCCGGCATCTATGACAAATTCGTCGAGAAGCTCGCCGCCGCCAGCAACAACCTCAAGGTCGGCTCGGGCCTCGAGGAAGGCGTGCAGCAGGGGCCGCTGATCGACGAGAAAGCGGTCGAGAAGGTCGAGGAATTCATCGCCGATGCGACGTCGAAGGGCGGCAAGGTCGTCGCCGGCGGCAAGCGCCATGCGCTCGGCGGTTCGTTCTTCCAGCCGACGGTGATCTCCGGCGCCACGCCGAACATGCGCTTCATGAAGGAAGAGATTTTTGGGCCGATCGCGCCTGTGTTCAAGTTCGAGACCGAGGAAGAGGCGATCGCGCTGGCCAACGACACCGAGTTCGGCCTTGCCGCCTATTTCTACACCGGCGATCTCGGCCGCGCCTTCCGCGTCATGGAAGGCCTGAAATACGGCATGGTCGGCGTCAATGAAGGCCTGATCACCACGCCCGAGGCGCCGTTCGGCGGCGTCAAGGAATCCGGTCTCGGCCGCGAAGGCGGGCATCAGGGCATCGAGGACTATCTCGACACCAAATATGCCTGCTTCGGCGGCCTAGGGCTCTGATATCGATCCCCGGAACAGGGGCAGGCGCGCCCAGCAGTCCACCGTTTCAGACAACGGTGGACTGCTCTATAGCCTTGTCTTGGCGCAAAGCCGCTGCGCACTTTTCCTGGAATTGCCTTAGCCTGCGCTTGCCGGATGATACGCAGCCGGCCTAAATCCACGGATCGGAAATGACATTTCGGGCATGGCAATGAAAGACGGCGAGGTCTTCGGCACGACGCAGGCGGGCGAGGCCGTGCGCCGCTTCACCATTCGCGGCGGCGGCATCACGGCCAACATCATCGGGCTCGGCGCCATCATTCAGGACCTCAGGCTGAGCGGCCATGACGCGCCGCTGGTGCTGGGCTACGACCGATTCGAGCCCTACGAGACAGACCGCGCCTTCTTTGGCGCCGTCGTCGGCCGCTTCGCCAACCGCATCGGCGGCGGCCGCTTCACCATCGCCGGCAACCGCTTCCAGACCGAGCAGAATTTTCTCGGCAAGCACACGCTGCATGGCGGCTCGGAAGGCTTTTTCCGCCGGCCATGGGCCGTCTCGCTGCATGGCCGCGATTTCGTAACGCTGACGCTGCACGATCCGGACGGCGCGATGGGCTTTCCCGGCGCGCTCGACGTCACCTGCACGTATCGGCTGAAGATCCCAGGCACGCTCAGCATGGAGCTGACCGCGACTTGCGAGGAGCCGACGCTCTGCAACCTCGCGCAGCATTCCTATTTCAATCTCGACGACGGCGGCGCCGGCGACATCCTCGACCACCGGCTGATGCTCAACGCCGGCGCCTACACGCCGGTCGATGATGAGATGATCCCCACAGGTGTCGTGAAGCCGGTCGACGGCACGCCTTACGATTTCCGGCAGGCTCGGCCGCTGCGCATGGAAATGGAAGGCGAGCAGCTTCGCTATGACCTGAATTACTGCCTGGCCTCCAGCCGCGGGCCGCTGCACCAGGCTGCCTGGGTGCAAGGCGCCAATTCCGGCGTCGAGATGGAAGTCTGGACCACCGAACCGGGACTGCAGCTCTATAGCGGTCAGTTCGTCGCGCCGACATCGCCGGGGCTCGAGGGCCGCCGCTACAAGGCGTTTTCAGGCCTCTGCCTCGAAGCGCAGACATGGCCGGACGCGCCGAACCGGCCTTATTTCCCGCAGGCGACGCTGTGGCCGGGGCAGATCTATCATCAGGTGACGGAATATCGGTTCCGTCTGCCTTAAGGTTTGACGGTATTGAAGTGATGGCCCGGCCTAAGCTTCGATGCTGTTTAACTATCGAATGCAGCTCTCAACGTCTCGAATGGAGCCAACGCGCCGCGAACCTGCACAACCGCGGCAGCGACTTTGTGCGCGCGGCGAGCGGCGGCGGCAGGCGCGTGGCCGGCAAGCCGGGCGGCGAGATAGCCGCCGTTGAAGGAATCGCCGGCCCCCGTGGTATCGACGGGGGCAGCCACATGCACCGCGTCGACAGCTTGTGAAGCGCCGTTCAGCGCAATCAGGGCCGGCTGCTCGCCATTCTTGACCACGACCTCGCCGGTTAGCTTGCCCAGGCGCTTGGCTGTGACCTCCGGGGTCTCATCGCCGAACAGCATCTGCTCGTCCGGAAAAGTCGGCAGCGCAATGTCGGCCACCGCAAGCGCTTCCAGGATCGCGGCCTGCGCCGCTTCGCGGCTCGGCCACAGACGCGGCCGGTAATTCGGGTCGAAGGCGACGAGCGAGCCGGCCTTGCGGGCAGTCGCCACGGCCGAGAGGAGGGTTTGGCGCGCCGCCGCGTCCAGAATTGCCAGGGTGATTCCGGAAAAATAGACAAGCGCCTGATTTTCAAGGCTTTTTGCCAGTGCTGTCGGATCCGAGGCGAGCTGGCGCGCGGCCGCGTCGCTTCGCCAGTAGGTGAAGGCGCGCTCGGCTCCTGTCAGCGTTATGGCGTAAAGGCCGGGGCGCGCGCCGGCAATGACCGGGCTGTTGCCTATGCCGATGCCGTTCTCGGCAAAGAAAGCGATCTGGTCGTGCGAGAAGGGATCGTCGCCGAAGGCCGTCACATAGGTCGCGGGCCGATCCGGGCTCAAGGCGTGCAATGCCCAGAGCGTGTTGAAGGTATCGCCGGCAAAACCCATGCGCCAGTTCGGGCCGGCCTGGCCCGACAGTTCCAGCATGCATTCGCCGATCGATGCGACACCATTGGCCATGCGGGCTTATCCCTTCCTAAGATATTGTTGCTGTAGCTTTTTGCGGCCGGCAGCGCCATGCTTGGCTACCGGCGAATTTTGCGCCAGAAGCGATTTCCCACAGGCAGGGCGGGACGCGACAAGCGGCCCGCGACGTTAGCAGCCGAAGAGGAACGGGCTTGGCATCGATATGGCGTTACATTCTTGCGGGTCTCGGTCTTGCCGTGCTGCTGGTCGGCATCGTGGCCGCAGTCTATCTGACGCTGCCGCAATCGGCGCCCGGACCGGACCTGTCGCGCTCGAAAAAGACGGCGAACGGCCTGTTCGTCGCGAGCTTCGAGCCGGAGCGCGGCGTCGTCCGGCAGGGCGAGCTGCAGTCCTGGCTGCTGACGCTGAAGACCGCCGCCGGCGCGCCGGTGGAGGGAGCGGCCATCACCGTTTCCGGCGGGATGCCGCGGCACGATCACGGCCTGCCGACCAGTCCGCAGGCGACCGACTATTTGGGCCAGGGGCGCTACCGCATCGATGGCGTGAAGTTCACGATGAGCGGCTGGTGGCAGCTGCACTTCGGTATCTCGGCGGCGGCGGGCTCCGATTCCGTCGTCTTCAACATCGTGTTGTGAGCGGGCAATGAGGCGGCCGATCAGCGTTGCGAGCCTGCTGGCTTTAGCCGCTCTCGCCTTGCTGGGCGGCTGCGGCGAGCCGCAGTTCAGCGACGCCGAGAAGAAGACCATCGCGTCGCTGGCGCTGAACACGCTGCCGTCATTGAAACCCGACACCACGAACCAGTATGCGGATGTGCCGGCGGCTGCCGCGCTCGGCTCGACGCTGTTCTTCGATGCCGGCATGAGCCGCGACGGCATGGTGTCCTGCTCGACCTGCCACAAGATCGACCGTCAGTTCCAGGACGACCTGCCGCAGGCGGTCGGCGTCGGCCACACCAACCGCCGCACGATGCCGCTGGCGGGCGTGGCGCGCGATCCATGGTTCTTCTGGGACGGCAGGCGCGACAGCCTGTGGGCGCAGGCGCTGACGCCGCTTGAAAACCCGCTCGAGCAGGCCGGCAACCGGGCCGCCTTCGCGCATTACATCAAGAAGCGGTTCGGCGAGCGCTATGAGCGCATTTTCGGACCGCTGCCGGACCTTTCCAGCGTGCCGGCCAATGCCACCCCACTCGGCAGCGATGCCGAGAAGACGGCGTGGAACGCCATGCCCGCCGGCCAGCAAGACGACGTCAACCGCGTCTTCGCCAATATCGGCAAGGCGATCGCCGCCTTCGAGCGATCGATCGAGCCTGAGCAGACGCGCTTCGACCGCTTCGCCATCGATCTGGCCACGGGAGCCAAGCCGGAAGGGAATGCGGCGTTCTCGCCGGAGGAAGTCCTTGGGCTGAAGCTGTTCATCGGCAAGGCCAATTGCATGACCTGCCACAACGGCCCGCGCTTCACCGACAACTCCTTCCACAACACCGGCGTGCCGCCGGTCGACGGCCTGCCGCCTGACCGCGGGCGCGTCGATGCGGTGGCGCAGGTCGGGGCCGATCCTTTCAACTGTCTCGGCAAGTTCCGCGACGGCGACGAGAGCGCCTGCCGCGAGCTGCGCTTCATGGTTAAGGACGGGCCGCAAATCATGCGCGCCTACAAGACGCCGTCGCTCAGGGGCGCGGCTTACCGGCCGCCCTATATGCATGCCGGGCAGTTCGCGACACTCGATGAGGTGGTGGCGCATTATTCGAAGGCGCCGCCCAGCGTGGAAGGGGTCTCCGAAGTGCACCCGCTCGACCTATCCGAGCGCGAGCGGGCCGCGCTGGTGGCTTTCCTCAAGACCTTGTCCGAGTAGGTTAGCGATCCTTCACCGTCTCCATCGCCACGAAGGTCGACGTCTGGGCGACGTGGGGCAGGGCGGAGATGCGCTCGCCGAGCACCCGGCGGTAGGCGGCGATGTCGGTGGTGCGGACCTTCAGCAGATAATCGAAGCTCGACGCCATCATGTGGCATTGCTCGATCTCCGGCACGCCCTGAACGGCGCGGTTGAAGGCGTCGAGCGCTGCCGAGCGCGTGTCCGACAGCTTCACCTGGACGAAGGCGACATGGCCTTCGCCCATGCGCTCGCGGTCGATGACCGCGCGATAGCCTCTTATGTAGCCGTCCTTCTCCAGCCGCTTCACGCGCGCCTGCACCGGCGTCTTCGATAAGCCCACCTTCAAAGCGAGTTCAGACATCGAAAGCCGACCGTCGCGCCCGAGCGCGGACAGGATGTTGCGATCAATGCGGTCCAATTGGTCTTCGGTCATCAAAATTGCAGTCGAAACGATGGGACTAGTCGCCATATGTTAGATCGATCAGTCTGCCATGTCGATTTCTTTGGACCGACTGGAATCCGCAGCTGTGCTAGCTTGCGCCATTCGGTCCGGCGACCGCCAGACCGTTCGCTCACGCTCGCTTTCATGGACCCCGACATGCCGCTCGACGCCATCCGCCAGCAGATCCGCGCCAATTATTTGCCCGACGAAGACGAGGCGGTGAAGCGCCTATCGGCGGCGGCCGGGCTTTCGGCGGAAGAGCGCAAGGCGATCTCGGCGCGCGCGGCCGATCTGGTGCGTGCGGTGCGCGGATCCACCGATCCACGGCTGATGGAGGTCTTTCTCTCGGCCTACGGCCTGTCGACCAAGGAAGGCGTGGCGCTGATGTGCCTGGCCGAAGCGCTGCTGCGCGTGCCCGATGCCGAGACGATGGACGATCTCATCGCCGACAAGATCGCGCCGCATGACTGGTCGGCGCATTCGGGCGGCTCGAGCTCCATCTTCGTCAACGCCTCGACCTGGGCGCTGATGCTGACCGGCCGAGTGCTCGACGAAGGCGAGGGCGGCATCGAAGGCACGCTGCGCGCCATGGTGCGCAGGCTTGGCGAGCCGGTGATCCGCAAGGCGGTCGCCGCGGCAATGCGCGAGATGGGCGAGCAGTTCGTGCTTGGCCGCACCATCGCCGAGGCCGTCAAGCGCGGCCGGCCGATGACGCAGAAGGGTTATCTCTATTCCTTCGACATGTTGGGCGAGGCGGCCCGCACCGAAGCCGACGCGCTGCGCTACCACCGCGCCTATGCCGACGCGATCTCCTCGCTCGACGCTGGGTCGAACGGTCCCGACATCCGCTACAATCACGGCATTTCGGTCAAGCTCTCGGCGCTGCATCCACGCTACGAGGTGGCGCAGCGCGAGACGATGCTGCCAGTGATGGCCGAGCGGCTTCTGTCGTTGGCGCTTGCCGCCCGGCATTCGCGCATGGGCCTCAACATCGATGCCGAGGAGGCCGACCGGCTTGACCTGTCGCTCGACGTCATCGAACGCGTGCTGGCAGAGCCGGAACTTGCCGGCTGGGACGGTTTCGGCGTCGTTGTCCAGGCCTATGGCCCGCGGGCGGCTTTCGCCATCGACTGGCTCTATGCGCTTGCCAGGAAATACGATCGCAAAATCATGGTGCGGCTGGTGAAGGGCGCCTATTGGGACACCGAGATCAAGCGGGCGCAGACGCTCGGCCTGTCCGGCTATCCGGTCTTCACCCGTAAGGCCAACACCGATGTTTCGTATCTCGCCTGCGCGAAGAAGCTGCTGTCGATGACCGACCGCATCTATCCGCAATTCGCCACACATAACGCGCACACGGTTGCCGCCATCCTATCGATGGCAAAGGACCGCGACAGCTTCGAGTTCCAGCGCCTGCACGGCATGGGCGAGGCGCTGCACGAGACGGTGCGGCAGGCCGAGGGCACGCGCTGTCGCATCTATGCGCCGGTCGGCGCGCATTCGGACCTTCTCGCCTATCTGGTGCGCCGTCTGCTGGAAAACGGCGCCAACTCCTCCTTCGTTCACCAGTTGACCGACGAGGAGGTCGAGCCCGAGGAGATCGCGCGCGATCCGTTCGCGGTGGTCGAGACGCAGGGGCCGGCCGCCAATCCGGCGATCGCGCGCCCGGCCGCGATCTTCGGCGCCGGGCGCCGCAATTCCAAGGGCTTCGACATCACCGATCCGGTGACGCTCGCGGCTATCGAGAAGGCGCGGGCGGCGTTCGCCGGAACGGATCGCTGGCACGCCAAGCCGGTGACGCGCGCCGCGGGCTACGGCCAGCCGCGCCAGATCGTCAATCCTGCCAAGCCCGACGAAATCGTCGGCACTGTACATGAGGCGGCGGTCAAGCAGGTGGCGACCGCCGTGCGCATCGCCGTCGACGCGCAACCCGCCTGGGCGAAGCGTCCGGTTGCCGAGCGCGCCGCGATCCTCAACCGCGCCGCCGACCTCTACGAGGCCAATGCGGTCGAGTTCTTCGCTCTCGCCACCCGCGAGGCCGGCAAATCGCTGGCCGACGGCATCGCCGAAGTGCGCGAGGCGGTCGACTTCCTGCGCTACTACGCGGCCGAGGCGGCCAATGCCGAAGCCGGCACGCAGGCGCGGGGCGCGATCGTCTGCATCTCGCCGTGGAATTTCCCGCTGGCGATCTTCACCGGCCAGATCGCGGCGGCTTTGGTTACCGGCAATTCGGTGATCGCGAAGCCGGCGGAGCAGACGCCGCTGATCGCCTTCCGCGCCGTGGAAATGCTTCGCGAGGCCGGCGTGCCGGAAGACGTCATTCAGCTTTTGCCGGGCGATGGCGCCTCGGTCGGTGCGCCGCTGACGGCCGACCCGCGCATTGCCGGCATCTGCTTCACCGGCTCGACCGAGGTCGCCAAGCTGATCGAGAAGCAACTGGCCGAGACCGCGGCGCCCGATGCGATGCTGATCGCCGAGACCGGCGGATTGAATGCGATGATCGTCGATTCCACCGCGCTGCCGGAACAGGCGGTGCGCGATATCCTCGCCTCCGCCTTCCAGAGCGCCGGCCAGCGCTGCTCGGCGCTGCGCGTGCTCTACGTCCAGAAGGACGTCGAGAAGAAGATGCTGGAAATGCTGAAGGGCGCGATGGAAGCGCTCAATGTCGGCAATCCTTGGGCGATTTCGACCGACGTCGGCCCCGTAATCGATGATGAGGCGCAAGCTTCGATCAGCGACTATTGCAAGAAGAAGGGGCTGGAAGGCAGGCTGATCGCCAAGCTCGAAGCGCCGGCGACCGGCCGTTTCGTGGCGCCGCATGTGTTCCGCGTCAAAGGCATCGAGGAAATGGAGCGGGAGGTGTTCGGCCCGGTGCTGCATGTTGCGACCTTCGATGCCGACGAGATCGACGCGGTGATCGCCGCCATCAACCGCAAGGGCTATGGGCTGACCTTCGGTCTGCACACGCGCATTGAAGGCCGCGTCCAGCATTTCGTCGACGGCATCCATGCCGGCAACATCTATGTCAACCGCAACCAGATCGGCGCCGTCGTCGGCTCGCAGCCTTTCGGCGGCGAGGGGCTTTCGGGCACCGGCCCGAAGGCTGGCGGACCGCATTACCTGCGCCGCTTCCGCAAGGGGCCTGAGGCCGGCACCGAGCTTGGGGAAGGCCACAAGGTGACCGCGACCGAGCTTGCCGACAATCTGCCGGATCCGGCGCTGGGCGGCTGGTCGACGCGGCCGGACCGCGTGGCGATCCTGAGGAAGCATCTGCGCGGCAAGGGCGCGGCGGCGATCGCCGCCGCTGCCAGCCTCGATTTCGGCCAGGTCGACCTGCCCGGGCCGACCGGCGAGGCCAATACGCTGTCGCTGGCACCGCGTGGCCGAGTGCTGTGCCTCGGTCCGGATGCCGAAACGCTGCTTGCCCAGACGATCCAGGCGCTTGCGGCCGGCAATGCGGTGCTGGCCGTGGCGCCGGGCGCGCCGGCGGCGCTGTCGGCGCTGACCGGCAAGGGCCTGCCGCTGGCGGCGATCGACGGCCGGCCCGATCCGGTCGAGGCGCGTTCGCTGCGCGTCGATGTCGTCGCCTTCTCCGGCACGCCGGAGGCGGCGCGCATCGTGCGCAAGGTGATTGCCGAGCGCTCCGGGCCGATCGTCCCGCTGGTCAGCGAGGTGCTCAACCCGGCGGCCTACGCGCATGAACGCGCGGTCTGCGTCGACACCACGGCGGCGGGCGGGAACGCCAGTTTGCTGGCGGCGGCATAGTTCCCCAGCACGGCGATTTTGACCAGTCGGCTATGTCTGCGTAGGCAGTTACATGCCTTGGCGATTGGCCGGAACGCACATCGCCATCGTCATCCACGGGCGGAGCAAGGAGCGAAGCGACGAGCGTAGACCCGAGGATCCATTCCGTTACATATGAGCGTTGCAGCGGTGCAGAATTCTGCTCCGCTGCACCCGTCGATAAGGTCACGGAATGGATCCCAGGGTCTCCGCGACGCCGCTTCGCGGCTGCTTCGCCCTGGGATGACGAGGTTGACCCGCCGACAACTTTGAGAATCCCTGTGTCGAGGAACTAGCTGGCGCGAAACAGTCTCGTTGGCAAAGGCATGTTCAGGCGCCTTCGACGACCGAGAATCCTTCGAACTGCGGGTGGCCCAGATAGTGCACCTTCGAGCCGCCGGCATTGCGATGGGCGGCGCGGAAGTTCTCCGATTTCGTCCAGGCGACGAAATCCTCCTGGCTTGTCCAGACCGTGTGCGAGGCGAACAGCGTGTAGCCCTCGGTCTCATTGACCGGGCCGCGCAGCAGGTGGAATTCCTTAAAACCCTGCATTTCGGAGAGGCTTGAATCGCGGTTCTTCCAGACATTCTCGAATGCTTCTTCCGAGCCGTTCTGGACCTTGAAGCGGTTCATGGCGATGTACATTGGCTTCCTTTCGAAATGGACGAATTCTTAGGATGGGAAGGTTTTAAAAGGGGCCGATCCGCGCCTTGAACACCCAGCTCGATCTCCCGGTCTCGGGCGGAATGGGAGGGAACGGTGCCTGCTTGCGCACCAGAGTCAAAGCGAACTGATCGAGCTCGGCGGACCCTGAACTTTCGGCGAGCTGCAGGTCGCTGACGCTGCCGTCGGCCGCGACGACGAAAACCACCCTGGCATTGTTGCGAGCCTTGGCCTGGATCGATTTGGAAACGCGACGGTTGGCGCGGGCAAGCTTCTTCTGGATTTCACCGCTGTAGCGGGATTCCAGGGCATTGCCGGCGGCCTGTTTCTTGCCCTTGCTGGCGACGACCGGCGCGTCGCGCGTATCGCCATCCGCCGTGCCTCGCGGTTCAACGGTTTCGCTTGGCCCCGCCGGCGCGGCTGATGCGCTCGATGTCGCGCTCGGGACCGGCGATTGCTCGGGCTCGGCAGGAGGCGCTTGTGGGCTTTGCGGCTCGATCGCAGGCGTCGGCTTGCTGTCCGTGGGGACGCTCTGATCATCCTGGCGCGGTGTGGCGGCCGCCAGGATATCCGAGGCCGGCTCGTTGACGGCTTCCGGCGGAGGCTGGCGCGCCACTTGCTCACTTGCCGGCTGCGTCGCCTCGGCCGGCGGAGCGGGTTTCGCGGCCTGGCGCTTCACCGGCTGCGGATCCGGGACCAGGGTAACATCCACCGCGCCGGACGCCTGGTCGTCCAAGGCGCTGCCGATGACGTTGGCGCCGGACTGGTCGGCGCCCTCGGCCCTGATCGCGTCCCCGGAAACGAATGTCCCCGCGGGTGCGATCAGAAACGCTGCCGCGGCGGCGCCATGGAGCAGGCCGGAGGCGATGATCGCCACTGCCCACCTGCGGTCTCCCGCGGATTGCCGCGTCTGCATGAGCGGCGCGTCCGGCTTGATCGCCGGTTCATTGCCTGCATCGGAAGGGTGATTGATGTCCTGCATGTCTCGCGCCGAGACCTGCCGCACGCGAGAAGGAATTGTCAAATCAAGATCGGTTGCCGCCCATGGCGCTGGACCGGAGGCAGGCCACGCCACGGCGCCATGCGGAATGGCCGGATGCAATTCCATCCCTATACGCCGAAAGCGCCTCGGGCCGGAGTCGGCGCAGACTGGGCCCACGCCGGCGCCAGGCCGAGCGACATCGCCAGCGCCGAGGTCAGCAGGCCAAACGATGCCGTCAAGCTATTCATTCCTCAGCCTCCAAAGCGCATGGTTGCCGCCAGCTTCAGGGTGACGCCGGGCTCGTAGAGGACGGCGGTGGTGCCTCCGTTGAGCGGATTGGTGTATTTGACGTCGAAGAGATTGTCGGCGCGGAAGTCGAGCTTGAGACTATCCGTCGCCTGGTAGCTGGCGAAGGCGTTGACCAGCGTAAAATCCTTGGCAACCGGATTGCCCTTGGGCTTGCCGTTGTACTGGACCTCGCCGCCGACGGTCAGCTTGTCCTGGAGGAAGCGCAGGCCGAGCTGGGCCGTCACCTGCGAGGAGGGGATGGTGGCGAGGTCGGCGCGCTCGCCTTCATACGAGATGGTGTGGCCGTTGACGATGGAGGCCGACAGGCCGGCATAGCCCCAGCCGGCGTCGTAGACGCTTTCCAGCTCGAAGCCGTCGATCTTGGCCTTGGCGAAGTTCTGGTACTGGAAGCAGATCGGAATGCCCGGGCCGAACGGGCAGCCGCTGGTCGGATCGAAGGGCGAGAGCGTCACGCCGTCGATGTAATCGTCGACGTTGTTGTGGAAGTAGGCTGCCTTGAGCCGCAGCGCGTCGCCGCCCTCGATGATGTCGTTCTGCTGGTAGTTGACGCCGAACTCGACGGTCTTGCCTGTCTCCGGCTTCAGGTTCGGGTTGGGCAGGAACGGGAAGCTGACCCCGGCCGGATGGTTGCCGCTGATCAGCGTCTCGGTCAGCGAGGGCGAGCGATAGCCTTCGGCGTAGGTGCCGTAGAACTGCAGACCGGCCAGACCGGCGCTTTCGAAGGGCGAGACGCCGACCGTGATGCGCGGCGATACCCGGTCGCCGGAGGTCTCATTCGTGTCGTCCTTCAGGCTGTAATGGTCGTAGCGCAGGCCGCCAATGACCTCGAGCCACTCCCAAGTCAGCTTGTCCTGTATGTAGGCGCCGGAGACGTTGCGCTTGCCCGACGGCGTGTAGAAGGAGTCGCCGCCGGCCGTGCCGTCGGTATCGACGTCGTCGCCGACCCAGTCACCGCCATAGATCAGTTCGTGGGCGACGCTCGCCGTCTCGAAGCGCGACGTGTTCCAGATGTCGATGCCGGTCGTGCCGACATCGAAGGTCGACAGCGAGCCGGCGGGCAGCAGCACGGGCAGGCCGGTGACCGGATCGAAGCGGTTCTGCGCAGTAAGCGTCGTCAGGTCGAGATTGGTTCTGTTGTAGGAGGCGTTGATGTGGAGGTCGAGCCAGCTCCTGGCATCGTCGGTGATGTTGTAGCGAACTGTGAAAGTGTTCGACTTGAGGTCGACGTCATTCGCCGGGACGCCGCCGCTGGTCTCGGTCCAGCCGTCCTTGGAGCCGACCCAGCCGAGCTTCAATTCGCTGTTCTCGGTCGGGCGTATGGTGGTTTTGAGCAGGCCGCTCAGCACATTGAAACCGGTGCCGGCAACGGTGTCGCCGCCGCCGTTCTTATAGTCGCCGTAGTCGCGGTAGACGATGTTGCCGAGAACATCCCAGTTCTCGTTGATCTTGTAGGCGCCGGTGGCGCTGGTGGTCCAGCCCTTGCCGTTGCTGTCATAGCGCCCGGTCAGTGATCCGGCCCAGGTCTCTTCCGGCTTGAGGAAATCCGCCGCGTCCTTGGTGTCGAAGAATACGACGCCACCGATGGCGCCGGAGCCATAGGTGTTGGCGGTCGGGCCGCGGATGACGTCGACGGATTTGATCAGCTCGGGATCGACATAGAAGGTCGACTGCGTGCCATGGTCCGAGCGCTGGAAATCCTGCCTTGCGCCGTCGACGATCACCGCGACACGGCCGAAATCCTGCAACCCGCGGATGTTGATGCTGGAACTGACGCGGCGCGCGTCGGCCTGCACGGTGACACCGGGTACGCCGAGCAGTATCTCGTTCGGCGTCGTCGCCATGCGGCGGTCGAGCTGCTCCTGGTCGACATGGCTGGCCGACGCCAGCGACTGGATCGCCGTTTCGCCGGTGCGGCTGATGACGAGGATCTTGTCGAGCAGGGTTCCTTCGGCCGCGGCCTTCTCGTCAGCCTTCTTTTTCTGATCGGCCTGCTGCTGGTTGGCCGGCTGCGCGGCTTGCTGCGCTTGCGCGGCGGGCGCGCTGAGCGCGATCGCCGCCGCTCCGGCCATCAATGCGGCGATTGTCTTTGCAATCGATCGAAAGCCCGGCGCCGCACTGTTGCCTGCAAGGCCCGTCTGTCCCCAAGTCGCCAACCCCATTGCCCCAACTCCAGATTTCAGGCTCGCAGCTGGCTGGCCGGTGGCTCGCTCGCATTTTTGATCACATCCGGCGTCTTAAATCTTGACTCATTTACTCCGGTAATGCACGACTAGTAAACATGATTATTATAGTCAAGAATTGAATCGGCATTTTATGAGGCTGCGGCCAAGGTGGCCGTCAGAGGAAAGGACCGACCCGATGAACACGCACAATCCCAACGATTTCCGCTATCGCGTCCGCCGCCCGGAAGACACGCAGATGCATTACGAAAGGGTACCGTTGGCGGTGAGGACGCTCTCCAGCAACACGCTGTTCCAGGGCGAGCACGAGATCGGCATCGAGCATCACGGCGCGCTCTACCGCCTGAAGATCACCCGCCAGGGCAAGCTGATCCTCAACAAGTGATCGGAACGGGCGGGCGAGCAGACATCAGACAATACGGGTGGACGAAATGGACCAGCGCGTTAAGCCGTCGCCGGAGGAAATCCGGCGGGCGCGAGAAGAAAATCCGAAAATGCGGGAGCGCGATCTCTCGGCGCAATTGGGCATTTCGGAAGCGGAACTGGTTGCAGCGCATTGCGGCTTCGGCACTGTCCGTGTCGAGCCGCGTGTCAACGATCTGCTGACCGGGCTCGAGGCGGTCGGCGAGGTGATGGCGCTGACCCGGAACGAAAGCGCTGTGCACGAGAAGATCGGCGTCTACGACAAGGTCGTCACCGGCAACCACAACGCCATGGTGCTTGGCGAGAACATCGACCTGCGCATCTTCCCGAAGGCCTGGGCGCATGGCTTTGCCGTCGAAAAGCGCGACGGCGGCGAGATCCGACGCAGCCTGCAGTTCTTCGACGCGGCGGGCGAGGCAGTGCACAAGGTGCATCTGAAGCCCGCATCCAATCTCTACGCTTACCAGAAATTGGTGGCGAGCCTCGAATCGTCGAACCAGGAACCGACCCTCGCGATCCTCCCACGGGCCGCGGAAGGAGAGGATGAAGGGCACGGCGCGGCTGCCTCGATCGGCGATCTGCGCGACCGCTGGAGCCGGCTTACCGACGTGCATCAGTTCTTCGGCATGCTGAAGACGCTGAAGCTCAGCCGCCGCGAGGCCGTGCGCATGGTGGGCCAGGACTATGCTTGGCTGCTCGACAATGATGCGGTCATCTCCATGTTCCACCACGCTGCGGCAGGCGAGATGCCGATCATGTGCTTCGTCGGCAACCGCGGCTGCATCCAGATCCATTCCGGCCCGATCAAGTCGGTCAAGCCGATGGGTCCGTGGCTCAACGTGCTCGACGAGACTTTCCATCTGCATCTGAGGACCGACCACATCCGCGAAGTCTGGGCGGTGCGCAAACCCACCAAGGACGGCCATGTCACCTCGCTGGAGGCCTATGACGCCAATGGCGGCATGATCATCCAGTTCTTCGGCAAGCGCCATGAAGGCGAAGGCGAGCGGGAAGACTGGCGTTTTCTCGCCGAGAACCTGCCCCGCATTCCCAATCCGACCGCTGCATGAGGTAGCACCCAATGCGCTTTGCTCTCAGTTTCCGCGCAGCGCTCGCGCCGATGCTCGGCGTCCTGCTTGCCGTCGCCCTCGTGCCGGCCAAGGCGGACGAAGGCATGACAGTCTTTTCGGATAGCTCGCGGATCGTCTCCATAGGCGGCTCGATCACCGAGATCGTCTATGCGCTCGGCGAGGAAGGCCGCCTCGTCGCCCGCGACTCGACCAGCAGCTATCCCGAGGCGGCGGCGAAGCTGCCGGATGTCGGCTATATGCGCGCGCTGTCGCCCGAGGGTGTCCTGTCTGTCAATCCGACCGGGATCCTGGCGCTGCAGGGCAGCGGCCCGAAAGAAGCGGTCGACGTGCTGAAGAAGTCGAGCGTGCCTTTCGTCGAGGTGCCGGACCACTACAATCATGAGGGCATTCTCGAAAAGATCCGCGTCGTGGGAAAAGCGCTAGGGGTCGAGGCCAAGGCGGAGAAGCTCGCCGCCGAGACGGACGCGAAGCTGACGGCGGCCGAAAAGCAGACGGCTGCGATCAAAGATCGCAAGCGCGTGCTGTTCGTGCTGTCGACGCAGGGCGGCAAGATCCTTGCCGCCGGCAGCGACACGGCGGCCGACGGCATCGTCAAGCTGGCCGGCGCGGTCAATGCGGTCGAGGGTTTTTCCGGCTACAAGTCGATGACCGACGAGGCGATCGTCAGCGCCAGGCCGGACGTCATCCTGACGATGAAGGGCGGGGGACCGCCGATCTCGGAAGAGGAGCTGTTTGCCAACCCGGCCGTCGCGTCGACGCCGGCAGGCACGAACCGCAAGATGATCAGCATGGCGGGCGGTTACCTGCTCGGCTTCGGGCCGCGCACCGCCGAAGCCATCCATGATCTTGCCGTTTCGCTTTATGGCAAGCAGGTCGCGGACTGAGTGGCGATGGCCGAACAGTCCATTGCCGGGGCGGGTAGGGTGATGGCGGTCGATGGCGACCGCTCGGCCCGGGCAAGGCTTGTCATCCTGCTCTTGTGTGTGACGCTCGCTCTCTGCCTGTTCCTGTCCCTGACGTCGGGCGCTTCCGACGCCTCCGCGGTCCGCGTCATCCGCGATTGGTTTACGGGCACCATGCCTGCCGACGCGGCGTTGGCCGCGCGCGACCAGTTGATCATCTATGATATCCGCATGCCGCGCGTGCTGCTCGGCGTGCTGATCGGCGCGGCGCTCGCCGTCTGCGGCGCGGTGATGCAGGGGCTGTTCCGCAACCCGCTTGCCGATCCCGGCCTTATCGGCGTCTCCGCCGGCTCCAGTCTCGGTGCGGTGGCGATCATCGTGGTCGGCACGACATGGCTTGCGCCCGTCACGCTTGCGCTGGGCACGCTCGCTTTGCCGCTCGCGGCATTCTTCGGCGGGCTCGCGGTGACATTGCTGCTTTACGCCATCGCCACGCGCCAGGGACGGACGTCGGTCGCGACGATGCTGCTTGCCGGCATCGCCATCAGCGCTCTTGCCATGGCGCTGACGGGCATCCTCATCTTCATGGCCGACGACCGGCAGCTGCGCGACCTGACGTTCTGGCAGCTCGGCTCGCTTGCCGGCGCGACATGGCCGAAGATCGGCACCGTGGGGCCGGTGATCGTGCTGGCGCTATCGGCAATGCCGTTCCTGTCGCGCGGCCTCAACGCGCTGGCGCTGGGCGAAGCGACCGCGGGCCATCTCGGCATTGCGGTGCAGCGGCTGAAATACACGGCCATCGTCGGCGTGTCGGCGGCGGTCGGCGCTTCGGTCGCGGTCAGCGGCGGCATCGGTTTCATCGGCATCGTCGTGCCACATGTGCTGCGGCTCGCGATCGGGCCGGACAACCGCTATTTGCTGCCGGCCTCGGCCCTGCTCGGCGCATCGCTGCTTCTCATCGCCGACGCGGTCGCCCGCAGCATCGTCGCGCCGGCCGAACTGCCGATCGGCATCGTCACCGCGGTCGCCGGCGCGCCGTTCTTCCTGTGGATCCTGTTGCGCAAGCGCGGCATCGTTGATCTGTGAGTTCGCCATGATCGAAGCGCGCGACATTTCGGTGGCGATCGGCGGCAAGCGCATCGTGTCCCATGTTGACTTCGCGGCGAGGCCCGGCGAGGTGACGGCCATCGTCGGACCAAACGGATCCGGCAAGACGACTTTGCTCAAGGCACTGACCGGCGAGCTCGCCTATGCCGGCACCGTCACGCTCAACGGCCGCGACCTGTCAGCGATGAAGCCGGTCGAGGCAGCCACGTTGCGCGCGGTGCTGCCGCAGGCCACGACGCTGTCCTTCCCGTTCACCGTGCGCGAGATCGTTCGCCTCGGCCTGATCGGCGGACGCTCCGGCGTGCTGCCCGGCGAGGATGCCCGTTTGCCCGAACGGGCGCTGGCACGTGTCGATCTCGACGGTTTTGCCGGCCGTTTCTACCAGGAGCTTTCCGGCGGCGAGCAGCAGCGCGTGCAGCTTGCCCGCGTGCTGTGTCAGGTGTGGGCGCCGGTGCTCGAAGGGTGGTCGCGTTATCTCTTCCTCGACGAGCCGGTCTCCAGCCTCGACATCAAGCACCAGCTCATCATCATGAACATTGCGCGCGATTTCGCCCGGCGCGGCGGCGGCGTGGTAGCGATCCTGCACGACCTCAATCTGACGGCCATGTATGCCGACCGAATTTTTGTGCTGCATGGCGGCCAGCTGGCGGCCGCGGGGTCGCCGGCGGACGTGCTGAACGACGAGATGATCGAAAAGGTGTTTGACTGCAGGCTGAAGGTTGGTGCTCTGCCCGCCGGCAGCGTGCCGTTCGTGCTGCCGCAGTCGGCGGCTTAGGCTTGGCGGCGAGAGGGGCGCCATCGCTCATGACTTCGTCATTCTAGGGCGGAGCAAGGAGCGCAGCGACGCGCGCAGACCCTAGAATCCTGTGTGTTGGTTCTGGTGTATGGTTGAAGTGGGAAGGAGACCGAATGAATCCTGGTCGTCCTTTCGGACAG
>NZ_JAIUGS010000031.1:0-37787 GCF_020164735.1 Mesorhizobium sp. ESP-6-4
GCCTTGCGCGTGGCGATGGTCACCGCCTCGAACTGGCTGGCGATGGATTTCTGTCTCTCCTTCACGGCCTGCCACAAATCGTCCTCGACGATCCTGAGATGCGGCACCTCGGTCCGGATCCATTTCGCTGGCGGATTGGCCCGCGAGACGCGCTTGCCGGTGGCGGGATCTTTGATGAAGTGCAGGCGGTTCCAGACCAGCACGCCGGTATAGAGCTCGTTGTTGATGACGCCGGTTCCCCGGATGACATGCCCGCGCACGCTGGTATCGCCCCAGTGCCGGCCGAGCGGACCAGGAACGCCTTCCTTGTTGAGGTCGACGGCGATCGCCTTCGGGCTCTTGCCTGCGGCGAATTCGCGGAAGATGCGGCGCACGACGGCCGCTTCCTCCGGCACGATCGTCCGGTCGCCCCGAACGGGCTCGCCTGCGGAATCCAGTTTCTTCTCCACCCGGTAGCCGTAGCACAGCCCGCCCCCGGCCTTGCCCTTCTCCACCCTCCCGCGCAGGCCGCGATGTGTCTTGAGGGCAAGGTCCTTGAGGAACAATGCATTCATCGTGCCCTTGAGGCCGACATGCAACTCGCTGATCTCGCCCTCGGCCAAGGTGACGATGGCAACACCGGCGAATTTGAGATGCTTGAAGAGCGTGGCGACATCTGCCTGGTCGCGGCTGATGCGATCGAGCGCCTCGGCAAGCACCACCTCGAAGCGGCCGCGCTGCGCATCGCGGATCAAATGCTGGATGCCCGGCCGCAGCACGGTGCTGGCGCCGGAGATCGCCGCATCCTCATACGTTCCCGCCACGCTCCAGCCTTCGCGCGCCGCCTGCTCGCGACAGAGCCGGAACTGATCCTCGATGGAGGCGTCCCGCTGGCTGTCGGAAGAATAGCGGGCATAGAGTGCGGCACGGGTCATGGCGGCTGATCCTCTCTCCTGTTCCCAAGGGGTTTGCCATCCGGCCCCCTGCCCTCTCCCTTTCGACCGTCCGGCCGATTGTCGTTAGCCGCCAGCTTCACCTCGAAGGCCTCCCGCGCCAGCCGCCGGCCGATCAGCCGAGCGATGTCCAACACCACCCGATCCACCCTGGCCGCCATGTTTTCAGGGCGACTCTTAGGGCTGGCGAGGTCGCCGTTGTCGTTCGCCGGAAGCAACGCCTGCGGCCCAGTCCTGGTTTCCTCCGACATGCCGGTCGCTCCCCCAATGGTGGATCGACTTGCTATCAGAAGCCTCCAGATGGTGAAGGAAAGCGCGAACTTCATGTCGCAGGGCAATAGCGTGCAATGACTTGCGCCGTTCGGCGAGTTTCATACCGGCAGACAATTTCAGGGAGCGAGTCAGAAGACTGCTAAATCGCGACGGCACTCCGCTTCGCTTTCCTCTTTCAGCGCAGCGATCAGCTTGACTGCGGACTCCCAGTGCCTGGCAACATCGCTCCGCGTCCTTTCCCGACTCGGGCGATCAACCGGCAAACCTCCCGCAATCGCCTTCAAGTCGCGCAGCACAGAAGCTATGTGCGGCCATGGGAAGTCCGTAGGGTCACCAATATCTCGATCAGCGCCGACGATCATTTCTAACTTGGCCACAATCCCGGCGAAAGATGAGGCAGAGATGTTGGGGATCGCATCCTGAAATCTAAGAGCCTCGGTCATTGCAGAAACCTCGGCCTCGCAAGCGATGAGATGCTCAGAGTCTAAGCCCGTGACAGACACTGGCAGCTGGCACGGCATCGGCTCGCCTGCAGTCAATCCCTGAATTCCGGTATTTGCGATCATTCGCGCCTCCATCCGCTGCTGAATTCGACACAACAGCAATGAGGCATATCGAGCTCGTTGCCACTCGCTCCATAGTCTCAAAGCGGAGTCTGTGGCTTGGGGACCCTGCCTCTCGAGCTCATCGCGTTGCCGGCCGATGACGAAAGGCAAAGTCGTGGTATTGTCGGAATCAACCATGATCCGAGCTCCAAACAGCTTGGGTTGTGGTCAGGCCGAGCGACGTGTTCGTGCACGTTGTTCGGCCGCAAAGCGGCAAACCACAATTTACGTACATACCGTACATTACGGACATAGTCATTGTCAAACACGCCCGATGCTATTGATAACAAAACTGAGCGCTTCGAACTGCGGCTTACGAGTGACTTGCTTGCACGCGTTGACGAATGGCGCCGAAATCAGCCTGATCTTCCCACGAGATCGGAGGCTTTCCGCCGACTTGTCGAGGCTGGTCTAGGCTCTAAGACAACCGGCAAGCCAGAAATAGGCGGCACATGACTCAACAGGGATTGGCAGATCGCTTCGGTCTGATCGCCCGCTATATAGGTGCCACTGAATGCGCTGATGTTTCGGCAAGTGTTCTTGAGCGCATCCCGAAGCGCTAGGAATCGACCCGGAACCACTGATCGCAAAGCGAACAGCAGTCAGTCAGAATAGGTCCGCGCGTAGCGGCTCGCGAGCGCGCCGTAAGCAGCGCCGTGGCGGAGTGAACGGCTGGTTTGCGCCCCACTTCGGTCGCTCTGGCGCAGTTGCAGGAATCCCGAAAGTGGACCTTCGTCCATTGTTGGGCCGAGCCTAAATGACCGAAGTGGGGATTCATCCGGCTAACCGCTATTGGCTATAGACGACGAACAACAGCACCTGATCAAGATGCGCCGAGCGGAGATGTGGATTAGGAACTCCACCGGACACTGCGACTCCAGGGGGGGGGAAGTGATGGAAGAACGTGAAATCCGCCAATTGCAAACCGCTGGCCTTATACTAGTCCGTGTCGATCACGAGACATGGGAAGCGCTAGAAGACATCAGGCGCCACGGCGCGCGGTTCACACTCAACTACCGCCATTCGGCCGCGAGATCGGCCAAAGCGCGCTCGCTCGCGGTGATCGCGGTCGACGCGTCGCACCTGCGCATCGGGATCGTTCGCTCGCGACAGGCCATCTCATCGCTGGATACCCGCGTTGCGTTCGACTTCGTCGACGACATGCACCCGGCTCGCTCACTCGGCTGCTTCGTGATATCGAAACCCCGACGTTAGAACAGGCGGTCGCGCGATTGCGCGCTGTCTCCGAAGAGATCACAGCGGTCTCCAACCAACTCGGCCGATCGATGATCGCGGCACTGACCGCCGAAGAAGCCAACTCGCCATTCCTGCGGCGCATCCTCGCCTGGATCGCCGGACGCGGCCCTGTCGAAAATGCGGTCGTCATGCAACACGACGCGATCAAGCTCGCCGTCAACGCCTTTGGCGGCGATGGTGAAGCCTATGAGTTGGCCGTTCTCGGCCCAAGCGCAATCGCCTCGATCCGCGTGCTAGAGGACGCTGCGATCGAATATGACGCGCGGTGGTTGCCGGGCTGGACAATGGATGAAAGCGATCTGACCGGACGGGCGCGTTTCAGGAAACATGAAGGCGAGCTCGAGATATATACAGCCAATCGCCGACCGCTCGAGCAGCTTCTTGGGGTCGATCTGATCTACCTCAACGAACGACGTGGTGCGCTGGTGATGGTGCCAGTACAAGATGCTCGAGCGCGACCACGATATGGGCGAGGGATGGCAGGTCCGTATAGACTAGCAGTTCGAGCAAGAACTTGACCGGATGCGGCAATTCGATCTCGATCTCGATCCCCAAGGGCCGTACCGCCTCCATCCCGGCGCCTTCTTCGTGAAGATGATGAAACGCCACTCGGCAGCGAGCGCAGCGGGCATCGTGGTCAGCCTTGGCCATCTAGACCATATGCTTGGCAATGGCGGCATGCGCGGGGTTCGGGGCGGCCTTCGCGTCGACCATGCCGAGCTCGATGGCCACTATCTGCGCAGTGAGGCATTCGTCGAGCTGGTCCGATCGGGTTATGTTGGCACGCGCGGCGCGACCACACGCCATCTTCAGTCGATGATCGAAGCGACGCTGAACGAAGGACGTGCAGTCGTTGCTGCCATTCACCACAGTTTCCGCTGAGCTCGAATCGGGTTGTCTTAGGCAGCCTCGAGTTTCGGCGTCATCATCAATCCCCACGCGGACTATTCGGTCGACTCGTTATCGGTTGTGCGCCCGGCAAGAATTGAGGCGTTCACGCCGAACTGAACGCCCGGGTCGGAGCCTCCCGGCTCTAAGCAGCCCCTTGTAACATCTTGAGCAAAGCGCGCCAGAAGCTGGATCTTGCAAGGTGCGGGTAAACCGGCAGACGGACACAGGTTGTGTCGCTTTCGACGAGATTCGGCAGATTGCGAGCTCCCAGCTGGATGCAGGCTTCGGGCCGTGACAGCACCTGCGTTCCGCAAAAATGGTCGGCGATCGCGATCAGGCTGCGCGGTGCCAATATGTCGAAATCCTCGCACGCCCAGGCCGCTTCCAGTCCGCAGGCGAAGGGGGAGATCAGGCCCTCGCCTTCGACATTGGCGCCGATCGCCGCATCAAGCGCGCCGGCCAAGCCGGCGATGGTGCCGTCGAGCGACAATTCGCCAAGTACGCATAGCCGTTCAACATATCGCCCGGGATGCGGCTAGCATCGCCATCGGGGCGAGCGCGATCGGCCGGTGCTAATGGTTGCTAATGGTTGCCTTCCTTGGGGGAGGTCGGCGAGCGCGGGGTCACCCTTCTCGACGGCACGTCAGCCCCGATGCGTGGAGCGCCGCTTGCACGCGCTCGCGGCTTTGGGCCATCCCCTTGCCGGCATGCCGACGATCTACATTCCAACCTTGCCCGATCCGACCATCACCTTGACATCGACCGACAGGGCTTCGATGACCTGGAAAGCGGCCGCGCAAACCTGCCCCACCGTCTGTCTCAGGGCCCGCAAATGCCCCCTAGTGGCTTTGCGATCAATCGTCGGAGGTATCAGGTTTTAAGAAGTTGGCGGCTGCTCACCTAGTTGAGATCGCGGGGAACCATCGCGACGTCACGCTATCAGGCGAACTTCATAAGGATTGCGCTCTTCATGCAGAGATTTCGGAAAATATCGCGCTGACGGTAATACTAACAAAGGAGTGGAGGCGATCTCCGCCCGATCAAAAAGCAAGCGTCGTTCCAAGGGTATACTTCTGTAAAACGGGAAGCGATGGAACAATCTTTGTCGAATATCGTTGTAACTTGTGTTAAGTAGAACCCATACCTCTCGAGTATCATCTAAGGCAGCGATTTGCGTAGCATTAAAATTTCTATTATAAAAACCGACATTCGATCTCCTGGCAACTGTTGAAATATTGCTTGCATCAAAAAATTCCGCACCAAGAATCCATAGCCTGAGAGTTAGATAAGGGATTTGCGGGAACAGCGACGAAAGATGAGGGTCGGCGGCAAAACCGTACGCCATTACGACATTATTAAATTCGTTTAGTCCTCCGCTGAATTGCGAAAACACCAATCTCGATTGAGAAAGGTTTGTCACATGTTCAATTGAGACCGTTGATACAAGATTACCATCAATGTAGACGCCAAATATATGAGAATCGTTGTCATCAGGAAATGCAAGCATGCGGTCGTCGCGACTGTCAATTAAATTGGCAGATCTAAAGGCCTTGTAGCGCAATCTTAGAATTGCCTCGTAATCCTCACCGCGCCCTGCCAAGCGGTATTCTGTACGATTCAGTGAGATAGATATATTGTCTGAGAAATTCCGCGAAGGCGTTGGCATTGCCCGGTTCGTGTCAGTTAAGCCAATAAGACCCTCAGCCTCGCGCAATTGACGCTGAAAGCCAATGGATCTGAAAGTATTTGCTGCGTCGACGGCGAGCGCGTAAAGGCTCTCTCGCGTAAAGGGGCTCGGAAGTCCCGCGGCCACTGCCGCCCGGCCAAGTGCGACGGCTGCGACTCTCGCATCCACTTCGTTTCCCACTGCTAGGAAATTGGCGCGCGACTGCTGCAGTGGCTTCAGGGCGTCGCGGGGCTGACCGTTTGCAAGCGTGGCAAGACCTTGTTCACGCAGTACGCTCGCCTGTCCGAAGCGCTCCCCAATGCTCTCAAAGGCCTCCGCTGCTTCGTCAAGCAACGGAAAAGCCTTCTCTGGATGACCGAGCCGAGTCTGGCAGGCAGCACTCCATAAGCGGCAATTCGCACGGCCTGAGGCGCTGCCCCACCGCTCATAGCTCTCGAAAGCAGCAGCCAGCGTCTCAGATGCCTGCTCGTATTGCTCGTTTTCAAACAAGGCCACGGCGCGGTTTTTCAAGCAGTTGGCGAGTCCCAAGCGATGCCCGATTGTATCATAGACCTCGGTGGCCCGATCAATATGCTGGTGTGCAGCGGCAATTTCGGCCCGCGCCGCTAGCAACTGGGAATACACGACACGCGTGTTCGCCTCTCCAAGGTAGCTTCCAACCGCGACGAAATCCGAAAGCGCGCGCTTGAATAAAGGCTCAGCGTCGTTCCAAAGCCCTCTATAAAATTCGGTCTCAGCCAACGCCTTGACGCAATGAGTAGAAGAGATCGTAAGTCCCAGGGCGTTGAACATAGCGCGCGCGCTGACGAACATCTGATGCGCGTCCATCAATTGGTCGGCGCGTAACGCGGCGCGGCCAAGCGAGCGCAGGGCATCAGCTTCCCCCCGCGCGCTGTTAGCTTTGCCGAACAGCGCCTTGGCAGCCTCGAAGAGATGGCGTGCCTCGACGGTGCCCCCGCCTGATAAAACCGCGAGGCCAAGTCGCAGCCGGAGCTCGGCCTCAAACAGGTCAACGCCGGACTCATCCTTCAGCAACCGGCGCAGGACCTGTTCCTCTGCGCGTGCCGTGTTGTCAGCGCGCGGGAGATACAGCTCAAGCAATTCGGTATAGCGGCCAGCGCGTTCTGAAAGGAAGCCCCGTCGCTGCTGCTCGCGAGCGCCAGCGACAAGACGTTCGAGAGCGTCTAAGGCAAACAGCGGCTCGGACTTCCAGGTAATGCCATCTGCAAGTATCAGCTCGGCACCGCGCTCCGGTTCGGCGGCGAGTCGGTGATATACTGACTCAGCGTGATCAAACACATCACCTCCATTGCACGCCAGAGCATGGAACACATCAGCGAACAATAGGCTGCGCTTGCGATAACTCTGCGGGTCAAGTGCAGCGCCGTCGAGTACCAACCCGCGCACCGGGGCAATGACGGCAAAAGCGCCGTCACTCCACCGCTCTATCAGCCCCCATCCCTTCGACTCCCTGATCTCTAGGGCAAGCTGAACGTCGAGTCCCCCCTCCGTTACCAGGTGTTCGAGGGCAAAGTCGTCAAACCAGTGCGGAAACGACAGAATCTCAAGCGCTTTGCGTGCTGACGTGGGCAACCGCTCAAGCGTATGTCGCAGGAGCTCTCGCTGGCCGTCGTCCCGTCCTGAAGGAGGCTCGGTCAACATCGCTCACAACGCCTTCAGATGTGCGAGGATGAGCCCAGGCGCACCCTTGAAGGCCGCAACGATGCCGCGTAGATAGCCGGCGCGACTAACGTCGTCGTCTCCGGGAAGGCGGCATTTCAGAGACGCGATAATCTGCATCCACTCCTGCTCGTCAGCGACGCCCGTGAGCGGCACCTCGATGAAGCGTTCAGCTGGCGTGCGCAGTTTCATGGAAGTGGAAGGCACTTGGCGACCACAAACGATGAGCCGTGCGTGTTCGATATCACATAGGCCCTCGACTAGTACGCCGTCGAACCATCGATCGATCAGCGATGTACTCGCGTCATAGCCATCAAAAGCTAGGATCAGCGGCCGCAGCGTGTCAGGCAACGCTCGCAGATCATCGAGAAAGGCGCCTGTCAGACGGATGGCGGCCAGCAACCGATCATCCTCGCTTTCCTGCGCGATAGCCTGCACGTTTACATAACTGCCCTCGACCGAGACGTTGCTCACATTGGCTTGGATTGGTCGCTGCTGTGTCCGCATGGCCCGATCGAAACCCGGAAAATGCTGCCAACCGAGGTGCGTGGCGATCTCAGATAAGAGCTGGAGCGGGGCTGGGACGACGCGTCGCTTGTCAATCGGAATGAGAACAACGCGCGTAGTTAGCTCGGTCTTCAGCCATTGGAGCAGGAACGTCTTGCCGTAGTGTTCGCCGCCCTCCAGAAATATCGCGTGAAATGGACAATCCGGCGCGGCGAGCGCACGCAATTTGCCGCGCGGCTCTACGTAATTGGCGATTAGAAGTTGGTTCAAGGTTTAAGACCGATGTTCACGTCATGAGCCGTCTTTCTGCGGCGCCGCACCGGTCGTGCTGGAGCCAATTTCTATGCGGCTTCCTCTAGCTCGGACATTGTCTACGACCGCACCTTCGCCGTCAGACCTAATCTTGATATCCGTGCCCTCGCCAGTGGAATCGCTGACGCGGGCCTCCTGCCTGCCCTCTAATCCCGCTTCGAAGTGGCCGAACCGGAGTCTACCCCTTAGAAACCGGCGTCCCATAATCAGGGCCCAAATAACGACGGCTGCGATCACTGCTGCGAAAATCCAAGCCAGTGTACTGCTCATGCCATCCTCCTTCCCGCGCGGCCCCATTTTACAAGGGGGCCCAGTGGTAGCATAATGCCAAGTCGCAGTTCCCGGCAAATGGAAATAAAGAAGAGCGATACGGACATGTAAGCAACTGTAGTTCGTCGCACACGCGAGTGTATGTGGGGGTCGGAGACGATGAAAAGGCTGCTTCTTCTCGGCATTTGCGCCGTTTTGCTCTTTATCGCAGTTGGCTATGGGCTTGTTCGGAGCGAGCGCGCAGCCGGCAGCAAATGGACTGAGGCTCCCACTAAACCCCAGAGGCCGGCCGGCAACGTCGAGATTGAAACTCCCAGTCAACTCCAGAGGCTGGGCGGCGACGACGAGCCGTATAGAAATTGAACGTAGCGATACCCAACGTCATGGCGGCAAAGATTTTCCATGTCACTACTCTCGAAGATGCCTATGCCCTTGCAGCTCAGCTGCGTGCGGATGGCTGGATCGCGGAAATTACGAAAGGGGACAGCACCGGCTATCTTGTCTCTGCCAACGACGGCTCCCTTGAAGCCCCGCGCCAGGAGGATGAATGCGGCACCGCCGGTGACGACGAGCCTTATTGAGTATCCAATAGCTCTTCCATGGCCAAGAGGCGCTTGGCCGGGGCCCGCGATCGCTCTGTTTGTCCCGCGTCCACAGCCCGTCTAGCTCGTCACCGAGCCGGCGAAGATGCAATTGCGGGACGTAGAGTTAGAGCTTGGGTGCCGTCACCGATGGCCGCTTCGTTCAGAAAGAAACGAAGGATTGTGCTGGTCATGACCGGCACAAGCCTTCGCATACTGAGCGATAATGTCCGCATGCATTGTCCGCCGGAGGCTCACGTCTCGAGCTGGTCGGCAAGCCAGCGGGGCATCTCACTTCGCCCCCCAATAGGTACTGCACCATTCAGGGTCGCGCTGTTTGCACGCGGGCACTCCACAATTTCGTAGTCGCTCAGGTTCACCTGGTCAGTCTGCAAACGCTCCAACCTACCTTTGCCGCCGCAGCCATGACACGTTATATCGCGCCGTTCGCCGGATATATCGCAGATGGGGGCACTCCTGGCTTTCGTACTGGCGAACGCCAACCTGGTCGGCAAAGCGGCGTTCCATTTCCCGCTCGCCTCTGCATTCAGAGCAGTCGTCGCCGTGGAACCTTCCCGTTCCGTCACAGAGCGGACATTCGACTAGGTCGTACTGCTGGAGATTAATCCGGTCGCGGTGGCGACGCTCCCTTCTTCCGCATATGCGCAAGAAAATCGTCATCGTTGGCGGCAGCTCCGGCATCGGTCTCGGCGTCGCCGCTGCGGCCCTCGCCCGCGGCGCAGAACTTGTGATCATCGGCCGCTCGCAGGACAGGCTCCTCGATGCCAGCGCTTCCTTAGCACCGACCGCCGCGTCAATACTGTCACTGCCGACATGATGCACGAAGGCGAGATTGCCGTTGCTTTCGCCGGAGTCGGGACCTTCGATCACCTCGTCTCTCCACCGGCATCCCACCTCTGGGCTCCCCCTCTGCGACACTGACCAGATCCACCACTTCGTGGACAGCAAGTTGATCGGCGCCGTGCTTCTCGCCAAGCAGTGGAGACGTTTGAAGGACAAGCGGCGAACCCGCTATCCGCCAGCGGATGCGCTTCGCACCTTGTAGATTCCCGAATCAACTAAATACGTTAATATGAGGTCGCACATTGCAACAAAGACCCGCAATGTGCGAGAAATGTCGAAAATGCCAGCAAAAACAGTCAACCGCCAGCCGCACAATGTGCGCCCTTTTATCTTGCCGTCTTAAACGATCGTACTTTGCGAGATTTGTTTGCCATCGTCGTTCCTCCGATAATATACGACAATGAACCATTCTATGCTCTAAAACACGGTTCCGTTTTCTAGCGTCAAGTTCCGATGCGCCGTGCAGCCTTCCGCGCTCTGCGACGGCGTAGCAGCGCTGCTTATTTGCAGCACGGGAACCGTCGTGGCGCACTTTTCCACCGGAGTGACGGAGCATCGTCACAGCCAATCCGGAGCGGTCCGGCCGTCTCGCGACCGGCGCGGCCGCAGGCAAGATAACGTGCGTTCCGTCGTTCCTAGTGTGCATCGGTCCTCATCCGCCGGAGCGGATCTCTTGTGTCAGATGGCGCCCGTCAACGTGCCGGCGCCATGCGTTTCAATTTCCGTCGCACCGTTCACCGATGCGCTCCCAGCAGCTTGCGATCGTTGATATGAGCACGCCGGCCGGCATCCGCCTGGGCTTGCCGCCGGATCGCCGACATAGAACGTTCCGTCGGTCCAGATCGCGTGCATGATCACCGCCAGCTTGCGCGCCATGGCGACGCTGGCCTTGCGGTGGCAGGAGCGTTTGGCGATCGCCTGACCCCAGCTCTTGATCTTGTCTCTGCCCTTGAAGCGCGTCATCAACCCTGACGCCGCCTCGTAGAGCGAGCGTCGAACATCGGCGTCGCCTGCCTTCGATATGCGACCCTGAACGTCGATCGAGGTGCCCGACTGCAGCGCCGCGAGGTCAGGCCGAAGTAGGCCGCGACGTCTCGTGAGCGGCGAAGCGCGACGGATCATGGATCGCCGTCATGAACGAAAGTGCTGTGACCGGACCGACGGGATGCGGCTCTGGATGTCGATTGACGTGCCTGACTGACATCGCCGCGAGGTTAGCCCGGAATAGGCGGCTACATCACCCGAGCGGCTAAAGCGCGACGGGTCGTCGATCGCCATCATGATGGAGTGCGCAGCCACTGGGCCAAGGCCGGCGATCGCCATGAAGCGGCGGCACAGTTCGCTCTTCACGACCAGATCGTGCCGCCGGCAGTATTCTCGCCACAGCACAGCGCGTCCTGAGAGCATGGCGTCCATGAGCTCGACAGCGGATCATCCGCCACCGCCCCGCGTACAGTCTGGTCGAAAGCGCTGCGCGATGTGACGCCGAGTGCCTTCGGCGAGTGGCGGATGAACGATTTCGAAATCAAGGAACTTGCGCATGAGAATCGCGAATGCTCTGCAGCCGCCCGGGATTGCGAAGCTTGGCAAACCTTCTGAATATGTGCCGACACCAACCTTCGGTACAGATGGTGCCAGAAAGCGACTAGCCAACCTCTCTGACTGACCTTAGCTGGCGCACGATTTGGTGGTATCCCAACGAAAACGACTGGAGAAGCACATGGTCACTGCGCAGAAGAAAAAGAGGATGCTCATTCGCCGTTACATGTCGATTCCGGCCCTGATCGATACATTGCAGCGTGAGAAGCTGGCCATTCTAAACCCCGCGAGTTGGGACGATCGTAATGATCGCCTGTTCATGCAGGTTTACAAAAGCCACAAGAAGGCGGGGGGCCTCTACGGCCTTTGCGCGGCGCTGAGCGGCGAGACTTACCACCACTGGAGGATTTTCGCTGGCGGAGCGTCTGGTGCATGTTTGGTGCTCAAGCGTCAGCGGGTTGAGGCGTATCTTGATAGCCACGATTTAGAGCCCGGAACGTCAATTCGCTACGGCGAAGTCAAGTACCTCACACTAGATAATGTGAAGAAGCTATCACCCAAGGATATCGAGAACATCCCATTTTTAAAGCGTTATGGTTTCAAAGACGAAGATGAATACCGGATCGTCATAGAGACCGTTTCCGATCAGCAGAACGCCATATTTATCGACTGCCCCCACGAATGGATCGATACCGTCTACCTTAATCCCTGGCTGTACGATAACCAGGCGCAAAGTCTCCTGAGCACCCTTAGGGAGATACCGGGATGCAAGCACCTGAAGATTAGGCGTTCTGAGCTTACTGACAGCACAACGTGGCGCGAAGCCGCCGAGCGGATTGCCGGAAAACCGCATAGCCCTGCAATGACACTTCAGAAGGCTGGGAGACCGAAGGCGATTGTGAAACCGACCAGAAAGTATGCAGCGCCGAAAGCCCAGAAATCTAAGGCGCCCAAGCCAAGCCGAAGGCGATTAGCGACACGAACCTCCTGAACGGTGCAGCGCGAGTTGCGGCGCTCAGCGTGGAAGCGCCGCACGCACGCGAATATTTGTAGCCCCTCGCCTTTCCACGCCGCCGGGCCTAATGGGGTAGGCAACTCATCTCTCCCGAATCATGTCAAACGTCGAAGATGGATAGCTCACTGCTGGGCGCTATTGCTAGCGTTTGCTATCGGTAGATAGTCGAACCGGCGAGTATGGCTTTTCACTGTAAGAGAAACAAATGGACGCACGCCTGACTGATCTCGATGCCCTGGCCTTGACGGTCCGCAATCCCTTTTCGCGAACCTATATCGACGAGGCTGTGAAGGCCTACCGGGCGGGAAGCTGCAAGGCCGCGATCGTCGCCGTCTGGGTGGCCGTGACCTTCGACATCATCGCCAAGATACGCGAACTGGCGGGACAGGGCGACTCCCAGGCGATATCCTTCGTGAACGCCTGGGACACCAATGTACAAGCGAACAATGTGGAGAAGCTCTTGGCTATGGAGCGGGAGCTTCTAACCAAGGCCGATACTGACTTTGGTTTCATCGACTCTATTTCCAGGAGACACTTTGAGCGCTTGCAAGCAGACCGACATCTCTGCGCTCATCCCGCTTTTACCTCGGACGGCGAGCTGTTTTCGCCAGAGCCGGAGCTGGTTCGCCTGTATTTGGTAGAAGCGATCCGGAATTTGCTGTCTCAGAGACCTGTGCAAGGCCGGACCTTGCTTGCGCTGTTCGATGCCGAGTTCAGAAGCCTGGCATTCCCGACGCAACCCGAGGCGATCACTAGGTTTGTAAGGGAGCGATATCTCCAGCATGCCCGGCGCGGCGCGCCCGCCACATTGGCGACGGTGCTCGGCAAGGCGATGCTTCGTGCGGCACCCGCGGGATGGGAGTCCAAGATTAGCCTTTTACCGCACGCCCTGCAGGCAGTCCGCGAGGTTGATCGTGCAGCTTGGCTCGATTCAGTCGTGCCAGCGCTAGTGAACTTGATTGATACCGCCGACGATACGCAAATCGCTAATAGCTATGCGCTTCTCGCGGTTTTTACCGAGCTCCAAGCTGCACTGCCGGGTCCGACGCTGGAGAAACTCTCGGCGTACCTTCAGAATCTAGATCCGACGGAAGACGATGTCCGTCCCTTTGACGCAGTGAGGCTCCCCCGCTTTCGGGATCTAATGGTTGAAAAATTCGTCAGGAGCAGCGAGACAGTTCAAGGCGCCGTCCTAACTCGGCTAGCCGCATCGGAGTTTTGGCCCACGGCCCTCACTGTCTTTTCTAATTCGGGCTCCTATCGCGGCGCTGAGGCTCGATTCGAGCGCTACATTGCTCCTTATCAAGACACTGCAACTTCAGAGCAGATGGAGCAGGTCTTCGCAGCCGTGGGTACCAACGTCCAAATCTATCATGCTGCAGAAATGCCCTTTCAACTGGCAGACTTCGTCGGTCGCGTAGGGCGCCGGGAGCCTCTCTCGCAACAAAATCTCGCGGCCCTGGTTGCCATGACCGACGCGAGCCCACGAAATCGCCGCGCTCCTTTTCGGCCGGTTTTCGAAATCTTTGAAACAGCGGGGCTGACGGCGCCGCCGTTTACGCCCCAGGACGATGACTAAGGCGGAGCGACCGGTGCAATAGTTGGGATGGGATCGGCTGAGGCTAAGCAAGCTTGCACCGAGGTAGAGCGGGGACGGCGCGGCGAGCGACACTTATGGGTGCCATGCCATGGCTAGAGACGGTTGTCATGGCTGTGGTGGGCGGAGCAAGCTTTTTCTGGCGGCAGCTGGCTTGCCTCTTGTGGTTACGTTTGGCAGAACGTCTCGCGAACGTTATTATACTTCCAAGGTCGAATCGGCATTGGGGCTAGCGGGGGAAGTGTGCAGAGCAACGTCGAAAGGCCGATCTTCATCGATGCCTTTGCAGGATGCGGCGGCCTCAGCCTTGGGCTGCTGAAGGCGGGCTGGAAGGGCTTGTTTGCGATCGAGAAAGACGCGTTCGCCTTCGAGACTTTGAAAACCAATCTGGCTAGTCCGGGCGCGCGCCACGCGTTTATGTGGCCCGTCTGGCTTGAGACAAAACCATGGACAATTGAATCACTGATGGAAGCTCATGGCGAGCAACTCGCGGCCCTGCGTGGTCACGTCGACCTTCTTGCCGGGGGCCCGCCTTGTCAGGGATTTTCGAGCGCCGGCCGACGCAAGCCGGCGGACCCGCGGAACCAAATGATCGAGCGATACATGGAGTTCGTAGACCTCGTCAGACCGCGTTTGGTGCTCATCGAGAACGTGCGTGGCATCACGTACGATTTTGTTGGGAGCGAGCCGGGCGAACGACGGAATTTCGCGGAGGAACTCGTCGCACGCCTGGAAAAGTCCTACCACGTTTACTTCGACACCATCCGCTGCTCCGCATTTGGCGTACCGCAGGAGCGTCCGCGCTTCTTCCTAGTCGGGATGCTCAAATCCCAGTTCAAGCGGTTGGCCAAACGGGAGGACCCATTCGCACGGCTTCGCGCTTCGAAGGCGAAGTTCCTTGGCGCACGGGCGCTTGCCTCGAAAATTACCTCCCGGCAAGCCATATCGGACCTCGAGACAGTCACCGCGGGTGTAAGCCCAAGCCCAGACAGCAAGGGCTACTTGGCAATCCGGACGTCCCAGCCACGGACGAGCTTCCAACGACTGATGAGGGATGGGTACGCCGGCTCATTAGGCGACACTCGGCTTGCGCGCCATCGGGAACATATCGTTGAGCGATTCGCGAACATTATCAGAGAGTGCAAATCGGCTGGCCGGCTTGGCGTACAGTTGAACCGGGCAATGCGCGAAAAGCATGGCATCAAGAAGATGGCCACGCGAGTTCTGGATCCGTCGTTGCCAGCGCCCACCATCACCAGCATGCCAGACGACCTCCTGCACTATTCCGAGCCGCGCACTTTGACGGTACGGGAGAATGCTCGGCTTCAGACCTTTCCCGACTGGTTCGTCTTCAAGGGAAAATACACCACAGGCGGAAAACTCCGAGCCCGTGAGGTGCCCCGTTTCACGCAGGTGGCAAACGCAGTTCCCCCACTGGTCGCCGAGATGTGGGGAGAGGTCCTGATCAAGTATGTCGGGGCCAAAGCCCGTGCAGAAAGGATGGCGGCCTAGCCGCAGATTTATGGATCTAGATTCAACCGCGGCGGCCGAAAGCGGACCGCCACCCTTCCCGGGCGGGCTGCTGGACTGGGCGGGCAATCGCGGCGGCGGCGTGCGCCGGCTGTTCGATGCACGCAGCGGGCGACCAGGCGAAGAGGTCTTTGAGACGAACCTACTCCACAGGCTTCGCGATTGGGTCAGCCGACTAGCGGCGGGGGAGGAGGGAGTTCCGCGCGTGGTGCTGCTGGTCGGCGGTCCCGGGAACGGCAAGACAGAGGCGGTGGAGGCGACGGTTGGGCAACTTGACGTCGCGCTTGGCTGCGCGGGGCGCCTGACTGCTTCGCTCTCGGAATCCTACCATCCCAAATCTGGCATCGTGCCGCGCCTCATCACCGTCGACGCGGGCGCGCTTGCGTCGCCTCAGCGGGCGCTTCAGCTCGCCGTCGTACAGGATGCCTCTGTCGGAGGGCATTCGGGTCGTACGGCCGCGATGCTGCTGGTAGAGGAGCTGGATCAAGCCATTTCAGCCACCGGTTCGGCCTACCTTTGCTGTGTCAACCGGGGTGTGCTCGACGATGCGATGATCCACGCGATCGACACCAACCTCGGTCGCTCCCAGGATCTTCTAGAGGAGATTGCTCGTGCCGTCAGCCTTGCACCTGACGCCCCGGCTTGCTGGCCGCTTGATGGATTCCCGTCAGTCGCTGTCTGGCCAATGGACGCTGAATCTCTCATCGAGCCGACTGACAAGGGCGACGAAGCGCCAGCTCGAAAGATTCTTCGTCGAGCAGTCGATCCCACACTTTGGAGGGAAGAGGAAACCTGCGCAGCCGAATCTGCCTGCCCGTTCTGCTCGAGCCGCAGGCTATTGGCGAGCCCTAGGGAAGCTAATTCTCTCCTCGCAATGCTGCGATGGTTCGAGCTCGGCAGCAGTAAGCGTTGGACGTTTCGCGATCTGTTCTCTCTGACCTCTTATTTGCTGGCGGGTAGCGGTTCGGGACATGGAACACAGTCATCCGAGCCCTGCACCTGGGCTGCAAGAATGATCGAGAGAGACAGAGAGGCAGCGCTTGGGGGACGGCCAAAGCGCGAGAGTTCTGGCGCAATCTTCTGGCTCGTCGCCGCCCAATATCAACACGCCTTGTTCAACAGATGGGACAAGCGGGCCGCCGCGTCATTACTCCGAGATATCCGTGAGCTCGGTCTGCACGATCACAGTCCTACGGCCATGGGCCTTTACTATTTTCTGCAATCGCGCTCTGGCGGTCATGTGCCCGCCATGATCGCGCCTCTTCTGGATGGTCTAGTAGATTTGCTAGATCCTGCAATGGCATCACCAGACGCTGAGGTTGCGCTCTGGGGTGGCGCTGTCCGGCTCGGAGAGTTGGACACGCGCTTCAGCCGCTCCGTTCGCGAAGGCCTGGAGTTCGCTATCTCGCGGCGCGCGCTTTCGACCAACGAGCGACTGCTTCTAGAGCGCTTGGCTGCACTCGACGAGCTCCTCTCCAACCCAAAGTTGCGCCTGAAGAGGCCGACTGCTGCAACCAGGATCCAGCGACTTGTCCGTGACTTTTCTTGTCGGCTAGTCCGCCGGAGCATCGGCGCGCGCCAGGCAATCGTCCCTTCAGCGTTGACGTTCGAAACCTTTCAGAGGGTGGTCGCCGATGCCGATGGACACGGCCATGACCTGCGGGAGATTGCAAATCAGGTCGAGGACCTGTTGAACAATGGTCACAACTTCGATGTTTCGTTGACAACAACCTTTGGTCAGCCACTGCCGCCTGCCCGCCGACGGGCAACGCTCGTCGTTTCGCGGCGGCGTGTGGCTCCAAGATATGCGACGCATGAAGGCCGACCACGGCCATCGATTTGTTTCTTGGATGTCGAACTGGGCGCGACCGCCCAGCCTGTCGCTCTCACCTACGAATTGTTTAAGGCAGTGACTGAACTCGATGCTGGCTTGTCCCCAGCGTCCCTACCGCGGGGTGTTCTTGCATTGCTTGACACGGCCCGCGCCCGGATGTCCGGTTGGATCGTCCGGGATCGCGAGGTTCGCGAACGGCCACTTATCCTGCTCGGCGACGGCATGTCTATTGAGAGTCATCGCGGGCACTTCGTATCCACCAAGCGTGGAGCTCGCCGGTGAGCCTTGCAGAATTCAAAGGTTCGCCGTGGGCCCGATCACACCCTTCCTATCGCGGTGCGGCCTTGGCGATGAATCCGGCCCCGGAGTATGCCAATTCGGAAGTCTTGGTCGCGAGTCTCTATAGAACCATCAGTTCGTTCAGTGCTGAGGAAGAGATATCTATTA
Organism: Mesorhizobium sp. ESP-6-4; assembly: GCF_020164735.1. Lineage (NCBI taxonomy): Bacteria > Pseudomonadati > Pseudomonadota > Alphaproteobacteria > Hyphomicrobiales > Phyllobacteriaceae > Mesorhizobium > Mesorhizobium sp. ESP-6-4. The sequence continues at coordinate 17,822 of NZ_JAIUGS010000031.1, forward strand.
GCGAAGGCCGCGTACCTATTCGCGGGCGCGAGCTCGAACGGTCGATCGTTCATTACAGGGACCATCGTGACCGGGTACGCAAGCCGAACAATGCCGCCTTAGACGGGGACAGCGTGCACGCACTCCTTCACAACGTGCTTGAAAGTCCCAAACTTCCCAACCAGTCCACGAAGAGATTCTTGCAGGTTACCCCTCTTGTGGGCGAGACGGCCTCTTTCTCTGGCTCTGCGCGGCTCGCCGGCAATCCATGGCCAGCGGGCGCCCTCGTGCGCCAGATGGTTTGGCTGGGTTCGGCCGATAGTGCAGCCGCGCAGGACATCTGGTCACGTCTCTTTCATGCCCTGGGCGTTCACGATGACGACGATGTTTTCGCCCGGTTCCTGCGCGATGAGGTCTCCGCCTGGACCGGCGTCTCCTGGGGGAACAAGATTGCGATCCCGGATAGCGAGGAGGCCGCCTGCCTGCCGCGTGGGGAGCTTGACGGCCTTGCCTCTCCGGCAAGGCAGTTTTGCGAGGATTTGGACGCTGTCCTAGCTGCGAAATCTGTTATGACGCGCCGGCAGTGGACCAGCTTACTCGAGGCTCTAATCCGAATCGCTGCGGTCGGCTATGTCGCTTGGGTGTGCGAGGTGCACCGTCAGATGTGGGAATGCGTTCGGCAGGCCCTTGCCGGCGTCGACTTACCGAACGACCTCCGCGCTACGATTTACCCCCGCAGTTTTGGTTACCTTACCTACGGTATGGGGGCGGTCTCGGAACTCAAGGACCGAACCTCTACCTACCTTGCAGCAAGGCTCGGCCTCAATGCCGTCCTGTGGGGCCTTGACGAATGCGGTGTGGCGTTCCCGGAAAAGCTATCCTCTGCAAAAAGCGTGGCGGCACTCTGTGCGCTCGTGAAGAAGAACCACGGCGCTCTGGCCGGGCTCAGCGGCGACCTGGAAGACCTCTCTGACCGCGAGGCACGGACCCTTCTTTGCCGGAAAGGTGTAGGCTCGAACGTCATGGAGTTTGCTCGACACGTGCTTTACCAGCGCCAAGTAGCGAACTCCATTCTGCGCGGATATGATCAGGGATATGTCCTGCGCAAACGCAGCGCTGCGAAATCTAGCCCCTGGATCTGTGCTCCTGGCCCGGTGGCAATCTTGGTGCTGGTACACTGCTCGCTGGCAAAATTAGCGGGACCGCGGTCGGTCCACCGCTTGGCACAGCATATGGCTGCGTACGGCATAGTCGTCGACCATCGGAAGATCGATTCAAACGAGCTGGGAGCCCAGCTTCGGATGCTCGGCCTCGTACTGGACAGTCCCGACGCCGAGAGCGGTATGCTCCTTGTCCCACCATTCCCGCAGGCGCGCCCACTTCGAGAAAGTCCCGGACGATGAGCCGTCTTGAAGCATGGTTGGCCTCTGTCGTTCAGGCTCGGCTGCATGAAGCATCGGCCAGCGGAGCGGCGACAGAGACGCGAGTGATCTTTCACGGGCCGCCCCTGGAGATCCTTAAGGGGGTTTTCTCGCTCCTGACCTCGCCTGACGGGGGATCAGGTCTTCCAGTTCTGCTCCAAGTGGCACAGCTTGCGCCCGGCACAGGGAACCCGCCGAGCGGGGCCTCTGGCCCCTGTGACGAGGGCCACCTCCTGGATCTTCGCAACTCGCCGCAGGCCTCGAGCTACCTTGCGCTTGTCCCGCCAGGTCAGCATGCGATTCGCTCTGTCACCTCGACAACTGACGAATTCGGAATGTCGTCTGCAAGTAATGGTGCAAATGTTGCATTCGAAGACTGGTGGTCAGACCCATTCCTCCAGGCTGGCCTCGAGTACGCCTTCGCAGAATCAAAGCTTGATGGCAAACAAATCGAGGAGGGTCGGGAGATTGTCGCGCGCGCGTGTCGCGCCTTCGACGATGTCGACCCGGAGCCCGGGAGCCGTGTCGCCGCGTGGCGCCTAGTGGCCCGCGTATTCGAGGCCTCGACAGATTCGCGTAACGCGGCCAGCCGCATCAGCTTGGCTTGTGGCGTGCCGCCTAGTGCTACTGGCCGGCTTGTCGCGGGTCAGCAGCACGCTAGCCTCGATGGCGTGGCGGCCGCCCTGTCGGATGGCTTTGCGACTGGCCTCTCCGTCGCGCGTGAGCAGGCCGACGACCTGCAACGTGAGTGGATCGATGCGTTCCTCCTGCACATCCGGTCTACATGCCATGTGCGAACCGCGCTCGATCGGTCACCGGAGGCGTTCTATGCGCCGCAGAGCAGCGGCGACCTATGCGCGCCACCTCCCTGGTGGGAAGGACTCACCGCCGAGGTGTGGGCGGAGCTCCTTGAAGATGAGCCAGAGATCGTGGGTGACATTCGCGTCGAGTGCGCCAACCCCCTGCTTCCTCCGTCACGCGGTGTGCCGCTGGTCGTCGCGGAACATGTAGGGATTGCGATCAACGCAACCCAAGAGAATGCCGAGATTGTCGAGGTCGTGATCGAGCGCTCGCCGGGCCGTTCCAGCAATGGATTCCCCCTCAGCGTGCAGGTCAACGGTCGTGAAGACCTTATCGACACAACGCCGCCGAGCCACCGGGCTCCCATACAGTATAAAGCCAGCGCCGAGGGTTTCCGCACAGCGTCGATCAAAGTTATCTCTCTGGCAACGTGGGCGCCGGGCATCTTTGTCGCCTGCAGGAGCGCGCGAAAGGTTACCCCACCGAAGGCGCCTTCCCGGCGCACGAAAGGTGCCAACTGGGAGACGTCAATTACACTGCCTGGCCCCGGTCGGTACGAGCTCTTGGCCTTTCTCTCGCCAGGAACATCGATTGAAGGTGCAGCCACAGGCCTGACAGGGGGTGAGAGCACTGGAGATGAGAAGCAGTCCTTGCCGGTTCGGGAAGTCCAGGCCGGCCTCTATCAGGTCGAAGTGGAGGTCGACGGCTCATACCAGATAGACCTTCCATACAAGCGGACCGCGGTGGGAGGCCGCGAAGCGACCGAGACTTGCCGCATCTTCCTTTCCTGTGATGACGTGGAGGAAGAAGGCTGCAGTAGTGAGTTCGAGCGACTTATAATGGTCAATCGGCGGCAGATTGAGCCCTCCGGCTCTAAACCGGTCGTCCAGCTCAACCGAAACGCCCGAACAAGCACCTTGCAAGGGTGGCTATTGCAGGATGAGCACGTCGCGCGTTCCTACCTGCCGATTGTGCTCGCCGAGGATTATGGCGACCACTGGGTGCAGCCAGCCTGGACCGATGACACCGGCCGGATCTTATCCGCCGGCCGCTACCACAAAGACCCCCGTCCGCCTGCCAGCCAGTTCAATCCGCCGCCAGCTTTCGTCGCCGCCCGCGTGGAGATCGCAAGACTAATTCGTGGCGGGGACGACCAGTCGCGCTTGATCGAGGCTGCGCCGCTCGGGGAATGGCTTCGTCACGATACTGCGTTCCAGTCCGTCGTCGAGGACTACCTCGATGCCTATTCCCTGTGGCTGCGGGGTAGTCCTGAGGTTGCCCCCTGGAGCGACGTCGTGGCGATCGCGTCCCTCGAGCCTGGCGGACGGACCATCGCGCGGTCTCCCGACGCGGTTCTCCTGTCACCGATTCATCCGCTCCGGCTGGCGTGGCATGCGGTCGCGCAGCGCGTCCTGGACGACGCGGCCTTGAGCGCAGAACCATGCCCGGCCGCCGGCATACTGGACCCAGGAGTCGTGCCAGACGTCCTGCGGATGCCGCTGGTATCGCCGGAAGGCGTCGACCTGATACCCTTCCTCGCTGTGGAATCCAACACCGACTACTGGTCTGTCCTTTGGAATGGGCGGCGCCTTCGAGAGCTCGCGGACCGTTCGAGGATGGACCCCTTCGGCGCGACGTTCGGCATAACGATTGGTGGGATATCTGCGGGGTTCAGTGCTGCACAGGTTAGCCGGGCGCTCGACGACGTTTCCAACATCCTCTGCGCAAAGCCAGCTCTGAGCGTGGCAGTCAGCAGCGCTGGTGGCGCAACCGACGCTTGCAATGATGGCCTCGTGCAGTGGTCGTCAGAGCGCTACGCAGAATCCGATAAGCCGGCACGACTGGGCACGTCGGGACCGCGCCGACTCGACGTCTATGACATGCGGGACGCTCCATCTCGTCCAGACGACGCGACGATCGCTAACCTGTCTGAGGACACGCTCAACAACGTGCGCTGGTTCTCCAATCCCTCTACGGCGATGAACCTGGACCTTGGTATCATCGCCCAGCTCGATTCTTCCGAGCCAGACACTGCAGAAACCCCAAGCTTGTCGGCGCTCGGGGCGGGCGGCCTGATCCGGCACCGTATCCGTCGCCAACTCCCCGAAGCGTTCCTTAGTGAGTCTCGACAATCGCGGCCAACCGTTCCTGTGGGGGATCCGCTTGCCGACAAGGTCTCTTCTTGCATTGCTCAACTTGAGAGCTCACTCACGCAGCCCGTGGGCTTGCGCTTCGCGCCTAACATCCATGCGATTGGCGAGATGTTGGAGGAGCGGCAGGCGGACTTCGTTGCGGTGTCGTCGTCGGCAATCGACCCTGCCTGCTTCCTCGGGGGGTGGCTGCCACAATCCTACCTCTGGGACTACGACCTGCCCTCTTACTCGCAACGGGCCGGAGACACGAACGGCTACTACCTGCTGTCGCGGGTCAAACCTTCTGACCGGGATGCCCTTAAGCGAGTCCTTTCGAGGCTTCCTGGGTGCGCAAGCTTGTCTGATAAGCAGGTAGAGGCCACCCTCCTTGAGGTCGCGTGCCGCGGCATCCCTACCATTCGTGGGCTGTCCGGTGACGACACTGGCGCCACCGGCGATCTTGGACTCTTTGTAGCCGCGCGACTGCTACAGGATCGATTTCGAAAAGGACCGAATTCGGACAGCTTGGTCCCGGTCATTAGTGGATCAGTTGATGAGCCGTCCATCGCTCTTGTCGTGCCAGTCGACCCATTCCGCGGCTATCTTGACGACCTTTCGCGTGCGCTGAATCGCGATCGCTTGGAGGGCGGCTTCTCGCGACCAGACTTGTTGGTGGTGGGCATTACGGTCGGGCCAAACGGCGCACGAATCCACCTCACGCCCGTCGAGGTCAAGTGCCGGCTGGGAACGGTCTTTCCCATCGGCGAGGCTCGAGAAGCGCTAGGCCAGGCTAAGTCGCTTTCCAACCTGCTTGCCAGACTTGCGGGCCATGAGGGCAAGCTCTCTGCTTGGCGACTAACCTACCAACACCTACTCCTCTCAGTCATCGGCTTCGCGATGCGCGTCTACAGCCAACATGAAGACCTTGCAGGGTCCGGTGCAAATTGGTCCGCCCTACACGAGCGTATTGCGTCCTCGATTCTCACAGACAGCAGCTGCGTCACAGTCGATATGCGCGGGCGGTTAATTGTTGTCGACGACTCGCCGATGAGCGATGCCGTCGACCGGGATGGTGATGGCTTCGAAGAGACAATTGTCATAGGGATCGGCGACGCTGGCCGCATTGTCGGCCGAGATGCACAGTCGCTTTATGACAGTGTTCGGGCAAAGGTCGGCGACTGGGAGCTTTCAGCACAGGCACACGAGGACGCGGTGGCTGCCGGGCAAGCTCGCGCAGGTGCTGAGCCGCAGATTGCCTTAGCGCATGCAGGGCCCGACCTAAACCTCGGCTTGTCAGGCGACCGCGTTGGCGCTGACTCGGTCAGTTCGAGCGGTCTTGAGGCGCGTGGCCTCGATGCCAAGGCAGTGGACGGGGACTCGGTTGAGCCTGTCGAAGGCGGTATTCATCTGCGAATCGGTACAACTGTTGATGGCTTCGAGAAGCGAGAGCTCTCGCTTTCCCTGTCCGATACAAGATTGAACCAGCTCAACATCGGCGTCGTTGGTGACCTCGGCACCGGGAAGACGCAATTGCTGAAGTCGCTTGTGCATCAGATCGCATCGTCTACGCCGGCTAACCGAGGCATCCGGCCCCGACTGTTGATTTTCGACTACAAGAAGGATTACAGCAGCCCCGACTTTGTCGCAGCCACCGGCGCGATTGTCGTGAAACCCCAGCGGCTCCCACTGAATCTTTTCGACGTGAGCAACATGGAAGATTCGATCGCGCCGTGGCTCGATCGCTTTAGGTTCTTTGCCGATGTCCTGGATAAGATCTATTCGGGTATCGGTCCAGTCCAGCGCGACAAGCTTAAGCGTGCTGTCCGGACCGCCTACGAGTCGTCGGCCGGAACCACTCCCACCATCTACGATGTCCACGCGGCCTATGCCGACCTGCTGGAAGGCAAATCTGACTCGCCGATGGCAATCATCGATGATCTTGTAGACATGGAGGTCTTTGAGCGAGACCCCACCAAGTGCATGCCCTTCGACCGCTTCCTCAACGGTGTTGTGGTGGTGTCGCTCGACGCTTTCGGACAGGACGATCGCAGTAAGAACATGCTCGTGGCGGTGATGCTCAACATGTTCTACGAGAACATGTTGAAAACGCCCAAGCGGCCATTTTTGGGTAGCGATCCACAGTTGCGAGCCATTGACTCGTACCTTCTGGTCGATGAGGCGGATAACATTATGCGGTACGAGTTCGACGTGCTGCGAAAGTTGCTACTTCAGGGTCGCGAGTTTGGGTGCGGTGTTATTTTGGCATCGCAGTATCTTCGTCACTTCAAGGTGAACGCGACCGACTACCGGGAGCCGCTGCTCACCTGGTTCGTGCACAAGGTACCCAACGTCACCGTCTCGGAGTTGTCCGCCCTAGGTCTGTCAAGTACGGCTGCGGAAATCGCCGAGCGAGTGAAGGGGCTGGCCAACCACCAGTGTCTGTATAAGTCATTTGATTCCCCCGGGGACATCGTGCGCGGCTTGCCGTTCTACGAGTTGGTAGCCGACAAATAACGGACTGAAGAATGGTGGACTTCCTATCGCCAGATGAGCGGTCCCAGAGAATGGCGCAAATACGTTCGTCGAACACGTCGCCGGAACTGACCCTGCGCCGCGAGCTACACAGGCGCGGGCTACGGTTCACCCTTGACAACAAGAAGTTGCCCGGGAAGCCAGATCTCGTCTTCCCGCGACATCGAGCAATCGTTTTTGTCCACGGATGTTTCTGGCATCGGCATCCAGAATGCAGCATCGCCACGACCCCGAAGTCCAACACCACCTTCTGGCAAGAAAAGTTTGACCGAAACGTCGCCAGGGACGACCGAGTAGTAGCTCGGCTTGATGAACTTGGATGGCGAGTGTTCGTTGCTTGGGAATGCGAAGTCCAGTCGAGGGTGCGGGCGCGGGAAACGGCCGAGCGGTTGGTCCGGCTAATTCGCATAGTCGACGCGTAGAAGTCCTGGAATGGCGAGTCTCCGGCTCACATCTTACGGCTGGTATTCGGATATCCCGGCCTTGAAACACCAAAACCGACCCGGATAGTCTGTCCGGACGGCTAAGACGAGGTCATTGTAGGACAGCGCAAAACCCGCGGGAAAATCGTGAGCAGGTGCTGGCCTTAACCGGTATTGCATTGCCAGTGGTCGAAGCGGCCTACAAACCAAATGACTACAGGATGACCGTAGTAGCTGGTGTCACCGTGTCAGCCGTTGCCGTCAGCGGATAGTCCCTGAGACGTGCTATAGACGCAATTGCATTTTGCCGAAGCGTGTCCCGGTTCCGATCATGATGAAGCTGCCGGTGACAGTTCGGGCAACAAGCAACGGCATTGTCGACCGTATCCGGCCCACCATCTCCCAGAGGGCGGACGTGATGTACCTCGAGAAAGGGCTCCCCACCAGCACGGAGGAAAGGCGCAGCGTGCCTGCAGATTTCGCAATTTCCCGCCGCTTCGTTTAGCACCCATGCGATGACGTTTGGATCCCGGACGAAACGAGACAAGGTGCCGCTGGCTTTGGGCGGTGTGGTCTGGCCCGGTGGTGGCTGCACGGTTCCGCGCTTTGCCGCCGCCCGAATGTGTGCCGTTGCCTGCGCTACCCGTTTTTGAAGCTCGCGAGGATCATCAGTTGGCTGTACGTCCGTCGCCGGGGCTATCGGCCGCCAGAGCATCCGCTCAATGGCGTTTACCGTCATTCCAGCTGCGCCCGGCCACTGCATGCGCAGCCGCATACGCTTTGTTCGGTTGCCCCGGTCGCTTCCGTCCGTCCGGCCAAATGCTGCGGAGGCTCGTCCGATCGAATGCCGCAGTTCCCGCACATCTGTTGCAGGTGACAGGGCAAGGGGTAGTGGGAACTTGTCGAGACTCACCCTACGATCGAGCTCTGGCAGTTTCATGGCAATGCTGCTCGCTACCTGCAGGTCGTCAAGCACCATGCCGAGCGCACCCATTCGGGTCAAATGCTGCTCCAATGCGGGCGCATACTCGCTATTTCGAGCGGCATTCGGGCCGTGGTCAGATCCGCCACGGGATTCGACAATCAGGTCAAAACCATTCGAACGAGGTTCCACGGAATAGAGCGCGTCCAATTCGCTACCGCTGTCATCAAAAGGCTTCAGCATAATTCAGCCACTCCCTGGCCTTTAAGCGGAAAAACCGCCCCGGTCAGACCGAGGCGGTTATTGATTTATGATAGAATTGGTTGCGGGGACACCCAACCATTTCAAACTGCTATTCCGAGCAGCGGCATAGCCTCGATCTCGCCAAGGTAGGGTCTGGTCGACTGAGGCGCCGCTAGGCGCGAAGTCTAGAGCGCCTAGACCTGCGTTTGTTCTGGCTTCGCTGTAGCGCAGACCTCCGGGTTTCCTTCGAAGATTCCGACGATGTTTCGTAAATTAGATCTGCCTCAGAACAGTCGGCTACGCTGCCTGCCAGACTTGGTTCAAGATGCGCGCGGCAAGTGCAGCTTTGTCCTGCGGCAGGAAACGGCCGTAGTGATGAGCCACCATGTCGGGTGTGTCCTGGATGGCGTAGCTTGCCTGTTCATACGAGCCGGTCTGCTTCAGGATGTGTGTTGCAAGCACGTCACGAACATTGTGCGGACCGTGAGGAAGAAGTCCGGGAATTGCGCCGCGCTGAGTATAGGGATTGTAGATGCCATATCGCTGGATGGTCAGACGCCAAGCTTCGTAGAACGTGTTTTGATCGTACGCCGCGTCACGGCTCGTCGCCTTCACCGTTTTGATGAAAAAGGTGCCGGGATCTTCAGCCCCTCCGAGCAGCACCTTTCTATGGCGATCGATGTACGCTTCGATGTACTCATAAAGGCGGCCCAGATTGGGCAGGATCAGACGAAATGGCTTGCTTCCGAAATAGGATGAGTTGGCATTCTTAAATGCGACTGAGGGAATTAGCACCTCCCAGCCCTTCTCGCGTTCACTCCACCGCAGCTCACCGCGCTTCATGTCGGCGAGCTGACGCTCGGACCGCGGCAGCCTCCCGCGTTCACAGACCATCAGCTGACGCAGGTTCTTCTGCCGCAACCCAAGGTGCAATCCAAACCGCAGCATCAGGAATGAACGAACGGCTTCCGCAGCAGGACGCCGATAAATGCGTTCATCTGGCATGAGCCGAAGGATCTCCTCGGTGATCTTTCGGTACTCACCGACGGGGCTATCCGCCTCGAGCACCGGCATGATCGGTTCAAACGGATCACGATGCACGCGCGCAACACGCTGAATCTCCTTCACGCGAGATGACGCATGCTTGAAGTAGATATCGCAAGCGTCATCCCAATCAGCGCGAGCGCGATCAATGTCAGTTTGTGAAACCAGTCCAGCTATTGGCCGGACCCTAGATGCCAAGTCCGGATGCTGTCTCAGCCAACCCGTTTCGTTGCGGGTGAGTGCGAGCGAAATCCGCAGCATGTCCACTTCCCACGCAGTGTAGAACCCCCGCCTTCTCTCGCGCCATTGCACATACCAATCCCAGACCGAGGGGAAGACGAGCAGGCCGAAAGTTAGATCTTGCGGCGATACACCATAGCCGCGCACAGCCCCGCGCGGATGAGCAGCCAAGGCGCCGAACATCAGACCGAGATGTTCAACCTTCTGCGATGCCGTCTCCTCACCCCAGACACCGTTGCGCTGGAGACCGAAAGCGGTCAGAGTCGCAGTCTTGAAGCGGATCAACTCGGCCATTTCCATGGCTAGCACAGGTGGTGCGTCTATGACGCCCGACATCAAGTCCGGGTCGGCGAATCCAGCACCCTCCTCGTGCCGTTCGCGCTGGTCTCGATAGCAGTCATTCGCGGCATCTGACCGGCCATAGGCGATACCGGGGAAACGGATAGCATAGCGCTGTTTCATCGCAGCTGCCTGGAACCGCCGGTAGTCAGTCGACCCGCTTATGATCACACGCCGTACCCATTCCAAGATCTCTTCCTGTTCCTCACGTCGACGTGCGTTGAAATCATCGGGCAAATGCCATGCAAGTCGACGCCTCTCAGCCGACCCTACGTCTTCGAGAATGTGGCCAGAGGCAGAACGCGTCGGATGTGGGAGCCTTGACTTCAGGTATCCCGCCGGCAGACGATATCGACGCTCAATACGATCGAGAACCTCCATGCTTGTCACGCTACGCGGCGATTTTGATCCCTGCAGCCAATGACGAATTGTGGAGCGGTCGAGGTTCTCGTCATCGCGAACAACCGCGCGATGAAGATGCCAATAGCTGTCGCCATGGCGACGCATTTGGAATTCCAGAGCTTCCTGAAAGGTTGGTGGGTCAAGGAATTCGTCGAAAAGAGGTTTGGGGAACTCTTCGATCGCACGGGGTTTGATGCCGGGTTGCTTCCGGTTTGGCGAACCTTCGCATTTCGTTGGCGCGGACTCTCTGTTCCTGCTTGCGGTCGATGGCTTCGCTGTCCTCTGCTGTCGATCCCAATGCTGAGGACGTTCCGGGTTGGCGCGGCGGGACGCGCTAATGATCGCCGGGCTCGGCGCCTCTTTCGCATAGCGGACAATCGCGTCCAACGCATGCCCAATCGCGTTCCTAGCTGTCCGCATCGCGTTGTGGTCGAGACCGCATTGGGTGCCGATTTCTCCCCAGTCGTACCCTCGGGGTTTACGAGGAGGCATTCGGGAGCGGGCGATCAGCTTGAGTAGATACTCTTTTACCTGGGCACTTTCCTGTGGAGGGAGCACCGGGTCGAGGCGGAGGCGGCAGAAATCAGAAATCTTACGGGCGAGCAGTGCAGTGTGCAAAGTTCTAGGCATGCAGGTAGGGTAGGTTGGAGTCCGCGATGATGGTGGAAAGGGGACGCGGACATACCCGATTCGCGCCGCTTGCGAAGCCTAGGCAGACAGCGTCTGCCGAGCGCGTTTTAAGCACGGTAGGATTGAACCGGCCGAAGCTTTAGGAACCAATTTGGGTAATAGCGCCCTATTCGCGGTAGCCCTCCTGCGAGTCCACCCCGATTGACTGCCGCACCGGCGCGGTGATTTCAGCGTCGGTGAGGATGGCGGTTTCGCCTCTGGTCTAGTATTGCCAATTACATCTTCGCGGTAACGGCTCCCAAGAAAAACAAGCACTTACCTTTAAGGCGGGTTAAATTGACGGCAGCCACCCATTTGAAATTTCTTAGGAATTTCTTAATCCGTTAACGCGTTACCGCTCTGTTCACGCCCGCACCGCTGAGGCGATCGAGCTACTCGAGGTATAGCCGCCACGCCAAGCTGCGGCTCGTCGGGCGGCATGAAATCGGCCGACATCAAGGCCTTGTTCAGCCTTTGCCAGCTTCGGATCAAAGATCGCCGGCTGGGAGCACCGCCGTTATGAAACGGTATGTCGGGTTGGCCACATAGCGAGGGTCTTGCAGCACGATCGACATGAACTCCTTGTGTCCCGCTGTCGACCGTCCGACCAAACACCCCGCGCTGGAATTCCCCATATCGTCGTGAGGCAGATCATATCCCCAGTGCTGGTGAACGCCGAAGTCGGCTCCCCGCACGGGGTAGTTCAGGTCACGACGAAACGTTTTGTTGGGATCGCGATAGCCTTCGATTTCGCCAGTCTGGATCAGGGCATCGTGCGTGTGGTACCAGCCTTTGATCCACGCTTTGTACTGGCCGAACTTGATATGGAAGGCCCCGCCAGGATTCATCGGCTCCAAGGTCCATTTCCGGCTCGGCTCGGTCGTCGCTTCCCACATACCCTTGATCGCGGGCCTGCCGCTGCTCTCGATGTTGAAGACTATGCGGAGATCGTTGAAGACGTTGTTCCTGTTGTCGTTTATCGTACCATCGGGGTTCATGCCCTCTACGTATACGATGTTCACGCAGGCTGGATCCCTTGCGATCCAATAATTGTTCCTCTGCATCGCTTTCACGATTTTGCCCGCGAGGTCATCGCCTGACGCAAGAGGAAGCGGCTGGGCGTTCCTTAGCGCGTCAGCAACCTCCGTCGTGATCGCGCTGGTCCCGGAAATGCCGGCCCTCTCGAGAAGGCGGTTGAGCGCCCACTTCGTCACGGGGCCGTAAGCACCGTCGGCCGGCGGATCCAAATACCCCGCGTTAATCAGCTGCTGTTGAATGGCCATCACCCCCTCGCGGGTGTCGAGCGTGAGGCTAGATGCCGAGACACGTTGGCTCGTGGCCTGCATCAAAGGTGAAGGCGCATTGGGCTCAGTCCGGGCTTCCGCATTTTGATTTACGGTCGGCGAAGGGCCAGCCTTCGATATATCTCCCCCGGCGCGGCCAAGCCGCAAGCCGTAAAGGATTTGCTCATCGCTGAGGGGACTCGCCCGTCCAGCCTCGTACCGGAACATCGCCTTTCCGAAGGCCAAAAGGACCGCGTCGTCATCGAGCCCGACCCTCGCGGTTTCGTCAAACCCGGTCTGCGCTTTCACGAACTTGACGTAGTTTGAATAGTCCTGGCCGCCGCCGTAGGTCGTGATTATGTCGCCGACGGTGGAAATGCCTTTGGCGGCATACCGCCTGAGCAGATCCCACCACACCGCCACACCGTATTCCGGCGCCTCAAAGATCGTAGTCTTGTTGCCCGGGGTCGTTTCGGACGTATCGACGTAGCCTGGATACACCTTTTCCCAGCTCGCTCCGTTGACAGCTCCTGGGTTGTTGCACCTGATGGAGACGGGAACGGTTTTGTCGTACGGATCCAACGAGAAAAAACCTCCTTGTACCAAGCTCTTGTAGCGGGTCGACGAGGCAGGTGGGTTCGCGGCCGGCTGTGTGCCTCCAGTTCCCGCTCCTGGGTTGTTGCTGCTGGGTACGGAAGTCGTGCTGCCGCTATCAGGATAGGTGGCTCTAAATAGGTAGAGTCCATCTCCAGTGGGGACTATGTCGACCATCGCTCCGTCGTCTTCGAATATCTGGCGCTCGTTCTCAGCCGCTTCTTTCGTGAGATTTCGGATTTCATACACGCGAGCCATGTTCCTGCCCCGTAAACGCCTAAGGAACCAAACCAATCTGTCTTGCGAGCGCTATGCGAACCGACGCGTGACCTGCGTCCCGAATGACAACGGCGAGCGGATCGCGGGCCAGCGGGTCGCTTTCAGCCAGGATAGCCAGCTTTTGCCGAAGGATGGCAGCTCGCGCCTTGTCGTAGGCACCGTTCGGATACAGGTACGCACGTAACGCGCTAGACGCGCTGTCAGTCGCAAGCGTGATCTCGATTGCCGAACTCTTTTCGGAGTCTGCCGCTGCAAGGTCTTGGGATACGGTGGCAGAGACTCCGACCAGTCCGCCAGTAATTGTTCCTGCTTGGTAGTAAGCCTCGACATCGGACAGAGCGAGCGCCAGGGGATAATTGCTATCCGGGACCTTTAGCCTAAGGATTATCTGGGCGGCGATACGTGCTCGATTGGCTCGCATTTGTCCCTGCAAGACAGGAATCGTCTTTTTTGCAAGGATTTGATCGTCATAAGCAGCCTTGGTGCCCGTGACGGCCGTTGCCACTCCAGCTAGGATGCTCTTGGTCCCCGGTGGCGTGACAAGCGACGATGCAGTTGTCAGTCCCATCTGGCCCGCTGTGGCCACAAACCCGGACTGCTGCTCTTCCTGGGTCAGACTTGCTTCGTACTCCGAGTAAGCCAGGTCAATGGCATACATCCTCGCCAGCACGATGCTGTTCCGGTACCGGGTGCGCTCGCTTTCGCTCAAAGCGAGATAGTATTTGAGGTCAGGAACGCCGACCTGCCCACGAATGGCCGCCGTCTCTGCCGAAACCGGAAATAACCTCGCAGGTCCGGCCTGCATTGACGGCGTGCATCCGCCGGTCAATAGACAAACCGCGAGTCCCATACATGCTTTGAATACCGAATGACTCGCGGCGGTAGTTCTTTCCACGACCGGAACATGGAAACGCCGCGCCATTTCCTTTACCCCCAAGCCTTCTTTATTTGGCCGCCAAGTTTTATGGGTTGTCAAGGAGTCTTTGCGGATATTTTTTCGCTACTTCGACTCAGAGGCCGCAAAGCTTTCAGAATCAATATTTTAAGTAAGGCGTATCCGCGCACCTCGTCGTGTGTTAAAGTTCGCGCCATATTGGGCTTGGGTGGCCTCTTGGTGGAGGGGCCGAGGGCGTTGTTATGGCTGCGTGGTTGAGTGGTCACATAGGCTTGGTGCGGCTTCATGCTCGCCAGGTCAGCGCACTGGTCCTGATCGCGCTTCTTCTGCTCGGCTTCCCACTAGCTGCCCATTCCGATGATGCCGCTCCTGCTGACGGCCAGTGCGGCGCGGCAGCAGAGCCGGTATGCCCGCTACAGGTCTGCAAGCTGGAAATTTTCTCAGATGATTGCAGCGCGATCCCTCCTCCGCCCTTGTCCGACTGCATTCGATGCTCGCTAAACATATTCGGCCGATGCCAGGCGAGGGTTGAAGACCCTGCTTGTCTGGCCTCCCAGGGGACTGCAAGGGCAGCCTACGAAGCAAAGAAGGCTCAATGCCGGCAAGCAGCCGACAGTCAGAGGATGCGGGCTCAAGTCGAGTACGAGGCGTGCAACGCGGCGGCTCAGCAGCAACAGAACTCCTGTCTGGTGCAAGCCGCGGCAATCAAGGCGTTTTGCGAATCTCGCAGCGCAGCAACCAAGTGACGTAGCAGGGCTTTTGCCACGAAACCGGCTTCGAGCGCCAACTATGACTAACCGGTATGATAAATTCAGGTCTCTAGTTATAATCGTGTGGATCGCTATCTGGCTTTACTTGAGCCTGGGCGTGGTTCTCATTTCATTCGGGGCAATTCAATTTCAAGCCAACATTTCGGAACGAGCTACGGAAACTCCGCAGGCTGCGACACCGACGAAAGATCCAATCACGACAGTTATCAGCGTTGCGCATATCCAATTGAGAGAGCAGGCATACAGGTCACGGAAAGAACAAATCACCTTTCTGGAAAACCGCATATACGCATTGAAGACGCGCAGCCCGGCTTCCGGAAACGTGACGCAAGTCGGATCGATTACCAAGCAGCTGTATAATGATCTTTTTGTGCCGTCGGATAACTTTTCCCCTAGCGAAATAGTGAAGGAGATACAGAAGCGCTGCCAGACACAACAGAACGATTCCGTGAAGCATACATGTGTTGATTTCAACAATGCTATCGCTTCGACGGGCGACGATGCGTCCAGGGCGATATCAGAGCTCACGGAAGACGAGGCAAAGCTGGCGGAAGTGCGAAATTGGGTCGACGAGTACGAAAACTCGCTGCGCTACAGCGAAGGGGATGAGCTGGACAGCTATCAGAAGGCGAGCAACTTCTTTTTTCCATGGCTAGGTAGCGAGGTGCTTATGCCCTCGCTACCGCACCCGATGCTTGTCATGATTGTCACCCTTTCCATGGGCGCTCTCGGCAGCACGATCTTCATGCTCCAGATGCAGTTCGCCAAGGTTCGCGAGCCAAGCTCTTACAGCACTTCGATTTCGTGGCACTTCTTCCGCCCATTGCAAGGGATGGCGACGGCGTTGGCGATCTTCTTGCTGGTAAGGGCTGGGCAGCTGTCGGTAGGCGGCACCCCTCCCGCTGGAACTGCGGGTGGGGATCTTAATCCATTCGTCTTGGGCTTCATGGGTGTCATCTCGGGATTGCTATCCGATTCAGCCATCGAGAGACTCAGCGCTACCGGGCTCCAGTTGCTTCGAAGTTCCCCGAAGGCGGACGACGTGGATCCGAGCGAAAACGCAAGATCGAATGCGCAGGCGACGCCGGAGGCCGAACCCGACAAGCAGCCGCCTGACTCGCCGGCAAAGGAGCCCGAGGCAAAGCAACAAGGCGATGACGCGCAAGAGGCATCGGTGGCTCCCCCGGGAGCGGGCCAAGGCACCGGAGCCAAGGACTTGGGAGAGGATGTTGGGCCGTAAGAGACCTGGTCTCTAGCCTGGTAGCGTCCGGCTTGAAGTCGCGAGCAGCAGCGCATCGGCCTGCGGGCTGGATTTGTCAGACGCGTGCGGTCCGGATTATTCGTCAGAGCGCGCGGATCGAGTTCATGAGATGCATGGTATTGTCCGCTATGGGATGCGGTTCTTCACCCGTCTTTTCCGTCTTCTCCCCGAAGACACCCCCGGCGCAAGGAGTGGGGCGAACCAGCACAATTGCAACCGAGCGTCCCTGCCCGGCCGGACAAGGGCGGCTCACAGCCCTGAGCAGGACGACGGGTCGGGCTGGCGCTGTCCGCGATTGACTGACAACGTTGCCGGTCCGCCGATCTGCGAGAAGATGGTTTCTCCTCCTCCACCGTTTTCTTGTTCTCTCCTGACACTTGCATCGTCATTCCAGAAATGAGACGTTGCTTCTGTGTCGGGGCAGAACAGTGGGAGAGCCGAACGTGGCTCACGTCACCTTTATTCATGGCATTGGCAATAAACCGGCGGCTGATCAGCTCCACAACATTTGGCTTCGCAGCCTTGCTGCAGGTCTCGATGGTATTAATCTTGGGTCTGAGGGGATTACATCATCGATGGTTTACTGGGCGGACGTGCTCTACCCGGAGCCAGACACGAACATCGCCGCATACGAAACCCTTGAGGCAAATACCCCAAAGGAAGTCGATGCCGATGCGCACACACGGCCCCCACTACCAGCAACGGTCGATGAAGCCGCTTTCATCAGCGGAATTGCCTTTAAAATGGGAGGCACGCTGGCGGCAGCCCAGGCTATAGAAGCCATGCCGACAAATCGGCAGCTCGACGGCTTGCCGTATGAACGCATCCCGCTTCCGTGGCCGCTTAAAAAGGCTTTCATGGAAACCTTCTTGCGGGATGTGCATCACTATCTGTTCAACGTCGAATTCTCGCCGCGGCCCGGCGTGATATACAAAGTCCAAGACGAAATCCGCCAAAGATTCTTGAACGTCCTTGCCAGCGGTAGCGGCAAGAGCGGTCTCCACATCGTCGTGAGCCACAGCATGGGGACGGTCATTGCTTATGATTGCTTGAAACGACTGCCCGAGACGAGAGAGATCGACGGGATCATGACCATCGGCAGCCCGCTCGGCCTGGATGAAATCGAAGATAAACTGCGCCCAGAATGGTCACGCGCGGATGGATATCCGTACAAGAAGGTAAAGGGAGATTGGATCAACGTGTTCGACAGGCTCGACCCGGTCGCCGGGTTCGATCCGTTCCTTAGCAACGACTTCCAGTTTGGCGGCAAGGCTCGGGTCGAGGACGTCGAAGTGACAAACTCCGGCGCATGGCGACATGCCATCGTCAAATATCTGCGAGCACCCGCTCTGCGAGGTGCCTTGGGTCTGCTGTTGCAGCTGTAAGGGCCTCGGCCGATGACGGAAATCAAATCACCTTTGGCAGGTGAGAGTCAAACCTTCAATGCGCCTGAGATGCTATCTGCGCTCGACCATCTAGCCGAGCTGAGGAGGCCGGAAGCTCTCGGCGGCGTGTTCGACTTCATCAAAGACAAGAAAATTGGCGACCTCATTCCAACGAGATTTCAGGTCCAGAAGCTTCTCGACAATGGGTTGAGTGGAGGCGCGGCGGCTCTTCTAGGATTGGCACAGCAGCACGACCCGGCTGGGAAGATCATCGGCGCGCTGCAGGCTCGTGCATGGAAGGAACTCGCACTCTACTCGTCGGACCTTGGCGCCAGCGGTGCCAAAGACGCTATCAAGAAAGCGATGGCCGGCTACAGCGCTCAATACCAGTCCAATCCCGAGACGCGGATCCGCTCGGGCATCAACTTGATCGGTTTGGCGACGCTTGCACGGCAGCTCGATATCCCCGTCGCGGACAACATCGACAGGCTTAAACTCGCGACCTCGGTTCTCGAGGATCTGAACAAGACGCCCCCGGCCGGAAGGGATTCCCGTTTTCACGCCTCCCGTGCCGAAGCCTTCGTCGCTCTGGACGATATCGATCGAGCACAGGTCGAACTCGGCAAAGTCGCTCAAGATCCAAATACCTCTGCCGAGACACTCGGCGCCGTGACACGACAATTGCGCTATTTGTGGAAGCTCGACGAGAAGAGCGAGCAGGGCGCTGGTATCATCAAGTCGTTGGGAGCAGCGATTCTCACCCGCGACTTCGACGTCGCCCGGCTCCCCGTCGACGACGTTCGCGCTCTGGCGGAAGGGCCCGCGCCGTCAGACGAGCAGCTTGAGGCCATTCTCGGTAAAGACGGCCCGCTGTCATACCAGTGGGTGAAACTGGGGATGGAGTGTGCGCAGTCCGTTGGCGTCGTACGTACGCTTGCGCGGCGCTTCGGAACCGGCTTCATTGTCCGCGGAGGCGATATTGTACCCCCCCTCGGGGACGAGCCATGCGTGCTGACCAATGCGCATGTTTTGAGCAATGAACCCAGTGATCAAGCTGAATCTCCTGACAACGCCGAAATTGTGTTCGAGGCTGTGGACAAGGACAAAGCGCATCGATTTACAGAGATCATTCGATCCTGGCCGAGGGGCAATCTAGACGCGACGCTCGTGCGCTTCGACGGGGAACCTCCGAAGCTGAAGCCCTTGTCGTTTGCCAAAAACCTGCCATTGGCAGACGGAACGCAACGGGTTTACGTGATCGGGTATCCGAATGGGGGAGAGCTGTCGTTCTCCATGCAGCACAATACTCTGATCGATCATGAAGGCCCGCCATTGGGCAAGCCTGTCGATAGTTCGGTCTGCCGGTTACAATATACCGCGCCAACCGAACAAGGGAGCTCCGGCAGCCCGGTATTCAATTCGCAGAATTGGCTCGTCATCGCTTTGCATCACGCCGGAGACGCAAAAGCAATGAAGCGACTAAATGGTCGGGAAGATTGCTGGCCCGCTAACGAGGGCATTTGGATCCAATCCATCTGCGCCGCGGGCCAGAGCTGAGAGATACTATCGTTGTCCATGCCGCACCCGGGTCTTCCCCTGAAAGGTGATCAGCGCGAAGCCGTCGAGGGTTCGCTCATCATTCCAGAGCGGTGGCGTTCACGGTAGACTCTGAGCGCGCTTGCCGCCGACATGACGCCGAGCTTCAACTCGATATAGCAGGACGGTCGTCGTCGAAGGCGAAAAGCAACAGTGTCGTGTAAATCACCCAGCTCGTGGATCATCACGTCCGGATGACCGCTTTTTATCAGGGCGCTAATGTAGGCTTTTGGAAAGGGGGAACCACTGCATAGAAGAGCACCGTCGCCAGCAAGCGTAGCGAGGTGCGTAGTCCGCGCCGCTGAGCGGACATCGAATAGCCCGCCAAAGCTCTGTTGGATACTCGCGGAGCCGGCTTTCTGTGCCACCAGCCGTCAGCCGGAGGTCAAAAGGCCGGCGCCCCTCTCGAAACGCAAAACCCGCCCCGGTTAGACCGGGACGGTTATCGATTTATGATAGAATTGGTTGCGGGGACAGGATTTGAACCTGTGACCTTCAGGTTATGAGCCTGACGAGCTACCGGGCTGCTCCACCCCGCGTCAACTTCGAGCAAGCGTTTGCTTGCGATTACGAGCAAGCATTTGCTTGCGTCCTTGGAGGTAAGTTTGATCTTACCTGATTCAAGAGCCGCCAAATGAAAGGGCCGCTTGCGCGGCCCATGATCCCGTTTGGCGGGCCTTAGATCGTAGAGAGAAGATTGTCTTCATCCGGATCCTGTGGATCTGGAAGTGAGCTGAACATGCGCTTTGCAGACCTG
>NZ_JAIUGS010000032.1:0-37287 GCF_020164735.1 Mesorhizobium sp. ESP-6-4
AAAACCGCCTCCCATGGCCTTCAAAAAACGCCTCATTAGCCCAACAAACAGAATTCACTCTCCCGTGCAAAGCCCTCACAAGGGGAGAAGGAGAAGCCTGGCCTACGCCCGCCCGATCATCACATGCGTGGCATCCGTCGTGGCAACGTGTTCCATGCACTGATACCCCAGCTTCAGCATATCGAGCCCGGCGAACAGATGCTCGCCCGAGCCGAGCAGGACAGGCGAGATGGCCAGATGCATCTCGTCGATCAAGCTCTCCTGCAGATACTGCCGAACGGTCGAGACGCCGCCGCCGACCCGCACATCCTTGCCGCCGGCCGCTGCCTTCGCCTGTTCAAGCGCCGAATGGATGCCGTCAGTAACGAAGTAAAAAGTCGTACCGCCTTCCATCTCGATCGGTGCGCGTTTGTAGTGCGTCAGCACGAAAGTCGGTACATGATAGGGCGGGTTGTCGCCCCACCAGCCTTTCCATTTGTCGTCCGGCCATTCGCCGCGGCTCGGCGCGAACATGTTGCGGCCGAGGATCCACGCGCCGACATTCTCGAAGCTGCGGACCGCAAAATCGTTGTCGGTATCCGTGGTCCCGCCATCTTTGCCGATCATCTGGTGGAAAGAGCGGGTCTTGATCATCCATTTGTGCAGATTTTCGCCACCGACGCCCAGCGGTGTGTCGAGGCTTTGGTCGGGACCGGCGCCGTAACCGTCGAGCGACAAGGTGAAAGCGTTGACACGCAACTTGGACATGGCTGCCTCCTAAACCAGTTGTAATTCGAAATCAGTCTTTGGGATAGCTTAACTGATTGCATATTGCAAGCGGTTTATTTCCATCGGGCTGACGACTTTCAGATGGGCCATCCTGCTGGCCCGGTTGTTCCTCGAGGCGATCTGTGACAGCGTTTCTCCGGTCAGGGTACGTTATGCCTGCGCGATGACCGCTCGACGCCACGATCAGAAGCTTGCCATACGGATGCTCACACCGCAGTTGTGGCCCACGCTCGAGGACCTGTTCGGGGAAAAGGGCGCGACGGCGGGATGCTGGTGCATGTACTGGCGCATCGGCGCCGGCTACCGCAAGCAACCGGCTGATCGCAACCGGTCGGCGTTCAAGACGGTGGTGGAAAGAGGACCGCCGCCAGGTTTGCTTGCGTTCGAAAGGGAAAAGGCCGTCGGCTGGTGTCAGATAACGCCGCGCAGTGCCTTGCCGCATCTGGGCAGGGTCTGGCGGCTGAGGGCTGGCGACGATGTGCCGGTATGGTCGCTGTCTTGTCTCTATATTCGCATCGGCTATCGCAGGCGGGGGATCGCCACCGCATTGATCGAGGGTGCGGTGGCGCTTGCCTTCAAGAGCGGCGCGCCAGCCGTGGAGGCCTATCCGATAGACGCGGAGCTGTCGCCCAGTGCGTCAAGCACCGGCTATGTCTCGACCTTCGAGCGCGTGGGTTTCGTCCGCGTGCCGTCTCCAACGAGGGAACGGCCAATCATGCGGCTTACCCGCACGAAAACGGAGCGGGCGTTCGAGGCTAGCCCCTCAGCATCTCCGCCACCACCGGCGCGAAATAGGTGAGCACGCCGTCGCAGCCGGCTCGCTTCAGCGCAAGCAGCGATTCCAGCATCGCCTTTTCGCCGTCGATCCAGCCATTGGCGGCTGCTGCCTTGATCATCGAATATTCGCCCGACACCTGATAGGCGAAGGTCGGCATCTGCAGCTCGTCCTTCAGCCGGCGGATGATATCGAGATAGGGCAGGCCGGGCTTCACCATCAGCATGTCGGCGCCTTCGGCGAGGTCCTGCTCGGCCTCGCGCACCGCTTCGTCCGAATTGGCGTGGTCGATGTAATAGGTCTTCTTGTCGCCCTTGAGCAGGCCGGCGGTGCCGACCGCCTCGCGATAGGGGCCGTAGAAGGCCGAGGCGAACTTTGTCGCATAGGACATGATCGCGACGTCCTGGAAACCGTTGGCGTCGAGCGCGTCGCGAATGGCGCCGATGCGGCCGTCCATCATGTCCGACGGCGCGATGATGTCGGCGCCGGCGGCGGCCTGGATGACGGCCGCGGCGGCGACCTGCTCCACCGTCTCGTCATTGACGACGATGCCGTCGCGCAGGATGCCGTCATGGCCGTGGCTGGTGAAGGGATCGAGCGCGGCATCGGTGATGATGCCGATCTCCGGCACCGCATCCTTGATGGCGCGCGTGGCGCGGTTGATGACATTGTCCGGGTCGAGGATGTGCGATCCCATCTGGTCGCGCAGCGCAAGCTCGACATTGGGGAAGGTGGCGATGGCCGGGATGCCCAGCTTGGCTGCGCGCTCGGCTTCCTTCACCGCGAGGTCGACGGACAGGCGATAGACATCCGGCATCGCGGCGATCGGCTCGCGCGTGTTCTTGCCGTCGATGACGAAGATCGGCCAGATCAGGTCGTTTACCGAAAGCTGGTTCTCCTGCACCAGCCGTCGCGACCAGTCGGCCTTGCGCATGCGCCGCAGCCGCCGGCTGCCGGTGATCTCATCGACGCTGCGCGCGCCGGCGGGCTTTGCGGGAGTGAACTTGTTCATCACCGAAACTCTCTTTTGCGCCGGCTTTTACCACGCGTCTCCGCTGCTGACCAATGCGACACGATTGTGCCAGGCACGCGCCTCACGGCTGCCCGTGCCCCGACAAGATCTGCGCCGCGCCCCTGATCGCCACACGGAACGCCTCGTCGAAGCTGACGCCGCGCGCCTGCCAGCGGTAGGTCCTGCCGCGATCGTCCAGCCGCCAGTCGGCGATCCAGCCAAGCTCCTTGTCGCTCCACACGATGCTGCCGGCGAGCGCCCGGGCCGCTCCCGCTTTCTTCGCGAGCTTGTCGAGCTTTGCCATATCGGCGGCCGCGAGCGCCTTTTCGTCAAGGCCGCCGAGCTGGCTGGCCTTTGGAAAGACAATGCGCATCAGCAGTGGACTTGTGGCGTTGGCGAAGGATTCCCTCATGGTCTTGCCCAGGTCCTCATCCGCCGTCAGCACGAAATGCCGCGAGCCCTGCTCGGCGGTCATGAAGACGGCGATAGGCGGCCGCTCGCCGAGCCAGGGCCTGCTGCCGAGTTGCGCCAGCAGCTTGTCGATGACAGCTGGCTTGTAGAGGCAGGTGAGATCATGCGGCCTGTCATGCGTGCCTTGCTCGTCATGGATCGGGATGCCTTCGAGCCGGTCGTGATAGCGGAAGGACTGCACGAAGTCGGCCGCCTTGTCGCGCAGAGCCAGCATCTCCGTCTTCTGCGTCAGGCGCTGGTCGCCCGAGACCTTGACCAGCACCTTGTCGAGGCAATCCTTGAAGCCGATCTCGCGATTTGCCTCGCCGGTGCCGGTGACGATCGCCTGCGCCTGGTAGAGCTCGGCGATTGTCGCGGCGCGGACGGGCAGTCCCAGACATAGGAGACCGACCAATCCAACCGCAAAGCGGAAAATTCCAGGCATGTCGGTCTGCTCGAAACCTGTCGGGCGCGGGCACAGTGCTTTGCCGGTTACCTAACATCTGGCGCTGCCGCCCGCCAGCGCAAGGAGCGCTCCCCAGTAACCGCCGCCATTGACGCGTCTCCATGCCGCCTTTAGCACTTCTCTCCCCCGGCGGGCGGAGAGAGGGATTCTCTGGTGATGGATTTTGGCGGAGGCGACGAGATCCGCTTCGAGCGGCTGGGCAGAGCGGGTGTGGTCACTTTGACCCGACCCAAGGCGCTCAACGCCGTCACGCACAACATGGTCAAGGCGCTCGGCAGGGCGCTCGACGCCTGGGAGCAGGACACGGGCGTCGGTGTCGTCGTCGTCAAGGCCGAGGGCAGGGCGTTTTCCGCCGGCGGCGACATCCTGCATATCTACGAGGCCGGCCGCGCCGGCGACCCTCCGGTCGATTTCTTCGCCGACGAGTACCGGCTCAACGCCCGCATCGCGCGCTTCAAAAAACCTTATATCGCTTTGATCGACGGCATCGTCATGGGCGGCGGGGTCGGCATTTCCTTCCATGGCTCGCATCGCGTGCTGACCGAAAACGCGCAGTTCGCCATGCCGGAGGTCGGCATCGGCTTCTTCCCCGATGTCGGCGCTAGTCATTTGCTGCCGGATCTCGACGGCTCCTTCGGCATGTATCTCGGGCTGACCGGAAATCGCATCCGCTACGGCGATGCGCTTTGGTCGGGGCTTGCCACGCACACCATCAAGGCGCAGGACCAGGCGGGGTTGCTCGACGCGCTGGCGACCAGCAACGATCCGGATGCCGAGCTGCGCAATTTCTCCGTCCCGGCAAAACGCGAGACGGAGCAGCAGGACCCGGATTCGATCGCACGCCATTTTTCGCAAAGCTCGCTTGCCGATATCATCGCCAGCCTCGAGGAGGCCGCCGCCGGCGATGCTTTCGCCGCCAGGACGCTTGCCATGATCAAGACCCGTTCGCCGACCAGCCTAAACGTCGCCTGGCGCGAGATCAGCGCCGGCTCGACACTGTCGATGGACGAATGCATGAAGATGGAGTTCCGCATCCTCAACCGCATGCTTGCCGGCCATGATTTCTACGAAGGCATCCGCGCCGCCATCATCGAAAAAGGCTCGAAGCCCGAGTGGCGGCCCGCACGCCTGGATGAGGTCCGGACGGCCGACATCGACGCCTATTTCGCGCCGCTCGGGGACAAGGAGCTTGTCCTGTGAGCGAGGTCACCTCCAGGCGCGTGGTGCTGCAGCCATCGACCACCGAGGTCATCTTCGCCTGGTTCCAGCGCGTCATCGCCGGCTACTGCCTGTTGTTCGGCATCCTCTATTGGATCCGCCTCATCGGCATTTATCCGGGCGAGATGTGGCGCTTCGACCTGATGCCGGTGCATTGGCAGGTGGCGGCGGCCATGCTCGCGGTGTTCTTTCCCTTCGCCGCCGCCGGCCTCTGGATGCTGGCATCGTGGGGGCCGGTGATCTGGTTCATCTGCGCCGCGACCGAGACGGTGATGTATGCCGGTTTCCCCGATCTCTTCGGCCACCGGCTGCTGATCGTCGTATCGCACGCCTGCGTGGCCTTGCTCTACATCGTCTTTCGCGTCACCATCTGGCTGCAGAAGCGCCGGCTCCGCCAATGAGCATGATGCCGAAAAGTGTGAAGCGGTTTTCGGACGACATCATGCTCCACCCATAAAGCCGGCCAAGGGCCGGCCTTCGGGGCCGATTTCGCGGCCCCGTTTCACTGGAAAATCAATTGGCTAAATCTTTAGGTTAATTGTTCTTGCTCGGGTGACCGATCGTTAAGCGTCTTCCGAAACCTCTTACCGGTAAGCTCTTGTTAGCCCTGGCGTTTAAGTCGAATTTTATGAGTATTCGATAGTGTCGCGATCAAGGTGAAAAACAAAAAATCACCAAGGCGACAAACGAGAGGCAAAGACAATGATCAATTCGCGTCCGGCGGCGAAGACCGCAAACGTATCCGACGATCGCCGCGAGGCTATCCGCTCGCTTTACATGGAATCGCTGCAGCTGGTGGAGCGTCTGCACCGCCGCCTGCTTGACGTGATCAAAGACGAGTTCGACCGCAACGGCCGTTCCGACATCAACGCCATCCAGGCGCTGCTGCTCTTCAACATCGGAAATTCGGAGCTGACCGCCGGCGAGCTGCGCTCGCGTGGCTACTATCTCGGCTCCAACGTCTCCTACAATCTGAAGAAGCTGGTCGACCTCGGCTTCATCAACCACCAGCGCTCGCGCATCGACCGCCGTTCGGTCCGCGTCTCGCTGACGCCGAAGGGCAACGAGGTGGCCGACGTCGTCGCCGGCCTCTATGAGCGCCATGTCGGCTCGATCGAGGCGGTCGGCGGCATCAACACCGACGAGTTCAAGCAGATGAACCGCGCGCTGCAGCGGCTCGACCGCTTCTGGAACGATACGATCGCTTACCGGATGTGAGCGCTTCGCAATTGGGGACGGGAAAGCCGCGCCGAAGAAGCGCGACCGGGAGAAGAGTACGGGATCGGTGCTTGAAGCGCACCGGTCCTATCCTTTTGGCGAAGGCGGGCATCTGCGGGAGTTTGACCGTCGCTCTGCGCATTGAAGCTCCGCGCCTGAAGGGCAGGGTGCTTACTTCGCAAGGACGCGCCAGCTCGCGCGATGCAAAAAAGCATCGCCGCCCTTCCTTTCACCTTGCCGCCGCATGCAAATCGCGGGCCAAGGCCACGTTGCCGCCATAATCGCGGTCAATGCGGTTTGTGAGTGACAGTGACGCTGCGGGCCTGTGCCTTGCGCTCCTTGGAATCTGCGTTGCGGCAGCGCGTTTCTGGCGGCCGACCGATGCGGGTCATGGTTGGCGAATTGTTAAGTTTGCCACCCCTAGAGTGCGGACAAGCCGCCCGGCAAGCGATTGAGCGAGAGCGATTACGCAAAGAATGTCTGCCATGAGAACCAGCCGCCGTTTCTTCCTTACCGGAGCCTCCGCGCTCGCCGCCGCATTGGTCGCCGGCCAGGCGAGCGCCCAGGACGTGATCGGGGACATCCTGAAATCCTCGACACGCGGCAATTGGGACGATCAGTTTGACGCGCGCGGCACCGACACCAACAAGGTCGCTTCGACGCTGCCGATCTTCAGCCTGCAGACGGTGGCCTTCACCGAGCAGGCGGTGGCGCAGTACCAGAACATCGTCTCCCAGGGCGGCTGGGAGCAGGTTCCGGCCACCAAGAAATTGCAGCTTGGCGACGACGATCCGGATGTCGTGCCGTTGCGCAAGCGCCTGATGGTCTCGGGCGACCTGCCGCAGAGCGCCGGCATTTCAACGGCCTTCGATTCCTATGTCGACTCGGCGGTAAAGCGCTTCCAGCTCCGTCATGGCCTGCCGGCCGACGGCGCCATGGGCAAATACACCTACGCCGCGATGAACGTGTCGGCGCAGGTCCGGCTCGGCCAGTTGCAGACCAACCTGCAGCGCCTGAAGGAAAAGGCCGGCACGCTGGGCGACCGTTACGTGCTGGTCGACATTCCGGGCGCCCAGGTCGAAGCGGTCGAGAACGACCGGGTCGTGCTGCGCCACACCGCGATCGTCGGCAAGATCGACCGCCAGACGCCGATCGTGAACTCGAAGATCAACGAGATCATCGTCAATCCGTACTGGAATGCGCCGGTCTCGATCGTGCGCAAGGACATCATTCCGCTGATGCGGAAGGACCCGAACTACCTCAAGGACAGCCACATCCGCCTGTTCGCGCCGGATGGCAGCGAGGTCGATCCGATGACCATCGACTGGTCGACGGACGACGCCGCGAAATACCGTTTCCGCCAGGATCCCGGCGCCGGCAACGCCATGGCCTCGGTCA
This sequence comes from Mesorhizobium sp. ESP-6-4, assembly GCF_020164735.1. Taxonomy (NCBI): domain Bacteria; kingdom Pseudomonadati; phylum Pseudomonadota; class Alphaproteobacteria; order Hyphomicrobiales; family Phyllobacteriaceae; genus Mesorhizobium; species Mesorhizobium sp. ESP-6-4. The sequence goes on from NZ_JAIUGS010000032.1 coordinate 7,306, forward strand.
AGATCAACTTCCCGAGCCCGGACGGCGTCTACATGCACGACACGCCGCAGCAGAGCCTGTTCGGCAAGCTGATGCGCTTCGATTCCTCCGGCTGTGTGCGTGTCCAGAACGTGCGCGACCTCGTCACCTGGATCCTGCGCGACACGCCCGGCTGGGACCGCCAGCATTTCGAGGCAGCGATCAAGACCGGCGAGAACACCCCGATAAATGTGGTCAACCCGGTGCCGGTTCACTTCCTCTATCTGTCGGCGTGGTCGACCGCCCCGGGCGTCGTGCAATTCCGCGACGACATCTACGGCCTCGACGGCGCCAGCGAGCTGCAGATCAGCTCCGCGCTTTAAGCATTCGATCTAAGAAGAAAAAGGCCGCTCTCGTAGCGGTCTTTTTTGTTCAGGCCAGCCGCAGGGTTTGATCAGGGATCGAACTCGGCTTCAGACTGGCGGGCATCGAGGCTGAGCGCGCCGAACTGCAGGCCATGCCTGGTCGCATCAACGACCACACGGCGTGCAAGCTGTTCACCGAGATCACCTTCTCCGAAACGACCTCAAGGGCGGCGAACCGCGGGATTAGAACCGGGTGCGCTTGTCTTGGCGCAAACCGGCCAGCAAATTTCGCGCCCCAAACGTGGCGGGCCGAAAACAACTGTGTTAATGCGCGGCGACCTCGCAGACCTCCGGCCCCAAGGGAAAGCAAGCCATGTCAAATGCCGCGGCAGCCTCCACCAAATTCGAATCCTTCTTCGAGACCACGCTTGCCGATGCCGATCCGGAAATCTTCGGCTCCATCCGCAATGAGCTCGGCCGCCAGCGCCATGAGATCGAGCTGATCGCTTCCGAAAACATCGTGTCGCGCGCCGTGCTCGAGGCGCAAGGCTCGATCATGACCAACAAATATGCCGAGGGCTATCCAGGCAAGCGCTACTATGGCGGCTGCCAGTTCGTCGACGTGGCCGAGGAACTGGCCATCGAGCGCGCGAAGAAGCTGTTCGGCTGCAACTTCGCCAATGTCCAGCCGAATTCGGGCAGCCAGATGAACCAGGCAGTGTTCCTGGCGCTGCTGCAGCCCGGCGACACTTTCATGGGTCTCGACCTGAATTCGGGCGGCCATCTCACTCACGGCTCGCCGGTCAACATGAGCGGCAAGTGGTTCAAGGTCGTCTCCTACGGCGTGCGCAAGGACGATCACCTGCTCGACATGGACGCGATCGAGAAGACCGCGCATGAGACGAAGCCGAAGCTGATCCTCGCCGGCGGCACCGCCTATTCGCGCATCTGGGACTGGAAGCGTTTCCGCGAGATCGCCGATTCGATCGGCGCCTATCTCATGGTCGACATGGCGCATATTGCCGGTCTCGTCGCCGGCGGCATGCATCCGTCGCCGCTGCCCCACGCCCATGTCGTGACCACGACGACCCACAAGTCGCTGCGCGGCCCGCGCGGCGGCATGATCCTGTGCAATGACGAGGAAATCGCCAAGAAGATGAACTCGGCGGTGTTCCCGGGCCTGCAGGGCGGGCCGCTGATGCATGTCATCGCCGCCAAGGCGGTGGCGCTCGGCGAAGCGCTGAAGCCGAGCTTCAAGGCCTATGCCGAAAGCATCGTCGCGAACGCCAAGGCGCTGGCCTCCAGCTTGCAGGAGACTGGCCTCGACATCGTCTCGGGCGGCACCGACAATCACCTGATGCTGGTCGACCTTCGTCCGAAGAACGCCACCGGCAAGCGCGCGGAGGCAGCCCTTGGCCGCGCCAACATCACCTGCAACAAGAACGGCATCCCATTCGATCCGGAAAAGCCGTTCGTCACCTCTGGCGTGCGCCTCGGCACGCCGGCCGGCACCACGCGCGGCTTCGGCCAGGCCGAGTTCCGCGAGATCGGCAAGCTGATCGCCGAGGTGCTGGACGGGCTGAAGGCGGCGAATTCCGATGAAGGCAACGCGGCGGTCGAGGCCGCTGTGAAGGCCAAGGTCACGGCGCTGATCGACCGCTTCCCGCTCTATCCTTATCTCGGTTGACCGGGCGCCGCGCGTCATCTTTTATCCTGCGCTTGCGCCGCTCCTCTGGGCGGCGCGGCTTACTGGAGATCCGATGATGCGTACTTCCCGTCTCGCCGCGGCTTTGCTTGGCCCGCTTGCCGCCTTCGCCGCCTCCGCCGCGATGGCTCAGGACGAAACCAGGCCGAATGCTGATCTGCCCGCCACCAATACTTTCGGCAGGTGGACCACCATCATCGATACGCTCGATACCGGGCAGGATGCGCACAAGACCTGCGCCGCCTCGACGGCTTTCCTCGACGGCAACGGCAATGCCGGATCCCTGACGCTGTCGATCTCGACCGGCGACGCGCTGCCGCCGGATGCCTATCCGGCCATCATGTTCATCATCGACAACAAGACCTTGCCGACCGGCGACAAGATCGCCGCGACTTTCGGCGACCCCGGCGTGAAGGTCGCCGCGACGGTCACCTCCAACGCCGCCGCCGGCGGCCGCCCGAGCTGGTTGGTCGACAACCAGGCCAAGACCAGCCTGACCTTGCTGCGCGCCATGCGCAAGGTCACCTCGCTCGATGTGACTTTCGGCAAACAGGCTGTCGCCAGCATTCCGATGGATGGCTTCACCAAGGCTTATCGCAATCTCGGCACGTCCTGCGGGTTTTCGACCAAGGACGTCGCGCCCTGACGTTGCCGGCCTTGGCAGGGCGCTGGCAATTGTGCTTGCGCCTCGCTATCTCTGATAGGAAGGCTCCGCGCTTTGCCATAGCGGCAAAACAAACTAAGCCTTCCGGCATCCTACAGAATCGCCAAACCGAAAGCTCCCATGCGCTGTCCCTATTGCCAGTCCGAAGATACGCAGGTGAAGGATTCGCGTCCCGCGGAGGATGGCGCGGCCATCCGCAGGCGCCGCGTCTGTCCTGATTGCGGTGGTCGTTTTACCACCTTCGAGCGCGTGCAATTGCGCGACCTCGTGGTTGTGAAGAAGTCCGGGCGCAAGGTGCCGTTCGACCGCGACAAGCTGCTGCGCTCGGTCGAGATCGCGGTGCGCAAGCGCAATGTCGATCCCGAGCGCATCGACCGCGCCGTCACCGGCATCGTGCGCCAGCTCGAAAGCTCCGGCGAAACCGAGGTTGCCTCGGGCGAGGTCGGCCGGCTGGTCATGGAGGCGCTGAAATCGCTCGATGACGTTGCCTATGTCCGCTTCGCCTCGGTCTACCGGAACTTCCGCGAGGCCAAGGATTTTCACGAGCTGCTGGGCGAATTGAAGGGCGACGAGGAGAAGACCGAAGAGGACGCCGGCTGATCATGGCGGGACCGCGACTGGACGAGGCCGCGCAGGCGGCCCTTGATCGCCGGTTCATGGCCGCGGCCATCAGGCTGTCGCGCCGCAATGCCGGCCGCACCTCAACCAACCCTTCCGTCGGCACCATCATCGTGCGCGACGATGGCGCCGGCCCGATGATCGTCGGCACCGGCGTGACGGCCGTGGGCGGCCGCCCCCATGCCGAAACCGAAGCGCTTGCCGAGGCCGGCGAGCTTGCACGCGGTGCTACGGCTTACGTCACTCTGGAGCCCTGCGCCCATCACGGCCGCACGCCGCCTTGCGCCAATGCGCTGGTCAATGCCGGCATAGCGCGCGTCGTCGGTGCGGCCAGCGATCCCGATCCGCGCGTCTCTGGCAAGGGCTACGCCATCCTGCGCGCCGCCGGCGTCGAGGTGGCGGAGAAGGTGCTGGCCACCGAGGCCGCCGAGCAGATGGCCGGCTATCTGACTCGTTCTCTGAAAAAACGCCCGGAAGTGACTCTGAAGCTTGCGCTTTCTAGCGACGGCAAGATCGGCCGCAAAGGCGCCGGACAGGTCGCCATCACCGGCGAGATCGCCCGGCGCGACGTCTATCTGATGCGCGCCGAGGCCGACGCCATCCTGATCGGCATCGGCACCGCGCTCGAGGACGACCCGGCGCTGACCGTGCGCCTGCCCGGACTGGAGAACCGCTCGCCGGCGCGCATCGTCCTCGATCGCCAGATCCGGTTGCCGGAGACGTCGAAGCTGGTCTCGGGCGTCGACCGCGTGCCGCTCTATGTCGCTGCTTGCCTGGAGGCCGATGCGCACCGGCGGGCGTCGCTCGAACGCGCAGGCGTGCACTTCATCGGCACGGAAACTTATGAAAGCGAGATAGCCTTGCCGGAGTTGCTGGAGGATCTGGCGGCACTCGGCATGGCCAGCGTTTTGGTCGAAGGCGGCGCCAGGGTGGCCAAGGCCTTCCTCGAGGAAGATCTTGTCGATCGCATTGTCCTCTTCCAAGGCCCGGACGCCATTGGCGAGGACGGCATTGCATCGCCCATCGACGCCGACCACATCCCGGCTGGATTTCGCAAGCTGCGTGACATGCGCTTCGGCGAGGACAGTTACGCCGAGTGGGTAAGACCATGAGCCCAAAAAGTGGGAACCGGTTTTTGGATAAGATCACGGTCAATACGAAAGACGCTCTCTGATGTTTACGGGAATTGTGACTGATGTTGGTACGGTTGCGAGCGTGAAGCCGCTGGCCGAAGGCATCGGCCTGCGCATCGACACCGCCTATGATCCCGAAACCATCGCGATTGGCGCCTCGATCTCTTGCGGCGGCGTTTGCCTGACGGTCACGGCGCTGCCCGAGCACGGCTCGAATGCGCGCTGGTTCGAGGTCGAGGCCTGGGAGGAAGCGCTGAGACTGACCACCGCGTCAAGTTGGAAGCCCGGCACCAGGATAAATCTCGAACGCGCGCTGAAGATCGGCGACGAACTCGGCGGCCACATCGTCTCCGGTCATGTCGACGGCACCGCCGAAATCGTCGAGCGCAAGGAGGAGGGCGATGCCGTGCGCTTCACCCTCGAAGCGCCGCGCAATCTGGCGAAGTTCATCGCGCCCAAAGGGTCGGTCGCGCTCGACGGCACCTCGCTTACCGTCAACAAGGTCGAAGCGACCCGCTTCGACGTGCTCCTCATCCATCATTCGCTGAGCGTCACCACCTGGGGCGAGCGCCAGGCCGGCGACCGCGTCAACATCGAGATCGACACCATGGCGCGTTACGCGGCGCGCCTGGCGGAGGCCGCGAAAGAGGGGCTCTGACTAAAAGCAGGTTGTGAGGGCGCGCCGTTCAACACTGCGTCCCGCTTCACTTCTGCTCGCGCCCCTCGTAAGCTTTTCACCTGGCCGGAGGGGAAAGCCATGACCAATCCGTCGCAACAAGTCATGAGGCTGGGTTTCGGATTTGCCGTGTCACAGGCGCTGCGCGTCGTCATCGAACTCGGCATCCCCGATCTTCTGGCCTCCGGCGAGCAGTCGGTTGAAGATTTGGCAGCCGGCACGAAGACGGATGCGGAGCCGCTCTATCGCGTCATGCGGCTTCTGGCGCCGGAGGGAATCTTCACTGAAGTTCGCCCTCGTCAATTTGCCTTGACGGAGGTCGGCGCGGCGCTTCGTTCCGATCGGCCCGGACCGCGCGACTTCATCCGGATGATCAACGGCGAGGCCTATCTTGCGTTCGAGCAGCTTCTGTTTTCCGTCCGCACCGGGAAGCCGGCCTTCGACAAGGTGTTCGGAAGCCCGAGATTCGATTGGCTTTCGGCCCACCCGGAACAGGCTGCCCTGTTTCAGCGAGCTATGGTTGCCCAGGGCCAAGGCAGCAACGAGGCGGTCGCCGACGCCTATGATTTCAGCCGATATACGCGGGTCGTCGATGTCGGCGGCGGGCATGGACAGCTTCTCTGGGCCATCCTTGCCCGTAATCCCCATTTGAGCGGGGTTCTTCTCGATCTCGCCTCCGGAGTGGCGGCGGCGCGCCAGGAGGCCGGGAGCGATGCGTCGCGCACCGACTTCGTCGTCGGCGACTTCTTCGACAGCGTCCCCGTCGGCGACGTCTATGTAATCAAGAAGGTGATCCACGATTGGGACGATGAACGCGCGGAGTTGATCTTGCGCCGTTGCCGCGAGGCTATGCCAACGCATGGCAGGGTGCTCGTGGCCGAGACGCTCGTCCCCGCGGGCGACGAACCGGCCCCGATCAAGGCGATCGATGTGGTCATGCTCGCGGTCACCGGCGGCCTTGAGCGGACCGAGGCGCAATACGCCAGGCTGTTCGAGGCCGCAGGGCTGAAGCTCGAGCGAGTGATCGACACCAGCGCACCGATCTCGGTCCTTGAGGCTTCGCCTGCCTAGCCAAACAAAGTACCGAAACATCTCGCTGTCCGGGACCTGAATCCTTCGAGAGATGGAGCGTTGGTGTCGGTCCGCCAATCTTCCGCTTGCGGTCAACCCGGCTTCGGCCTAAGTCACCGGCAACCCCCCGGAGACTTTTATGGCTGGCACATCCCAACACGGCAAAGCGTTCATTCGCCCGAACGCGAAGGCGCATCTGCTCATTGTCGAAGCGCGCTTTCACGACGATCTCGCCGACGCCCTGCTCGAAGGCGCGACAGGCGCGCTCGACGAAGCCGGCGCCACTTATGACGTGGTGACGGTTCCCGGCTCACTCGAAATACCGGCCGTTATAACCTTCGCGCTCGATGGAGCGGCCGAAGGCGGCACGCATTACGACGGTTTTGTTGCGCTCGGCACCGTCGTCCGCGGCGACACCTATCATTTCGACATCGTCGCCAATGAATCGAGCCGCGCGCTGATGGATCTTTCGGTGCAGGAGGCGATCGCGATCGGCAACGGCATCCTGACGACCGAGAACGACGCGCAGGCATGGGCGCGCGCGCGCAAGACGGAAGGCGACAAGGGCGGCTTCGCGGCGCGCGCGGCGCTGACCATGATCGCGCTCAAAGAGAAATTCGGAGCCCAATCGTGACCGATCCCGCCTCGACCGGTGCGGTGCGCCACGCCAACAAGCGTGGTGCCGCTCGTCTTGCCGCCGTCCAGGCGCTCTATCAGATGGATGTTGCCGGCAGCGGCGTCTTCGAGATCACGGCCGAATACGAAGCCTTCCGCCTCGGCAAGGAAGTCGACGGCGCGCTCTATCGCGAGGCCGACGCGCAATGGTTCCGCGCCATCCTGACCGGCGTCGTCGAGAACCAGAAGACCATCGATCCCGTCATCCGCCAGGCGCTGACCGAGGACTGGCCGCTGTCGCGGCTGGATTCGACGCTACGCGCCATCCTTCGCGCCGGCGTCTACGAACTGATGAAGCGCGAGGACGTGCCGGTGGCCGTCATCGTCTCCGAATATGTCGACATCGCCAAGGCATTTTACGAGGAAGACGAGCCGAAGCTGGTCAACGCCGTGCTGGATCGCGTCTCGCGCAGGGTTCGCGGCGAGGGACGCGGCAAGGACGCTTCGTGACAACCGCAACGGCCGCGTTCGCCGAGACCGGCAGGGAAGGGCGTCGCACGGCGGTGCTGCTTGCCGCAGCGCAGGCGATCGTCGGTTCGGCCGCGCCGATCGCCATTTCGCTGGGCGCGCTCGCCGGGCAATATCTGCTCGGTCCAGACAAGTCGCTCGCGACGGCGCCGGTCACCGGTTTCAATATCGGCGTGGCGCTGGGAGCATTGCCGGCCGCCGCCATTATCCGCCGGCTCGGCCATCGCGGCGGCTTCATGACAGGCACTGTCGTCACCGCGCTCGGCGGCCTGGTCGCGACGCTCGCGCTCTTTCAGGCAAGTTTCTGGCTGTTCGCCTTCGGCCTCTGCGTCATTGGCGTCGGTGGCGCTTTCGTCCAGCAATTCCGCTTCGCGGCTGCCGACAACGCGCCGCCGGAGTTCAAGGCGCGCGCCATCTCCTTCGTGCTGGCCGGCGGCATCATCACTGCCGTCCTCGGGCCGCAGATCGTCATCTACACGCGCGAATTGCTGGCCCCGGTGATGTTCGCAGGATCCTTCGCCTCGATCCTGCCCCTGGCGGCGGTTGGCGCGCTCATCCTGTCGTTCCTGCGGGTTTCCTCCCGGACCGGCGCCGTCACTGAAACCGCTGCAAGCGATGCCCGCCCGTTGATTGAAATTGTCGCCCAGCCGCGTTTCGTCGCCGCGTTGTTCTGCACCGTCGGCAGCTACGCGCTGATGAGCTTCGTCATGACCGGCGCGCCGCTCGCCATGGTCGGCTGCGGTCTGTCTGAAGACAATGCCACGCTTGGCATCTCCTGGCACGTCATGGCCATGTTCGGGCCAAGCTTCTTCACCGGTACGCTGATCCATCGCTTCGGCGCCGAGCGCATCGTCGCCACTGGCCTTGTCCTGCTGATCGGATGTGCTGCCGTGGCGCTTTCCGGCTTGGCGCTCTGGCAGTTCTGGACGGCGCTGATCTTGCTCGGGCTTGGCTGGAATTTCGGCTTCATCGGCGCCACCGCAATGGTCGCGGCCAGCTACCGGCCGTCCGAGAAGAGCAAGGTCCAGGGTTTCCACGACTTCGTCCTGTTCGGCTCCGTCGCATTCGCTTCGCTGATGTCGGGCGCGATCTACAACGCCTGGGGCTGGACCATGCTGAACTGGATCGTCTTCCCGGTCGTCGCGCTCTGCTTTGCCGCGCTCGGCACGTTGAAGTTGGTGGGCGCTCCCAAATCTTGAAGAAGGCGCCCGACCAGCTCTTCCGGCCTCTTGAACAACCTGCCTGAACGACCGGCGTCAGGCATCCGGGGGGAGCACCTGCAGGACCCGCGCGATGAACATGTGGAACTCCTGCATATAGTTGCGCAGGAATGTCTCTGTTGACGCCACCGTCACCTCGCCATCGTCGGTGATCAGCCCCGGGGTGAACTGAATGTAGGCTTCGGGCGAGTTCATCTGGGGCGCGTTGCAGAAGCTGAGCACGCTGCGCAGGCTCTGTTGGGCGACCGCGGTTGCGATCGCGCCCGGCGATGTTCCGATGACGGCAGTCGGTTTGCGGGCAAAGGAGTTCTTGCCGTAGGGCCGGCTGGCCCAGTCGATTGCATTCTTCAGGCCGCCGGGGATCGATCGGTTGTACTCCGGCGTGACGAAAAGCACCGCCTGGACGGATGCGATGGCTTTCTTGAACTCCAGGGCGACAGGCGGGAAGGCGGCGTCATAGTCGTAGCTGTAGAGCGGCAAGTCCTTGAAGGGGATTTCCGTCATCTCAAGTTCCGGCGGCGCCAGTTTGACGAGAGCCTTCGCAAGCTTGCGGTTGATGGAGCCCTTGGCGAGGCTGCCGATGAGGTAGCCGACTTTGTGCTTGGCCATGACACACTCCTGTTTTGGCCGCCGACCCGCCTTTCCCAATATTTCGCAAAACAGGGTAAGCCGCCAGCCGGCCTTAGGTCGGCATCGCGCTATGTCGGGTGGAACAGTGCTTTTGTCGGATCGAACAAAATTATTGCGCCTGTCCCCCAAGTTATGAAACCGTGTACCCCGACTGCCCGTCATAGCCGTGCTCATATACAGCCACCGATTAATCGGTTCACAGCAAGGGATTTCACAATGTTTTCAATCGGAAAGCTCGCCGTAGCAGCCATTGCGCTCGGCCTTGCCACTGCCTCGGCCAGCGCCCAGGTGGTCGTCTCCTCGAAGATCGATACCGAAGGCGGGGTGCTGGGCAATATCATCCAGCTCGTGCTCAACGCCAACAACATCAAGACGACCGACCGGATCCAACTCGGCGCGACGCCCGTGGTGCGCAAGGCGATCACCGCTGGCGAGATCGACATCTATCCCGAATATACCGGCAATGCCGCCTTCTTCTTCCAGAAGGCAGACGATCCGGTCTGGAAGGACGCCGCCAAGGGCTACGAAACCGCCAAGAAGCTCGACTATGATGCCAACAAGATCGTCTGGCTATCGCCGTCGCCGGCCAACAACACTTGGGCGATCGCGCTGCGCAAGGAAGTGGCCGACGAGAACAAGCTCGTCACCTTGACCGACTTCGGCAAATACGTCGCGGGCGGCGGCAAGGTTGTGCTGGCGGCCTCCGCCGAGTTCGTCAATTCGGCGGCGGCGCTCCCGGCCTTCCAGACGACATACGGCTTCACGCTGAAGCCGGATCAGCTGATCACGCTCTCCGGTGGCGATACCGCGGCGACCATCGCAGCCGCCGCCAACCAGACCAACGGCGCCAACGCCGCCATGGTCTATGGTACCGATGGCGGCATCCAGCCTTCCGGCCTCGTCGTGCTCGAGGACGACAAGGCTGTGCAGCCCGTCTATCAGCCCGCACCGATCATCCGGGAAGAGGTCCTGAAGCAGCATCCCGAGATCGAGACGCTGCTGAAGCCGGTCTTCGCCAAGCTCGATCTCGTCACGTTGCAGGGGCTCAACGGCCGCGTTCAGCTGGGCGGCGAGCCGGCGAAGGGGGTCGCGGAGGATTTTTTGAAGAAGAACGGGTTTTGAAGTAGATCGCGGCATAATAAGTGCGAGCTGGAGAGGTGCGGTTGGCAGAACTGCTAATCTCCCCCCTTGCGGGGGAGATGTCCGGCAGGACAGAGGGGGGTGCTGTCCCGCCGGCCTTTCAACCTGTCAAAGGCAGGTCCTTCTGCAGGCTAGCTTTTGATCCAACTCGAATTCGAAGGCTGGCGTTCCTTCACAACCCCCTCTGTCCTGCCGGACATCTCCCCCGCAAGGGGGGAGATTGGATGTCGCGTAGGCTTTCGCCGATCTCCAAGGCCGCAATGTTTGCGAAGCCTCTGCTTCGTTATTCGTCGGTGGGTCGATGATCATCCGCCTCGATAAGCTCGGCGTCGTCATTGCCGCGATCGTGGCCTACGCCGCGTTCCTCGCCCCGTTCGCAACATTCCGCGCCAACCGTATCGTGCCGGGGCAGGCGCGCTCAATCCTCGAAGCGCTGCCGTCCACGCTTGGCATGCTGTTGCTGGCGATAGTGACAGCGGCCGCGATCGTCGCCCTGCTCAGGACGCCGTTTTTGCTCAGGCTGATCGCCGGCGTCGTGGCGCTGGTCGCGCTATCGGTCCTGATCGGTGTTGCCGGCGGTTTTCTGACGCCCGCCGGCAACACCTTCGCTCGCGTCTCGCCGGCCTCCGGTTTCTGGCTGCTGATCTTTGCCTTCACCTTGCTTCTCGCCGATGTGCTGACCAGGCTGAACCTGTCGCCCGGGGCGCGCGTCGGCGTGCTGGTGCTGGCCGCTTTGGCCATTGCCGCGCTGCTCGTTTCGGGACGTTGGGACAGTCTTTCCATCCTCAAGGAATATGCCGGCCGCGCCGACAGTTTCTGGGCTGAAGCTTCCAAGCACGTCACGCTGGCGCTTGGTTCGCTGGCCGGCGCGGTCGTGGTCGGGATACCGCTCGGCATCTTGTGCCATCGCGTCGAGAAGCTGCGGGCAGGGGTGCTCAACGTGCTCAACATCATCCAGACCATTCCGTCGATCGCGCTCTTTGGCCTGCTGATCGCGCCGCTCGGCTGGGTCGCCCTGCACGTGCCGGGTGCCGCCGCGGTCGGCATCAGGGGCATCGGCACCGCGCCGGCCTTTGTCGCGCTGTTCCTCTATTCGCTGCTGCCGGTGGTGGCCAACACCGTGGTGGGACTCGCCGGCGTGCCACGCGCCGCCAACGACGCCGCGCGCGGCATGGGCATGACCGATCGCCAGCGCCTCTTCGATGTCGAGTTCCCGCTCGCCTTTCCGGTGATCCTGACCGGCATCCGCATCGTGCTTGTTCAGAACATCGGGCTTGCCACTATCGCCGCGCTGATCGGCGGCGGCGGCTTCGGCGTGTTTGTTTTCCAAGGTGTCGGCCAGACGGCGATGGATCTGGTGCTGCTCGGCGCGCTGCCCACCGTGGCGCTGGCCTTTGCTGCGGCGATCATCCTCGACGCGGTCATCGAGATGACCGCCACCAAGCGCAGGGTTGAAACGGCATGATCGAGATCGAAGGCATCACCAAGCGCTATGACAGTACGACTGTGGTCGATGATGTTTCGATGGTCATCGAGCCTCGAACCGTCGCAACCATCGTCGGCACGTCGGGGTCCGGCAAGACGACGCTGCTCCGGATGATCAATCGGCTGGTCGAGCCGACCTCCGGTGTCATCAAGCTCGACGGTGCCGACAACCGCTCGGTGCCCGGCTATCAGCTGCGCCGCAGCATCGGCTACGCCATCCAGGGGCATGGCCTGTTTCCACACCGCACGGTAGCGCAGAACATCGCCACCGTGCCGTTGCTGCTCGGTTGGGACCGAGACCGCATCAAGGCGCGCGTCGACGAGTTGATGACGCTCTACCAGCTCGATCCGCAGGCTTACGGGCCGCGCTACCCGCACGAGCTTTCCGGCGGCCAGCAGCAGCGCGTCGGCGTTGCCCGCGCTTTGGCCGCCGAGCCGAACGTGCTTTTGATGGACGAGCCCTTCGGCGCGCTCGACCCGATCATCCGCACCAAGGCCCAGGAGGATCTGCTGGCGATCCAGAAGCGCTTCGGCACCACCATCATCCTCGTCACCCACGACATGGAAGAAGCGGTGCATCTGGGCGACAAAATAGCCGTCATGGATGCCGGCAAGCTGGTGCAATACGCAAAGCCGGCGGAGATTCTGGCCAGGCCTGCGAACGGCTTCGTCGAGACACTGGTCGGCGCCAGCGAAAGGCCGTTCCGGCTGCTGTCGCTGGGGCCAGTGCGCGACGCCGTGGAGCCCGGCAGTGCCGAAGGCGAGGCGATCCCCGGCGAAGCCACGCAGCGCGACGCCCTGGCCGAGCTCTTGTGGTCGGGACGCCCGGCGCTGCCGGTGAAAGGCGCCGACGGCAAGCTGCTCGGCCGCGTCACCATCGAAGGCCTGGTCAAACGCGCGGCGAGGCCGCAATGAAAGCCCGGCTGCCTGCGATGCTGAGGCTGGCTGTTCTCTTGCTGCTGGCGGTCTTCATCACCAGCCCGAACTGGTTCGAGCCGCTGCTGAAACCGCTGACCGAGAATGGTGCGCCGGCGATCTACAACCAGGGCAGCCTGCTGACGCTGACATTGCAGCATCTGCGGATCGTGCTGATGGCGACAGTGGCGGCGACGATCGTGGCCGTGGCTTTAGCCATCCTGGTCACCAGGCCGGCCGGCGCCGAGTTCCTGCCCTTGTCGCGCAGCCTGGTCAATATCGGCCAGACCTTCCCGCCCGTTGCCGTGCTGGCGCTTGCCGTGCCGGCCGTCGGCTTCGGCGAAAAGCCGACGCTGATAGCGCTCTTCCTCTACGGCCTGCTGCCGATCTTCGAGAATGCGCTGACGGCGCTCACCACGCTGCCCGGCAACGTGATGGAAGCGGCGCGCGGCGCAGGCATGACTGGCTGGCAAAGGCTGATGAAGGTCGAGCTGCCGCTGAGCGCCCCGGTGATCCTCGGCGGCATCCGGCTCTCGGTGGTCATCAGCCTCGCCACCGCGACCATCGGCTCGACGGTTGCCGCCAAGACGCTCGGCGAGGTGATAATCGCCGGCCTGATCTCGAACAACCTTGCCTTCGTGCTGCAGGGCGGTCTGATCGTCGCGGCGCTTGCCGTGCTGATCTATGACGGCCTGTCGGCGATCGAACGCTACGCCGCGCGGCGTATGGGGCAGGGGGCGGAGTAGCTGGTTGGTCGGCAATACCCGGCGTCATTTCAATCGATCTAATTCGAAGCCTGCGCCGACACAGCTATTGGCACCATCGTCTTTTGGGCGAAAGCCGGGCAAAAACCGAACAATATCTTGACGTTCCAAGCCCTGTTTCGCATACACCCCAGCCAAGGGGTGGATTCCGCATGCGGCATCCATCTCCGTTCCAACGGCCCAGGGAGGGGTTCTTTTGGGCCATCAATCGAGGAAAATCCGGCAATGACCATCATTACCGCCGTCATCGCCTGCGGCCTGCTGTCAGTTCTGTACGCCATCTGGGCGACACGTTCGGTCCTTGCGTCCGATCAGGGCAATCAGCGCATGCAGGAAATCTCCGCCGCCATCCGCGAAGGCGCCCAGGCTTACCTGGCGCGCCAGTACACGACCATCGCGATCGTCGGCATCGTCGTTCTCCTGCTTGCCTGGTGGCTGCTTTCGATCACCGCCGCCATCGGCTTCCTGATCGGCGCGGTGCTCTCGGGCGCCGCCGGTTTCATCGGCATGCATGTCTCGGTGCGCGCCAATGTGCGAACCGCGCAAGCCGCTTCGAACAGCCTTGCCGCCGGCCTCGACATCGCCTTCAAGTCGGGCGCCATCACCGGCATGCTGGTAGCGGGCCTGGCGCTGCTTGGCGTCTCGATCTACTACTTCATCCTGACCGGCCCGATGGGCCTGCAGCCGAACGACCGCGTCGTCATCGACTCACTCGTCGCCCTCGGCTTCGGCGCCTCGCTGATCTCGATCTTCGCCCGTCTCGGCGGCGGCATCTTCACCAAGGGCGCCGACGTCGGCGGCGATCTCGTCGGCAAGGTCGAGGCCGGTATCCCCGAAGACGATCCGCGCAACCCGGCCACCATCGCCGACAATGTCGGCGACAATGTCGGCGACTGCGCCGGCATGGCCGCCGATCTGTTCGAGACCTATGCGGTGACCGTCGTCGCCACCATGGTGCTCGCCGCCATCTTCTTCGGCGGTACCGCGATGCTGGGGGCCGCGATGCTCTATCCGCTGGCCATCTGCGGCGCCTGCATCCTGACCTCGATCGTCGGCACCTTCTTCGTCAAGCTGGGTTCCAACGGCTCGATCATGGGCGCGCTCTATAAGGGCCTGATCGTCACCGGCCTGCTGTCGATCGTCGGCCTCGCCGCCGCTACATCGGCCACGCTCGGCTGGGGCGAGGTCGGCACGGTCGCCGGCATCGTCATCACCGGCAAGAACCTGTTCATCTGCGGCCTGATCGGCTTGGCTGTGACTGGCTTGATCGTCGTGATCACGGAATACTACACCGGCACCAACAAGCGTCCGGTGAACTCGATCGCTCAGGCGTCGGTGACCGGCCACGGCACCAACGTCATCCAGGGCCTCGCGGTCTCGCTGGAATCGACGGCGCTGCCGGCCATCGTCATCGTCGGCGGCATCATCGCCACCTATCAGCTCGGCGGCCTTTTCGGCACAGCGATCGCGGTCACCACCATGCTCGGGCTGGCCGGCATGATTGTGGCGCTCGACGCTTTCGGCCCGGTCACCGACAATGCCGGCGGCATTGCCGAAATGGCCGGCCTGCCCAAGGAAGTCCGCCACTCGACCGACGCGCTCGACGCGGTCGGCAACACCACCAAGGCGGTGACCAAGGGCTACGCCATCGGCTCGGCCGGCCTCGGCGCGCTGGTGCTGTTCGCTGCCTACTCGAATGATCTCAGGTTCTTTGCCGCCAATGGCGATAAGTACCCCTACTTCCAGGGCATGGGCGAGATCTCGTTCGATCTCTCCAACCCGTATGTCGTCGCCGGCCTCATCTTCGGCGGCCTGATCCCCTATCTGTTCGGCGGTATCGCGATGACCGCCGTCGGTCGCGCCGCCGGCTCGATCGTCGAGGAAGTGCGCAAGCAGTTCCGCGAGGACAAGGGCATCATGGCCGGCACCTCGAAGCCGAACTATGCGCGCGCCGTCGACATCCTGACCAGGGCGGCGATCCGGGAAATGATCATTCCGTCGCTGCTCCCGGTGCTGGCGCCGCTCGTCGTCTATTTCGGCGTGCTGCTGATCTCGGGCTCGAAGGCCTCGGCCTTCGCGGCGCTCGGCGCCTCGCTGCTCGGCGTCATCGTCAACGGCCTCTTCGTCGCCATCTCGATGACCTCCGGAGGCGGCGCCTGGGACAACGCCAAGAAGTCGTTCGAGGACGGCTTTACCGACAAGGACGGCGTCAAGCACCTGAAGGGTTCGGAAGCGCACAAGGCCTCGGTCACCGGCGACACCGTCGGCGATCCCTACAAGGACACCGCCGGCCCGGCCGTCAACCCGGCGATCAAGATCACCAACATCGTCGCGCTGCTTCTGCTCGCCGTGCTCGCGCACGGCTGATTGCGGCTATTCCACGACAAAGCCCGCGGGAGCGATCCCGCGGGCTTTGTGTTTCGGCATGACATCATGCATTCCGGAGGCACTCAACCGCCTTCCGGCCTTTCGCCGCCACGGCGATAGCGGGCCAGCAACGCCTTGGCGTCTGGCTCTCGTTCGGGCATCGGCGGCAAGCCGCGTGTCCGGCGCAACATGGCAATGAACGCGCCGCGGCGATATAGGCGACGGAAGGACCGCGCCCGCGGATGTATGCCAAGCATCGCCAGAAGCCTGCGTTTGAGATAGCGGAAGCGCTTGAGGGGGGCGGGTTCCTCGGCGTTGCCGAGAATCCTGACCCGCAACGCGTCTGGAGCATCCATCGCGTCCATCAGTTCTTCCTGTTCCCGCGCCGTATCTCGCGCGTAGCTGCCTTCGCGCTTGCCCGAATGCAGCATGAGCACGGTCAGATGGGGCATTGTCGCAATCACCGCACCCTTGCGCCAGGCACGGAACAGCCAGTCCTGGGAACTCTCGCAAACGCACTGGCTGGCCGGGCGCCATGGCCCAAGCCTTGGCAGCGACGCGCGCCGGATCATTTGCGCGGAGCCGAATCCGACTGTGGTGACTGGGTCATAGAAGCCGTCCCGGCCCATTCCGAGGATCATATGCCTGGAGCCTTTGCTCGCGGACGACTCGATGACTGCACCTCGGGCGATCACCACATCGGCACCGGTGGCGTCGATCCAGCCGCACATGGACGCCAGATGGTCGGGAAACCACAGGTCGTCATGGTTCAAGATGGCGACGAAGCGGCCGCGGGCCCGGGCAAAGCCGATATTGTTCGGACCCGACTGCTCGCCGAAGTTCACGGGAAGGTCGATATAGCAGATGCGGGCGTCTTCGAATGCAGCGACCATGGCCGCGGTGTCAGGACGGCACGCGTCGCCGATGACTATGGCCTCCCAGTCCTGCAGGGTCTGACCAATGAGGCTCTTCAGGGCCTGATGCAGCACCGCCGGACGATTGTGCGTCGCTATCACGATCGAGACCAGCGGTTCGATCGGTCCGATTGGCGCGCCTTGACCGGCCTGTTCCACACTACACCAGCTTGTAGGGGATTTGTTCCGTATCGGGCGGCAGGCGCCAATGGTCGGGCGCGTCATAGGCGTAAGCCTTGTCGACGAGGTTGAGCA
Source organism: Mesorhizobium sp. ESP-6-4 (assembly GCF_020164735.1). Classification (NCBI taxonomy): domain Bacteria; kingdom Pseudomonadati; phylum Pseudomonadota; class Alphaproteobacteria; order Hyphomicrobiales; family Phyllobacteriaceae; genus Mesorhizobium; species Mesorhizobium sp. ESP-6-4. The sequence continues at coordinate 24,329 of NZ_JAIUGS010000032.1, forward strand.
GCAACGCTGTCTCCGGTCCGAGGGTCACGACACCGTGCCAGACGCCAGGCGGAATGGTAACGATTGCCGGTCGCAGGGCGCCGACGATCTTGTGCCAGACCGTGCCGAAGCTGGGCGAGGCCTTGCGCCCGTCGAAAAGCGATATCCGCACGCTGCCGGCGCAGCAGAACAGGCGGTCGAGAGTCGCCGCATGTGCGTGCCAGCCCGTCACTGCGCCCGGATACATGGTGCGCTGAAACACTTGCCCGACCGGCGATTGATCGAGAGCCCATTCCTCGCGAAAGATCTCGGTCAGGTAGCCGTTGGAGGTCGCGACGGGTCTGATTTCCTTGAATGTGACGCCCTCGATCGGCGGCGCATCGACGGCGAGCCAGTCCGGCGTCACCGTCTGTTGGTCAGGCGTGCCGGTGGCCATCCAGCCCTGCGGTACGGTACGATCGTTGTTGCTCATATCCAGCCCCCCGGAAATCGCCAAAGCGTCATACGTGGCTATACGGGCATAGGCAAGCACAGTCGGACGGTCGGCGGCAGGTGACGAAAGACCGTCGATCGAAGTCTTTCGTTCAGTCAGGTTGCCGGGCGAGCGAACTCAGGGCGTACCGCCGCCGCCGCCGGGAATGCCGGGCGCCAGCTTGCTGGCGCCGCTGATGACCTGGCTCAGGAAGTTCTGGTCCTTGCCGCCGGTCGGCGTCGTCCGCGAGATGAAGTCGAAGACCTTGCCGTCCTTGAGACCGTAATTGGCGATCTGGGTGACGCGGCCGTCAGCGCCGAAATAGACCGCCAGCACGTGCTGGTCGATGATGCGCGGGTTGTCGAAGGCGACATAGCGCTTGCGCGTTTGCGAGATGTAGTAGAAGGCCTCGTTGTCGAAGGTCGCCGTCGTCGACGGCGTGCCCAGCGCCAGAAGCACCTGCTCGCGGCTCGATCCGACCGGCACCGAATCGATCGCCTGCTGGTCGATGACGTAGCCTTTCGTCAGCGTCTCGCTCGGATGGAGATCTCCGAACATCTTGGACGAATTGCAGGCGGAAAGCGCTGACACCATTACCAGCAGCGAAGCCGCGCCCACTGGGGCGGGCGCAAAGAACGACTTGAATTTCAGCGCACCCAACAACAAATCTCCATCACATCCCCGCAACTTGCGCTGGGCCGCAAAACCGGTAAACCAGCTTGCATGCCGATGCAACAAGGCCAAATCAAACAACAGGTCCCCGGGAGACCGCCCTCAATGTTCCAGCGCCTTTTTGGCCGCGAACGCAATGCCAACCGCGCTATCACCGACGCGCTCTACGCACAAATCGTGGCGGCGGCGCGGCAAACGGTGTTTTATTCCGACTGGAATGTGCCGGATACGCCGCTCGGCCGCTTTGAGATGCTGTCGCTGCATATGTATCTTGTCCAGCACCGGCTGCATGGCGGGCAAGGCGTGGCCGCCGAGGTCGCGCAAGTGCTGATCGACGAGTTCTTCCTCGATGTCGAGCATTCGCTGCGCGAACTTGGCATTGGCGATGTCGGCGTGCCCAAACGCATGAAGAAGCTGGCAAAGATGTTTTACGGCCGTACGGCTGCCTATGACGAGGCGCTCAAGGAAGACGATCGGGTGGCGCTTGCGGCGGCGCTCGCCCGCAACGTCAGGCCGGACTCCGGCCCCTGGCCGCAGGCGCCGCTGCTGGCGGACTATGTCTGCGAGGCCTCGCACAAGCTTGCCGCCCAGCCGACCGAATCGATCGCTGCCGGCACCGCCGCGTTCCCGGCGGCGGGGGCAGCGTGAAGGAGGCCGACATGAAAGACGCCGAACTGCGCAGCCCGGTATCCTTCGTCGCCAATGTCGCGCGCCTGCCGCAAAAGGGCCTGCCGGTCCTTGTCGAGGCCGATGAGCGCCAGCGCGAGGCGCTTGCCGCCGACTATGATCTGCTTTCGGTCGAGAGCTATCGCGCCGAACTGCTTGTGGTCCCCTGGAAGCGCAATGGCGTCAAGGTCACCGGTCGCGTCGCGGCCGACATCACGCAAGCCTGCATCGTCACCCTGGATCCGGTCGCCGCGCATATCGACGAGCCCGTCGAGGCGCTGTTTCTGCCCGAGCAGTCGAAGCTTGGGCGCGAAGGTTTCGAAGGCGGCGGCGAGATCGTCCTCGACGCCGACGGGCCGGACAGTCCGGAGACATTTTCCGGCGACACCATCGATGTCGGCGGGCTGGCCGAACAGTTTTTCGGTCTGGCCATCGACCCTTATCCGCGCAAGTCGGGAGCCTCGCTCGACGTCGCCGGCGACGATCAGACCGAGGAAAGCGAATTCCAGAAAAAGCTGCGTTCGCTGCTTGGAAAATCCTGAGGGTGGTCCGGATTTTGGAAAAGTTGGTTGTGCGCAAGCACAAAACCGTTATTTTCGCCGAACCTTCGCGAGGCCCCTTACCTCGGCAGGCGTCCGCCGCAAGCCAGGCAAACCGTGAGAAAAGCACTACGTGATCAGGATTTCCATCGATGCCATGGGCGGCGATCACGGACCGAGCGTGGTCATCCCGGCGCTGATGACCGTCGCCATCCGCCGCCCTGACATCCGCTTCGTCGTCTATGGCCGCGAGGACGTGGTGCGCCCAGAGCTCGCCAAGTTCCCGAAACTCGCCGAGATATGCGAGTTCGTCCATTGCGAGATCGCCGTGCGCATGGATGACAAGCCGAGCCAGGCGCTTCGCCACGGCCGCTGGAAGTCGTCGATGTGGAAGGCCGTCGAAGCGGTCAAGAACGGCGGCGCGCAGGCCTGCGTCTCGGCCGGCAACACCGGCGCGCTGATGGCGATGTCGAAATTCTGCCTGCGCACGATGGCCACTATCGACCGCCCGGCGATCGCGGCGCTCTGGCCGACGACGCGCGGCGAAAGCGTGGTGCTCGATGTCGGCGCCACCATCGGCGCGGATGCGCACCAGCTTATCGATTTCGCCATTCTGGGTACCGGCATGGCGCGCTCGGTGTTTGGCGTCGAGCGGCCGAGCGTCGGTCTGCTCAATGTCGGCGTCGAGGAGATCAAGGGCCAGGAAGAGGTCAAGGAAGCCGGCCGCATGTTGCGCGAGGCCAACATGGCCTCGATGAATTATCGCGGCTTCGTCGAGGGCGACGATATCGGCAAGGGCACGGTCGACGTGGTGGTCACCGAGGGCTTCGCCGGCAACATCGCGCTCAAGACCGCCGAGGGCACCGCAAGGCAGATCGCCGGCTATCTGCGCGCCGCCATGAGCCGCACGCTCATGGCCAAGATCGGCTACGTCTTCGCCAAGGGCGCCTTCGACAGGCTGCGCGAGAAAATGGATGTCGGTCGCTCCAATGGTGGCGTCTTCCTGGGGTTGAACGGCATCGTCGTGAAGAGCCATGGCGGCGCCGATTCGGACGGATTCGCGGCCGCCATCGAGCTCGGCTACGATATGGTACGCAACAATCTGCTTGACCGGATCGAGGCCGACCTCGATCTGTTCCATGCGCGCAACCCGACCGCGCAGGCAAACAGGAAGTCCGGCGTCGCCGACGCCGAGGAATAGGAAAGAGCCTTGATCAGATCAGTCGTGCGCGGCAACGGTGCCGCGCTGCCCCGCCGCATCATGAAGAATGCCGACTTCGAAGGCATGGTCGAGACCTCCGACGAGTGGATCGTCCAGCGCACCGGCATTCGCCAGCGCCACGTCGCCGCCGACGACGAGACGACTGCCTCGCTTGGAGAGGATGCGGCGCGGGCCGCGCTCGACAGCGCCGGCATGACGCCCGCCGATATCGATCTCATCATCCTGGCGACCTCGACGCCCAACAACACGTTCCCGGCGACGGCTGTCGAAATCCAGAACCGGCTCGGCATGCATCACGGCTTTGCCTTCGACATGCAGGCCGTGTGCTCTGGCTTCGTTTACGCCGTTGCCACTGCCGATCTCTATATCCGCGGCGGCCTGGCCAAACGCGTCCTGGTGATCGGCTCGGAGACATTCTCGCGCATCCTCGACTGGAGCGACCGCTCGACCTGTGTGCTGTTCGGCGACGGCGCCGGCGCGCTGGTTCTCGAAGCGGAAGATGGCGCCGGCGCGATCACCGATCGCGGCGTGCTGGCCGCGAGCCTGCGCTCCGACGGTGTGCACAAGGACAAGCTCTTCGTCGACGGGGGTCCTTCGACCACGGGAACGGTCGGCCATCTGAGGATGGAAGGCCGTGAAGTGTTCAAGCATGCCGTCGGCATGATCACCGACGTCATCGAGGCGACCTTCAGCGAGGCCGGCATAACGGCCGAGGACCTCGACTGGTTCGTGCCGCATCAGGCCAATAAACGGATTATTGACGCTTCCGCCAAGAAGCTCGGGATTGCTGAGCAGAAAGTGGTGGTCACTGTCGATTTACACGGTAACACCTCGGCTGCTTCGGTGCCGCTCGCTTTGTCGGTGGCCGTCGCCGACGGTCGCATCAAGAAGGGCGACCTGGTTCTTCTCGAGGCGATGGGTGGAGGTTTCACCTGGGGCGCGGTGTTGCTCCGCTGGTAAGTGCCGAACTCGCCGGTTCGGTCCTTGACCTTGCCGGATCAATTACTTAGGCTCAGCCTTTGCCTGTATCGATTTACGTTTTTGCGAGCAGATGGGACGGTCGCATGGGGGGAAAGACACTTACGCGTGCCGACCTTGCTGAAGCCGTTTACCGGAAGGTTGGTTTGTCGCGAACGGAATCGGCGGAACTCGTCGAGGCTGTGCTGGACGAAATCTGCGAAGCCATCGTTCGCGGTGAGACGGTCAAGCTGTCGTCCTTCGCCACCTTCCATGTCCGCTCCAAGAACGAGCGCATCGGCCGCAATCCCAAGACGGGCGAGGAAGTGCCGATCTTGCCGCGCCGGGTGATGACGTTCAAGTCCTCGAACGTGCTCAAGAACCGGATCCTGCGTTCGCATCAGAACAGCAAGGGCAAGGGCGGCAAGTAGTTTGCTGGCGAATGCGGTTGAAAACCGCCGGCGGTTTTGACGCTGGGCTTGAATATCGTTTCATAAATCGCTGAAATAGATGCGATTCGGCACCATGCCCGGATCGTGGTCCAGTGTGGAGGATTGGCCCATGGACAAGAGCCCCGATGCTTTCCGCACCATCAGCGAAGTCGCGGAAGATCTTGATCTGCCGCAGCACGTGCTGCGTTTCTGGGAGACCCGCTTCACCCAGATCAAGCCGATGAAGCGTGGCGGCGGCCGGCGCTACTACCGGCCGCAGGACGTCGAGCTCATCAAGGGCATTCGGCATATGCTCTACGATCAGGGCTATACGATCAAAGGCGTGCAGAAGCTGTTGCGCGAGAACGGCAACCATTTCCTGGTCGCCATCGGCAATGGCGACATGGCCGCGGTGGAGGCCATCGCCCAGCGCCGCCAGGCCGAGCAGGTGCCGCTGACGGCGGCCGCGCAGCCGCGCGGCGACGAGGACGCGCTGGTCGGCCAACCGAAGGTGAAGCCCAGCCGCCGTTTCTTCGGCTTGGGCAAGAGCGACGACGAAGGTCCGGTTCAACCCGACACGTCGAAATTGTCGCGTGACAATCGCGCCTTGCTACAGGAGGCGCTGTTCGACTTGCTGGAATGCAAGCGCCTGCTCGACCAGGTTCGTTGAACGGTCATATTCGACTTGACGGTGCTCGGTCGGTCGGTCGGCCGGAACGGGCTCTTCGCCCGTGCGTTAGGCCTTCTCGAAGAGAAGGACAACAAGCATGGCATCGTTTTCGACCCTCTCCGACGTTGATATCGACAAGCAGGTCGCGGCACTTTCGCGACAACTGCACGACCTGAAGAAGGTTCTGGCCAGGCGCGGTGACGCCTATTACGAGGATGGCCGCGAGGCGGCATCCGACTACTATTCGCAACTTGCCGATCGCCTCCACGAGGCGCTTCCGACAATAAGGCGCAGGGGCAGGGCGATCGAGCGCACGGCGCGCGATCATCCGGCGACGGCCGCCGCCGTCGGGCTGGTTGTGGTCGGACTGCTTGCCGGCCTTTTGATCGGCCGGCGCTGATCGATCGACGGGATATAAACAGAAATGGCGGCCGTTCTCGACGGCCGCCATTTCCGTGCCGCTACAGGTGATCAGTTCGCAAGCTTGAGCCGCGTCTTCGGGTCGACCTTCATGACCTGGCTGCACTTGCCGTAGACGGTGCCGTTCTTGTCGGTGGCATCGGTATAGGTGCCTTTGCAATCCAGCTGCAGCACCAGGCAAGAACCATGGCCCTTACAGACCGCGCCGCCGTCGCCGGTCGGATGCGTGCCCGCAAAAGCCGGAGCCGAGACCGAGCCGAAAGCCGAGACGACGAGAGCCGCGGCCAGGGTGATACGCTTGAAGTTGGTCATTGAGCATTTCCTTCCATTGGTTTTGGGATCGCCGTCCTGGCGTCCCGTTGGGGTGAGGAGCACCTCGCGGCGCCCATGACCGCTTGGTGCTGCGGCCAATGGAAAGGTTCATATGATGCGCGATTTTTTCATTTGACCGGCGATATCGGCGGATTGGGAAAGCCGGGCGCGGCTCTCCTCGGCGCGCGCCACGCATCCGGCGCGCGGCACCCGACATGGAGGCGGCTCACTCCGCGATGCCGCCGCCTCAGATAGGCCGAGTGTTCAAGCGGCCAAAGCTGTTCGAGCTGCTCGCTGCCTCCTCACATCGGCGGCGCGATGCCGTGATTCCCGACAACGACCCGGTTCGCGACCAGCTTGCCGTCGCCGCCACGCTCGGCATTGACGAACACTGCGATGCCCGGCGTGAGATCTGCCGGCGTGGCGGTGGCGAATGTCACGATCGGTGTCGTCTGCGGGATAGCGATCTGCTTCTTCTGGCCGTTGTCATAGGTGAGCGTGACGGTGCGGCCGTCGATCTCGCTGACATCGGCGACAGTGCCGTTGGTCATGCGGCTGTTGGGCCGCAGATCCCAGTCGCGATCACCTTCTCCGGTACCCTTCAGAGCAGCCGGAAAGATCACGACTTCCAGCGCGCCGCTGCCGCCGTCGGCCTTGGAAATCGAGGCGATGCCAAGAAAGTCGCCCTGCTTGATATCGGCTGCCAACGCCTTGGCAACGCCCGAAATCTTCCATCCGTTGGCGAGCGTGATCGCATTGGTTTTGCCATCGCGATCCTTCACCGTCAGCGTCGACCCGGCAACGCCGACGACAATGCCTCGAACACGTATGGCATCCGCGGCCCACGCTTGCGTCGCGCCGATGACGCTTGAGACTGTGCCGAGCACAATTGCGAACGATTTCAAATTCATGGCATCCGATCCTTCCGAGAAACGCCCGGCGTCGGTCTGTCTGCCGCCGGTGACGGCAAGCTAACGAATCGAGACGTCGAAAATGCCGGCGGATCCGGCCGCGGACCTTCAAAAGAACTTGATTGAGCGCTGCGCGACCTTACATGTACGCAGCCCGAGGCATCAGCCGAAACGCAGCTTCACGAACGCGTGACGCCGCATGGGTGCTCTTGGCAAATCATTTGTTAACGAGCATTCTCCCGCCCGTCTCAGGCAACACCACATTTCATCCGACCCTGTTTCATCTCAAGGAGTTGCCATGCCCAACACCGTACGAAACGCTGTTTCCAACGACATTATTGCCGCGTCCGGCCTCAACCCGTTCAAAGCCGCGCGCGAAACCAGGGGATACACGATCGAGGAGCTCTCTTTGACCTGCGGCCTGGCCGTGGGCGAGATCGTCGACATCGAGGACGGCAAGGACGCCGACCCCGCCAAGCTTCGGCGCATCGCTTCCGCCCTGCAGGTGCCGGAAGAGGAATTGATCAGAGTGCCGGCCGCCGAGAACCGGCCCACGCAGCAATAGGATGCAAGCAAGCGTCCATGTGAAAGCCCGCCAAGGCATGCCTGGCGGGCTTTTTGATGCATGTCGCCCAACTATGCGCTGCGGTTTTGGGGAAACGGCATGCGTCAAGACAAGGATGCGCAACGCACGGCCGTGGCTCTTGTCAATGACCGCGCCGCCATGCGATTCGCCAGCCGGTGTTCGACAGGTCTGACGAGGGGTCGCCATGAGTTTGGAATCGGTTCGCGCCTTTTTTGCCGAGCATGCGCCCGATATCGAAGTCATCGTCACCGAGGCAAGTTCGGCCACCGTCGCGCTTGCCGCCGAAGCCCATGGCGTCATGCCGGCGCAGATCGCCAAGACGATCTGCCTGCGCGTGGGCGACGAGGCCATGCTGGTCGTGACCAGCGGCATCGCCAGGCTCGACAACCGCAAATTCAAGGACAGCATGGGCGGCAAGCCGCGCATGCTGGGCGGCGAGGAGGTGCTGGCAATCACCAGCCATCCGCCTGGCGGCGTCTGCCCGTTCGGCCTGCCGTCGCCGCTACCCGTCTATTGCGATCTGTCGCTCAAGGCCTTCGACGAAGTCGTTCCCGCAGCCGGCGCCACCAATGCCGCGGTGCGCATCACACCGCAGCGCATGGCCTATCTGGTCGGCGCCGTATGGGTCGACGTTTGCCAGTAGCAATTGCCGCCTAGATATCCCGTCATGGTTCGTCGCGGGCCGTAGCGCGGCATTGACCGACATTCGGCGCGCGGCCCGCTCGCTCCATTTGGTTTGGTATAGGCATCCGCGCCTTTCGCCGTCGCGCGTCAACCGACTCGAAAAGCGTCGAGGATGGTCAAAGATTTGGACATTAGTCTTGACAGAAATACAGATGTTCAATACCCGTCAAGCGATCAAACAGCATGCGATGTGGGAGGAATAAGCGGCATGGCTTCCAATATTTCGTTGACGGGCCTTGCCCGTGACCTCGAGGAGCGCGCCAAGTCCGGCAAGCCCATTCGCATCGGCCTGATCGGCTCGGGCGAAATGGGCACCGACATCGTCACCCGCGTCGCCCACATGTCCGGCATCGAGATCGGCGCCATTTCCGAACTTAACCTGCCGGCCGCCGGCAAGGCCGTCGATATCGCCTTCCAGGAGACCGGCCATGCGCGCGAGGTTTCGAGCGCATCGGCCATGACGTCGGCCATGGAGGCCGGCAAGATCGCCGTCACCAACGATTCCAGCCTCGTCATCGGCAACGACCTGATCGACGTCGTCATCGATGCGACCGGCGTTCCGGCCGTCGGCGCCGAGATCGGCCTGCGCGCCATGGAGCATGGCAAGCATCTGGTGATGATGAATGTCGAGGCCGACGTTACCATAGGCGCCTATCTCAAGAGCGAAGCCGACCGCCTCGGCGTCACCTACTCGCTGGGCGCCGGCGACGAGCCGTCTTCATGCATGGAGCTGATCGAGTTCGTCTCCGCCATGGGCCACCCGATCGTTGCCGCCGGCAAGGGCAAGAACAATCCGCTCAACATCGACGCCACGCCTCCGGACTATGAGGAGGAGGCGAAGCGCCGGCACATGAACGTGCGCATGCTGGTCGAATTCGTCGACGGTTCGAAGACCATGGTCGAGATGGCGGCGATCGCCAATGCGACCGGGCTGGTTCCCGACAAGCCCGGCATGCACGGTCCGGCTGCGACACTCGGCGAATTGTCGAAAGTGCTGGTGCCCGAGAAGGACGGCGGCGTGCTGTCGAAGGTCGGCGTCGTCGACTATTCGATCGGCAAGGGTGTGGCGCCCGGCGTCTTCGTCGTCGCCGACATGTCGCATCCGCGCATCTCGGAGCGCATGGAAGACCTGAAGATGGGCAAGGGTCCGTATTTCACCTTCCATCGTCCCTATCACCTCACCTCGCTGGAAGTGCCGCTTACCTGCGCCCGTGTCGTGCTTTATGGTAAGGCCGACATGGTTCCGCTGGCCAAGCCCGTGGCCGAAGTCTGCGCCGTTGCCAAGAAGGATCTGAAGCCCGGCGACAAGCTCGATGCTATCGGCGAATATTGCTACCGCGCCTGGATCATGACCGCTCCGGAAGCCCATGCGGCGCGCGCCGTTCCCTGCGGCCTGCTGCAGGGCGGCTCCGTGACTGCATCCATCAAGAAGGGCGAGCTCATCACCTATGCCAACGCGGCGCCCGCGCCGGGCTCGAAGATCGCCGAGCTGCGTGCCCGCCAGGACAAGCTCGTTTACGGCGCCGTGGAGGCGTGATCATGGCTGGAGCCAGCAAAGCCGCCGTCGTGGATAGCCGGGCCAACCTGCCTTTCGTCTATCGCCAGTACAGTCCGGAGCAGCTGAGGGAGGTGCTTCACAAGATGTACCTCATCCGCCGCTTCGAAGAGGGCGCGGAAGAGTGCTATACGCGCGGCCTCATCCACGGCACCATGCACCTGTCGATCGGCCAGGAAGCCAGTGCCATGGGCATCTGCATGCCGCTCGCTGCGGATGATCAGATCACCTCGACGCATCGCGGCCATGGCCATTGCATCGCCAAGGGCGCCGAGGTCAGCCGCATGTTCGCGGAGTTCTTCGGCAAAACCACCGGCTACTGCAAGGGCCGCGGCGGCTCCATGCATATCGCCGATGTCGCCAAGGGCAATCTCGGTGCCAACGGCATCGTTGCCGGCGGCATCCCGATCGCGGTGGGCGCCGCGCTGTCGTCCAAGATGATGAAGACCGGCAAGGTCGTGGTTTCCTTCTTCGGCGACGGCGCCAACAATGAGGGCGCCTTCCACGAGGCGCTGAACATGGCGGCGGTCTGGAAGCTGCCGGTGATCTTCGTGTGCGAGAACAACGGCTACGGCATGTCGACCTCGACGGCGCGCTCGACCGCGGTCAAGAACATCGCCGAGCGGGCGGCCGCCTATTCGATGCCCGGCGTCATCGTCAACGGCAATATCTTCTCCGAGGTCGCCGAGGCGTCCTTCAAGGCCGTGGAGCGGGCGCGGGCCGGCGAGGGGCCGACGCTGATCGAATCCAAGACCTACCGCCATCGCGGCCATTCCAAGAGCGACCGCAACCGTTACCGCACCAAGGAAGAGATCGAGGATTGGATGGCGAACCGCGATCCGATCACGCTCTTCGAGACGGAACTCCGCGATTTCGGCTTCATCGACGACCAGGGCATCCAGACGATCCGCGACGCGGTCGCCAAGGAGATCGCCGACGGCATCGAGTTCGCCAAGGCGAGCCCGGCGCCCGAGATCGCCACCCTTCAGAACTACGTTTACACGGAGCCTGCGTGATGGACGCCACGCTGCGTGAACTGAGCTACGCCCAGGCGATCCAGGAAGCCATGGCGATCGCCATGGACATGGACGAACGTGTCTTCCTGATGGGCGAGGATATCGGCGTCTATGGCGGCGCCTTCCAGGTGACCGGCGACCTCGTCGAGCGCTACGGCACCGAGCGGGTTATAGACACGCCGATCTCCGAACTGGGCGGCGCCGGCGTGGCGGTGGGCGCGGCCCTCACCGGCATGCGGCCGATCTTCGAATTCCAGTTCTCGGATTTCGCCACGCTCGCTATGGAGCAGATCGTCAACCAGGCGGCTAAGATGCGCTTCATGCTTGGCGGCGAGGTCTCGGTGCCGGTGGTGATGCGTTTCCCGGCGGGCTCGGGCACGGGCGCCGCCGCGCAGCACAGCCAGAGCTTAGAGGCCTGGCTCGGCCATGTGCCCGGCCTCAAGGTCATTCAGCCGGCGACGCCGCACGACGCCAAGGGCATGCTGTTGGCCGCGGTCGCCGATCCGGACCCGGTCATGATCTTCGAGCACAAGCTGCTCTATAAGATGAAGGGCCATGTGCCCGAGGGCCATTACACTGTGCCGATCGGCAAGGCCGAGATCCGCCGCGAAGGCCGTGACCTCACCATCGTCGCCACATCGATCATGGTGCAGAAGGCGCTCGATGCCGCCGCGGCGCTGGAAGGCGAGGGCATTGACATCGAAGTGGTCGATCTGCGCACGATCCGTCCGATCGACAGGCAGACCATCATCGACAGCGTGAAGAAAACCTCGCGCCTGCTCTGCGTCTACGAGGCGGTGAAAACGCTCGGCATCGGCGCGGAGGTGAGCGCGCTGGTCGCCGAGAGCGAGGCCTTCGACTATCTCGATGCGCCAATCGTGCGCCTTGGCGGCGCCGAGACGCCGATCCCCTACAATCCGGACCTGGAAAAGGCGACGGTGCCGCAGGTTCCCGACATCATCGCCGCCGCGCGCGACCTCGTGAAAGGGGTTCGCTGAGCGATGCCGACCGAAGTCATTCTTCCCAAGGTCGACATGGATATGGCGACCGGACAGATCTCGCGCTGGTTCGCCGAGGAGGGCGCGCAAGTCAAGAAAGGCGACGTGCTTTTCGAGATCGAGACCGACAAGGCGGCGATGGAGATCGATGCGCCGGCCAGCGGCACGCTGCGCGACGTCACCGGCAAGGAGCGCGTCGACATTCCGGTCGGTGAGCCGGTCGCCTGGATTTATGCAGACGACGAGGTCTATGAATCAGGAACGACGCCGCAGAACGGAGCGCCACTCTCCCCCCTAGTGGGGGAGATGTCAGCGAAGCCGACAGAGGGGGGCGCTGTCCCGCCAACGTCTCGTTCCTTCGCGCCCCCCTCTCCCCTGCCGGGCATCTCCCCCACGGGGGGGGAGATCGGCCAATCGCAAGGCGAGCGCGCAACGCCGCTGGCGCGCCGCTTGGCTCGCGAAGCCGGTCTTAAGATAGCCGAAATACAAGGCAGCGGTCCGCGCGGCCGCGTCGTGCGCGCCGACGTCGAAGCCGCAGTCGCCGCGAAAGCCGCGGCCACCCCTGGTCAGCCAGCCACCGAGATTCCGGTCGAAATCCCGTCCGCTCCGGCCGCAGCCAAGCCGATGTCGGACGACCAGGTGCTGAAGCTGTTCGCCGAAGGCTCCTACGAGCTCGTGCCGCATGACAACATGCGCAAGACCATCGCGCGTCGCCTGGTCGAGGCGAAGTCGACCATCCCGCATTTCTATTTGACGCTCGATTGCGAGCTCGACGCGCTGCTTGCGCTGCGCACGCAGCTCAATGCCGCAGCCCCGATGAAGAAGACCGAGAAGGGCGAGGTTCCAGCCTACAAGCTCTCGGTCAACGA
>NZ_JAIUGS010000033.1:0-22413 GCF_020164735.1 Mesorhizobium sp. ESP-6-4
GTCCCCGCAACCAAACAACAAACGGCCCGCTCCTCGCGGGCCGTTTTTGTATTCGGCTGGGGTGGCATGGGGGCCGGCTGTTCATCCTTGCTCGCCGGATCGGGCAGGATCGCCTTGCGCCAATTCCTCCAAATAAGCACGCAGCGACCGCGGCTCCCGGCCCAAGATCGCACGTAGCGTCAGTGGGTTGCCGAGCAGGCCGTGGCGATCGTAGTGATCGAACATCGCCCGCAAGCCGGGAGGAACATCGCCGAGCACATCGGGATCGCGGCGCTCCCTAACTTCATGGCCCAGCACATCGCTCATCAGCGCAGCGACATCGAGGCGGTTAAGTTGCCCAGGTGCGCAGAGCTCGAACGTTCCAAAAAGCAGCCGCTCTTCGGTCAGGGCTATCGCGGCGACCTCGGCGACATCGCGATAGTCGACCAGCGAAAAGCGTGTCCCGGACGACCAGGGCTCCGCAAGCACGCCCTCTTTCACGACTTTGGGCCAGAATGCCGCGTAGTTCTGGAAGTAGCGCGCCGGATGGAGGAACGTATATTCCAGGCCGGAGTTGAGAACCGCCTCCTCGACCGGCGCTTTGGCGACATGATTGACGAGGTCCGAAAGCACCGGATGGATCACGGCCGAGAACACGAACCGGCGCACACCGGCGTCGATAGCGGCCTCCACGACTTTCTTTCCCACATCAGCCTCGGCGGGAATGAAGGCTGGGGCGATATAGAAGACGGCGCCCACATCCTTGAGCGCTGCATCCAAAGCTGCACGATCGCGCAGATCGCCGATGGTAACCTCGGTTGCGCCGTGACGGCGTACCAGTTCAGCCTGCTCAGGCTTGCGGACGAAGGCACGGACGCGCGCGCCCCGAGCGGCAAGGGCGGGAATGACGCTGCCCGCAAAATTTCCCGCTGCACCGAAGGCGAGAATCATCATGATCATGTTCCTGTGCGTTTCGTGACGATCACGGATCTGTCCGGGCACCAGTGGCCCTCGACCCAATCTGGTTCCCGCGACCGGGATGTCACCTCCCCGCCGGCATATTTTTCGGGTAAGGCTTCAACAGGCCGCATAAGATGAGTTGGCGCGAAGGCGCGCCGCGTTCGAATGGTTTCGTGTTTCTTCGCAAACCCATTTGTGGGTAGACTCGCCCCGGCTTTTTGCTGACGTGCATTAACGTCCGAAATCTCTGCAAATATTCGCCCTTGGCGATCTCGAATGAACGCAACCAAACTGACGGAGACAAAGATGCGGCAAGCGCTGATCGTATGGGGCGGCTGGGAAGGGCATGAACCCGAAGCCGGCGCGCGCGCCGTCAAAGCGATGCTCGAGGAAGAAGGCTTTGCCGTGCGCGTCGAAAACACGACGGCAGCTTTTGCCGATCCGGCGATCGGCGATCTCAGCCTGATCGTGCCGATCTATACCATGTCCAAGCTCACCAAGGCCGAAGAGGCGAACCTGACCGAGGCGGTCGAAAACGGCGTCGGCCTCGGCGGTTATCATGGCGGCATGGGCGACGCTTTTCGCGAATCAACGAACTACCAGTTCATGTGCGGCGGCCAGTGGGTCGCGCATCCCGGCAACATCATCGACTATCACGTAAATGTGGTGCGGCGCGACGACCCGATCATGCAAGGCATCGAGGATTTCCCCTACCGCTCCGAACAGTATTACATGCATGTCGATCCATCCAACGAGGTGCTGGCGACCACCACTTTTTCCGGCGACCACGCGCCGTGGATCGACGGCGTCGTCATGCCGGTGGTGTGGAAGCGCCGGCACGGCAAGGGGCGCGTGTTTTATTCCTCGCTCGGTCACGTGGCCTCGGAGTTCGAGGTCCCGCAGATGCGCACCATCCTGCGCCGAGGGCTGGCGTGGGCGGCGCGCTGAGCGACCGGCTCAAGGTCGGCTAAACACTTTCGAGATAGGTCTCGATCTCGAAGTCGCTGACGTTGAGCGCGAAAGTGTTCAGCTCCTGGCGCTTGCAGGCGACGAAGGCGTCGCGCAGCACGTCCGGGAAGATTTCGGCGACACGCTGGCCCGCCTCGAAGGCGGCGATCGCCGAGGCCCAATCCGGCGGCAGCTTGGCGAGCGTCAGCCCCTGGCCTTCGCCGCCGGTCGGCTCACCGGGCGAGAGCTGGCGCTCGATACCGATCAAGGCCGCGCCGAGAATCGCCGCCAGCACCAGACAGGGATTGGCGTCGGCGCCGGAGACGCGGTGCTCGATGCGGCGTGCGGCCGACGGGCCACCCGGAATGCGAATCGCCACCATGCGGTTTTCATAACCCCAGGCAACGGCCGTCGGCGCATAGGATCGCGGCCGCAGCCGGCGGTAGGAATTGAAATGCGGCGCGAACACCAGCGTGCTCTGGGCCATCGCGGCAAGCAGGCCGCCAACCGCATGGCGCATGGCATCGGAACCCTGATCCGAGCCGTCGTCGAAGATGTTGCGGCCTTGCCTGTCGAGGACGCTGAAATGGACATGGAAACCGTTGCCGGCGCGCTCGCCATAGGGCTTGGCCATGAAACAGGCGGCGAAGCCATGCTTGCGGGCAATGCCCTTGACGGTGCGCTTGAAGAGCACGGCGTCGTCCGCGGCGCGCAGGGCGTCGGGCACATGGTTGAGGTTGATCTCGAACTGGCCGACGCCGTTCTCGGCGATCGCGGTGTCGACCGGAATGTCCTGCATACGGCAGGCTTCGTAGATATCGTGGATGAAGGCTTCGAAATCGTCGACCTCGTCGATCGAGAGCGCCGCGTCGGAATCGAGGCGCCGCCCGGTTACCGGCGAGACCGGTCCGACAGGCCGCTGCGACGTCGGGTCGACAAGGTAGAATTCGAGCTCGGTCGCGGTGACGGGCGTCAATCCTAGCGCGGCATACCGGTCGAGGATGCGGGCCAGCGCGCGGCGCGGATCGCCAAGGTAGGGCGCGCCGCTGTCGTCCGCCAACCAGACCGGCAACAGCGCCGTCGGGTGTGCCGTCCAGTTGACCGGCAATATGCCGCGCCCCGTCCAATGGCAAAGCCCGTCGGCGTCGCCGGTCGAGAACACCTGGGCATTGCCTTCGATGTCCTCGCCCCATATGTCGAGCCCGATGGCCGAGTAGGGCATGCGCAGCTTGCCTTCGAGCGCCTTGCGCGCCTGCTCGACCGGAATGCGCTTGCCGCGCATGATTCCGTTCAGGTCGCACACCGCCGCCCGCAGGCTCTGGATGTCCTTCCTGCTGTCCAGCCACTTCAAAACGTCTGCAATCGCATCGCTCAATTTCCAGCCCCTGTTTTTCTGGGTGCTGTAGCCCTGCCGGCTACGATATCCAATTTTCGGCTTGTGAGTTCGTGAAGGCCAACGCGGCTGCTGCCGGGCGATTTTCCTTCATCTTTTCAAATCATTAGCCGGGATATCGGGAGGCATTTCAGGTCCACATTGTGCGATCTGCGATCGCAACATAGCGGCCCGATCGGCGAAAGCCAAGCCGGATTCGGAGGCCCGCCTGGCTGTCAGTGGCGCAGTTCCGGAAATTTCACCTGGCCGAGGATGTGGGTCGCGCCCTCGGCGATATCGCGCACGATCGCGGCCCGCGCCCTTTCGCCGTCATGAGCCTCGATCGCCGCCACGACCTCCTCGTGATAGTCGATGCCGAGAATGCCGGCCAGGTCATCCTCGAAACCGATGTGCAGATTTCGTAGGAATGGGCCGACCTGCATCCATACCGTCTCGATCAGAAAGATCATCTGCTCGTTGCCGCAATGGCGGTAGATCGAGAATTTGAAGTCATAGTTCTTGCGCAGATAGTTTTCGATCCCGCCGCCGCGGGCGGCTTCGGTAAGTTCGGCGCAGTGGCGCCGGATCGCGCGCAGATTGTTGCCGTTGATGAGTTTTGTCGCGAGCTCGGTGGCCGTGCCTTCCAGGACCGTGCGCACGGCGGTCAGTTGCTGGAAGCGGTCGGCGGAAATCAGCGGCACCTCGACGCTGCCGTTCGGCATCGGGCTCAGTGCCCTCAGCGCCTGCAGCCGCATGAAGGCGCTGCGCACCGGCATGTCGCTGGTGCCGAGCTCCTTGGCGAGCTTGCGCGAGGTCAGCTTCTGGCCGGGCCGGAGCTGCCCCGACATCAAGGCCCGCACGAGCTCCATATAGACTTTCTCATGCAGCGGAACGGTATCGACAGCGGTCAGTCCGAATTGCGATTTGTCGGCCATTGGCGATGCGCTGCTTCACTCGTCTTGAAATCTGTCTCGTCACCTGATCCGCCGCCGGGATAGCTGGCCGATCATTTCGGCCGCACGATAGACGCTCAACGCGAACCGCCGCAAGGGCGGCGGTCGGCGTTGCTATCCGATCCGTGCGTCGATGATCTCGACGAAGCGCGCGAAGAGACCCGCCTGCGACTTGATCTTGAGCTTGCGGTAGATGTTGCGGCGGTGGACCTTGACGGTCCCCGGCACGATGCGCAGCGCCCTGGCGATCGATTCCGTGGAGTGGCCCTGAAGCACCAGGTCGACGACCTGCTTTTCGCGCGAGGTCAAGGACAGGCTCTTCCAGATATGCGCCCGGTCGAGCTCGTTTGTCGGCGCGACGGTTTCGCCGGAGGGCCGGGCCACAACCTCTTCGGCAGGCAAAGCGGGCCAGCGCTGCCTGCAGAAGCCGATCACCGCCGGCGCCATGTCGCGCAGCAGCCTGGCATCCGCCGTTCCGAACGAGCCGGTGGCGCGCAGCCGCATCAGCGACAGCACCAGCGCGTCCTTGCCGGCCAGCGGCACGAAGAAGCCGACCTCCTCGGCAAGTTTGGTCTGGCTGTAATAGGAGCGGTAATATTCGCTGGCATAGAAGCGGTCCGGCGCGAGCTCGCGCATGCGCCAGAAACCCTCCTTGCGCTCGACCGCGGCGTGGTGGAATGGGTCGAGCAGGTAGGGCCCTTCCTGGTAGAGCGCGACGAAGATGTGGCTCTCCGCCGGAGAGAACGTGTCGAACAGGAGCGGCGGCCTCGCGGCACCCCGATAGCCGAAGATCACGCAGTGATCGAAACGGACATGTCCGCTGAGCCAGCCGACGATCGCCCTGCCGAAATGGTCGCCGGTCTCGCGCGACGCGGCGATCACGGCGGCCAAGGCGTTGTAGTCGTCACTGCGCGAGGCAGCCATTCATACCCCTCTAAACGATAAAATCGGCTAAATATACCACCTGCGAGGTATATACCAGGTGCATTGCCTCTGCTAGCGTCAAGGCATTGCCTCACGCTGTCGCTGGAGCCTTGGCTTGACTGCAGTGCCCGATATCGAATTTCGCGCGGTCACCAAGCGCTACGGCGCCATCACCGCGGTCAGCGGCATCGACCTTGCCATCCCGCCTTCAGCTTTCGTCGCGCTGCTCGGGCCTTCCGGCTGCGGCAAGACGACCTGCCTGCGCATGATCGGCGGCTTCGAGCAGCCGAGCGAGGGCCAGGTGCTGATCCGCGGCCGCGACATGGCCGGTACGCCGCCCTACCGGCGGCCGGTCAACATGGTGTTCCAGCAATACGCGCTCTTCCCGCATCTCGATGTCGAGGAGAACATCTCCTACGGGTTGCGTCAGGCAAGGCCGCGCCTGTCGTCGCGCGAGATCGCCTTAAGGGCAGGCGAGGCGCTTTCGATGGTGCAGCTCGCCGGTTATGGCCGCCGCAAGATCCACGAGCTGTCCGGCGGCCAGCAGCAGCGCGTGGCGCTCGCCCGCGCGCTGGTCAACAAGCCGGCGGTGCTGCTGCTCGACGAGCCGCTGGCGGCGCTCGACAAGAAGCTGCGTACCGACATGCAGATCGAGCTGCAGAACCTGCAGCGCGAGATCGGCATCACCTTCGTGCTGGTCACCCACGACCAGGAGGAGGCGCTGTCGATGAGCGACTTCGTCTGCGTCATGAATGGCGGCCGCGTGGTCCAGCTCGGGCAGCCGAGCGAGATCTATGACGAGCCGGCCGACCTGTTCGTGGCCGACTTCGTCGGCAAGACCAATCTTCTCAGCGGCAAGGTGGCCGGACTCTCGGGTGACCTCGTCGATGTCGCGCTCGCCGATGGCACGGTGATTTCGGCGCGCAAGCGGGTGCCGCTCGGCCGCGGCGAAGCCGTCTCCGTCAGCCTGCGGCCGGAATCGCTCAGCCTTTCGGCGCCTGGGGGCGGTGTCTTGAAAGGCATCGTGCGCAATCGGATCTTCCTGGGCTCGACAGCCGAATACGCGATCGAAGTCCAGGGCATCGGATCGCTGCTCGCCAAGGCCGATCACGTGATCGGCCAAGGCAATCTGTTCAAGCCGGGCGAACCCGTCGCCATCGGCTTTGCCGTCGGAGCGCCGCTGGCGTTTCCGCACGCCAACAATAACGGGACCAACCAGAGGGAAGACCAACATGCCGAAATCCTATCGTGACGGACTGCCGATAAGCCCCGATAAGTTCGTCGACCAGTTGATGCGTTTGAAGCGCGGCTCGATCAGCCGGCGCGACTTCCTCGGCCTCACCGGGCTCGGTGTCGCCACCGCCGTGATGGCGCGTGAGCTCGGTATCATGCCGACACCCGCCTTCGCCGCCGAGAACCTCGGCGACCGCATGTCGATCGCCACTTGGCCGAACTACCACGACCCGCAGACCTTTGAGAACTTCAAGGCGGAGACCGGCGTCGCCGTCGAGGTCAATGTCTTCGGCTCGAATGAGGAGATGCTGGCCAAGCTGCAGGCCGGCGGCTCGGGCTGGAGCCTGTTCGTGCCCACCAACTACACCATCTCGACCTACAAGAAGCTCGGCATCATCGAGGCGCTCGACATGGCCAAGCTCGGCAATTTCGACGGCAAGTCGGAAGATGCGCGCTTCACGGCGGAAGGCACGATCGACGGGACGATCTATGCCGTGCCGAAGAACTGGGGCACGACCGGCTTCGCGGTCAACACCAAGAAGCTCGCCAAGCCGATGTCGAGTTGGAAGGAGTTCTGGGACACGGCCATGGCGGAAGGCGACGGCCGTACCATGGTGCATGACTATCAGCTCACCACGATCGGCAATGCGCTGAAATATTACGGCTATTCGTTCAACTCGCTGAAACAGGACGAGCTGGCCAAGGCCGAGGAACTGCTGCTGAAGGTCAAGCCGCATCTGTTCGCGGTGTCGAGCGACTACCAGCCGGGAATGCGCGCCGGCGATGCCTGGATGACCATGTGCTGGACCAATGACGGGGCACAGCTCCATCGCGATATTCCCGAGATCGCCTATGTGCTGGGCAAGGAGGGCGGCGAGATCTGGACCGACTTCTACGCCATCCCGAAGGACGCGCCGAACAAGCCGGCCGGCTATGCGCTGCTCAACTACCTGATGAACCCGAAGGTGGCGGTGAAGGAGCATCTGGCCAATGGCGCCCCCTCGACCGACGCGCGCGTCAACGCGCTGCTGCCAAAGGAAGTGCTCGACAACCCGATCCTCTATCCGGCGGCCGACCTGTTGAAACCGCTCGAATTCGGCGCCGCCGCGACGCTGACCGATCCGGGCCGCGCCGAGCTTATGGCGCGCTTCAAGTCGGCTTGAGCGGGACCGGCAACAAACCAGAACCAGGCAATGCGACCGGCGGACGAGAGTCCGCCGGCTCCCAACCGGCTTTCCCGATGCGCCGCACTCTCTCTCGTAAAAATCTCGTGACGGCGCTGCTGCTCGCCCCGGCGACGCTGTGGCTGGTCGTATTCCTGGTGTTGCCCTTCGTCGCCATCGCAATCTTCAGTGTCGGCGAGCGGGCGCCGGAGGGCGGCTACCAGGCCGCGCTGACCTTCGCGCAATACGCCAACCTGCCGGCGCGAGCGACCGCCTTCTGGAACACGATGGTGCTGGCGCCCGCCGGCGCGCTTGCTTGCCTGCTCGTCGCCTATCCCGTCGCCTACTACCTGGCGCTGCGCGCGCCGCATCGCTGGCGGCTGATCCTGCTCGCGCTGATCGTCATCCCGTTCTGGACCAGCCTTCTGATGCGTACCTATGCCTGGATGTACATCCTTGGCGGGCGCGGCATCCCGGCTTTGCTCGCCTATGTCGGCATCGAGGATCTGAGGCTGATCAACACCCCGGGCGCGGTGCTGCTGGGCATCGTCTACGGCTATCTGCCGCTGATGATCCTGCCGATCTATGTCAGCCTGGAACGGCTTGACCGGCGGCTGCTGGAGGCCTCCGCGGATCTCGGTGCTACGCCGCTGTCGACCTTCCTCGGCGTGACGCTGAGACTGTCGCTGCCCGGCGTCATGACCGGCTTCTCGCTGGTGATGATCCTATTGCTCGGCGAATATCTGATCCCGACATTGCTCGGCGGCGGTAAGGTGTTCTTCATAGGCAACGCGCTGGTCGACCTCTTCCTGCAATCGCGCAACTGGCCGTTCGGATCGGCCATCGCCATCACGCTGGTGCTGGTCTCGGTGGTGGTGCTGATCGTCGCCAATCGCATCTCGACCCGGCTCTCGGGCGCACGCCGGGTGGACCTGATCTGATGCGCGCCTTCGTCGTTGCCGTCTTTGCCTTCCTCTATCTGCCGATCGCGCTGGTCGTGCTGTTCTCCTTCAACGCCGGCCACCACGCCAGCGAGTTCACCGGCTTTTCGGTGCAATGGTACGGCAAGGCGCTGTCCAATCCCTTCCTGGTCGAGGCGCTGAAGAACAGCCTGTTCATCGCCACCACCAGTGCCTTGCTCGCGGCCCTCTGCGGGACGGCCGCGGCGCTCGGGCTGCAGCGCGTCGGCGCGCGGACCCGGGCTCTGTTCGATGCGCTGCTGGGCGCGGCGATCGTCGTGCCAGGCGTCGTCATCGGCATCTCGACGCTGGTGGCGCTGGTGCAGCTTTTCGCCGTCGTCAATCCGTTCCTCGCTTCGCTCTGGCCGACAGACCAGCCGCCGCGGCTTTCGCTGGGCTATGGCTCGATCATCGCCGCGCACGGCCTGTTCTCGATGGCGCTGGTGACGATGATCGTCGGCACGCGGCTCGCGAGCCTCGACCGCAATCTGGTCGAAGCTTCGAGCGATCTCTACGCCACGCCGCTGACGACGTTCCGCTCGATCGTGCTGCCGCAGATCATGCCGGCGGTGATCGCGGGCTTCCTGCTCGCCTTCACCTTCTCCTTCGACGACTTCATCATCGCCTTCTTCGTCGCCGGCGCTCAGACGACGCTCCCGATCTATGTCTTCGCCTCGATCCGGCGCGGCGTGACGCCTGAGATCAACGCCATAGCGACGATCGTGCTCTGCGCGTCGGTCCTGCTCGTGCTGCTGGCGCAATGGCAGCTCGGCCGACGGAAGCCATCGCCTTGAGAGACCAATCCATGATCTTGAAAGACCGTATCGCCATTGTCACCGGAGCCGGATCTGGCATCGGGCGCGCCGGCGCGATGATCATGGCGCGGGAAGGGGCAGTCGTGGTGATCGCGGACCGCGACCCGGCGGCCGGCGAAGCCACCGCTTCGGACATTCGCGAAACCGGCGGCCGCGCCGAGGCCGTCGCCACCGATGTCGGCAATGATGCAGCCGTCGAGGGCCTCATCGAGGGAACGCTCGGTCGGCATGGCCGGATCGATATTCTGCACAGCCATGCCGGCATCCAGGTGGGCGGCACGCTGACGGAAGTGGGCACCGACGGCATGGACGCTTCGTGGCGCATCAATGTGCGGGCGCAATTCCTGGCGGCCAAAACCGTCATGCCGGCGATGATCGCGCAAGGCGGCGGCGTCATCCTCAACACGGCGTCCAATTCCGGCGTGTTCTACGACCGCGAGATGATCGCCTATGCCACCTCCAAACACGCCGTCGTGGCGATGACCCGGCAGATGTCGCTCGATTATGCCAAGCACAATGTGCGCATCAATGCACTCTGCCCGGGCTGGGTCGACACGCCGTTCAACGAGCCGTTCATCGCGCAGATGGGCGGGCGCGACGCGATCGAAAATTATGTCCGCACCAAGATCCCGATGGGGCGCTGGGCGAGCGCGGAGGAGATCGCGGAGGCCATTCTGTTCCTCGTCTCCGATCGTTCGTCCTTCATGACCGGACAGGCGCTGGTGGTCGATGGCGGCGAGAGTATCGGCTGAGGAGCGCTTGGCAAACCCCCTACCGGTCGTTGGGATTTCCGAATGTCGGATCGCGGCGCCGCGAGTAGGTGTCGATGCGCGGCAGATCGTCGGCGAATTCCAGCCAGGGCAGCCGAAGGCGCCAATAGGCATGCGCATGCGGCTTGAACCGCTCCGGATGATCGAAGAAGCCGATCGTGACATAGAGTTCGTCGCTCAGCCCTTCGTCGCGATACGTGATCGAGGTGCCGCATTTCTCGCAGAAGGTGCGAACGACACCTTTCGTTCTCGAGAAGCTCCGGGGTTGGCCGCGCATGAAGCGGAACTGGTCCGGCCGGTAACCGACCCAGATGGTCAGCGGGCTGCCAATCGCGCGGCGACAGTCATCGTCATGATCGAAGCAGATCCAGAACGGATCGCCCTGCATCTCGGCGGCAACCGCTCCGCAAAAACATGCGCCCGTATCGCTCCTGCTGTCCATCTGATCGCTCCTGGTTGCTTCGGAAATCGTTCTGTCGGCATGCGGCGCATATGGGAACAGCACAAGCAGGCAACCGGTTCCCTCCGCCTGTTTGGGCCAACACCGGGCAGCGGTTTCATGCGCAGGCTTGCGCTGCGGGCAACGATCGGCCAAACCATGCCAGGTTCTCGACAAGGCTTGTCATGCGAGCGGTAGAAAGGCTTTCCCCCACCCGGCCGTTTCCAGTTGCAGCCGCAATGGTGTGCGCTTTGGCGGAGCGCCGCTGATCATGCGCTGCTGCCGCCACGAGAACCTGCAGCGCGCGGAGGAGACCAAGGTCGGCTCGCATGTCGTTCGCGACGGCTGGACCGAAGGGGTGCAGGGCGCGCTGACCCGGCCTTCGGCCGGTCAACAGGCGGGCGCCCGTCCTCGGATAACGCAGCTTAGATAACGCCCCTACCGGAACGGACATGCCCGCCGAAGCGATCTCTCCTTCGTATGGACATGACCAATGCCTGACAATCTGAACACCTCATTTCCCGGCGCGGACACGCAAAGCTGGCTGAAAACGCATGCGATCAACGAAGTCGAGTGCTTCGTGCCGGACGTCAACGGCGTGCTGCGCGGCAAGACCTTGCCGGTCGCCAAATTTCTGAAGTCGCTCGACGACCGCGCGCTCTATCTGCCGAGCAGCGCCTTCCTGGTCGCCATCGACGGCCGCTATTCCGGCTCCATCGACGAAGGCTTCGCCTACCAGGATCCGGACATGCGCATGGTGCCGGACGTTTCGAGCCTGTGCCTTGCGCCCGGCAGCGCCGGCAAAGCCTACGTTTTCGCCGACACGTTCCACATGGACGACCGGCCGTGGATGGCCTCACCGCGCCATGTGCTGAAAGCCGTGCTTGACCTTTATGAGCAGCGCGGCTGGCGTGCGGTGATGGCGCCGGAGCTCGAGTTTTATCTGACGGCGCTCAACCCCAACCCCGATCAGCCTTTGACCGCACCGGTTGGGCGCAACGGCCGGCCGGAAAGCGTGCAGCATCCTTACGACATGCAGGCGATGGAGGAATTCGAAGCGGTGACGCGGCAGCTCTATGAGCATGCCGCCATCACCGGCTTGCCGGTGGAGACGCTGATCCACGAATCCGGCACGGCGCAGCTCGAGATCAATCTGCTGCATGGCGATCCGCTGACGCTTGCCGACCAGGTGCTGTTATTTAAGCGCCTGGCGCGGCAGATCGCGCAGGCGAACGGCATGCACGCAACCTTCATGGCCAAACCGATCGCCGCGCAGGCGGGCAGCGCAATGCATCTGCACATGTCGATCGTCGACAGGAAGGGCGAGCCTTTGTTTGCCGGCGGAGACGGCGAGGACAGCGAGATGTTCGCGCACTTCATCGGCGGCCTGCAGAAATATATCCCTGAAATCATGCCGCTGTTCGCGCCGCATGCGAATTCCTACCGGCGCATCCGGCCCGGCCACAGCGCGCCGGCCAATATCGAATGGTCGCACGACAACCGCTCCTGCGGCCTGCGCGTGCCGCTGGGCGGCCGCGCCGCGCGCCGCATCGAGAACCGGCTGCCGGGAGCGGACGCCAACCCCTATCTCGCCATGGCCGGCTCGCTGATCGCCGGCTATCTCGGCATCGAGGAGAAGCTTGCGCGTTCGGAGGAGGCCTTCGGCAACGCCTATAAGAGCAAGAGCACACTCCCAAAGACGATGGAGGAAGCGCTTGACCGTTTCGCCGATTGCGAGCCCGTGCGGGCGCTGCTCGGTGAGGATTTCTTCCAAACCTATCTGCGCGTGAAGAGCGTCGAGCTCGACCTGTTCCAGAGCGTCGTGACGTCCTGGGAACGCGACCATCTGCTGCTCAAGGTGTGACCATGGCTTCGCGTTCAACAGGTTTCAATTCCGGTCTCGACATCGACAAGTCTTATTATGTCGCCACCGCCAATCCGGCGCCCGACCATCCGGCGCTTGCCGGCGATGTCGAGGCCGATCTGGTGGTGGTTGGCGGCGGCTGCACGGGTCTGTCGGCGGCGCTGCATGCGGCCGAGCGTGGTCTTAAAGTGGTGCTGCTCGAAGGCGGCAAGATCGGCTGGGGCGCCTCGGGCCGCAATGGCGGCCAGATGATCCCAGGCCTGCGAAAGGGCGCCAGGGGCCTGGTCAGAAGCTTTGGGCCGGAACGGGCAAAGGCGCTGTTCGATCTGGCCTTCGAGGCGCGCGGGCTGGTGCTCGATATCATCGAGCGCCACGGTATCGAATGCGACTTGCGCCAGACCGGCCATCTGGTCGGCGCGGTCAGCGCTTCGGATGTGCGCGACTTTGAAGAAGAGGCCGAATGCCTCGCCAAGGTCATGAACTTCACCGATGTCAAGATTCTGTCGGCGGCTGAGGCGCGGCAGATGGTCGACACACCCTATCAGGGCGCGGTGTTGGAGCGGCTCGGCGGCCACCTGCATCCGCTCAACTACACGCTCGGGCTTGCCCGCGCCGCTACCGCCGCCGGCGTCGTCATCCATGAGAACTCGGTCGCGGTGCTGCTGGAGCGCGAACCTTCCATCCGGGTGTTCACCGACGAGGGCTCGGTTCGCGCCAGGCATGTGGTGTTGGCCGGCGATGCGCTGCTGAAAGGGTTGGAGCCGCGTGTCAGTAGCCGCATCATGCCGGTCGGCAACTACATCGTCGCCACCGAACCTTTGGGCGAGCGCAATCTCATCCCGGCCAATGTGGCCGTCTCGGACACACTGTTCGTCGTCAATTACTACCGCATGTCGGCGGACGGACGCCTGCTGTTCGGCGGCGGCGAGCGCTACACGCCGTCGCCGCCGGCCGACATCGGCGGCTTCGTGCGGCCGCATATGGAAAAGACCTTTCCGCAGCTCAAGGGCTGCCGCATCGATCATGCCTGGGGCGGTCTGGTGTCCATCACCACGTCGCGCCTGCCGCATGTCGGCCACTATGGGGAGGTCTATTTCGCGCATGGCTATTCCGGCAAGGGCGTCATCCTGTCGACGCTGTCCGGCAAGCTCTTGGCGGAAGCGATCACGGGCGATGCCTCGCGGCTCGACCTATTCTCGACTTTGACGCCGCTGCCGTTCCCAGGCGGCACGGCGCTGCGCGGTCCGCTCAATGTGCTCGGGATGTTGTGGTATGCGATGCGCGATCGCTTAAGGCACTAGGGGTCCATCGATATTCAGGTGAGGCCGGCCTGCAAATGGCGGCTTCCTGCGCTTCCGGTGCTCACGTACTTCAAGTACGCTCCGCTCCGGCCTACGCCGGTTCTCGGAAGCCACCACTTTCGGCTCGGCCTGACCTGAATCTCGACAGACCCTGGGCTGGCTTTCGTATCCCTGGGGTGGCTATGTCTGCACGCCAGGGACGGAATCCCGGGAAGGAAGAGCGATGAACATCGAGCCGGGCCGACTGACCAAGAAAGAGCGCCATGAGCTGATCCTGTCGGAGGTTCGGCGCTCGGCCTCGATCCGCATCTCGAAGCTTGCGCGCCGCATCGGCGTCGCCGGGGAGACCATCCGCCGCGACCTGATCGAGCTTGCCGATGCAGGGCTCATCAACCGTACCTATGGCGGCGCCACCATTTCACTGGTGACGTCGGAACCGGTGATTGCTGAACGCGGCCTCACAATGGTCGAGGAGCGGGCCCGTGTCGGACGAGGTGCGGCCGGACTGATCGAGAAAGGCAGCATCGTGATGATCGACGGCGGATCGACCACCTATGAAGTCGCGCGCAGCCTTTCGCAACACGGCCGGGACCTGACGATCATCACCAACTCCGTCGGCGTCGCCTCGGTGGCCGGCGCCAATCCGGGCTTCCGCGTCATCCTTTGCCCCGGCACCTATGACAGCCGCGAGGCGGCCGTACTTGGCGAGGACACAGTGGAATTCGTGCGCCGCTACAATGCCGACGTCGCCATCATCGGCGCCTCGGCGCTGAATGCCGAAGGGCCGAGCGACATGATCTCGGGCGCTGCGGCGGTGAAGCGCGCGATGATGGCACGGTCGCTGTCGACCATGCTGGTCGTGACCAACGACAAGTTCGGCCGCAGCGGCCTCGAACGCGTCTGCGCGCTGAGCGAGATTTCCGATGTCGTCACCGACAGCGAGCCGGCAGCCGAGATGCGCGCGGCGATCGACGAGGCAGGCGGCGAGCTGCACGTGTTTGCCGAGAGCTGAATAGGTTAAGCGTCGCGGTTTGTCAGCGCGATATGGCAGCAGCCGGAGCCATGACCCGGCGTCCAGGTGACATTGGAGAAGCGCACGCCGGTTGCCTCGAACAGACCGCGGTCGAAGGCGCCGGCGATGCGGCAGAGCGTGGCGAGTTTCTCCTCGCCGACGCCGGCCTCGATCCAGGCATCTTTCAGCGGGCAGCGCTTCACCTTGAAGGCGATGTGGCCAGGCCCGCGCTCGACATCGGTCGGATACATGCGCCCGCCATCCGGACTGACCGCCAGAAAGGCGTCGCCGATCGCCGGCGCATCATTGGGGCCGAAAGCGGCGAACGCCGCAGCCGCGACTTCCCGGCCGCGCTTCTCGATGGTGCGGATCATTAACGCCTCGGCTTTCTCGGCGCCAAGCTCGGCGGTCAGCTCGTCGAGGAAGAGACGATAGAGGTCGGCCCGGTTGCGGAAGGCGGAGTCGAGCTCGCGCGACAGTATTTCGGCTCTGGCTGCTTCGGGATCGGTCATGCTGTGTCCTGATTTTGTCGTTTGGCCATGATCTGTCCGCAAACCGGTTCCCACTTTGGAGGATCATGGTCGGTTCCTGGTCAATCTTGGCGTCGCCTCGACCAGCGCCTTGCCGATCGCCGATTGCGGGTTGGCGATGACGGCGCGGGCATCGCCGCTCTCGGCGATCCGGCCGGCGTCGAGGATGACGACGCGATGCGCCACGGCGCGGATAACGCCGAGGTCATGCGAAATGAATAGATAGGCGATCCGTTCCTGCCTTTGCAGGTCGAGCAGCAATTCGAGGATCTGGCCGCGCACCGAGACATCGAGCGCCGACATGGCTTCGTCGAGCACGATCAGCGACGGCCGCGTCGCGATGGCGCGGGCGATCGCCACGCGCTGGCGCTGGCCGCCGGAAATCTCATGGATGGCACGAGCCGCGAGGCCGGTACCGAGGCCGACGCGCTCCAGCAGTGCCGCGATACGGCGCGGGCGCTCTGCACGTGAGGCAATGCCATGGATGCGCAACGGATCGTCCAGCACGCGCGCCACGGTGGCGCGTGGATTGAAGGCTGCGAGCGGATCCTGGAACACCATCTGGATGCGAGCGCGGCGCGCGCGCAAAGCGGCGCCGGATAGCGCGAGGAAGTCCGCGCCTTCGAAGTCGACGCGGCCGGCATCGGGCTCGATCAGCCGCAAAACCAGCCTCGCGATCGTCGACTTGCCGCTGCCGGACGGGCCGGCGAGCGCCAGCGTTTCTGCACGGCCGATCTCGAATGACACGTCGTCGACCGCCGCGAAAGGCTTACCGCCACGGCGGTAGCGCTTGGCGAGACTGGAGACGGCCAGCACGGTCATGCCGAGGCGCCTTGTCGGTCAAGCAGCGGCTCGGCGTCGAGGCCGAGATGAGCGGCCAGCAAAGCGCGCGTGTAGGTGTGGCGCGGCGCGTTGAGAATTTGATCGGTCTCGCCGAGTTCGACCAATTCGCCGTGGCGCAGCACCGCGATGCGATCGGCAAGCGTGGCGGCGAGCGCGATATCGTGGTTGATGAAAAGCAGCGTCATGCCGTCCTCGGCCACCAGCCGGCGGATCAAGGCGACGATCTCGGCCTGCACGATGGTGTCAAGCGCGCTGGTCGCTTCGTCGGCGATCAAGAGTTTTGGTCCAGCGGCGATGGCGGCAGCGATGGCCACGCGCTGCTTCTGGCCGCCGGACAGCTGGTGTGGGTAGACGTGGAGGACGGCCTCGGGGTCGGGAAGGCGGACGCGGTCGAGGAGGGTTTTGGCTTGGGCGAAGGAGTCAGGCCAGCTGAGGCCGAGATGGGTACGGACGACTTCGGCGATCTGCTTGCCGATTGGCATGACCGGATCGAGGCTGGAAGAGGGGTCCTGGAAGACGAAGCCGATGTCGCGGCCGAGGAGGGGGATGTTATCGCGAGGACGAGAGGGCTGGCGCTCTACGGCGCCCCCCTCTGTCCTGCCGGACATCTCCCCCTCTAGAGGGGAGATTAGCTCGTGATCTCCGCCTTCGCCAATTTTCGAGGTCACAAGAGGAGAGCCGGCGACGGAACTGCCCATCTCCCCCCTTGAGGGGGAGATGTCCGGCAGGACAGAGAGGGGGGCCTTGGCGCCAGCGCTTGCCGGCAGGAACCAGTCTACCAGCCCGCCAATCTCGGCACCCCTCGCCAACAACCCCGCAACCGCCAGCGCCAACGTGCTCTTGCCCGAGCCGCTTTCGCCGATGATCGCCAGGCGCTCTCCGGTTTTCACATCCAGGCTGATGCCTTTCAGCGCCGGCGCCTCGGCCCTGTCGCGCCGATAGCCCACCGAAAGATCGCGAATCGAAAGCAGCGTGGTCACAACAGGCTCCTGCGCACCGCGGTGCTTTCCACCACGCCTTCGCCGGCGAGGTAGACGCCGAGCACGGTCAGCACCAGCGCGATACCGGGAACGACCGACAAAAACGGCGCGGTGCGCAGCACCGCGCGGCCTTCGGCGATCATGCCGCCCCAGGTGACGTGGTTGGGATCGCCCAGGCCAAGGAAGGAGAGCGCGGCCTCGGTGAGGATCGCGGCGGCCACGATCACCGAGGATAGCGCCAGCACCGGCGGCAGCGCGTTGGGCAGCACCTCGCGAAAAGCAATCTCCAGCGGATGCATGCCGATGACGCGGGCGCCGGCGACATAGTCGCGCTCACGGATCGACAGCACTTCTGCGCGGGCGACGCGCGCGGGTCCGGTCCAGGCGCCGAGCGCGATGGCCGCGACGACGACGCCGAGCGAAGGCCCGACGATGCTGACGAAGGCGAGCGCGAGCAGAAAGCTCGGCACGGTCTGGAAGGCATCGGTGATGCGCATCAGCACTTCGTCGATCAGGCCGCCGGCGAAGCCGGCCAAAGTGCCGATCACCGAGCCGATGAGGAGCGCCGCGGCGGCCGCCGCCAGTCCCACCGCCAGCGACGTGCGGGCACCATGGAACAGCTCGGCCAGCACGTCGCGGCCGAGCCGGTCGGTGCCGAGCGGCAGCGACCAGTCCTGGAACGGCGGCAGCAGCCCCGGTCCGGCGATGGCCTGCGGGTCGCCGGGAAACAGCAGCGGCGCCGCCAGCGCCACCACAATGAGCAAGGCCAGGATGATTGCGCCGGCGATTGCTTCCGGCGTGCGGAAGAAACGGCGCAGGCGGCTCATGCGCTTGCCTCGCCGGCGCCGACGCGCGGGTCGAGGACAGCGTAGGTGAGATCGACCAGGAGGTTGATGACGAGGACCAGGACCGCGCTCACCAGGATGATGCCGAGCAGCAGCGGCGTGTCGCGCCCGGCGACGGCTTCCTGCGCCAGACGGCCGAGGCCTGGCACGGCGAAAACGCTTTCGATGACGACGCTGCCGCCCAGCATCTGTGCCGATTGCAAGCCGAGCATGGTGACGAGAGGCAGGAGCGCATTGCGGGCAACATGGGCAAGCACGATGCGGCGGCGCGGCAGGCCCCTGGCGCGGGCGGCGAGGATAAAGTCTTGCCGCCAGGCCTCGGCCATGCCGGCGCGCATCATGCGCAAATAGAGCGCCAGATAGATGAAGCCGAGCGCCGACACCGGCAGCACGAGATGCATGGCGATGTCGGCGACGCGGGCAAGTCCGGTCTTGCCTGAAGCGATGGTCTCGATGCCGCCGATCGGCAGCCAGCGCAGGTCGACGGCGAAGACGACGATGAGTACCAGGCCGAGCCAGAAGCCGGGCACGGCATAGAGCGCCAGCGAGCCGATCGACAGGAAGCGGTCGCGGATGCTGCCGGGTCTCGCGCCGGCATAGATGCCGAGCGCCGAGCCGAGGCCGAAGGAGAGCGCGGTGGCACTGCCCATCAGGATCAGCGTGGTCGGCAGGCGTTCGAGGATGATTTCGCGGATCGGCCGCGAGAAGGTGACGGACTGGCCAAGGTCGAGATGCAGCAGCGCCCAGAGATAGTTGGCGAGGCGCGTCAGCTCCGACTGGTCGAGGCCCCAGCGGTGGCGCAGCAATTCGATCATGCCGGCATCGCCGCCGGTCGAGACGATATAGGCGTCGACCGCGTCGCCGGGGGCGGCTTCGAGCAGCAGGAAGCTGCCGATGACGACGATGAGGAGCACGAAGACGCTGCCGACGACGCGGCGGCGCAGGAGGCGGAGGGCGCGGGTCATGGCGAAGCCTGGTTGAGGCCAAACCACGGACGTTGCGCTCTACGGCGCCCCCCTCTGTCCTGCCGGACATCTCCCCCTCTAGGGGGGAGATCGGCTTTCGCCAATTTTCGACGCTGCAGAAATGAGCGAGGCGCGAGAACTGCCAATCTCCCCCCAAGAGGGGGAGATGTCCGGCAGGACAGAGGGGGGCGCGAAGGAACTCTCATTCTCAAAGCTGAGCACCCCGGCAGCCGATCCGCAAGGAGATCAGCCGGCCAAATAGGTGTCCGCCCAGTTCGATACTGCCCAGCGCGGGTTGTTGGCTATGTTGCCGACCGTATCGCGGGCGACGGAAATGAAGCTCCACTCCGCCACATTGATCAGCGGCAAATCGGCCGCCACCTTCTTCTGGAACTCCTTGTAGAGCTCGGTGCGGGCCGCTGTATCCAGCGTCTCCGATGCTTTCGCGATCAGCGCATCGAGCTCGGCGTTCTTGTAGCCGCCCTGGTTGGAGAAGGGCACGCCGTCGGGAATGCCGCTCTGCACCAGGATGGTGGTCGAGATCGCCGGGTCGCCGCGGAACACCGGCGGGCCGACGGCGAGGTCGAATGCGTGGTCGGTATAGACGGCCTTGATGTGCGCGGCGGAGTCGTTGTTGACAATCTCGGCGTCGATGCCGATCGCTGCGAGTGCTTGGCGCAGATAATCGCCGAACTGCTTCGTCTCGTTGAAGTAAGGCGCCGGCAGCAGCTTCAGCGCGAAGCGCTTGCCGTCGTCGGCGCGCTTGTAGCCGGCTTGGTCGAGCAGCGCATTGGCCTTGGCGACGTCGAAGGGATAGGCCGGCACGTCGGCGGTGTAGAATTGCGGATCGTTCTTCGGCACCGGGCCGGTTGCGGTCGCGGCGTAGCCGAGGAAGATCGTCTTGACGACGAAATCCTTGTCGATGGCATGCGCGATCGCCTGCCGCACTTTCAGATCGGCCAGTTCCTTGCGGCGGTGGTTGATCTCGACGACGAGCTGGTAGGTCAGCCCCTCATAGCCCTTGGTGATGACCTTCAGGCCTGGCACCTTGGAAATGCGGTCGAGGTCGGCGAGCGGCACGGCGGAGAAGGCGGCGAGCTGGATCTCTTCCGCCTCGAGCGCCGCGGCGGCGGATGTGCGATCAGGGAGCACCTGGTAGACGATCTCGTCGAGATAGGGCTCGTCCTTGCCCCAATAGGCGTCGTTCCTTGTCAGCCGGTAATATTGCCCCGCCTTGTATTCGGCGAATTTGAACGGACCGGTGCCGACCGGCGCATTGTTGGCCGGGTTCTCCTCGATCTTGCCCACCTCATAGAGGTGCTTCGGCACGACGCTCGACAGCGCCGGCAACGCGTTGCGGATCAGCTGGAACGGCGTCGGCTTGGCGAATTTGAAGATTGCGGTGAGCTCGTCCGGCGTGTCGACGGCCTCCAGGTCCTTGAACACGGTGCGGCCGAGATTTTGCAGCGGCTTCCAGATCTGCAGCGCCGAGAAGGCGACGTCGGCCGAGGTGAAGGGCTTGCCGTCATGCCATTTAACGCCGTCGCGCAATTTGAAGGTCACCGACAGGCCGTCGGCCGCACCTTCCCAGGAAAGCGCGAGCCGCGGCTGAAGCCCGTCCTTGCCGTCGAAGGCGGCTTCGGCCAGCGTCTCGACGATCTTGCTGGAGATGAAGAAGACGCCGTTGGAGGCGACGATCGCCGGATTGAGGTTGCGCGGCTCGGAATCCGCGGCGACGATCAGCCGGCCGCCCTTCTTGGGCGTCTGCGCAAGGCCGATCGTCGGAAGCGCGGTGGAGGCCAGCAGCAGCGCCGAGCCGGCCAATAGGCCGCGGCGTGAAATCGTCAATTCGGACATCGCTCAAACTCCCCTCTTCGCGCCGTGGCAGGCGCGGCAGTCCGGTGATTATGGCCCTTGGCAAAGGTTTCGCCAGAGACGGATTTGGCGCATCATGGCTTGGCTTTGAAATTTCCGTCCGCTGGACCAGCCAGCCGACGGAGGCTCTCATGCTCTTATCTGGTAGGACCAGATTACAGACAGCCCGATCGGGATTTGGGCGGAAACCGGCTTTGGCGGGAAAGTGATCAATTCTGGCTGGACCAGAGTGGCCAAAAAGATGCAGATTTGGCCAACAGCCATACATCATGACTTTCGGCGCTCCTGCGGCCGACAAAGATAGGGAGAGGCAGATGAACATCGCTCCGGGCAAAACCGAGGTCAGCAATGTCCCGTTCGATCAGGCGCGGGTGGATCGGCTGATGGAAGAGGCCGGCATTGACGTGCTGTTCGCCACCTCCAAGCACAACACGCAATATCTGCTCGGCGGCTACAAGTTCATCTTCTTCGCGGCGATGGATGCCATCGGTCACAGCCGCTATTTGCCGATCGTCCTTTACGAGAAGGGCGGGCCGGAACATGCGGCCTATATCGGCAACAAGATGGAAGGCGGCGAACACCAGAACCATCCGTTCTGGACGCCGACCTTGCACGCCGCCTGCTGGGGCACGCTCGATGCCGCCAATCTGGCGGTGGAGCATCTCAAACAGATCGGCAAGCAAGCCGCCCGCATCGGAATCGAGCCGGCCTTCCTGCCGTCGGATGCCTACACGCTGATCCGCAAGGCGCTGCCGGATGCAAAGCTGATCGATGCGACCGACATGCTGGAGCGCATGCGCGCCATCAAGACCGAGGCGGAACTCGAACAGCTGCGCATCGCCTCCGAGCTGATCACCGATTCCATGCTGGCGACGATCGCCTGGGCGCGCGAGGGCACGAGCAAAACCGACATCATCGAGCAGCTCAGGCGCGAGGAGACCAATCGCGGCGCGCATTTCGAATATTGCCTGCTGACGCTTGGTTCCAGCCACAATCGCGCGGCGTCCAGCCAGGCCTGGAAGAAGAGCGAGGTGATGTCGATCGATTCCGGCGGCAACTACCACGGCTATATCGGCGACCTCTGCCGCATGGGCGTGCTCGGCGAGCCGGATGCCGAGCTGGAGGATCTTCTGGCCGAAGTCGAGGCGGTGCAACAGGCGGCGTTTTCCAAGGTGAAGGCAGGCACGCTTGGCGGCGACATGATCGCGCATGCCGAGAGCGTTCTGAAGGCATCCAAGGTCGCGGCCTATACGGATTTCTTCGCGCACGGCATGGGGCTGATCACGCATGAGGCGCCGTTCCTGATGACCAATCACCCGGTCGCCTATGAGGGCACCTATGCAGCCAAGCCGCTGGAAAAGAACATGGTGCTGTCGGTCGAGACGACCATGCTTCACCCGACACGCGGCTTCATCAAGCTGGAGGACACGGTGGCCGTCACTGACGCCGGCTATGTGATGTTCGGCGACCGCGGGCGTGGGTGGAACAGGGGCGGGATTTCTTAAGGAGAAGGTCGGCGCTGCCCTCATCCGCCCTTCGGGCACCTTCTCCCCGGTTGCGCTACGCTATGCACATATCTTCCGTAACTGGCGTGAGTGATCGACCTGAGGCTTGATTGCCAGGTGGTTCCCCCAATCCGTCGCTGCTTCGCAGCGCCACCTTTCCCCCCTCCGGAGGGAAAGG
>NZ_JAIUGS010000034.1:0-22167 GCF_020164735.1 Mesorhizobium sp. ESP-6-4
AGAGAAGCTGCGCTTCGCCATCCGTGAAGGCGGCCGCACCGTCGGTGCCGGCATCGTCGTCACCATCAAAGAGTAATCGATCCGGCTTTTGCCGGTTCGACAAGGAAAGGGCGGTCTTCGGGCCGCCCTTTTCAATTCTGTTGCAACCACCGGCGCCGCAACTAGTATGGGTTGCGCCGAGGGGCTTGCCAGACGTGGTTTCAACATTCCGTTCAAAGACCATGCGGTGTTGGCGCGAGCTGCTTCGGCTGGGATTGGCCGCTGCCGCAGGGCTGGCCACCCTCAACGCCGCCGCGAAGGAGACACCTCAGGACTACGGTCCGGCGATGCGTTTCGTCGTCGTGCGCAGCAGCGCGCCGGGCTGCGAGCCGAACTGCCCGGAATGGATTTCTGCCGAAGGCACGATCGAGGCCGGCACGCCGGCGCTACTGAAACGCCTGCTGAAGACGCTCGGCGGGCGGCAATTGCCCATCGTCGTCAATTCTCCCGGCGGCAATGTCGATGCCGCGCTGCAGCTTGGCCGCATGGTCCGCAAGAACAAGCTCGATATCGCGGTCGGCATCACGGAATTTTCCGGCTGCTCGCCGGGGACGAAAAATTGCCGGGACAATGACGGCAAGGGTCAGCCCTATTCCGGCGTCGCTTACGACAGCGGCGCGATGTGCAATTCGGCCTGTCCGCTGATGTTTGCCGGCGGCATCCACCGCGTCGTCGGCGAATGGGCCTATCTCGGCGTCCATCAGATCACCACCACCTACCAGCGCGAAAAACTGCTCTACCGCACCACCTACCGGGTTGTGAACGGCAAGAAGAAGATCATCGGCACCAAGATCGTCAGCCGCAAGAATGCCGGCAGCTACAAGACCTATGAGATGAGCAAGGCGATCGAGAAGCGGCTGTCGGCCTATTTGAAGGAGATGGGCGTCGAGCAGGGCGTGCTCGGCGTGATGAAGGCCACACCTGCCAGCGACATCAGGCAGATCGAGCCCGATGACATGCTGGAGATGAAGCTCGTGACCAGCCTCGATTCGCTCGATCTGCTGACCGAGAGAACCATTTGCCAGCGCCATCCGGCACCGGCGAATTGTCGCGAGATTCCCGCGAACGGCGCGCCCGTCGCGGTCGCGGCAGTAGAGGCCGGATCTTCTTATACAGCGCCGGCGCCGCCGCCGACACCGCAAGCCCACGAACAGCAGATGCGTTTCGTTCTTGTTCGCGGCAGCAACCCGCTCTGCAATCCCGATTGTCCGGAATGGATTTCGGCGGAAGGCACGATCGCCGCAGATACGGCCGACAAGCTGCGCCAACTGCTCGACACGATCCGTGAGCGCCGGTTGCCGGTCGTAATCAACTCGCCGGGTGGAGATGTGCAGGCTGCGCTCGCCGCGGGCAGGCTGATCCGCGAGCACGGCTTGGATATCGCGGTCGCCCGAACGGATTTTCTCGACTGCGATCCGGGCGCCGTGGGGTGCGTCGCGGCCGACGGTCTCCATGCCGGACTCACCATGGATGCCGGCGCCGAATGCGACGCCGCCTGCGCGGTGATGGTCGCCGGCGGCGTCCGGCGCCTCGTTGGCGCCGGTGCGCACTTCCTCGTGCATTCCATGGGCATGGAAGACAAGGTCAGGGCCTATCTCGACGAGATGGCGGTCGGCTCGGGCTTTTTCGCCGCCATGCAGTCGGCCGAATATGCAAAGCACAGAGAACTCAGCCGGGACGAACTGAAGACATTCGGGCTGACGACCGGACCGCAATCGGTGGACGCGCTGACGGGCGCCACCATTTGCAGATCCGCACCCAGGCCGGACAATTGCCGGGCTCTTCCGTCCGCCGATGCCGAGGCGAAGGCGCCGGCGAAGCTGTAGATCAGGATGACGTTTCGTTGAATCGCCATCCTGATCTAATTCTTTGTTGGAGCGTGATCTTCTCCGAAAACCGGTTTCCACTTTTTGCATTCGCTGACCTTCGGTTCGGGATCATACTCTAGCTGCGCACTGGCCATCGAGGCAGGTTGAGCGGGGCAGGGCGCTGCCGCTATCTTGCTGTATGCACAGGGAGGAGCGGCGATGAGCGAGGACATCCCGACTTTGTACGAATGGGCCGGCGGCAGCGAGGCGCTGAACCGGCTGACCCGGACCTTTTATGACAAGGTGGCGGCGGATCCGGTCGTCGGGCCGGTGTTCAGGATGATGTCGCCGGATCACCCGATGCATGTCGCCGCCTTCATCGGCGAGGTCTTCGGCGGCCCGAAAACCTACAGCGAGAAGCATGGCGGCCATCGCGAGATGGTGATGCATCATCTCGGCAAGCATCTGACCGAGGAGCAGCGCCGCCGCTGGATCAGTCTCCTTGCCGACGCGGCGGATGAGGTCGGCCTGCCCGATGACCCCGAGTTCCGCTCGGCCTTCATGGGTTATGTCGAGTGGGGATCGCGGCTGGCGAAGATGAACTCGAATCTGGGCGAGACCTGCGATCCCGAGACCGAGCCGATGCCCGCCTGGGGCTGGGGCGTGCCGGGCAGGCCATACAAGCCGCCGGCCGGCAAGTCGTAGGCGCGGGGGTTGTTTGGCGAGCGCGATCGGTCGCCGGCGGTAATGGAATCCAGATTTCCGGCAAAGGGTTTCAAAACCACTGCAGAGTGCTCTTTACAGAGCGCACGGAAGCTTTTAGGAAGCGCCTGCGCCGAACAAGCGCATGCACGGGCATAGCTCAGTTGGTAGAGCGGCGGTCTCCAAAACCGCAGGTCGTAGGTTCGAGCCCTGCTGCCCGTGCCATTCCTTCAAGAGGGCAGGCATCTGGCAACCGCCCTCTCGATCGCCGAAATCAGCCTTTTCTTCCGCCCGTCTGCCGGCCCTTGAGGTCATCTACCTGCCGGCCCGTGTCGCGGGCCTGTGAGTGGCAAAATCGTTGCGCCTTAAGACCAACGATGTAAGGTTTCGTCCCTAGCGCTTGACTGCAACCGCCGTTCTTAGGCCGCCAAGCAGGGATGTAACTCTCCCCTTTCTTGACGCAACGTAGGTGGCGGGTCTTGATAGCCAAGGGCGCAAAGAGCGGCACCTCTTTCTGGTGGGAGGACAAAAATGCATCCCCTGGTCATCGACGCGAAGCCTCAACCTATTTCGATTGATCTTGCTAACGCCGCAGTTCTCGTCGTGGACATGCAGAATGACTTCGGCTCGCAAGGTGGAATGTTCGACAGAGCCGGAATCGATATCTCCGGGATTCAACGGGCTGTCGGCCCTACGGCCAGAGTAATAGCTGCCGCTCGCGGTTTGAGAGTGCCGGTTATCTATCTGAAGATGGGGTATCATTCCGACCTCTCGGACCTCGGAACATCGGACGCCCCCAATCGTCTCCGACATCTCCAGATCTTTGGGGTCGGTGAGAGCATCACGGCCCCGGATGGCAGCGAGAGCCGGATTCTGATCCGCGACACCTGGGGAACGGATATTGTTAACGACCTCAAGCCAGAGGCAGGGGATGTGGTCGTCTACAAAACGCGGTTCAGCGGTTTCTACGAGACCGAACTCGATTCTGTTCTGAAAACCGCAGGTATCAAACACCTCATCGTGACAGGATGCACGACCAGCGTGTGCGTGGAATCGACAATTCGGGATGCCTTCTTCAGGGACTACCACTGCACACTGCTGACGGATTGCACCAGCGAGCCCATCGCCTGGGAGGAGCAATCATGAAGCCTCGATCACGCTCGTGCAGATACTCTTTGGATGGACATCGACGTCCGACGATTTCCTGAAGGCGATCGAGGAGCGAGTTCAGGGACGTCTTGAACTAGCCGAATGAGCTGAGGAGGCGGCGTATCGCCACGAACCGCGCCTTCTCTTCCGGTAGCCACATCGTCGACCCGAACCCGTCAAGATCTCCAGCCTACGGACCGGTTCCTCGCTCCTGGATCTAAGCTCAATCTCTGAAATCGTCATATGTCGAGGCCTTCAAGGCTCCGCAGCGGCCGCTCCGCGGTTGAAAATCGGCGGACGGCTTGCCATATGGCAGGAATTGGGGCATAAGCCCCGTATAGCCGGGACGGGACGACTGGATGGTTCCGAGGCGGCGTTGAGACATAAAGCGGACCCTTGCCACTTGCGTGGATTAAGAATCGGTTTTATGTAGACAAGACAGACACGCGACGCGTGGAGCTGGGAAGCCGGCTTTACGCGTCTGATTTGCGTGGGTGAAATAGCGGCGCTGATTCGCGCCGCATGGAGCCCAGGCGGCACGTCCCGGTCAGCGGGATCATCCAGGAGGCCCGGCCAACGGGTCTCGAAAACAGGCGGCGCATGGCTTCGAAAACCACTAATCCCTTCACCTTTCTCCAGCAGGTTCGCGCGGAGACGGCCAAGGTGACATG
The DNA here is from genome assembly GCF_020164735.1 of Mesorhizobium sp. ESP-6-4. Taxonomy (NCBI): domain Bacteria; kingdom Pseudomonadati; phylum Pseudomonadota; class Alphaproteobacteria; order Hyphomicrobiales; family Phyllobacteriaceae; genus Mesorhizobium; species Mesorhizobium sp. ESP-6-4. The sequence goes on from NZ_JAIUGS010000034.1 coordinate 4,370, forward strand.
GCCTTCGCGGCGCGAAACCATGATCTCGACCGTGATGGTCCTGATATTCGCGGTGATCGCGATGCTGTTCTTCTTCGCTGCCGATATTCTGATGGGCTATGCGATCGAGTGGATCCTGGGTCTCGGGCATTAATTCGGCGGATTACGGAGAGGTCGTGAAATGACTGCGCGGTGGTATATCGTCCACGCCTATTCGAACTTCGAGAAGAAGGTCGCCGAGGACATCGAGAACAAGGCCAAGCAGAAGGGCTTGTCCGGGGACATTGAGCAGATCGTGGTCCCGACCGAGAAGGTCGTCGAGATCCGTCGCGGCCGCAAGGTCGATGCCGAGCGCAAGTTCTTCCCGGGCTACGTGCTCTTGAAGGCAAATCTGACCGACGCCGTGTTCTCGCTGGTCAAGAACACGCCGAAGGTCACCGGCTTCCTGGGCGACTCCAAGCCCGTGCCGATCACCGAGACCGAGGCGCAGCGCATCCTGAACCAGGTCCAGGAAGGCGTCGAGCGGCCGAAGCCTTCGGTCACCTTCGAGATCGGCGAGGCGATCCGCGTTTCGGACGGTCCTTTCGCGTCGTTCAACGGCGTCGTCCAGGAGGTGGATGAGGAGCGGGCTCGCCTCAAGGTGGAAGTTTCGATCTTCGGGCGCGCTGTGCCCGTCGATCTGGAGTTCGGGCAGGTCGAAAAGGGCTGATCCGCATACCCGCGCCCGAAAGGGCGTCGGGATACCGCGCCGCAAGGCGTCGGAAGGCGGCGTGAACAGACGTCGCATGAACGGGTGGGAGGCGAAGGCGGCATAGCCGGCCGTCGGAACCGCACCACCAGACTGCAACCGCCGCGTTTCCCGGATAACGGGGCCGGCATGAGAAAAGGCAGGAATAGAGATGGCTAAAAAAGTTGCAGGCCAGCTCAAGCTCCAGGTTGCCGCGGGCTCGGCCACGCCGTCGCCCCCGATCGGCCCGGCGCTTGGTCAGCGCGGCATCAACATCATGGAATTCTGCAAGGCGTTCAACGCGCAGACCCAGGAGCTCGAGAAGGGATCGCCGATCCCGGTCGTCATCACCTACTACCAGGACAAGTCGTTCACCTTCGTCATGAAGACGCCGCCGGTGAGCTACTTCCTGAAGAAGGCCGCCAACCTGAAGTCGGGCTCCAAGGAGCCGGGCAAGGTCAAGGCCGGCACGATCAGCCGCGACAAGGTGCGCGCGATCGCCGAGCAGAAGATGAAGGACCTGAACGCAAACGACGTCGAGGCGGCCATGCGCATGGTCGAGGGCTCCGCCCGCTCGATGGGCCTGGAAGTGGTGGGCTAAGATCATGGCAAAGATTGCAAAGCGTGTTGCCAAGAGCCGCGAAGGCATCGATCCGAACAAGGCTTACGCCCTCAACGAGGCGCTGCAGCTGCTCAAGGACCGGTCCGCGGTGAAGTTCGACGAGACCGTCGAGATCTCGATGAACCTCGGCGTCGATCCGCGCCATGCCGACCAGATGGTCCGCGGCGTGGTCAACCTGCCGAACGGCACCGGCCGCTCGGTGCGTGTCGCCGTGTTCGCGCGTGGCGACAAGGCCGAGGAAGCCAAGGCCGCCGGCGCCGATATCGTCGGCGCCGAGGACCTTGTCGACATCGTCCAGAAGGGCACGATCGATTTCGATCGCTGCATCGCCACGCCGGACATGATGCCGCTGGTCGGTCGTCTGGGTAAGGTTCTGGGCCCGCGCGGCATGATGCCGAACCCGAAGGTCGGCACTGTGACCACCGATGTGGCCGCGGCCGTCAAGGCTTCGAAGGGCGGCGCCGTCGAGTTCCGCGTCGAGAAGGCCGGCATCGTCCAGGCCGGCGTCGGCAAGGTCTCGTTCGACGTCAAGGCGCTGGAAGAAAATGTCCGCGCCTTCGCCGACGCGGTGACCAAGGCCAAGCCTGCGGGCGCCAAGGGCAACTACGTCAAGAAGGTGTCGGTCACCTCGACGATGGGCCCTGGCCTCAAGCTCGACATCGCGACGCTCGCCGCGTCGTAAGTGTCGGCCGATCGGGTAAAGCCGATCGCTAGGGCATGATCCTGAAAAGCGGGAACATGCTCCAGCAAGAAAGAATTCCGGACCGCCGATCCGTCGGCGGCCCGGTATCCCGGAAGCCGAAAGGTTTCCGGATATCCTGTCCGAGATTGCAGGCGGCCCAAAAGCCTTAATTCGATTTGGGCCTGCATGAGACGGGTGAAGACCCGACAAAGGAGCCAAGCTCCAATGAAAGGTTCGAACCGTGTTTGCCTTTTGTCTGCGCACTATCCGGCGTGCCGGCTGGTGTGGCGAAAGGGGGCAGGATCCTCGAGCGTCGTTCGGGAGATCCGTTACTGGATGGCCCGGCCGGCAAAAGGCAACCGACGCCTGACCTCGTCAATGGGGCAGGGGTCAACTGGAGATAGGCAGTGGACAGAGCGGAAAAACGCGAACTCGTCACGGGCCTGAATGATGCGTTTTCAAGCGCTGGTTCAGTCGTCGTGGCCCACTACGCCGGTATCACCGTCGCGCAAATGAACGACCTTCGGTCGAAGATGCGCGCCGCCGGTGGCACCGTCAAAGTCGCGAAGAACCGTCTCGCCAAGATCGCTCTTCAGGGCACGGACTCCGCATCGATCATCGATCTGTTCAAGGGACAGACGCTGGTCGCTTATTCGGAGGATCCGATTGCGGCGCCGAAGGTCGCGTCCGATTTCGCCAAGGGGAATGACAAGTTGATCATTCTCGGTGGCGCGATGGGTGCGACCTCGCTCGACGCCGACGGTGTGAAGGCACTCGCCACACTACCGTCGCTCGACGAGCTGCGCGCCAAGCTGGTTGGCATGATCGCCACGCCGGCTACCCGGATCGCCCAGATCGTCAATGCGCCCGCGGCTTCGGTCGCGCGTGTCATCGGCGCTTACGCCCGGAAGGACGAGGCGGCATGAGGCCGTTCCTCGCTGTCAACAACACACGTTCGAACCTAGTGAAGGAATACAAAAATGGCTGATCTTGCAAAGATCGTAGACGACCTTTCGAAGCTGACCGTCCTCGAGGCGGCCGAGCTGTCGAAGCTCCTGGAAGAGAAGTGGGGCGTTTCGGCCGCCGCTCCGGTGGCGGTTGCCGCTGCCGGCGGCGCTGGTGCCGCTGCCGCTGCTCCGGCTGAAGAGAAGACGGAATTCGACGTCGTTCTCGCCGATGCCGGCGCCCAGAAGATCAACGTCATCAAGGAAGTCCGCGCCATCACCGGCCTTGGCCTCAAGGAGGCCAAGGACCTGGTCGAAGCGGCTCCGAAGCCGGTCAAGGAAGGCGTTTCCAAGGCCGACGCCGACAAGTTCAAGGCTCAGCTGGAAGCAGCTGGCGCCAAGGTCGAGCTGAAGTAAGCCTGTTAGGCGAGGGCGGACGGTCTCGCGCCGTCCGCCCCCTCCCTTGGACTGGGGAGGGTTCTGTCACGCGAGGCGTTTGAAAACCTCTTTCCTGAGGGCCGAAAAGCGGCCTTCCGGAAACGGGTTTTCTCCCGTTTTAGCCGGTAGCCGCCAAGCGATTGGCCCAAGAAATTGGCAGGGGCGGCCGGAAAAACAGATAGGGGCAGCCGCCGAGGCAGCCCGTTGGTGCAAGGCGAGCCGCGGCGAGGTTCGTCCCGAGTTTATAGCTAAGGAGCGACGATGGCCCAGACCCAGACTTTCAATGGCCGCAGACGCGTACGCAAGTTCTTCGGAAAGATCCCGGAAGTTGCGGAGATGCCGAACCTCATCGAGGTCCAGAAGGCATCCTATGACCAGTTCCTGATGGTGGACGAGCCCAAGGGCGGCCGTCCGGACGAAGGACTGCAGGCCGTTTTCAAGTCGGTCTTCCCGATCTCCGACTTTTCCGGCTCCTCGATGCTGGAGTTCGTGAAGTACGAGTTCGAGGCACCGAAATTCGACGTTGACGAATGCCGTCAGCGCGACCTGACCTATGCTGCGCCGCTGAAGGTGACGCTGCGCCTCATCGTGTTCGATATCGACGAGGATACCGGCGCCAAGTCGATCAAGGACATCAAGGAGCAGGACGTCTACATGGGCGACATGCCGCTCATGACGTCGAACGGCACCTTCATCGTCAACGGCACCGAGCGCGTCATCGTCTCGCAGATGCACCGTTCGCCGGGCGTCTTCTTCGACCATGACAAGGGCAAGTCGCACTCGTCGGGCAAGCTTCTGTTTGCCGCGCGTGTCATTCCCTATCGCGGTTCGTGGCTCGACATCGAGTTCGACTCCAAGGACGTCGTGCATGCCCGCATCGACCGCCGCCGCAAGATCCCGGTGACGTCGCTGCTGATGGCGCTCGGCATGGACGGCGAGGAGATCCTGTCGACCTTCTACAACAAGATCACCTATAAGCGCGCCGGCGACCACTGGCGCATTCCGTTCAACGTCGAGCGTTTCCGCGGCCTCAAGGCCGTCGGCGACCTGGTCGACGCCGACACCGGCGAGATCGTGGTCGAGCAAGGCAAGAAGATCACCGCCCGCCAGGCACGTCAGCTCGGCGAGAAGGGTCTCAAGGCCATCAAGGCGACCGACGAGGACCTGCTTGGCAACTACCTTGCCGAGGACATCGTCAATTACGGCACCGGCGAGATCTTCCTCGAAGCCGGCGACGAGATCGACGACAAGACGCTGAAGGTGCTGCTCAGCACCGGCGAGGACGAGATCCAGATCCTGGACATCGACCACGTTAATGTCGGCGCCTACATCCGCAACACGCTCAACGTCGACAAGAACGAGAGCCGCCAGGACGCGCTGTTCGACATCTACCGTGTCATGCGCCCGGGCGAGCCGCCGACGCTCGAGACCGCCGAAGCCATGTTCAACTCGCTGTTCTTCGACAGCGAGCGCTACGATCTGTCGGCCGTAGGCCGCGTCAAGATGAACATGCGCCTCGAGCTCAAGGCCGAGGACACCGTGCGCGTCCTGCGCAAGGAAGATATCCTGGCCGTGGTCAAGACGCTGGTCGAGCTGCGTGACGGCAAGGGCGAGATCGACGACATCGACAATCTCGGCAACCGCCGCGTGCGTTCGGTCGGCGAGTTGATGGAGAACCAGTACCGCGTCGGCCTGCTGCGCATGGAGCGCGCGATCAAGGAACGCATGTCCTCGATCGAGATCGACACGGTCATGCCGCAGGACCTGATCAACGCCAAGCCGGCGGCCGCCGCCGTGCGTGAGTTCTTCGGTTCCTCGCAGCTGTCGCAGTTCATGGACCAGACCAATCCGCTGTCGGAGATCACCCACAAGCGTCGCCTGTCGGCGCTTGGACCGGGCGGTCTGACCCGCGAGCGCGCCGGCTTCGAGGTGCGTGACGTGCATCCGACGCATTACGGCCGCATCTGCCCGATCGAGACGCCGGAAGGCCCGAATATCGGTCTGATCAACTCTTTGGCCACTTTCGCGCGCGTCAACAAGTACGGCTTCATCGAAAGCCCGTACCGCAAGATCGTGGGCGGCAAGCTGACCAACGAGGTTGTCTACCTGTCGGCGATGGAAGAGGCCAAGCACTATGTCGCGCAGGCCAACGCCGAGCTCGACAAGAACGGCAGCTTCGTCGACGAGTTCGTCATTTGCCGTAATGCCGGCGAAGTGATGATGGCGCCTCGCGAGAATGTCGACCTGATGGACGTCTCGCCAAAGCAGATGGTGTCCGTCGCGGCAGCGCTCATCCCGTTCCTCGAGAACGACGACGCCAACCGCGCGCTGATGGGCTCGAACATGCAGCGTCAGGCCGTGCCGCTGGTGCGCGCCGAAGCGCCGTTCGTCGGCACCGGCATGGAGCCGGTCGTCGCCCGTGACTCGGGCGCTGCCATCGGCGCCCGCCGCGGCGGCGTGGTCGACCAGGTGGACGCCACCCGTATCGTCATCCGCGCCACGGAAGATCTCGATCCCGGCAAGTCCGGCGTCGATATCTACCGGCTGATGAAGTTCCAGCGTTCGAACCAGAACACCTGCATCAACCAGCGTCCGCTGGTGCGCATGGGCGACCGCGTCAACAAGGGCGACATCATTGCCGACGGTCCGTCGACCGAGCTCGGCGATCTGGCGCTCGGCCGCAACGTTCTGGTCGCGTTCATGCCGTGGAACGGCTACAATTACGAGGACTCGATCCTGCTCTCCGAGCGCATCGTGGCCGACGACGTCTTCACCTCGATCCACATCGAGGAGTTCGAGGTCATGGCGCGCGACACCAAGCTCGGGCCGGAGGAAATCACGCGCGACATTCCGAACGTTTCGGAAGAGGCGCTGAAGAACCTCGACGAGGCCGGCATCGTCTATATCGGTGCTGAAGTGCAGCCGGGCGACATCCTGGTCGGCAAGATCACGCCGAAGGGCGAAAGCCCGATGACGCCGGAAGAAAAGCTCCTGCGCGCCATCTTCGGCGAAAAGGCCTCGGACGTTCGCGACACCTCCATGCGCATGCCTCCGGGCACCTTCGGCACGGTCGTCGAAGTGCGCGTCTTCAACCGCCACGGCGTGGAGAAGGACGAGCGCGCGATGGCAATCGAGCGCGAAGAGATCGAGCGTCTGGCCAAGGACCGCGACGACGAACAGGCGATCCTCGACCGCAACGTCTATGCGCGTCTTTCCGACGTGCTGGTAGGCAAGGAGGCGATCGCCGGACCGAAGGGCTTCAAGAAGGGCTCGAAGCTGTCGAAGGACACGCTCGACGAGTATCCGCGTTCGCAGTGGTGGCAGTTCGCCGTGGAGAACGAGAAGCTCCAGGGCGAGCTCGAGGCTCTGCGCGGCCAGTATGACGAGTCCAAGAAGGCGCTCGAGCAGCGCTTCATGGACAAGGTCGAGAAGGTGCAGCGCGGCGACGAAATGCCTCCGGGCGTCATGAAGATGGTCAAGGTCTTCGTGGCGGTGAAGCGCAAGATGCAGCCGGGCGACAAGATGGCCGGGCGTCACGGCAACAAGGGTGTCGTGTCGCGCATCGTTCCGGTCGAGGACATGCCTTTCCTCGAGGACGGCACGCATGCCGATATCGTGCTCAACCCGCTGGGTGTGCCGAGCCGCATGAATGTCGGCCAGATCCTGGAAACGCATCTGGGCTGGGCTTGCGCTGGCATGGGCAGGAAGATCGGCGAGCTGATCGACGCGTACAAGGGTGGCGGCGACATCAAGCCGCTGCGCAAGACGCTGGAAAGCTTCATGCCGGCCAATGACCGCAACGAGCCGATCCGCGAGTATGACGACGAGAGCATCGTTCGCCTGAGCGAGCAGATGCGCCGCGGCGTCTCGATCGCGACACCGGTGTTCGACGGCGCGCATGAGGCCGACATCAACACCATGCTGGAGCAGGCTGGCCTGCACACCAGCGGTCAGTCGCAGCTCTATGACGGCCGCACTGGCGAGCCGTTCGATCGCAAGGTGACGATGGGCTATATCTATATGCTCAAGCTGCATCACCTGGTGGACGACAAGATCCACGCGCGTTCGATCGGTCCGTACTCGCTCGTCACCCAGCAGCCGCTGGGCGGCAAGGCGCAGTTCGGCGGCCAGCGCTTCGGCGAAATGGAAGTCTGGGCGCTCGAAGCCTACGGCGCGGCCTACACGCTGCAGGAAATGCTGACAGTGAAGTCGGACGACGTCGCCGGCCGCACCAAGGTCTACGAGGCGATCGTGCGCGGCGACGACACGTTCGAGGCGGGCATCCCCGAGAGCTTCAACGTTCTCGTCAAGGAAATGCGCTCGCTCGGCCTCAATGTGGAGCTGGAGAACACCCAGGTCGAGGAGACCCCGACGCGTCTGCCCGACGCGGCCGAATAAGGCACCGGCGCGCGCCGCGTTCTAAGCGCGGCGCGCCCTGAGCATGATCCCGAGAAGCGGTCACCGGTTTTCGGCCGAGACCATGCTCAACCAAAAAGTCTTCGGCCGGTTCGACCGGCCAGTCTGCGGACATTTCGTCCGCGATCGATGCAAGGGGTTATCGAGGACCCCGAAAAGGAGAACGGCATGAACCAAGAGGTCATGAATCTCTTCAACCCGCAGGCGCCTGCGCAGGTGTTCGATTCCATCCGGATCTCGCTTGCCAGCCCAGAGAAGATTCTGTCCTGGTCGTTCGGCGAGATCAAGAAGCCGGAGACCATCAACTACCGCACCTTCAAGCCGGAGCGTGACGGCCTGTTTTGCGCGCGCATTTTTGGTCCGATCAAGGACTATGAGTGCCTGTGCGGCAAGTACAAGCGCATGAAGTACAAGGGCGTCATCTGCGAAAAGTGCGGCGTCGAAGTCACGCTGTCGCGCGTTCGCCGCGAGCGCATGGGCCATATCGAGCTCGCCGCGCCCGTCGCCCATATCTGGTTCCTGAAGTCGCTGCCTTCGCGCATCGGCACGCTGCTCGACATGACGCTCAAGGATATCGAGCGCGTGCTCTACTTCGAGAACTACATCGTTACCGAGCCGGGCCTCACCGCGCTGAAGGAGAACCAGCTCCTCAGCGAGGAAGAGTACATGATTGCCGTCGACGAGTACGGCGAGGACTCTTTCACCGCCATGATCGGCGCCGAGGCCATTCACGACCTTCTGGCCGGCATGGACCTGGAGAAGATCGCCGGTGACCTGCGTTCGGAGCTGGCCTCGACCACGTCCGAGCTCAAGCAGAAGAAATACCTGAAGCGGCTCAAGGTCGTCGAGAACTTCATGGAATCCGGCAACCGTCCGGAATGGATGATCATGAAGGTGGTTCCGGTGATCCCGCCGGACCTGCGCCCGCTTGTCCCGCTGGACGGCGGCCGCTTCGCCACGTCGGACCTCAACGACCTCTACCGCCGCGTCATCAACCGCAACAACCGCCTGAAGCGGCTGATCGAGCTGCGCGCGCCCGGCATCATCGTGCGCAACGAAAAGCGCATGCTGCAGGAAGCCGTCGATGCGCTGTTCGACAACGGCCGTCGCGGCCGCGTCATCACCGGCGCCAACAAGCGTCCGCTGAAGTCGCTGTCCGACATGCTGAAGGGCAAGCAGGGCCGGTTCCGCCAGAACCTGCTCGGCAAGCGCGTCGACTATTCCGGCCGCTCGGTCATCGTGACCGGTCCGGAGCTCAAGCTGCATCAGTGCGGCCTGCCGAAGAAGATGGCGCTGGAGCTCTTCAAGCCCTTCATCTATGCCCGCCTCGACGCCAAGGGTTTCTCCTCTACCGTCAAGCAGGCGAAGAAGCTGGTCGAGAAGGAGCGTCCGGAGGTTTGGGATATCCTCGACGAGGTCATCCGCGAGCATCCGGTGCTCTTGAACCGGGCGCCGACGCTGCACCGCCTCGGCATCCAGGCGTTCGAGCCGATCTTGATCGAAGGCAAGGCGATCCAGCTGCACCCGCTGGTCTGCACCGCCTTCAACGCCGACTTCGACGGCGACCAGATGGCGGTCCATGTGCCGCTGTCCCTGGAAGCGCAGCTTGAAGCCCGCGTGCTGATGATGTCGACCAACAACATCCTGCACCCGGCCTCCGGCGCGCCGATCATCGTGCCGTCGCAGGACATGGTTCTCGGTCTCTACTATCTCTCGATCGTCAACCAGAACGAGCCGGGCGAAGGCATGATGTTTGCCGACATGGGCGAGCTCCAGCATGCGCTGGAGACCAAGGCCGTGACGCTGCACGCCAAGATCAAGGGCCGCTTCCGCAGCGTCGACGCGGAAGGCAACGTCGTGTCGAAGATCTACGACACCACGCCTGGCCGCATGATCATCGGCGAGCTTCTGCCGAAGAACGTCAACGTGCCGTATGAGACCGCCAACCAGGAGATGACCAAGAAAAACATCTCCAAGATGATCGACACCGTCTACCGCCACTGCGGTCAGAAGGAGACGGTCATCTTCTGCGACCGCATCATGGCGCTCGGCTTTGCGCACGCCTGCCGTGCCGGCATTTCGTTCGGCAAGGACGACATGCTGATCCCGGACACCAAGCTGAAGCTGGTTTCCGACACCGAGGCTTTGGCCAAGGAATACGAGCAACAGTACAATGACGGCCTGATCACGCAGGGCGAGAAGTACAACAAGGTCGTCGACGCCTGGGCAAAGTGCTCGGAAAAGGTCGCCGACGAGATGATGGCGCGCATCAAGGCGGTGGAGTTCGAGGACAACGGCCGTCAGAAGCCGATGAACTCGATCTACATGATGTCGCATTCGGGTGCGCGCGGTTCGCCCACCCAGATGCGTCAGCTCGCCGGTATGCGTGGCCTGATGGCCAAGCCCTCGGGTGAAATCATCGAGACGCCGATCATCTCGAACTTCAAGGAAGGCCTCACCGTGCTCGAGTATTTCAACTCGACCCACGGCGCCCGCAAGGGTCTGGCCGACACCGCCTTGAAGACGGCGAACTCGGGTTACCTCACCCGCCGCCTCGTCGACGTGGCGCAGGACTGCATCGTCAACTCCGTGGATTGCGGCACCGACAAGGGCCTCACCATGCAGCCGATCGTCGATGCCGGTCAGATCGTTGCCTCGGTCGGCCAGCGCGTGCTGGGCCGTACTTCGCTCGACGACATCAATCATCCGGTCACCGGCGACCTGCTGGTCAAGGCCGGAACGTTGATGGACGAGCGCGATGTGGAGCAGATCGAGAAGGCCGGCGTGCAGTCGGTCCGCATCCGTTCGGCGCTGACCTGCGAGGTCAGGACCGGTGTGTGCGCGGTCTGCTACGGTCGCGACCTGGCCCGCGGTACCCCCGTCAACCAGGGCGAGGCCGTCGGCGTCATCGCGGCGCAGTCGATCGGCGAGCCGGGCACCCAGCTCACCATGCGTACCTTCCACATGGGCGGCACGGCGCAGGTGGTGGATTCCTCGTTCCTTGAAGCCTCCTATGAGGGCAAGGTGCAGATCCGCAACCGCAACGTGGTCCGCAACTCGGAAGGCCAGCAGATGGTCATGGGCCGCAACATGGCGGTGCTCATCCTCGATGAGACCGGCAAGGAGCGCGCCACGCACCGCGTCGCCTATGGTTCGCGTATTTTCGTGGACGATGGCGACAAGGTGAAGCGCGGCCAGCGTATCGCCGAGTGGGATCCCTATACCCGCCCGATCCTCACCGAAATCGAGGGCAGGGTGGCGTTCGAGGATCTGGTCGACGGCATCTCCGTGCAGGAAACGGCCGACGAGTCGACCGGCATCACCAAGCGCGAGGTCATCGACTGGCGTTCGACGCCGCGCGGCAACGACCTGAAGCCCGCGATCGCCATCCAGGACGCCAAGGGCAAGGTCGGCAAGCTGTCGAAGGGCGGCGATGCACGCTTCCTGCTCTCGGTCGAGGCCATCCTCTCGGTCGAGCCGGGTGCACATGTGAAGCCTGGCGACGTGCTGGCGCGTATCCCGATGGAAAGCGCCAAGACCAAGGACATCACCGGTGGTCTGCCGCGCGTTGCGGAACTGTTCGAGGCTCGCCGTCCGAAGGATCACGCCATCATCGCCGAGATCGATGGCACGATCCGTTTCGGCCGCGACTACAAGAACAAGCGCCGCATCATCATCGAGCCGCATGACTCGACGCTCGAGCCGGTGGAGTACCTGATCCCGAAGGGCAAGCCGTTCCATCTCCAGGACGGCGACGTCATCGAGAAGGGCGACTACATCCTCGACGGCAATCCGGCGCCGCACGACATCCTGGCGATCAAGGGCGTGGAGGCGCTTGCCTCCTATCTCGTCAACGAGATCCAGGAGGTCTACCGTCTGCAGGGCGTGTCGATCAACGACAAGCACATCGAGGTGATCGTTCGCCAGATGCTGCAGAAGGTCGAGATCACCACGCAGGGCGATTCGACCTACATCCCGGGAGACCACGTCGATGTGATCGAACTGGAGGAGGTCAACGAGCGCCTGATCGAGGACGGCAAGAAGCCGGCCGAAGGTCAGCCGGTGCTGCTTGGCATCACCAAGGCCTCGCTGCAGACGCCGTCCTTCATCTCGGCCGCCTCCTTCCAGGAGACGACCAGGGTGCTCACCGAGGCTGCGGTTGCCGGCAAGACCGACATGCTGCAGGGCCTGAAGGAAAACGTCATCGTAGGCCGTCTGATCCCGGCCGGCACGGGCGGCACGATGAGCCAGATAAGGCGCATCGCCACCTCGCGCGACGAGCTCATCATCGACGAGCGCCGCAAGGCCTCCGGTGTCGAGGTCGCCGAGCCGATGCTGACCGACATGGTCAACGCCGCGCAGTAAGCGCGATGAAATGAGAAACGAGAAAAGGGGCCCGCGCGGCCCCTTTTCGCATTTTGACTTGATGCAACGAGGAAGAGCTATGAGCAGCAAGACCTGGACGGCTGTCGACGACTACATCGTTTCCTCCCTTTTCGAAGCGGACCCGGTGCTCGATGCCACGCTGGCGGCCAACCGCGACCACGGCCTGCCGGCGATCGACGTCTCGGCCGTGCAGGGCAAACTGCTGTCGCTGCTGGTGCGTATTCGCGGCGCCAAGAAGGTGCTGGAGGTCGGCACGCTTGGCGGCTACTCGACCATCTGGATGGCAAGGGGATTGCCGGCGGACGGCAAGGTGGTGACGCTGGAGCTTGATCCGCACCACGCCAAGGTCGCGCGTTCGAACTTCGAACGGGCAGGGGTTTCAGACAAGATCGACCTGCGCATCGGCCCGGCGCTGCAGTCGCTTGCCGCGCTGGCAGGCGAAGATACCGGTCCGTTCGACTTGATCTTCATCGACGCCGACAAGCCGAACAACCCGAATTATCTCGACTGGGCGATGAAACTCTCGCGCTCAGGCACGGTCATCGTCTGCGACAATGTCATCCGCGACGGCGCGGTCCTGAAAAAGAACAGCGGCGACGCCAATGTCGAAGGCGCTCGCGCCGCTTTTTCGTTCATCGGCGGCGAGAAGCGGCTGGACGGCACCGCCATCCAGACCGTCGGCGTCAAGGGCTATGACGGGTTTACCGTCGCGATCGTAGAATGAGGATGCCCTAATCGAAGAACGCCTCGACCACATTGCGCTTGCCCAGCATGAACGCATCGGCGACGTGCTGCAGCGGCGCGAGATCGACATCGGACGTCCCGGCACGGATGATCTCGGCGAAGCGCTTGTAAAGCATCGGATATTCGGCTTCCGGCTCGTCATGGATCATGCGCCCGTCGACGGCGAGCTTAGCGCCGCCGCCCGACAGCACCATCCTGCCCTTGTCGGTCTCGGCGACGATGTCCCAGCTTTGCGGGCCGGTCTGCAGCCAGTCGAGCTCCATCGTCACCGGCAAGCCGGTCGACGTGCGGAAGGCGACATGCGCCGCGACCGGTGCTGCGCGGTTCTCGGGAAAATCGAGCACGGCCGAGCTGATGAACATCGCAGGCAAGATGTGTGTGGCGATCGACAGCGCGTTGATGCCTGGATCGAACACCCCGAAGCCGCCCGGCTCCCAGATCCATTCCTGGTTCGGGTGCCAGCGCCGCACGTCTTCCTTCCAGTTGATGGCCGCCGAAGTCAGTCTGGCCGAGGCGAGGAATGCGCGCGCGGCCTCCACCGCCGGCGCGTAGCGCGAATGCCAGCTGGCAAAGAGCGAGACGCCGTTCCTATCGGCAAGCGCCTTGAGGTGCTCGACTTCGCTCACCGTGGCGCCCGGCGGCTTTTCGAGGAACACGTGCTTCCTCGCTTCCAGCGCGGTGCGCGCGGCGTCGTAACGGAACTGCGGCGGCATGCAGAGCGAGACCGCCTCGAGGCTAGGCTCGGACGCCAGCATCGCTTCGATGCTGGGATAATTCGCAATGCCGTCCACCTTGCCGTGGCGGCTGGCCGCCGCTGTCAGTTGATAGTTGCCGTCCTTGGCGACCGCCGGCAGGTGCTGATCGCGGACGATCTTTCCCACGCCGACGATGCCGAGCTTGATGGGATTGCTGGTCATGGGAACTCCAAGGAATGAAAGGGTGTGTCTAGGCAGGGCAGGTTTGTCCGGCGAGTCCGGCAAATATGACGCTGGCCGCGCTTTTCAGATCGGCTCTTCAAAGGTGACGATCGAAACCTCGCCCTCCAATGCGCCTTGATAGGCCGACAGATGCGGCTCGTCGTCGGGCTCGCCCTCCATGTCGCCGATCTGGTCGAGCTCGGCCTCGGCGTAACCTTCGGCGGCAAGCGATTCGAGCGCGCGGCGCACGGCAGAATCATCGTCGGGCGCCACAAGCATCACATGCACGCCTTCCGGCTTGCCGCCCTTCTTCTTCCAGACCCGTCCGGTGATGATCGTGACCGGCCGTTCTTCATTGTCGTTCACGGGCTGATTCCTCGTTTTCCCCGAGATTGTCCGATGCAAGCCGCCTTTTGGCACGAAGCCGGGCCACAGGACAGCGCAAAGCCGGTCACTTTCTTCCTCGCTCTTGAAAAAAGACGCAAGAAAATTACATGCGTTTTCCGCATGGCTGCCCAGCCTCGCGTTGGGCGCAATATTTGCCCCGCCGGGGTTGACGGACCCTGGGGTTGCGAGTAGAAGCCGCGACGTCAGAACCGATGTGAGGCTCTCCTGTCCGAAGCGACACGCTTTGGAGTTTGCCTCAAACAGGGTTCGTTTTACGAGCGAAAAGACATTTCCGGCGCGCATGAAGCGGCTTCCGCTTCCTCTGCAATTTGTTCGGGCAGGACCGCGAGACGCGGTGTGTTGCCCGAATTTGCGTATGGAAATGACGCTTTGAGCGGCCCCCTGACAGGGCAGACACGGAATTGAGAGACAAGAGGGTTTAATGCCTACCGTCAACCAGCTGATCCGCAAGCCGCGCCTGGCGCCGGTGAAGCGCAACAAGGTCCCGGCCATGCAGCAGAACCCGCAGAAGCGGGGCGTCTGCACGCGCGTCTACACCACGACGCCGAAGAAGCCGAACTCGGCGCTGCGCAAGGTGGCCAAGATTCGCCTGACCAACGGTTTTGAAGTGATCGGCTACATCCCCGGCGAAGGTCACAACCTGCAGGAACACTCGGTGGTCATGATCCGCGGCGGTCGCGTCAAGGATCTGCCGGGCGTCCGCTACCACATCATCCGCGGCGTGCTCGACACGCAGGGTGTGAAGAACCGCAAGCAGCGTCGTTCGAAATACGGCGCCAAGCGTCCGAAGTAAGGGTTTCCCATGTCCCGTCGTCACAGTGCAGAAAAGCGTGAGATCAATCCGGACCCCAAGTTCGGCGATCTGATCGTCACCAAGTTCATGAACGCCGTCATGTATGACGGCAAGAAATCGGTTGCCGAGACCATCGTCTACGGCGCGCTGGACCAGGTTCAGGCCAAGACCAAGCAGGAGCCGGTCACCGTCTTCCATCAGGCGCTCGACAATGTCGCGCCGCATGTGGAAGTGCGCTCGCGTCGTGTCGGCGGCGCCACCTATCAGGTTCCGGTCGATGTGCGCCCCGAGCGTCGTCAGGCGCTGGCCATCCGCTGGCTGATCGCCGCCGCGCGCAACCGCAACGAGACCACCATGGTCGACCGCCTCTCGGGCGAGCTGATGGACGCGGCCAACAACCGCGGCACGGCCGTCAAGAAGCGTGAAGACACCCACAAGATGGCGGAAGCCAACCGCGCCTTCGCGCACTACCGCTGGTAAAGCGCGAACGAGACTGAGAGGCACCTCCCATGGCCCGCGAATACAAGATCGAAGACTACCGCAATTTCGGTATCATGGCGCATATCGACGCCGGCAAGACGACGACGACCGAGCGCGTCCTCTATTATACGGGCAAGTCGCACAAGATCGGCGAAGTCCATGACGGCGCTGCCACCATGGATTGGATGGAGCAGGAGCAGGAGCGCGGCATCACCATCACTTCGGCCGCGACCACGACCTTCTGGAAGGGTCGCGACGGCAAGATGCGCCGCTTCAACATCATCGACACCCCCGGACACGTCGACTTCACCATCGAAGTCGAGCGTTCGCTGCGCGTGCTCGACGGTGCCATCGCGCTGCTCGACGCCAACGCCGGCGTGGAGCCGCAGACCGAGACCGTGTGGCGCCAGGCCGACAAGTACCACGTGCCGCGCATGATCTTCTGCAACAAGATGGACAAGATCGGCGCCGACTTCTACCGCTCCGAGGAAATGATCGGTTCGCGCCTCGGCGCGCAGGCCGTCGTCATGCAGCTGCCGATCGGCGCCGAGACCGAGTTCAAGGGCGTCGTCGACCTCGTCGAGATGAACGCGCTCGTCTGGCGTGACGAGACCCTTGGCGCTGCCTGGGACGTCGTTGAGATCCCGGCCGACCTCAAGGACAAGGCCGAGCAGTACCGCGAGAAGATGATCGAAGCCGCCGTCGAGATGGACGAGACCGCGCTGGAGAATTACCTCGAAGGCAAGATGCCGTCGAATGACGAGATCCGCGCGCTGATCCGCAAGGGCACCATCGCGGTCAAGTTCTTCCCGATGTTCTGCGGTTCGGCCTTCAAGAACAAGGGCGTGCAGCCGCTGCTCGACGCCGTTGTCGAATACCTGCCATCGCCGATCGACGTGCCGGCCATCAAGGGCGTCGATGCCAAGACCGACGCCGAGATCGAGCGTCATGCCGATGACAACGAGCCGCTGTCGATGCTGGCGTTCAAGATCATGAACGACCCGTTCGTCGGCTCGCTGACCTTTGCCCGCATCTATTCGGGCAAGCTCACCAAGGGCACCTCGCTCGACAACACGGTGAAGGGCAAGAAGGAGCGCATCGGCCGCATGCTGCAGATGCATGCGAACTCGCGCGCCGACATCGAGGAAGCCTATGCCGGCGACATCGTCGCCCTGGCTGGCCTCAAGGACACGACCACCGGCGACACGCTCTGCGATCCGCTGCATCCGGTCATCCTGGAGCGCATGGAATTCCCCGATCCGGTCATCCAGATCGCCATCGAGCCGAAGACCAAGAACGACCAGGAAAAGATGGGCCTCGCGCTGCATCGCCTGGCGGCTGAGGATCCGTCCTTCCGCGTCAAGACCGACGAGGAAAGCGGCCAGACCATCATCGCCGGCATGGGCGAGCTGCATCTCGACATCATCGTCGACCGCATGCGCCGCGAGTTCAAGGTCGAAGCCAATGTCGGCGCCCCGCAGGTGGCCTATCGCGAGACGATCACCCGCACGCACGAGCAGGATTACACGCACAAGAAGCAGACCGGCGGTACCGGCCAGTTCGCCCGCGTCAAGATCATCTTCGAGCCGAACACCGAGAGCGAAGAGTTCGTGTTCGAGTCCAAGATCGTCGGCGGTGCGGTTCCGAAGGAATACATCCCGGGCGTCGAGAAGGGCATCAACAGCGTCATGGGTTCCGGCCCGTTCGCCGGCTTCCCGATGATCGGTGTCAAGGCCACGCTGGTCGATGGCGCCTTCCACGACGTCGACTCCTCGGTGCTGGCGTTCGAAATCGCCTCCCGCGCCTGCTTCAAGGAAGCCGCTCCGCGCCTCGGCGTGCAGCTTCTGGAGCCGATCATGAAGGTCGAGGTCGTGACGCCGGAAGATTACGTCGGCGGCGTCATCGGCGATCTCAACGGCCGTCGTGGCCAGATCCAGGGTCAGGAAGCACGCGGCGTTGCCGTCGTCATCAATGCGATGGTGCCTTTGGCCAACATGTTCAAATACGTCGACAATCTGCGTTCGATGTCGCAGGGCCGCGCCCAGTACACGATGCAGTTCGACCACTACGAGCCGGTTCCGACCGCGGTCGCCCAGGAAGTTCAGAAGAAATACGCGTAACTCGAGCGGGTTGCACGAGACCTTAATTCAAGGCCCGCACGGGCAAGCAGGATTGGAGAGATCACATGGCAAAAGGTAAATTCGAGCGCACCAAGCCGCATGTGAACATTGGCACGATCGGTCACGTCGATCATGGCAAGAC
>NZ_JAIUGS010000035.1:0-14712 GCF_020164735.1 Mesorhizobium sp. ESP-6-4
TCCGACATCCGACGCGCCAGGTCGTTGGTGACACCGATATAGATCGTGCCGCCTTTCTGGCTTGCGGTCATGTAGACATAGCCGGTCATCTGGCGATCTTAGCTGGCGCCGTTATCGGCGGCTATTCTGGACCGCTGCATTCTCCGGCCAATGTCACGGCATGGATTCTAGGGTCTGCGCGCGTCGCTTCGCTCCTTGCTCCGCCCTAGAATGACGAAAGGATGGGGTCGCGGGTCTTGAGGGGCAGCGCGAATGTGACGCCCTAAAACAGCGCCTTCAGCTCATCCAGCTTGTCGTTGACCAGCCAGCCGTAATAATTTTCTTCGGGCAGCTTTTCCGGTTCGCCGGCGGCGCGGCGCTTGTCGTTCTCGGCCTTCAGAGCATAAGCGCGCTCTTCGGGGTTGCCGACATTATAGAGCGTGGCGGTGAGGCCCGGATTTTTCGAGATGTCGAAGCCGGCGATGCCGCGGTAAGCGTCGATGGACTTCCTGATGGTCGCGGCCACGTAAGGCAGCGTCAGGTCCGGGTCCATGATGGTCTTATAGACCGCGTTGGGATCGCCGACGTCGAGCCTGGGCAGGCCCGAGACCTTGTGCACGAGGTCGCTCATCTGCAACGCGGTCAGCGGGTTCAACTGGCCGAGGCCGAAGGTCTGGCCGGCATAATAAGGCTGGAAGAAGGTGGCGCCGAAGCGATCGTTGGGGAAATCCTCGCCGCCGACGCTCTTGCCGCGGAAGGCGCGGTTCCACACCTGCTCGCGGCATTCCCAAAGGTCATAGCTGTCGTCCATGCCGGCGCATTTCTCGAATTCCGGCCGATGGATGAAATCCGAAACGTCCTCGCCGTGATAGGCGAAAGAGAGCTTGCTCGACAAATAGGAGATCGCCTTCACGTAATAGGTCTGCAGACGGTCGTACGCGTCGACATTGTAGGTATGCTCGCCGACGATGGCGCCGACGATATGCATGGGATCGATACCGTAGGCTGCTGCCGCCTTCCTGATCTTGCCGCGCAGCTCGGCATCGTTCTGCAACAGCGCGTAGACCTTGCGGTACTTGGCCTGGAAGGTGGTGTTTGTGGCCTGAGTGCGCCGGCTGGAGGCGCCTGGAATATCCGGCTGCACGCTGTTGCGGTTGCCCGGGGGCACGATGGTCGCGGCATCGGCGGTTGCCACCGCCGCCGCCAAGGCCATGCCGAGAAAAAGCAGGATAAGTTTCTTCATACGCCGCCGCCTTCGAATGCGCGGCAAACTAGGTAAAGCGCTTGGCAGAGTCGAGAGAAGGCTTCGAGCTGTTAGCGAAAATGGTGGCCAGATGCTTCCATTTGGCCACACTTTGGATTGGAAGGGCGTTTCAGGCCGGCCTGAGCCGGCCCGAAATCGGGGCATTGGGCGGGCGTTTCAGGCCGGCTCGAAGGCCAGCCCGAAACCCAGATAGAGCTTAAAGAATAAACCGCGACAGGTCGGTGTTTCTGGACAGGTCGCCGACATGCTTCTCGACATAGGCGGCGTCGATGGTGACCGCCGTGCCGTGGCGGTCGGGCGCGTCGTAGGAAATCTCGTCCAGCACACGCTCCATCACCGTCTGCAGGCGCCGGGCGCCGATATTCTCGACGCTGGCGTTGAGGTCGACGGCGATGCCGGCGAGCGAATCGATGGCGTCGTCGGTGAAGGTCAGCTCGACGCCTTCGGTCTTCATCAGCGCGATATACTGCTTGATGAGGCTAGCCTCAGTCTCGGTGAGGATGCGGATGAAATCCGCCTTCTCCAGCGCGCGCAGCTCGACACGGATCGGCAGGCGGCCCTGCAGCTCGGGCAGCAGGTCGGACGGTTTGGAGACATGGAAGGCGCCCGAAGCGATGAACAATATATGGTCGGTCTTGATCGGCCCATATTTGGTCGCGACGGTGGTGCCTTCGACCAGCGGCAGCAGGTCGCGCTGCACGCCTTCGCGCGACGGGCCGCCCGAAATGTCGCTCCTGGCGGCGATCTTGTCGATCTCGTCGAGGAAGACGATGCCGTCATTCTCGGCCGATTCCAGCGCCCTGCGCACCACCTCGTCCTGGTCGAGCAGCTTGTCGGACTCGTCGTTGACCAGCACCGCGTAGGAATCGCGCACCGTGGTCTTGCGGGTCTTGGTCCTGCGGCCGCCCATAGCCTTCGACAGCATGTCGTTGATGTTGAGCACGCCGACATTGGCGCCCGGCATGCCGGGGATCTCGAAACCGGGCATGCCGCCGGTGCCGGTGTCGGCCACCTCGATCTCGATCTCCTTGTCGTCGAGCTCGCCGTCGCGCAGCTTCTTGCGGAAGGAGTCGCGGGTCGCCGGGCTCGCCGTCTTGCCGACCAGCGCTTCCAGGACGCGTTCCTCGGCGTTGATCTGGGCGCGCGCGGCGACGTCCTCGCGCATCTTCTCGCGCGTCAGGCCGATGGCGACCTCGACGAGATCGCGCACGATCTGCTCAACATCGCGGCCGACATAACCGACCTCGGTGAATTTCGTGGCCTCGACCTTGACGAAGGGCGCGCCGGCGAGCCGCGCCAGGCGCCGCGAGATCTCGGTCTTGCCGACCCCGGTCGGGCCGATCATCAGGATGTTCTTCGGCATCACCTCTTCGCGCATCTGGCCTTCCAGCTGCTGGCGGCGCCAGCGGTTGCGCAAGGCAATGGCCACGGCGCGCTTGGCGTCCTTCTGGCCGATGATGAAGCGATCGAGTTCCGAAACGATTTCGCGGGGAGAAAAGGTGCTCATATTACTCAAATTCCACTTTGCCACTGCCTGATAAACTCGAACGGATGCAGCAGCATGATCACGTTGAGCGTCAGATTGTCCCGGATGATGTAACCCGTGCCGAACTCGAAGATGAGCGCCAGGGCCACGACCACCCATATAGGTAGCTTTCGCGCCATCACAAATCCCAGCGCCATGAACAGCGTGTCGGACACCGAGTTGATGATCGAGTCGCCGTAATAGTTGAGCGAGATGGTGCCGGCGCGGTAGCGGTCAATGATGAAGGGGCTGTTTTCCAGGATCTCCCAGCCGCCTTCGATGAGGACGGCGAAGGCGAGCCTTAAGCCCACTGGCGAGCGCGGGAACAGCGCCCAGGCCAGCGCATAGAACAGGAAGCCGTGGATGATGTGCGAGAAGGTGTACCAGTCGGCGATGTGCTGCGAATTCTCCGAACTGTTGACCACGCCATGCCAGAGCTTGACGTAGCCGCAGGTGCAGATCGGCGGATGGCCCATGCCGTACAAGGCGCCTGCCTGGAATATGATAAAGGCGAGCACGAGCAGCAGGCCCATGCGCCAGCTGTCTTCATAGGCCGAAAGCGTCTTGTCCCCTCCGGATGCGGTCATTCAATCAGTCCCCCAGATTTTCATCGTCGTCGGCCGCATCGACGGCCATCAGCACGACGTCCCCATATTGCGAATGCCTGCGGCCGATCGGCCTGAAGCCGGCCTTCTCATAGGCGCGGATGGCGCGGCCATTGTCGGGATGCGGATCGATGATGACGCGCGGCGCGCCTTCCTCCAAAAGCTCCTCGACGAACTGGCGCACGATGGCCGAGCCATGACCGATCCCGACCAGCTCCGGCGGGCCGATCGTGAGGTCGATGCCCAGCGTGCCGAAGGGCTGGTCGGCATAGGGATGGTCGTCCTCCATATGCGGATCATAGCTCTGCAGATAGGCGATTGGCCTGCCGTCGAGCTCGACGATCAGCGGCTCCACCGAGACCGAGGAGATATGCTCGCGGATCTCGGCGATTTCCTTTTCCGGATCGTCCCACCACGCGGCGACATGCGGCTCGCGCAGCCAGCCGGCGATCATCGGCAGGTCTTTTTCCGTGACCGGCCGAAAATCATAGCTATCTTCCTGTTCGACCATGATCTTGTCCGAAAACCGGCGGCCACCCTTCGGGATCATGGTCGTTCAAGCGGCATCGAGCGTTTCGACGACAAAATTGTTGTTGGTGTAGACGCAGATGTCGGACGCGATCTGCATGGCCTTGCGGGCGATCTCCTCGGCATCCTTGTCGGTGTCGATCAGCGCGCGTGCCGCGGCCAGCGCGTAATTGCCGCCGGAGCCGATGGCCATGACGCCATGCTCGGGCTCCAGCACGTCGCCATTGCCGGTCAGCGCCAGCGAGACCGATTTGTCGGCGACCAGCATCATGGCCTCCAGCCGGCGCAGATAGCGATCGGTGCGCCAATCCTTGGCGAGCTCGACGCAGGCGCGCGTCAGCTGGTCCGGATATTGCTCCAGCTTGGCTTCGAGCCGCTCGAGCAGGGTGAAGGCGTCGGCGGTAGCGCCGGCGAAGCCGGCAATGACGCTGCCGTCCTTGCCGATGCGGCGCACCTTGCGGGCGTTGCCCTTCATGATCGTCTGGCCGAGGCTGACCTGGCCGTCGCCGGCGATCACGACCTTGTTGCCTTTGCGCACGCTGATGATGGTCGTGGCGTGCATGGTGAGTTCATTGGACATTTGAGCTCCGATGCGCGCTATCCCTTGAAAAGGCGATTGGCGCGGTACGAGTGAGTTTGATCGGCCATATGTATGCATAGGGCCAACGATTGCAAACTACCTCAGGCCGAGCCGATAGCGGCCGGAATGGCAACTGGCAATCGCCGGATCATGCTGATAGAAGGCTCTCGTTTTCAAGCCCTGGCGCCGCCAAGCAGGGCAACAAGGACAAAGCGATGACGCGTTCGGCCGAAGTCAGCCGCAAGACCAAGGAAACCGAGATTTCGGTCTCCGTCGATGTCGACGGCAAAGGAAAATCCGACATTTCGACCGGCGTCGGCTTCTTCGACCATATGCTCGACCAGCTGTCGCGGCATTCGCTGATCGACATGACGGTCAAGGCCAAGGGCGACCTGCATATCGACGACCACCACACGGTCGAGGACACCGGCATCGCGATCGGCCAGGCGCTGAGCAAAGCGCTGGGCGAGCGGCGCGGCATCATGCGCTATGCCTCGATCGACCTTGCCATGGACGAGACGCTGACCAGGGCGGCGATCGACGTCTCGGGCCGGCCCTTCCTGGTCTGGAATGTGGGCTTCTCGTCGCCGAAGATCGGCACGTTCGACACTGAGCTGGTGCGCGAGTTCTTCCAGGCGCTAGCGCAGAATGCCGGCATCACGCTGCATGTGACCAACCATTACGGCGCCAACAACCATCATATCGCCGAAACCTGCTTCAAGGCGGTGGCGCGGGCGTTGCGCGCAGCGCTGGAGCCCGATCCGCGCCAGCCCGACGCGGTGCCTTCCACCAAGGGATCCCTGAAAGGATAGCCCTATGGCGATCTATGTCGTGATGGCGCCGCCGGCCGGCAACAAAGCCGAGGACGCAATTTTCGTGCGCGACAGCTTCACCTGGCTGGGTTTCCTGGTCGCGCCGCTCTGGCTCGCCTGGCACCGGATGTGGATCGAGGCGGCTCTTACCTTCATCGTCATGGCGATCCTGTCGGTGGCCGGCGAGAGGCTCGGGCTCGAAGGGGCCGGATCGCTGCTGTCGCTGCTGGTCTCCCTCTATGTCGGCTTCGAAGGCCAGGGCCTGCGCATCGCCTCGCTGCGGCGGCGCGGCTGGCGCGAATGGGGCGTGATCGAGGCCGGCAATCTCGGCGATGCCGAGACGCGCCATGCGCTGGAAACCGGCGAGGAGAGCGAGGAGCAGCCTCTGCCGCGCATCGTGCCGGATGCATCGCAGGCACGTCCGCCGCAGACAGGCATGGCGCTCGGCCTGACCCATACGCCTGGAAGGCCCTGACATGCGGGTGGCAATCATCGACTACGGCTCGGGCAATCTGCGCTCGGCCACCAAGGCCTTCGAGCGCGCCGCGCATGAAGCGGGCCTTGCCGCGACGATCGAGCTGACGGCCGACGCCGAGCGCGTGCGTTCCGCCGACCGCATCGTGCTGCCGGGCGTCGGCGCCTATGCCGACTGCGCCGCCGGCCTGCATGCGGTGGCAGGCATGTGGGAGGCGGTGGAAGAGGCCGCGCTTCGTAAAGGGCGGCCTTTCCTCGGTATCTGCGTCGGCATGCAGCTGATGTCGCAACGCGGCCTCGAAAAGACCATCACCCAAGGTCTTGGCTGGATCGCGGGCGACGTCAAGGAGATCCAACCCTCCGATCCGGCGCTGAAAATCCCGCAGATCGGCTGGAACACGATCGAACTCCAACGCAAACACCCACTGTTTTCCGGAATCGAGACCGGCCCGAAGGGGCTGCACGCCTATTTCGTCCATTCCTATCATCTGGACGCGAAGAATTCCGGCGAAGTGCTGGCGACGACCGATTATGGCGGCGCGGTGACGGCGGCCGTCGCCCGCGACAACCTTGCCGGCACGCAGTTCCATCCCGAGAAGAGCCAGGCGCTCGGCCTGGCCTTGATCACCAATTTCCTGAAGTGGAGGCCCTGACAATGAGCAAGAAGGGCTATTGGATGGCGATGATCGATGTCCGCGATCCGGACGTCTACAAGCAGTATATCGACGCGAATGCCGTCGCCTTCGCGAAATACGGCGCAAAGTTCCCGGTCCGCGCGGGACGCTACGAGAGTCCGGAAGGGCCGACCGGCAACCGTCACGTGCTGGTCGAGTTCGAGTCCTACGACAAGGCGCTCGAATGCTATCATTCGCCTGAATATCAGCATGCCTCGAAGTTCCGGCTCGCCGCCTCGACCGGCCATTTCGTCATCGTCGAGGGCGCCTGACCGATGATCCTGTTTCCCGCCATCGACCTCAAGGACGGAAAGTGCGTGCGCCTGAAGCATGGCGACATGGCCACCGCCACCATCTACAACGACGATCCCGCCGCGCAGGCCAGGGCCTTCGAGGAGCAGGGCTTCGAGTGGCTGCATGTCGTCGACCTCAACGGCGCCTTCAAGGGCCAAAGCGTCAATTCGGCGGCGGTCGGCGCCATTCTGAAGGCGACGAAGAACCCGGTGCAGCTCGGCGGCGGCATCCGCACCTTGCCGCAGATCGAGGATTGGCTGGATCGCGGCCTGACGCGCGTTATCCTCGGCACCGTGGCGGTGCGCGAACCCGACCTGGTGAAGGAGGCCTGCAAGGCCTTTCCCGGGAAAATAGCCGTCGGCATCGACGCCAAGGGCGGCAAGGTCGCGGTCGAAGGCTGGGCCGAGGCCTCCGAGCTCGGCGTCATCGAGCTGGCCAAGAAATTCGAGGGCGCCGGCGTCGCCGCCATCATCTACACCGACATCGACCGCGACGGCGTGCTGACCGGCATCAACTGGGATTCGACCATCGACCTCGCCGAGGCCGTGTCGATTCCGGTGATCGCCTCCGGCGGCCTCGCCTCGATCGCCGACATCGTGCGCATGACCATGCCCGACGCGCAAAAACTCGAAGGCGCGATCTCCGGCCGCGCCCTGTATGACGGACGTATCGACCCAGCCGAGGCGCTGGCGATCCTGCGCGGCGAGCGGACGGGGGCAAGAGCGTGAACATTTCGATCATTCTGGCCTCCTATGACAGCGGCCATTTCCACGGCGGCTGCGGCCAGGGCCCGGACGCGCTGATTTCGGGCGGGCTGGCCGAGGCGCTGAAGCTCGCCGGCCACGATGTCGAGGTGAGCGACATCGGCAAGGTGGTCGAGGACGAAGCCGAGCGCGAGATCGGTACCGGATTTTCCGTCTGCAACGCCGTTTCAGGCGAAGTCCGCATGGCGCTGGACAGGAAGCGGTTTCCGATCGTGCTGGCCGGCAACTGCCTGACCGCCGCCGGCGCCGTGGCCGGTGCCGGTGCCGACGCCATCATCTGGGCCGACCAGCATGGCGACCTCAACACGCCGGAAACCACCACAACGGGCTTTCTCGACGGCATGGCGCTGGCCGCCGTGCTGGGCCTGTGCTGGCGATCGATAGCGGCGCAGATTCCGGGCTTCAAGCCGGTCGATCCGTCGCGCTGCGTTCTGGTCAACGCGCGCGACCTCGACAGCGCGGAACAGGAACTGCTGGAAAAGCTGCCGATCATCCGGACCGAATGCCCGGACTGGAAGAGCGCGGCGCAAAGGCTGAAGGCCGACGGCGCACGCCAGGTCCACATGCATGTCGACCTTGACGTGCATGACCCCGAGAAGCTGCAGGCCAATCGCTACACCACGCCCGGCGGTCCGGCGCCCGAGCAGCTGCGCACCGCCATGTGCGGCCTCGCCGGGCCGCTCGCCATCGCCGGGCTTACCATCTCCGCCTACGATCCGGCCTTCGATCCCAAGGGCGACGTGCCGCCGCTGGTCGGCGCGCTGGTGGTCGACCTGCTCTCGACGCTGGAGCGCAAGTGATGCTCAAGGCCCGCGTCATCCCCTGCCTCGACGTCAAGAACGGCCGCGTGGTCAAGGGCGTCAACTTCGTCGACCTCGTCGATGCCGGCGACCCGGTCGAGGCCGCCAAGGCTTATGATGCCGCCGGCGCCGACGAGCTCTGCTTCCTCGACATCACCGCCTCGTCCGACAATCGCGAGACGATCTTCGACGTGGTTGCCCGAACGGCCGAGCAGTGCTTCATGCCGCTCACCGTCGGCGGAGGCGTGCGCCAGGTGGCCGACATCCGCAAGCTGCTCCTGGCCGGCGCCGACAAGGTGTCGATCAACACGGCGGCGGTGAAGAACCCGGATTTCGTCGCGGAAGCCGCCGATAAATTCGGCAACCAGTGCATCGTCGTGGCGATCGACGCCAAGAAGGTATCGACGCAAGGCGAGACCGACCGCTGGGAGATCTTTACCCATGGCGGACGCGAGAAGACCGGCATCGACGCGGTCGAATTCGCGCAGCGCATGGTCGAACGCGGCGCCGGCGAGATCCTTTTGACCTCGATGGACCGCGACGGCACCAAGGCCGGTTACGACATCGCGCTCACCCGGGTGATTGCCGACGCGGTGCGTGTGCCGGTGATCGCTTCCGGCGGCGTCGGAACGCTCGATCACCTGGTCGAAGGCATCCGCGACGGCCATGCGGGCGCGGTGCTTGCCGCCTCGATCTTCCATTTCGGCACCTACACCATCGCCGAAGCCAAGGCGCAGATGGCCAGGGCCGGCCTGCCGATGCGGCTGGACTCGGCCGCCCATCGGACTTAAACCGCTGCTATGGCTCAATTTTCGCTCGCCGAGCTGGAAACGATCATCCATCAGCGCGCCCATTCCGGCGACGCCGACTCGTGGACGGCGAAGCTGTTCGCCAAAGGCATCGACAAGGCGGCGCAGAAGCTCGGCGAGGAAGCCGTCGAGACGGTGATTGCCGCCGTCAAGGGGGACAAGAAAGCCGTCGTTTCGGAAAGCGCCGATCTTATATATCATTGGCTGGTCGTCCTTGGCATCGCGGGCATTCCGCTTGACGAGGTGCTGAAGGAGCTTGAGGGCCGAACCAGCCGCTCGGGTACCGCCGAAAAGGCGTCCCGGCCCCAGGGCTGATCGAAAGAGAGAGCATGATGTCGCCCGGCTTCGCACTTTTCGGCGGCACGCTCTAGGAGGGCAGGAAACCCGATGGACCAGCTGGCTCCGACCGAGAAGTATTCCCCCTATCGATTCTTCTCCGCCGAGCAATGGTCGCAGTTTCGGGCCGACACGCCGCTGACGCTGACCGGGGACGAGATCGACCGGCTGCGCTCGCTCAACGACCCGGTCGACCTCGAAGAGGTCAAGCGCATCTACCTCTCGCTGTCCCGGCTGCTTTCGGCCCATGTCGAGGCGAGCCAACTGCTGTTCCGGCAGCGCCAGGCCTTTTTCAACGCGCAGGACGTCGTCAAGACACCCTTCATCATCGGCATTGCCGGCTCGGTCGCGGTCGGCAAGTCGACCACGGCGCGCGTGCTGAAGGAACTTCTGGCGCGCTGGCCGTCGAGCCCGAAAGTCGACCTCATCACCACCGACGGCTTCCTCTTGCCCAACGAGATTCTGCGCCGCGAGAACCTGATGGAGCGCAAGGGGTTTCCCGAGAGCTACGACGTCGGCGCGCTGCTCAGGTTCCTGTCCGGCATCAAGTCGGCGCAAAGCAGCGTCCGGGCGCCGGTCTATTCGCACCTGACCTACGACGTGATTCCCGGCGAGTTTGTCACCATCGACCGGCCGGACATACTGATCTTCGAAGGCATCAACGTGCTGCAGCCGGGCAAGCTGCCGAAGGATGGCAAGATCGTGCCGTTCCTGTCCGACTTCTTCGATTTCGCCATCTATATCGATGCCGACGAGAAGCTGATCCATCAATGGTACATCCAGCGTTTCATGCGGCTGCGCGAAACCGCCTTCCGCAATCCGGATTCCTTCTTCCACCGCTATTCGCAGCTCTCCGAGGATGCCGCGCGGGCCATCGCCGAGGGGCTGTGGGCCAACATCAACCTGAAGAACCTGCGCGAGAACATCCTGCCGACCAGGGCGCGGGCCGACCTCATCCTGCGCAAGGGCACCAACCACCTGATCGAGGAAGTGGCGTTAAGGAAATTGTGACCCCTTAACGGCGCCTTAGGCAATCCCGACTAGCGTTGCCAGCTAAACTCCAACGGGTGTCGGGAGGCAACCGGTGATCAACGCGGGCAATGCCGCGGGACGCGAGCCCCCGGTCTATTCACTGGTCATTCCGGGCTTCAATGCAGAGGCGGCGCTGCCGCTACTTGTCCGGCGGGATGAGCCTAACTCGACAAGCTCGACGCCAGCGCTGGAGCAGCGTTTTCCTATTGCGGGCATCGCTGCGTGACGTTCATGCCTGACGGTGCGCTTGGCATCGAAATCTTCCGCTTCGCCTGTGCAACCGGGGCCGGATTCCTCCTCTCCGTTGGGCTGGCCGCAATTCTCACCGATCTCGCCGGGTACCTGTCGTCGGTGCCGGTGGCGCTGGCTTCCATTCTAGTGCCGGTTCTGAACTTCGCAGTCTTACGCAAGTTTGTCTTCGGCGCTCCCATGGGCGCCAACGGCCCCCTCTGCCCCGAAGGAGAGAGCCGATGACCGCCGTGCTCGACAGACCGACAGCAGACGCGCCTATCGGCGAAGCGCGCAGGGCATGGACCGTGACACTTTGCCTGCTGGTCCTGGCGGCCGCCATTCCATGGCAGATGCGATGGGGCGTCATACCAGACACAAGTTGGGTGATCACGCTGTGCGAGAAGATGCTTGCCGGATCACGGCTCTATGTCGACGTGTTCGAAGTCAATCCGCCTTTCACGCCTTGGATGTTCATGCCGGTCGTGGCACTGGCGCACAAGGTCGGCATGTCGCCGGAGGTGGCGGTTCATGCCTACAGCTATGCGATTTGCCTGGCAGGATTGGGGTTTGCCGGGCTGATCGCCAGACAGGCCGGTCTTGCCGAGAACCGCGCGCTGTTTCAAATGTTGCCGCTGTTCCTGGCCCTGCTTGTCATCTTCCCGGGCAATGCTTTCACCGAAAGGGAGCAACTGGGGATCGCGTTGTTTTTGCCGATGCTGGTGCTGACGGCGTGGCGCGCGGCGCCTATCGAAGGACGCGTGCCGAGTATCCTGACGGCGGTTCTTGCCGGGCTTAGCGGCAGCGTGCTGGTTCTGGTGAAGCCCTACTATGCACTGGTCGTGCTCGTTCCGGCGTTATACGCGGCCTGGAGCCGCCGGTCGATCCGGATGCTTTTCGCCGTCGAGAACTGGGCGATCGGCCTGGTCTGCGTCGCCTATGTCGTTGCCGTCCAGTATTTCTATCCGGAATTCCTGAGCGTCGTCTATCCGATGCTGGCCGACACCTATATGCGGATGCAGAAGATGCAGGCGCTGCTGGAGATCTATGTGCCGATCTATGTGGTCGCTCTTGCCGCGCTATATCTTCTTAGACCGGGATTGCCTTTGTCGCCACTGGTCACCGTGTTCACGCTTGCTTCGCTGGCTGCGACCGTGCCGCTGATCTACCAGGCAAAAGGCTGGCCCTATCACGCGTTTCCGGCCTTCAGTCTGATTCTGGCGGCCCTCCTGCTGAGGATGGCGCAAGCTGCCCCGGCGACATACAAGTCGCCGGGCACGGCAATGGAACTGGTGCTCAAGGTGCTGCTGGCTGTCATCATTGCCGCCGCCGCCATCCCGTTCATGCAGACACAGAAGCTCAGTGCAGAGTTTGTCGCCAAGCTTAAGGCCGCTGCTCCTCAGCCGACCGTCGCGCTAGTCGGCGCCGACATCTCGGGAGGCCATCCTCTTACCCGCATGCTCGGCGGGACATGGATTTCACGCCATTGCAACGACTGGCTGGGTGAATCAGCGCGTTATCTTTCGGGCATCGCAAGCCGGAACGGCGACCAGGAGGCGGCGTCCCACTACCGGCAGATCGCCGATCGCTACATCGAGAGCAAGATCGCCGAACTCGAGACCCAGAAGCCTGCCATAATAATCGTCGAGAAAAAGGACAGGGACTGGAATGCGGAGCTTGCCCAGTGGCAAGACTACACCAACTTCCTGCGACGCTATCAGCAGATTGCCGAGGATGACGAAGTGCAGGTGTTGCTGCGCAATCCAGGAACTGCCCAGGCAGAGTGATCCGCAGCCGTCCTTTCGGGAGAGGTCGCGAGGAAATTTTGAACGGTGGCTGCCGGTTAAAGCGCGCTTAACTGCCGGTCCGTTAGAAACTAAGCCACAAACGCTGTACTGCTATTGAGGCTCCCGGCATGGATGCGCCATTGGTTGCTTCAGGCGAGCAGGCCGATCTGCGGCCCCGTCAGGCCGGAACTGCATTTCGCCTTGGTCTGCCGGCTGCCGCAACATTGTTGATCGCTCTCTATGCGATCGTCGTCTCCCGCCTCTTGCCGGGCAATGTCGACGTATCGTGGCTGCTGACCGTCGGCGACCGCGTGCTGAGCGGCGAACGCCTTTATGTCGACGTCGCCGAGGCCAATCCGCCCTTTTCCACCTGGCTCTATCTGCCATTCCTGATTCTTGAGCGGTTGACCGGGTTTTCGGCGGAGCTCTGGGTGGGGCTCGGCATGGTAGTGCTGGCAATCGGTTCGGTCTGGCTTTCAGCTCGAATCCTCGTACGTGCCGACCAAACGCTGACGCGATTCGTCTGGGCAGTTCCGGTCCTGGTGTTTCTTCTGCTTGCGCTGTCGCCGGCGGATTTCGGCCAGCGCGAACAAACCGCAGTCATCTGCCTTTTGCCTTGGCTGGCGCTGCTTGCGGCACGCGACCGGACAGCGGATTTCCGCGCCGGCAGCACGGCCGAGCGGCTTGCCGCCGGGATTGGCGCCGCGATTTTCGTCATGATCAAACCGCCCTTCAGCGTGCTGGCGCTGGCTGCGCCGGTGCTGGTCCTTGCCGCGCAGCGACGCTCGGCGCGGCCTCTGCTGACGACCGAGAATGTGTTCGGCGCTGTTTTGACCGTCGCCTATCTGGTCGTGCTTGTGGTTTTCATGCAGCCCTTCTTCACCGATGTCCTGCCTTTGCTGCGCGAGGTCTATCTGCCGATGCGCTTGCCGGTCGTCGACATGTTGATGCTCTTGCCGGTGAAGATTTTCGTGGCCATGGCCGCGGCAACGTTGGCCATGGCCTACCCTGACCGGCCCGATCGCGATGCGAAGATTCTGCTGCTGGCAGGTGTTGGCTATGTCCCTGGGTTTGTCGTCTTGGGCAAAGGCTGGACCTATCAGGCGATGCCGTTCCTGACGCTCGGCATGTTGGCCTTTGTGCTCCAGTTTATCCGCTTGCGGCCACAGCGCGACCTGCCTGTGCTGGCAAGGGCGGGTGTCGGGTTCGGTCTGCTTTTGCTCGTAACGACCGTCGCGCCACGGCAAGGCCTGGCATTCGTCGAACCGCGTGGCGATCTCGACGCGGCGACGGCCGCCATCAACCGGATCGCCGATCACCCAACCTTAATATCGATCGGCTCGGCGCTGCAGATCGGCAATCCGCTCGTCCGGATGACCGGCGCTCGCATGGTTGGGCGCCACCCGTCCGGCTGGATGGTCAATGATGCCCAGGTCCTGATCGAGTCTGGGCCGGATATCGCGACCCGCCTCAGGCTCGAAGCCTTGCGCGCGGATTACACGCAGGCGATCGCCAGTGAGTTGGCCACGAAACGGCCGGATATCGTTGCCGATGACGGAACCGCAGGACCGGACGTACCGATAAAGCTCCATCTGACGCAGCCGCACGCAACGGCGCCGTTGCGTGACAGCCCTTTGATCGCAAAGGCTTTGCAGGACTATCGTCTGCTCTATCAGAACGCCTCCGTAACCCTGTTCATCCGCAGCGATATCGCCGAACGCAATTAGGGCGGCACTGGCTTATCGAGATCAATTGGCGCTTAAAGGATATCTCCTTTCTGGCTGCCCTGGCGGGACTGATGCTGGCCGGCGCGGGGGTGCGCCGCCCGTTTCAGGGAAGGACCGGCGCTTCTCGCGCTTGCCCGCGCCGCCTATGCGATGCCGGTGCTGTTTCCCGGCAATGTTTCAGCGAGCGTGAGCATATCGGCGTCGTGCTTTTCCTGCCGCTGATGTCATTGATGGCGTGGTGCGCGCGGGGCGAGGTACGGGTGCGACAGCGCAACGCAGGAATTAGCCAGGCACGAGGACCCGCGACTGCCTCAAATTGACATGGCCGTCATTCTTCATACTTCCTGCGGCGAACGGAAGGCTGCGGCAAAGCCGCCGAGCCTATCGCTGCGCACGTATCTTGGAATTGTTTCAAGCTAGAGCGTTTCATCGCTTGATTGAATCGGAAGGGATTCCCGCGTCGTCTGATTTGTGATTCAAGATGCTGGCTGGAT
>NZ_JAIUGS010000036.1:0-8732 GCF_020164735.1 Mesorhizobium sp. ESP-6-4
GGAAGCGGCGGGGTTGCCTCATGTAGAGCCCCGCCAACATCTCAGGCCCCCTACCGATCCACTCGC
This sequence comes from Mesorhizobium sp. ESP-6-4, assembly GCF_020164735.1. NCBI lineage: Bacteria > Pseudomonadati > Pseudomonadota > Alphaproteobacteria > Hyphomicrobiales > Phyllobacteriaceae > Mesorhizobium > Mesorhizobium sp. ESP-6-4. Next base: position 67 of record NZ_JAIUGS010000036.1, read on the forward strand.
GTCGACAGAATAATCGACGACGACGTCCGCTCTACCCCCTCCATCGCCCCGATCCGATCAAGCAGCGCGTCAAGATCCCGGATGGACGGCGCGTCGACGATCACGATCATGTCGAAATTGCCGCTCACCGAATGCACTGTGCGGACCGGCGGCATCGCCGCGAGGCTGCGCACCACCTTGTCGGCGAGTTTCGGCGTGACAGTGAGCAGCACATGCGCCTTGACCAGCCCTTGCTCATAATCGGGCGACAGCCTGACCCCATATCCGGTGATGATGCCGCGCTGCTCCAGCCGCTCGATGCGGCTCTGCACCGTGGTGCGCGACACGCCGAGCTGGCGCGCGAGCTCGGCGGTCGAGGCGCGCGCGTTGGCGCGCAACAAGGTAAGCAGGGCTTGTTCGGCTTCACTGATCATTTCGACGAAACCTTTCGGCAAATCGCTCAAACTTAAGTTTCATATTGCCAGATTCCACGCTTCTTTTCGACAGGCAAGCTGCGAGGATTTCTCGCCAAATCGAATTCAGCATTGGCAGGGGATATGATCATGAAGAACATCGTTGTCGTCGGCGCCGGCAAGATCGGCTCGACCATCGCTGAAATGCTGAACGCCACGGGCGACTACCGCGTCACGCTGCTCGACCGCTCGGCGGCTCAGCTTGCCGCCGCAGAACTGCCGGCCGGCGTTGCGACGCAGGAGCTCGACATCACTGCCTCGGGTGAGCTCGAAAACGTGCTTGCCGGCAAATTCGCCGTGCTCAGCGCCGCGCCCTTCCACCTCACCACGCGCATCGCCGAGGCGGCCGCCGCCACTGGCGTGCATTATCTCGATCTCACCGAGGACGTCGTCTCCACACGCCGCGTCAAGGAGCTGGCGCGTGACGCCAAAAGCGCCTTCATCCCACAATGCGGCCTGGCGCCGGGCTTCATCTCGATCGTCGCCAACGATCTCGCCAGCCGCTTCGACACGCTGGAAAGCGTGCGCATGCGCGTCGGCGCGTTGCCGCAATATCCGTCCAATGCGCTCAACTACAACCTCACCTGGAGCACCGACGGCGTCATCAACGAATATTGCGAGCCTTGCGAGGCGATCGTCGAGGGCGAGCTGATCGAAGTGCCGCCGCTGGAAGAGCGCGAGGAATTCTCGCTCGACGGCGTCACCTACGAAGCCTTCAACACCTCCGGCGGCCTGGGCACTTTGGCCGAGACGCTGAAGGGCAAGGTGCGCACGCTGAACTACCGCACCATCCGCTATCCCGGGCACGCCGCGATCATGAAGGCGCTGCTCAACGACCTCGGCCTGCGTCATCGCCGCGACGTGCTGAAGGACATTTTCGAAAGCGCCCTGCCGGCGACGCTGCAGGACGTGGTCATCGTCTTCGTCACCGTTTCGGGTCGCCGCAACGGTCGCCTGCTGCAGGAGACCTACGCCAACAAGATCTATTCGCAGCGCGTCGGCAACATCGTGCGCAGCGCCATCCAGATCACCACCGCCTCCGGCATCTGCGCCGTGCTCGACATGCTGGCCGACGGCTCGCTGCCGGCGAAGGGTTTCGTGCGCCAGGAAGACATCGCCCTCGACGCTTTCCTCGCCAACCGCTTCGGCCGCGCCTACGCCCAGCACGAGATGGTAAGCCGGCTGGCGAGCTGAGGTCTCTTCCTTCTCCCCTTGTGGGAGAAGGTGGATCGGCGCGCAAGCGCCGAGACGGATGAGGGGTGTTCTAGCGGAGTGAGAGGCTTGCTTTCCCTGGAACACCCCTCATCCGTCGCCTTCGGCGACACCTTCTCCCACAAGGGGAGAAGGGGGAGCTAAACATGCAGCGCGTGCCCGAGCGCCTTCAGCGCCGCTTCCTGGAATCCCTCGCCCTGCGTCGGATGCGCATGGATGGTGCCGGCGATGTCCTCCAGGCGAGCGCCCATCTCCAGCGCCAGGCCGAAAGCCGCCGATAGTTCCGACACGCCCTGCCCGACCGCCTGGATGCCCAGCACCAGATGGTTGTCGGCACGCGCCACGACCCGCACAAAACCGTCCTCGCCCTGTTTCGTCATCGCGCGCCCATTGGCAGCGAAGGGGAACTGGCCGATCTTGATCTCGCCGGCGAGCGCCTTCGCTTCTTCGGGCGACAGCCCGGCGGTGACCAGCTCCGGATCGGTGAAGCAGATCGCCGGAATGGCGCGCTTGTCCCAGCTTCTTTTGTGGCCGGCGGCGATCTCGGCCACCATCTCGCCCTGCGCCATGGCGCGGTGCGCCAGCATCGGCTCGCCGGTGACGTCGCCGATGGCAAAAATGCCGCGCATCGAGGTGCGGCACTGGTCGTCGATGCGGATGAATTTTCCTGCCATGTCGAGGTCGATCTGCTCCAAGCCCCAGCCCTCGGTCAGCGGCTTGCGGCCGACCGTGACCAGGATCCTGTCGGCGGCGACCCTGGCGTTCTTGCCCTCGGCGGTTTCGACCAGCAGCGCGTCGCCCTTGGTTGACAATCCCTTGGCCTTGACGCCCAGCATCATCTCGACGCCGAGCTCGCCGAGCCGCTTAAGCACCGGTCGGGTGAGTTCCGCATCATACTGCGTGAGCACGCGCGGCAGGGCTTCGACCACGGTGATCTTGGCGCCCATCTTGGCGAAGGCCATGCCGAGCTCCAACCCGATATAGCCGCCGCCGACGACCGCGAGCTTCTCCGGCACTTCGCTCAGCGCCAGCGCCTCGGTGGACGAGATGACCGGGCCGCCGAAAGGTAGGAACGGCAATTCGACCGGCGCCGAGCCGGTGGCGATCACCACGGTCTCCGCGTGGATGACCTGCGTGCCGGTCTCGGTCTCGACTTCGACGGTCTTGCCGTCCCGAAACGTCGCCCAGCCTTGTACGGTTTTCACCCTGGCCTTCTTCAACAGGCCGGCCACGCCGCTGTTGAGCCGGCTAACGATGCCGTCTTTCCATGCTATTGTCTTGGTCAGGTCGAGCGTCGGCGCACCGACCTTGATGCCCAGCGGATCCTTGCCGCGGGCCATATGCGCGATCTTCCCGAACTCTTCCGCGGCATGGATCAGCGCCTTCGACGGGATGCAGCCGACATTGAGGCAGGTGCCGCCCGGCTTGCCGAACTCGACGATGACGGTGTCGACGCCGAGCTGGCCGGCACGGATGGCGCAGACATAACCGCCCGGCCCGGCGCCGATGACGAGCAGCTTGCAGGAGATTTCTTTCATGACGGCTGCTTCCTTTCGGCGGAGGCGGCGACGCGCCTTTTCCTTCTCCCCTTGTGGGAGAAGGTGGATCGGCGCGACAGCGCCGAGACGGATGAGGGGTGTTCCAGGGAAAGCCAACGTCTCACTCCGCTGGAGCACCCCTCATCCGTCGCCTGCGGCGACACCTTCTCCCACAAGGGGAGAAGGGGGAGCGCGCATTTCGGCGCCGCGACGTTCGAGACCGACCCCATCTCCCTCAATCCACGAAAATCAGCGCCGGCGTCTCCAGCAGCGCCTTGATCCGCTGCACGAAAACCGCGGCATCCCAGCCGTCGATGACGCGATGGTCGAAGCTTGACGACAGGTTCATCATCTTGCGCGGGATGAACTGCGTGCCGTCCCACACCGGCCGCACCATCATCTTGTTGATGCCGACGATCGCCACTTCCGGGTAATTGATGACCGGGGTGGTCGCCACGCCGCCCATGGCGCCGAGCGAGGTGATGGTGATGGTCGAGCCGGAAAGCTCCTCGCGGCTCGCCGTGCCGGCCTTGGCCGCATCGGCCAGCCGGTTGACTTCCGCAGCACTATCCCACAGGTCGCGCGCCTCGGCATGTTTCACCACCGGCACCACCAGCCCGCTGGGCGTCTGCGCGGCGATGCCGATATGGACGCCTTCATGCCGGTGGATGATGCCGGCGTCGTCGTCGAACAGCGCGTTGAGGTTCGGCTGCTCGCCGATCGCCTTGACCATCGCCCGCATCAGGAAAGGCAGCAGCGTCAGCTTCGGGCGATCGGCGCGCTTCTCCCTGTTGAGGGTGGTGCGCAGCTCCTCCAGCGCGGTGACGTCGATCTCCTCGACATAGGTGATATGCGGGATGCGCGATTTCGCCAGCGCCATCTTTTCGGCGATCTTGCGCCGGAGCCCGACGACCTTGATGTCCTCGACGCCGTCTTTGCGGGCAAGCCCGGCGCGGGCGACTTGCGGGCCGCGCGCGATGAACGCGTCGATGTCCTCATGGCTGATGCGCCCGGCCGGACCGCTGCCCGCAACCTGGCGCAGATCGATGCCGGCTTCCTTGGCGCGCAGGCGGACGGCCGGCGAGGCAAGCGGCTTCTCGCCTTCCGCGCGCGGCGCGCCCGAAAGGCTGGGCATGGCGCGATCCTTCTTAACGCCGTCATCCTCGGGCTTGTCCCGAGGATCTGCCGACCTGCGTGGATGCGGCGCCTCCGGTTCCGGCGAACCAGCGGATCCTCGGGACAAGCCCGAGGATGACGGCGCTGCGTTTTGCGCAGGGGGAAGACGATCGCCATGGCTCGCTCCAGCGGGGATGCCGTCGGCACCACTCTCGCCTGGCGACGTGTTTTTCACATTGCCTTCGCCGGCCACCTTCAGCCGCACGATCGGCGAGCCGATCGCCACCGTGTCGCCGATCTCGGCCCCGAGCCACAGGATCTCGCCGTCGACCGGTGACGGGATTTCGACCGTCGCCTTGTCGGTCATGACGGCGGCGAGAACCGTGTCCTCGCGCACAAGGTCGCCCACCTTGACGTGCCACTCGACAAGCTCGGCCTCGGCAACGCCTTCGCCGACATCGGGAAGCTTAATGACGTGCTCGCCCATCTCAGGCCTCCCCCACTCTAAGCTTCCAATGTTTCGATCAGCGCGCGCCCGACCCGCGCCGGACCGGGGAAATAGTCCCATTCCTGCGCATGCGGATAGGGCGTGTCCCAGCCGGCGACCCGCGCCACCGGCGCTTCCAGATGGTAGAAGCAGTTCTCCTGCACGAGCGCCACCAGCTCGGCGCCGAAGCCGGAGGTGAGCGTCGCCTCGTGCACGACGACGCAGCGGCCGGTCTTCTTCACCGAGGCGACGATCGCCTCGAGGTCGAGCGGCAGCAGCGTCCTGAGATCGATCACTTCGGCGTCGATGCCGGTCTCCTCGGCCGCGGCTTGGGCAACATAGACCATCGTGCCATAGGCAAGCACCGTCACCGCCGATCCCGGCCTGCGGATCGCCGCCTTGCCGAGCGGGATCGTGTAATGGCCGTCCGCGACCTCGCCCAGCTCATGCTTCGACCATGGCGTCACCGGCTTGTCGTGATGCCCGTCGAACGGGCCGTTATAGAGCCGCTTCGGCTCGAGGAAGATCACCGGGTCCGGATCCTCGATCGCCGCGATCAGCAACCCCTTGGCGTCATGCGGGTTGGAGGGCACGATCACCTTCAGGCCCGAGACATGGGTGAACAGCGCTTCCGGGCTCTGGCTGTGCGTCTGGCCGCCGAAGATGCCGCCGCCGGTCGGCATGCGCACCACGATCGGGCAGGTGAAATCGCCGTTGGAGCGATAGCGCAGCCGCGCCGCCTCTGACACGATCTGATCGTAAGCCGGATAAACATAATCGGCGAATTGCACCTCGACGCAGGGCTTCAGCCCATAGGCGGCCATGCCGATGGCCGAGCCGACGATGCCGGATTCGCTGATCGGTGCGTCGAAGCAGCGGCTCTTGCCGTATTTGGCCTGCAGGCCCTGCGTGGCGCGGAAGACGCCGCCGAAGAAGCCGACATCCTCGCCATAGACGATGACTTGGCTGTCGCGCCCCATCGACACGTCCATGGCGTCACGGATCGCCTCGATCATCGTGCGTCTCGGCATGGTCAGACCCCCGCCTGCTGGCGCTGGCGCCTGAGATGCGGCGGCATCTCGGCATAGACGCCCTCGAACATGTCGCGCGTCGACGGCTTGCCGCCGGCATGCAGCGTGCCGTGGCTTTCGGCCTCCTTCTGCGCCGCGATCACCGTTTCGAGGATCTCGGCCTCCGCCTGGGTGTGTCGCTCCTCCGACCAGACTTCCTTGTGGATGAGGTGGTTCTTCAACCGGATCACCGGATCGCCGAGCGGCCAGGCATCGGATTCCGCCTTCGGCCGGTAGGCAGACGGATCGTCCGAGCTCGAATGCGCGCCGGCGCGGTAGGTGACATATTCGACCAGCGTCGGCCCGAGATTGGCGCGCGCCCGCTCCGCCGCCCATTTGGCCACCGCATGCACGGCGAGATAGTCGTTGCCGTCGACGCGCAGCGAAGGAATCCCGAAGCCGAGCCCGCGCGCGGCGAACGTGCCGGAGCCGCCGCGCGCGATTCCCTGAAAGGTCGAGATCGCCCACTGGTTGTTGACGACGTTGAGCACGACAGGCGCCTTGTAGGTGGAAGCAAACACCAGCGCCGCATGGAAATCGGACTCCGCCGTCGAGCCGTCGCCGATCCACGCTGCCGCAATCTTGGAATCATTGGAGATCGCCGAGGCCATCGCCCAGCCGACCGCCTGGATATATTGCGTTGCCAGATTGCCGGAGATCGAGAAGAAGCCGTGCTCCTTCGACGAATACATGATCGGCAGCTGCCGCCCCTTCAGCGGATCGGCCTCGTTGGAATAGATCTGGTTCATCATCGTGACCATCGGATAGCCGTCGGCGATCAGAAGGCCGGCTTGCCTATAGGTCGGGAAGTTCATGTCGCCCGGCTTGAGCGCCTTGCGGAAAGCGCAGCTCACCGCCTCTTCGCCCAGATGCTGCATGTAGAAGGAAGTCTTGCCCTGGCGCTGCGCCATCTGCATGCGCGCATCGAAGGTCCTGAGCGTCATCATATGGCGCAGGCCTTCGAGCAGCTCCTCGTCGCTGAGCAGCCCGGCCCACGGCCCGACCGCTTCGCCGGCGCGGTTCAGCACCCGGATGATGGAGAAAGCCATGTCGCGGATGCTGCGCGGATCGACCTCGATCTCCGGACGAGGCACCGAGCCCGCCTTGGGAATGGTCACATTCGAGAAATCCGGCGTGCCGCCGGGCCGAACCTCTGGCTCGGGCACATGGAAGCGCAACAATCCAGCGTCGGCCATGAGCTCACATCCTCCAATGTTGCCGGTGCGATATTTGCACATCCGCGCCGCCAGACCAGTGCCAATTCGCCGGACCTCGCCACGGCCATCCTCCCCGGACGTCAGCTCGGTTGAGCAATGCGGCACGCAAGCGCCAAGATGCAGATATGGCGGCGAAATTTCTTGTCGATGTTGTCACGCCGCGCGCAATTTGGCGGAAGTTTGCGGGGCGATTGCCGCCAGAAAATGCGATTGGGAGTTGGAGCCGGGCGCGGCCTTCCCCTTCTCCCCTTGTGGGAGAAGGTGTCGCCGAAGGCGACGGATGAGGGGTGTTCCAGATGCCACCAGCGTCTCACTCCGCTGGAACACCCCTCATCCGTCTCGGCGCTGTCGCGCCGATCCACCTTCTCCCGCAAGGGGAGAAGGTAAGTGCGCTGCCGGCCGCTTCTCCGTTCACTCGGCCCCCGCCCCGTGCTAATTCACCCCGCATGGCACAGAAGAAGGGATACGAGGTCGATTCGTGGCTGGCGAGGCCGGATCCGGCCATGGCAATCGTCCTGCTTTACGGTCCAGACCGCGGCCTTGTCGCCGAGCGGGCGAAAACCTTCGCCGCGAAAACCGGCCTGCCGCTCGACGACCCCTTCTCTGTCGTCAGGCTGGACGGCGCCGAAGTCGACCGCGACGAGGGTCGGCTGCTCGACGAAGCGCGCACGGTGCCGATGTTTTCCGACCGGCGGCTGCTTTGGGTGCGCAACGCCAGCGGCCAGAAGGCGCTTGCCGACGACATCAAGGCGCTGACCGCCGACCCCGCGCGCGACGCGATCATCCTCATCGAAGCCGGCGACCTGAAGAAAGGCACCGGCCTGCGCGCCATCGTCGAGGCCGCCGGCAACGCCATTGCCTTGCCTTGCTATGCCGACGAGGCCCGCGACTTGGATACGGTGATCGACGACGAATTGCGCAAGGCCGGCATGTCGATGACGTTGGACGCCAGGCAAGCGCTGCGCCGCAACCTCGGCGGCGACCGCCTCGCCTCGCGCGGCGAGATCGAGAAGCTGGTGCTCTACGCGCATGGCCACAAGGAGATCGGCATCGACGATGTCAACGCGCTGTCGGGCGACGTCTCCGGCGCTTCCTTCGATGCCGCGGTCGACGCCATGCTGGACGGCAAGGTCGGCGATTTCGACATCGCCTTCAACCGTCACTGCCAGTCCGGCGGCCATCCGTTCCTGGTTTTGTCATCGGCGATGCGGCAATTGCAGGCGATCCAGGCGATGCGCGGCCAGATGGAGACCGGCGGCCGCAACGCCGCCTCGGTCGTCGCCAGCGCCCGCCCCCCGGTCTTCTTCTCGCGCCGCAAGCTGGTGGAAAAGACGCTGGAGCGCTGGAATGTCGAGGCGCTCGCGCGTGCGCTCGGCCGGCTGCAGACGGCGGTGCTGCAGACCCGCAAACGACCGGACCTGTCGGAAGCGCTGGCACGCCAGGCGCTGCTTGGCATTGCGATCGAGAGCGCGAGGCTAGGGCAAAGGTAAACGCCGGCGATTGGCGACGGCCGGGGCGACAGCTGATCTCCCCCTGTAGGGAGATGGCCGGCAGGCCAAAGGGCGCTGTCCGCT
>NZ_JAIUGS010000037.1:2500-6021 GCF_020164735.1 Mesorhizobium sp. ESP-6-4
GTAAAGAGAAGATTTGTTCGAACTTCATGGGTCCCGAAAGGGCCATGATTTGTCGCAAGGGACGCTCAATCCCTTGCATATGATGGGTTTGCCTAACCGCGCCCTCGAACCGATCTCGAGAAGCTGGTCTTTTTGTGCCAATTCCATTGAAGCAAGTCCCGCACAGGATTTGGTTCATGCGACAATCCCTTCGGGATTGCGTGATGGGTATTGGCAATGAGAACGATCAAGTGTCTTAAGGGCAATTGGTGGATGCCTTGGCATGCACAGGCGATGAAGGACGTGATACGCTGCGATAAGCTACGGGGAGGTGCGAATACCCTTTGATCCGTAGATTTCCGAATGGGGAAACCCACCTAAGGTACTTGGAAAATCAGAGCAGCAGGGATGCGACGATCTTTCGGATCGCGCCGTCTTGCTGCTGTGGTTTCCAAGTATCGCTAATAGGTAACTTATCCTGAATACATAGGGATAAAGTGGCGAACGCGGGGAACTGAAACATCTAAGTACCCGTAGGAAAGGACATCAACCGAGACTCCGGAAGTAGTGGCGAGCGAACCCGGACCAGGCCAGTGGCGATTGAGAGACAAGCGGAACCTTCTGGAAAGTAGGGCCATAGCGGGTGACAGCCCCGTACGCGTAATGCGATCAATCGTCCTCGAGTAAGGCGGGACACGTGAAATCCTGTCTGAAATTGGGAGGACCACCTTCCAAGCCTAAGTACTCGTGCATGACCGATAGCGAACTAGTACCGTGAGGGAAAGGTGAAAAGCACCCCGACAAGGGGAGTGAAAGAGTACCTGAAACCGATTGCCTACAAACAGTGGGAGCCCGCAAGGGTGACCACGTACCTTTTGTATAATGGGTCAGCGACTTAGTGTGACGAGCAAGCTTAAACCGGTAGGTGTAGGCGCAGCGAAAGCGAGTCTGAACAGGGCGTTCAGTTCGTCGCATTAGACCCGAAACCGAGTGATCTAGCCATGAGCAGGTTGAAGGTAAGGTAACACTTACTGGAGGACCGAACCCATAACTGTTGCAATAGTTCGGGATGACTTGTGGCTAGGGGTGAAAGGCCAATCAAACTCGGAAATAGCTGGTTCTCCGCGAAATCTATTTAGGTAGAGCGTCGACCGAATACCCCAGGGGGTAGAGCACTGGATGGGCTAGGGGTCCTCACCGGATTACCAAACCTAACCAAACTCCGAATACCTGGGAGTACTAGTCGGCAGACACACGGCGGGTGCTAACGTCCGTCGTGAAAAGGGAAACAACCCTGACCTACAGCTAAGGTCCCCAAGTTATGGCTAAGTGGGAAAGGATGTGAGGATCCCAAAACAACCAGGATGTTGGCTTAGAAGCAGCCATCATTTAAAGAAAGCGTAACAGCTCACTGGTCTAAATAAGGGTCTTTGCGCCGAAAATGTAACGGGGCTAAAGCCATACACCGAAGCTTAGGGTTCGTGAGCAATCACGAGCGGTAGCGGAGCGTTCTGTAAGCTGATGAAGCCGTACCCGTGAGGGGCGGTGGAGGTATCAGAAGTGCGAATGCTGACATGAGTAACGTAAGGGGAGTGAGAGACTCCCCCGCCGAAAGACCAAGGGTTCCTGCTTAAAGTTAATCTGAGCAGGGTTAGCCGGCCCCTAAGACGAGGCGGAAACGCGTAGTCGATGGGAACCACGTTAATATTCGTGGGCCTGGAGGTAGTGACGGATCACACAAGTTGTCCAATCTTATCGGATTGAAAGGGCAGCGGAGTGGTTCCAGGAAATAGCTCCTCCTTATAGACCGTACCCGAAACCGACACTGGTGGTCAGGTAGAGTATACCAAGGCGCTTGAGAGAACTATGCTGAAGGAACTCGGCAAATTGCACGCGTAACTTCGGAAGAAGCGTGACCCTTTTCTGCGCAAGCAGAGGAGGGTGGCACAGACCAGGGGGTAGCGACTGTTTATCAAAAACACAGGGCTCTGCGAAGCCGCAAGGCGACGTATAGGGTCTGACGCCTGCCCGGTGCTGGAAGGTTAAGAGGAGGGGTGCAAGCTCTGAATCGAAGCCCCAGTAAACGGCGGCCGTAACTATAACGGTCCTAAGGTAGCGAAATTCCTTGTCGGGTAAGTTCCGACCTGCACGAATGGCGTAACGACTTCCCCGCTGTCTCCAGCATAGACTCAGTGAAATTGAATTCCCCGTGAAGATGCGGGGTTCCTGCGGTTAGACGGAAAGACCCCGTGCACCTTTACTATAGCTTTACATTGGCATTCGTAGTGGCATGTGTAGGATAGGTGGTAGGCTTTGAAGCCTGGGCGCCAGCTCAGGTGGAGCCACCCTTGAAATACCACCCTTATCACTATGGATGTCTAACCGCGGCCCGTTATCCGGGTCCGGGACAATGTATGGTGGGTAGTTTGACTGGGGCGGTCGCCTCCTAAAGAGTAACGGAGGCGCGCGATGGTGGGCTCAGAACGGTCGGAAATCGTTCGCTGAGTGCAATGGCATAAGCCTGCCTGACTGCGAGACTGACAAGTCGAGCAGAGACGAAAGTCGGTCATAGTGATCCGGTGGTCCCGCGTGGAAGGGCCATCGCTCAACGGATAAAAGGTACGCCGGGGATAACAGGCTGATGACCCCCAAGAGTCCATATCGACGGGGTTGTTTGGCACCTCGATGTCGACTCATCGCATCCTGGGGCTGGAGCAGGTCCCAAGGGTATGGCTGTTCGCCATTTAAAGCGGTACGTGAGTTGGGTTCAGAACGTCGTGAGACAGTTCGGTCCCTATCTGCCGTGGGTGTAGGAATATTGAAAGGATCTGTCCCTAGTACGAGAGGACCGGGATGGACGGATCTCTGGTGGACCTGTTGTGGCGCCAGCCGCATTGCAGGGTAGCTATATCCGGACGGGATAACCGCTGAAGGCATCTAAGCGGGAAACCCACCTTGAAACGAGTATTCCCTGAGAACCGTGGAAGACGACCACGTTGATAGGCCGGGTGTGGAAGAGCGGCAACGCTTGAAGCTTACCGGTACTAATAGTTCGATAGGCTTGATCGTTCTCATTACTTATATCCATCAAGGCGCAATCCGAAGGATTGTCGCCATTCTCACTCACGCTTGTTCCGCCCTGCGGGCGGCGCTACGTGGGTGCGGCGCAACAGCGCCGACGGTCGGTCGACCTTGCGAAGCTTCGCTTCGAAGGGCGCCAGGCTGAAAGAACGTCAAAGGCACAACAAAGACCAGCGAACAGCTTAGAGAAAGCAGCAAATAGGGCTCCCTATTCGCTACTCACTATTGGCTATTCGCTCAAACAGCTTCTCGATTTGAACATGCGTTTTGCCGACCTGGTGGTTATGGCGGAGCGGCTGCACCCGATCCCATTCCGAACTCGGCCGTGAAACGCTCCAGCGCTGATGGTACTTCGTCTCAAGACGCGGGAGAGTAGGTCGCTGCCAGGTCTGCAAAGCGCATGTTCAGCTCACTTCCAGATCCACAGGATCCGGATGAAGACAATCTTCTCTCTACGATCT
>NZ_JAIUGS010000038.1:0-5739 GCF_020164735.1 Mesorhizobium sp. ESP-6-4
GTGGTGGGGCTGGTGGTGGCGGAGGCCCCGGCGGATTTGGGGCGGGCTCAGGTAGCGGCTCTCCCAGCCCATCGAGCACCTTCGGTGCATCGACCGGCTTTGGCGTGGGGAACAACACGATCATTATCCCTGGTCTGACGAACTCACCGAGGCCAACCTACTCGGGCGAAAGTCCTTCCAGTGAGCCATCGTCGCTGAACCTCAACGGAATCCAAGTCGCTGTGCCGCCGGATGGGCTGAACGCAAACTTTCTGCAAGCCTTGTTCGACAAGAACAAGCCGGCTCCTGGATACGACCTGGAACCTAAAAAACTCCAGCTGTTCGAAACACCCGGAATCGACATTCCCGCCCCATCCGATTATCCGGTGGGCGGTGTTGATTGGAGAAAACTCACTGCGGTCGACTTCAATAAGTTGATCGTCGACCCCGAAGGCGCCACCGGGGCGGTGCTGGGCGGTTTTACGCTAAGCAGCGCTACTGCCTCCGGATGGGCGAATATTCCGCCATCCATCCAAGCGCTGCGTCAGAATTCACAGTCTGCGTTCGCTAAGAGCTGTGGGAAGGCGGTCGAAGCGTTGCTGCCGCTGCGCGGAGCGCACTACGAGGGGTGCGTTGCCGACACTGAGAATAAGTGTCATGCCGCTCTCGCCGCCTATGTTCAGAGCTGTGTTGCAGATCCCAACACCCATTGGGATGGATCGACGGCGCTCAATCCGCAATTGCCACCCATGTTGCCCGACAAGGAATTGGCTCAGATCGCGCAGGTCAGTGGCATCCTCTTCCAACAACCGGAGCAAGGGCGCGGGGGCCAAATATTCTGCACAGCAACCCGGATATCCAAAGACTGGCTCGTCACTGCACGTCACTGCGTCTTTCGCAGAACGACGGCAGACGAGGAAGTCTCACTTGGAAGCGAGACGCTGAGGGATATTCGACATTTGCAGTTTTTCGCCTTCGCCGATCCTATGCGTGCCATCCAAGTCACCTACAAGGAGGATCCGCACGGAACAGACCGTCCATGGGCGTTCGAAGCCGACGACCTGAGCTCGGACTACGTCTTTCTTAAGATCAAGCCAGACGGTCCCGAACCATCATTCCCTGAACTTTCGGCCCCGAGGCTATGGGACAGGATCGTTCTATTCTCGTACCAGTATACGGAGAGACTGAGCGCCGGATCCGCTGTGACTGATGATCAGCTGGTTTCGGACGGAGGCTGGGTGAAGTTCATGGGATATGACGCATCCAACACCTGCGTGATCGCAGCCATGCCCAGGCCAAATTGTCTCGCCTATCCGTGCCAGTCCGAAGTGGGCAGCAGCGGGGCGCCGCTTTTCCGGTTTGACAATGATCGACTTCAACTCGTGGGCGTTCACGCCCAACATGTCGTCCCAGGAAGTCATGATCCCTGCACCGATCCGAAGGTCGCTGCGCTGGTTAATGTAGGGGTATGGCTTCGCTCGAACGATCTCGACATTGCCACCCGAACAAGGTGAGCCACATGAATACACGTCAACTGCGCTTCATGGGTATAGATAGCCGCAAACACGTACTGCTCGTTGGAGCCGCTTGTCTGAGCGTCGTCAGTTGTTTCGGACTACCGGGTCGAGCCGCGCAGCCGCCGGCGTGCATTCCCTCGGTGGCAGCCTTGGATTTGGAAATCTTGTCGGCAGCGAAAACCAAGGACTTCGGAAAATTCATGGCCGCGGTAGATGCCGGCGCGGACGTAAACGCCCGTGACGCCGCCTGCAACACTCCCCTGATCTGGGCTGCGCGCGGCGTCAGCCGTGAGATCGCAGCCGAGCTGTTCGGCATGAAGGTGAACTTCGCGGCCGCCAACAACGACGGGAAGACCGCCAGAGACTTTGCGGCTGAACGCGACGACGAACTGACGAGACGCATCGACGAGGCGATCTCCCGCTTTGACGGCGCAATAGGGAAAATGATTGACTCCGGAAAATTCGACGATGCTCTGGCTGAATTTGATAAGCGCGGGTTGAGCGTCGACCTGCCGCTGACGAATGGAGACACCGCTCTGGTCCTTGCGGCCAAGTCAACAAATGGGAATGAAGGCGCACTGACCGCTTTTTTTGACGCACTGCTCGCACGTGGAGCGTCCGCCAACTGGCCTGCAATCGCGAGCGGATCGGTGAGAGCGCGGCACCTCACGCTTCTGCGGAAGGCACTAGAGCATGTCCCAGCCGACATCACCCTCGCCTATGGCGCTAAGATTGTCGACAAGGGCAAGTATACTGCTCAGGTTGTCGCACTCCTCTTCGCCATGCCTAGTCGCACCGGTACCATGGAGGATTGGTGGAGCGTTGCTGCTGAAATCCAAGACGGCCCGTCGGCCACTGCCACCCTTCAATCGCTTCTGGACAATGGCGCCGATATTGCCGCAGCACAAAAGGCGTTGGAGGAGGACGCGGCGTATGAATACCACGACGGCACCGAGCCCAGCGGCGCCGCGCTCCGGTTTTTCTTCTCGCATGGCGTGGATGCTCCGCCAAAGTCCAAGACCTTAAATAAACTTATCCAAATCGATTGGCATGATCGCAAATTGGACCTCGACCTTATCGAGATGGCGCTTGATCACGGGGCTCGCGCCGACGTTCCCAGTACAGAGTACTATTACACGCCGCCTAAGCTAATGTTCGAACTGCTCACGCGCCTTTATAGCGATGAGAATAGTAAACAGGCCTTCGATGGCGCCCAATTGACACGGATCATAAAAAAAATGGCTAATGCGGGTGCCGCTCTGGATCCGGACTTCAATGACACCCGGACCTTGGCAGAACGCGTACTGGCCGAAAGCGCACACGAAGACCTGCGACCAGCGATTCTTGCTGCGTTTGGGGATTTGGGCGTCGTCCCCCCGTCTCTATGCAGCCTAATCGGCAAGTACAACCTAAGCGTCATTGGAGTGGTCATCAAATATCGCAGATTTTCCCCAAGCTCGGAAAGCGACGCCTATGATTGCGCGGGAAAGGTAGGGCTGCAGTTGTCCGGTACGCCCTCGGATCGTATCGCGCTCATACGCCTGCTAGTAGCCAGCAGCGTCAGTGGCCGAGCAGTCGCTCTTGCAAGTCAGATTGACAGGATAAGTGCTGGCGGAGGGGATATCGAGACTGTGGAAGCACTTGCTGTGCCCGCGGATAACGGAGTACTTGGGAGCGACGAGGTGATAGGTGCTATGGACAGGTTGAAAGCAAGCGAGGTCACCTTCCCGGAGAACGCGGCAGCATATAGTCGCCTACAAGGCTATGGTGCACACGGGTCACACTGAGCCTAAGCGCTTCCTGTTGCTGCGGGTCGGCAATCCGCAGGCTGGCAAAACTGAAACCCACTTCCTACCGGACTTCCGTTGAGGGCATGATCCAGGCTTCTCCCCTGCCCGTCTGACAATGCTCGCTTCCAAGTCCACGCTCAAAGACCGCTGGCGCCAGGTCCTGCCGGAAGCGGCACGGATCTCGTCAAAGCATCTGCTGACGCTCGAGCCGGCAATCGGAAAACCAGACCAGCCAGAAGGCGGAACGGCTTCAGTTGGTGCTTCCTGCTAGACTTCATGAAACGTACCGTGCGGGCCAACGGCCGTGGCTGGTGACGCTTGCAGACTTCACGGAGCTTGTCACTGAACGGCAGGGCCTTAGATTCAGCCCAGCGCTATAGCCCGATCGTGGCTGCTGCGAATGCAAGACCGCAAGGTCGGCATCTTACTGTCAGCAGCCGGTCGGCCTTGATCCGGTGGTCATCTTGGCGCCTCCCGGTCGACCCCGTCGGCATGCTCGCGGTGATTCCTGCTGCTCGCCTCTCGATGAACAACACGGTGGAACGCGGGATAGGCCGCCGCGTCCGCCGCAGCCTCGAAGAGGTCTCTACGTCAGCGCGTGCCGAGTGGGGCGACGAAGTAGCAAAGCTGAATCATAACACCCACCTACCGCAGCACGACCAGTGCACGACAGAGGGCCGGTTTCCTTATTCGATATCCAAGGCCGTCTACACGTCATTTGCAAAGTACAGCCTGATCGCGTCCTGTTGCTTGCCGAGCGTGCCGTCCTTCCGGAAGCGAGTTCCGTCGACCGCAAAGACGATGCCTTTCTCACTAGAGTAGACCGCCGTGCTCGTTACACAAATGCGGACAATGCGGCCTTGAACCTGCCCGGTTACGATATCACCGATATCGATCCCTAGGATTGATTTTGCCACTGCCGAGCGTTCGACCTCGAGCTCCGTCTCCCATTGATCCAGCTCTTCTTCGATTCGCGACCAGGCATCGCGGGCCGACCGAAACGGACGGTGGGCGCCGAACCAGATTCTGTCGGCTAGCGCGAGGGTATCGTTGGGCACGTTTCGCTCCATCGCGCGCGCCGCTCCAGAAAGCATTTCGCAAACCTGCTCCGCGTCCATCAGTGCTTGGAGCCGCCCCCGGTAGGGCGCAACGGTCGCTCTCGTGATCGAAGGAGGCAGGGGTACTTCACGAGTGGGCATGTAGTCGATCGGCATGATTTCGCGCAGCGCCAATCTTGCGGTACCGATGCGCTCAGGCGGATCTTCCTCTCTCCAGGCGCGTCGCGTGCTTTCCACCCAAATATCTGAGGCGGAGATGCAGAGGGTGCTATTCAGAAACATGCGCGAATCCGGAGTGTGGATGTAGCGGGTAGACCAGGAATTGTCAGCTGAAGTCAGCGGCATCACCACATGGTGGAGCTGGTGTTCTCGGACCATGCGCACCAGGGAGGCAATCCGCTCCTGTAAGGGAGCGGTGAGGCGGACAAGAACGGCGGGACCGTTCCCGCTCGACCACCGGCTTCTTTGCTCGCTCTCAAACATGAGAAGCTGGGGCCGGGCTAATGGAAGCAGCTTTCCGACGAGACTGGCAGCGCTTCCCTGCAGCGAGTGGCTCCAGCGGGCATCGATCCTTCCCTGCTTGATCCAGTCGTGAGCGCGGTTCTGGATCAGCAGCAGAAGCTGTGCCGCGAGGTCCGGAGCGAGGTTCGGGAGCCTGTTTCCGGTAACCGCAGCAGCGTCGACGCCTTGCGCCTTCAGGTCAGCTATCGCGGCGTTGTAGAATTGCCGTTGAAGATCTGAGAGCGTTCCGGCTGCTTGGATGCGCGCGGTTTCACGCCGGCGCCGATCGATTTCTTCGCGGAAGGCACCCAAGGGTGGGCGCCGGGAACAACCTCCTGCCTGAACCTTCGCCCAATAGCCTCGGGGTGGCTTAGGGACCTGCAGGCGCCTGCAAAGCTTGGTGAGTGCCACATCGGAGATGCCGAGTTCCTTTGCGATCTCGCTGGTCGGCCTTTCCCAGACCATCGCGAAGAGTTCCTCGCGGGAGAATTCTCGTCGTGTCATGCATGTGCCTCTTGCCGGTCCTCCCATATGTCACTCCTGGGGATCGCTTTCAAAAAGGCGATGGCGCGACCGCGCCATTGAGCGTGCAGGAGAATCGATGGGGCGAGAGACGAGAGAGTTCGTCTGTCTGCGACAGAGGACCCTAGTGCTTTCATTGCGGCCCGCGGCTAACTGCTCTCCACGACCGAAGATCACTGCCTTCACAGCATGTGATACTGCCGGAATGCGACGGCCGGGAGATGAGAAGTCCGCATTCCTCTCAAAACGCAAAAACCGCCCCGGTCAGACCGAGGCGGTTATTGATTTATGACAAAATTGGTTGCGGGGACAGGATTTGAACCTGTGACCTTCAGGTTATGAGCCTGACGAGCTACCGGGCTGCTCCACCCC
>NZ_JAIUGS010000039.1:0-1389 GCF_020164735.1 Mesorhizobium sp. ESP-6-4
AACAGAGGGCAGACCTAGAAGCAAACTTCTTCGTCGCCAGCGGCGCACCGCCCTCGTTCGTGGGCCGTATATAGTCGCCGCCCGACCAAACTGTCAACAGGCTAGATCGCTCTTTTTTCGATTTCTCGTGGAGATATCCACGAAGGCAAAATTCGTAAGCTGGCTTGGTTGAATTTTGGCCGGCGCTTCCGTTGCGGCGATACCCGTCACAACCGCTTCGCCGAGTGAATGCGGTCGCCCTAAAGCAGCCACCAGCACTTAGCCGAATGTCGATCGTCGCAGCCTTTTGACCTGCGGTTCGGAGCCTTTCTTCCAGCAACTCGGGCGTGATGTTCCGGCCTGCGTAAAAGATGCCCAGGATCAGCACGCGCTTCGCCGTCGACAGCGAAAACGATACTGACCGCGCGACGATACCCAATGATCCGCGGCCCCGGCATGATCTCCACCCGCTCGTGCCGCGCTGCGGAAATGTCGACAGGCCCAGACAGAGATCGCGGATGCCCACAACAAAATCCCAGGCAACCGCCGGCGATGCACGCTCGGCTATTTCGTCATAGAGTTGCTCGAGCTCGGCTTCCGCTTCGTGTGGAAGACAATCCGGCACTCCATTTCCTACTTGGCTTTCGCCTGCCGTGCGCGATGACGGAGCTCCAGCCGGGAAAACACCGTTTCGGCGGGAATAGCTTTTGCCGGCTCCTGCTGAAGCTCGGCCCCGCGCGACGGGATCTCCTCACGCAGCCACTTCTCACGCTTCGCCTCAAAATCCTCGAGCATGCGCAGCCCGGCGCGGACAACCTCGCTGGCATTGTTGTAGCGGCCCGATTCGAGCTGCTTTCTGATGAAGCGCTCTTAGTGCTCGTTCAAAGCGTAGTTGGGCATGGAGGCGTCCTCCGGAAATGTGGGGGCGGGTGCGGGGATATCAATAGATAGCAACAATTGGCAGTGGGTTGATTCGATTCCAATTCACCCGTGGCGATTCGGTGAAGGCCCAACAGTACCCGAATCGGCAGAGATCAAAATTTCGGGTCGATACGCCGGCGCCGATCGAGGATCGCTAGGCGGCCGATTCCACGACCTCGGCGCCATTTCGAGGCAGCTGAGACGCGGGAGCCGGCTGAGTTTAAAACTCAACCGGCTAATATTATTTCGTGCCTGGTTGCACGCCGATCCCTGAGTGCGCTGCCACGCTCACTTTGACGTCCTCGTCGCCCGCGGTTCATGATTCCAGCTAGCGACTAGCGAGCAGCGCCATGACGAGCGCGCCGATGCGGGTCGATGTTGGTTGAATGATTCGGTCTGGTGAGAGCCCTGACCTTCGTGTCCGTCCTGCGATCACAAACGCAAACGGCCCGCGTAGAGCGGGCCGTTTTGTTGTTTGGTTGCGGGGAC